>CAJOCJ010000001.1 GCA_905236635.1 uncultured Bacteroidales bacterium
ATGTCGCGGAAGTTGCCCATTCCTGTGTGGAGTGTCACTTCGGCGAAGTTAACATCCTGAAGCTCCATACGTTTCATCAAGATCTTGCTGAAATGCATGCCGGCTGTAGGAGCTGCGACAGAGCCTTCCTGTGTTGCGTAGACTGTCTGATAGTTGAACTCGTCATCTTCTTCGACAGGACGTTGAATAACCTTCGGAAGCGGTGTCTCGCCAAGTCCCATGATGACTTTTTTGAACTCATCGTGTGGGCCGTCGAACAAGAAACGCAGTGTACGGCCACGTGATGTGGTGTTGTCGATAACCTCGGCTACGAGCTCGTCATTCGGACCGAAATACAGCTTGTTGCCGATACGGATCTTACGGGCAGGGTCGACGAGGACGTCCCAGAGACGGCTCTCAGGGTCGAGCTCGCGGAGCAACATCACCTCAATCTTTGCTCCGGTTTTCTCCTTCTCGCCATAGAGACGGGCAGGGAACACTCGTGAGTTGTTGATTACGAACAAATCGCCCGGATGGCAATATTCGAGGATGTCGCGGAATGTTTTGTGCTCAATGGTTTGAGTGTCGCGGTGCAAAACCATCATGCGGGCGTCTTCGCGCTCTTTCGGCGGATACATAGCGATGAGGTCGTGCGGTAAATTGAACTTAAACTGTGATAGTTTCATTTCAAATATTTTTAATTATTTCACTTTTTCAGAAAAGGAATGCAAATATACATAAATAATTGATTTATAAGCCATTAGCCATTAGGTATAAGCCATTAGCTTACAATGAAGCATTAAAAAAACTAATGGCTAATGGCTGATTACTAATGGCTATTGTACCAACTTCAGATCTCCGTCTTTAATCAAGTTCAGTTTTCTAAAGATCTGACCGAAGCACCAAGTTAAAACTGCTGGTAAAACAAAGCATATTAATAAGATTCCCCACCACATGTTGGCGCCTCCGTCAGGCATTGCCGAGATGACACCGAGAGGTCCGACCAAGCCGCAGGTACCCATACCTGAGCCGATTGGCACGTTCTCGAGATGGAACACGCATGTTGCCAAAGGACCTGTGATAGCCGCTGTTAATGTCGGTGGAATCCATGTCAGAGGATGACGTAAGATATTTGGCATCTGAAGCATCGAAGTGCCGAGACCTTGTGAGATGAGGCCACCCCAACGGTTTTCCTTGAAACTCATGACGGCGAAACCGACCATCTGAGCACAACAACCGGCTGTTGCAGCACCTCCGGCGATACCGGAAAGTCCGATGGCGATACAAATTGCGGCACTTGAAATAGGCAACGTCAAAGCCATTCCGATGCTGACAGAGACGATGATTCCCATCGCGAACGGATGCAGATTTGTTGCATACATGATGAAGTCGCCGAAAGCTGTCATGAAACGGCTGATGCCAGGACCGACAAACATCGCGAGTAAAATACCTGAAATGATTGTAACAGAAGGAGTTACAAGGATATCAACCTGAGTTTCTTTCGATACCATCTTGCCGAGCTCAGTGCTGATGACTACTGCGACGAGCACTCCGACTGGACCGCCCAAGGTGTTTCCAGCCACTCCGACGGCAACGGCGCTGAACATCACCAAAGCAGGGGCATGAAGAGCGTAAGCGATAGCCACTCCCATAGCTGGCCCTGCAGCGATTTTGCAGTATTTCGCAAACTCAACAAACATCGGGATATTCAAACGGCTTCCGATGGTGTCGAAAATCGTACCTATTAATAATGACGCGAACAAACCGAGCGCCATAGCGCCAAGAGCGTCAAGAAGATATGCCTTCGCCGAGACATCGACGTTTTTTCTTTTCAAAAATGATTTAAAGTTGCTCATCTTTTATCCAATTTTTCAGTTCTTCAACACGTTTTTGATACTTTTCCAACTGACTTTCAACGAAATCGTCGCTATATTTTCTATCGCAGAAGCCATTGCCGCGGGCGACGTATTCATCATCGTAGAGAGATCCTAAGACATCTTCATAGTTCTCAACATATTGTTGATTTTCAGCCAAAAGACGTTTTAAGTCGTCCAAATCGGCTTCAAAAGAGTCGCCTGAGGAAAAAATATAGCGTTTTTTCATTAAAAATCACCGTTTTGAGGGCGCAAAATTACAAAATTTTAACCTGATTTTGCTGATATTTTCAATCTTTTTTGAAAAAAATGTAAAATTTTTTTGTCTATATGTAAAATATTCTTTACTTTTGCAGCGTTAACCATTCGAATTAAATGTTAAACCATTAAAAAATAAAAACTATGAAAAAGAACTATTTGTTTCCGAACAGCTTCAAACCTGTCGGAGTGGCGCTTACCACAATTGCATTAATTGCATTAATCATCTGGGTTTGTTTGGAAACCAGCCCGGAATTCAAAATGCCCGCATTGATAAACGGGGATTTATTCAGTGAAGGCAAGTATTTCTGCATGGCAGACTGCGGTTTGCTAACATTTATCATCCCAGTTCTTATCACCGGACTCATCTTTATCGGATTTTCAAAAGAAAAAATCGAGGATGAGTTTGTGAAAAGCATTCGGGAACAATGTCTTGTTTGGGCAACTTATTGTGCAGCTATCTTATTGGTTATCTTCACATTAACCATATATAGCTGGTCTTATTTGTATGCCATGTACTCGATTTTCCCATTGTTCTTGATTCTTTTCATCATCAAATTCAGAATTGAGCTGTACAGAGCCAACAAAGAAGGAGGTGCACAATGAAAAACCGTTTGAAAATAGCGCGTGCTGAACTCAACATCACGCAGGAAGAGCTCGCAAAACGCATAGGAGTGAGCCGTCAGACCATCAACGCGGTGGAATCGGGGAAATATGTTCCTTCGACAGTGCTGGCGCTGAAGATGGCGCAGGTGTTTGACAAAAAAGTGGAAGAGATCTTCATTTTGGAAGACGAAGATTGATTTTTGATTTCATTTATAAAACAAGTAGAGACGCCATATTATGACGTCTCTACATAGTGTTTAATAATGATTGAATGTTTATTTCATTTCAAACCTTACTAATCTCAGTTCATTTTCTGAACCTTTAACCTTCTGAATTCCATACACATAGCCATTGTGGATAACGAATCTATTCTTTGTTATTGAAAGGTCGAAATCAGCGGATTGGAACGAGTTCTGAGAAATGGTTTTATTCTGATTAACAGAATAAGTATGGAAGGAGTTTTTACCAGCCTCTTCAATATATTCAAAAAAGATGATATTGTCGCCATTGCCTTTCATTGCTGATGTAAACCATGATAATGTCAATGGCTCTGTGATGTAATTCATACCATTTTCAAGCCTTTGGACAAACTCTTGCTGTAATTCTGCTATTGTTTGTGGGTCCATATCATCAGACGACCAATTTGGAAACTCTTTCTTGTATTTTTCGATAGCTTCGGATTGCATTTTCTGCTGCTCTTCCACCGAGAGAGTCTTCGGCTTCCAATCAAGTTTCTTTTCAATAAGGTTGCTTTCAATGAAATTATAAAGTAAAAGTTTGCCGTTGTCGGGAATAGCTATTGCCAACACATTATCCGAAATCTTAATCATATCAATTCTGTGATTTATCAGTCTTTTGGCATATATTGTATAATCGTTTTTGGGAAATGTACTGTCTTCAAAATCATCGTAAATAATGTGGTATTTTTCGGTATTAACATCTAAAATCGCTACAAAATATCTCCATTGTTTTGTCCATGATGTACCTCCAAAAAGAGCAATCTTGTTGTTTGCCAAAGGAATCATTTCATGGCTTGAGAAATCAATAGTTATATCTTTGACAATCAATCCATTATCATTAAAGAAATAGATAATTCCCTGACTGTTGTTCCCAGTGAAATAAAGGTTGTTTATTTTTCCGAAAACAGGTTGTAAGTTGAATGGTTTCTTCTTGCCGTCTTCAAAATAAATCTCGATGTCTTTCAAATGCTTGCCGTTTTTGTCAAACAAAGAATAACGGTTTTCATTGGTGTGACTGATCATGGCTGTACCATCGTCGAAGACAGTCAGTTTTTTGGCGTTATACAACGTTCCGGCTTGTCCTAATGCATCAAAGAAATCTGAATCTTCAGTGATGGCGTAAGAGTTATCTTTTACAAGGTTAATTGTCTGTGCATCAACGATATATGATGCAAATGCTAATGTGAGAATTAAAAATAGTTTTTTCATAATCTTTATATTTAAATGTTGTTATCCATATATGTAAACATTTGTTCTGTCATAGGTTTATTTGCATCGTATTCCTCGATGGTGAAGAAATCATAAATGTCGGAAACATTGTTTTTCTCAGGCTCATTTTTAATACCTTTGATGATGAAAAATGCCAGCAAAATAGCGCAAGCCGTTGAAAGTGAAGAAATTAGAACGATTCTTAAAGTTCTTGCTTTCTTTGGTTGATAAGAAATTTTGAATTCTGGAATTTCTATATCATTTGTAACCAGTCCATCAAATGAATTTTTCACTTTTTCCGAAAAAACACGCTGGTTTTCAACTTGTTTTTTGCATTCTTCGCATGTTTCAAGATGCATTTCGACAGCAACTCTTTCTTCCGGAGAAAGTTCGTTGTCGATATATTTTTGAATCGTTATTTCATCAAAGTGTTTCATATCCCCTCCTTAATTTTTCCAAAATTCTTGATAAAGTCTTTCCGACAGAATTGAAGTTTGTACCTGTGATTTCTGCGATTTCCTTGTAAGAATAACCTTCACTGTAAAGCACTACCAGCGATTGGTCTTTGCCGTCGAGTTTTGAAATCAGATTCGATAAACTCATTAAATCTATCTGACTGTCAATAGTTTGCGATGTATTATCTTGTTTAGCAAAAGTTTCATCGGAAACGATTTTCTTATTTTTACGCAAGAAATCTACACCTTTATTTATAGTGCATCTGATGAGCCAGTTTTTAGAATCTTTTATGACTTTCTTATCGTTTTGAACGAAATAATATGCCATAAAAACATCATGAACCACATCGCGGGCAGCGTCATTATCGCGGAGCATTTTAGCCGCAATCCTGAACAAACGCTGATAGTTGCTTCGATATGTCAATTCAAACTCGGAATTCATATATCTGTCAAATCTCGTATATAAGACGTTTTAAAATGGTGTTTTGTGACATTGATGCAAAAATAAATAACATTTTTGTAATTATTTAATCGAAAATATTACTAATTTTGAGACGTGGAATTAAAACTTAAGTTCAATTACAAAAAACCATCATTATGTTATTAACAATTTTAATCATTGTAGCGATGCTTGGCGCACCGGCATTGGCTATATTCGCAGTCTTCAAAAGAATTAAAAACAACAATCCTGACATAGCCGGATATGTTTACAACGGAAAAGATTGGGTAGCTTGGATACTTGTGTTCAGTATCATCGCGTCATTATTTATTGGCTTTGTGATGCCAATTTTTGATGGTACAAAAGGATATCATCCTGAATGGGGTCTTTTGGTATTAATTTTATTGGCTGTGGTGTTTTACATTTGCTACGCTATCATTGCTTTCGTTCCGGCTACCGCTGAAGAACTTGCACAAAGTAAGGAAGCTGGAAACACTGTTTTAGGCAGTATTGGTGATTCGGCAGCGTCTATTTTCAGTATCATAATGGGTGTGATTGGCGCTACTCTTATCGCTCTTCCGGCTATGCTTGGTGAAGCCTTGAACCCAACCCTCGCTATTAAGAATATTGGAGGAACGATGTATAAAGTTGTCGGAACCGGCTTCGCTTACAGTGTCGGCGGAATTCTCATGTTTGCCTTTATCGCAATTATGATATTTGTGCTTATTTACTTTGCCGCACTGGTTTTCGCAATCATAGGCACATTTGCAATTGGCATCATCGCAATAATAAAATTCATGAAAAACAATCAAAATCTTTTAAAGACTAAAGAAGTGGAAATCAAAGAATAATTTCCGGTGTTTCCGGAGCTGTATCAATGAGCTTCTGCTTCAGTTCCATTAAATTCCAGGCGTCTTTCACGTCGAAATCACCGATTTTGGTGCGACGCAAACTTATTAAACAAGCTCCGTTGCCTAAAGCCCGGCCAAAGTCGTTCACCAACGAGCGGATGTAGGTGCCTTTGGAGCATTTCACCATGAAATCAACCTTTGGGAAATTTGTCGTATCTATTTGAAAATCATCGATATGCACGAGACGTTCCTTCAGTTCGAGCTCCTCATCGGAACGGGCATAATCGAAAGCGCGCTTCCCCTGGATCTTGATAGCGGAAAACTTCGGCGGACGCTGCATTATATCTCCTATGAACTTTTTACGCGCCTCGTCTAACGCCTCGGCGCTGATCCCGTCCGTCGGAAAGAACTTGTTCGGCTCACTCTCGAGGTCATACGTCGGTGTGGTTTGCCCCAACAGCATGGTTCCTGTGTAAACCTTCTCCTGTGCCTGGAAATTGTCGATTTGCTTGGTCATCCGTCCAGTGCAGAGTATCAACAACCCCGTCGCTAAAGGATCCAAGGTGCCAGCATGACCAACCTTCAACTTCCGAATCTGATGGTATTTCTTGATGACAGCACGAATCAGATTGACAACGTCGAACGACGTCCAATCCAATGGTTTGTCGATCAAAAAAACTTCTCCTTCTTCGAAATGAAAGTCCATTATGCGAAACAAATTGCCAAAACACCAACAATCACGCAGTATATCGCGAAATAGATAAGCTTGCCCTTCTTCACGATGCTAATCATCCATTTGCAAGCCAAGCAGCCTGTGATGAACGCCGCCAGGAAGCCAATGATGAGCGCGAACGGCGAGATGCCTGCCATCGCCTCGTGGAAACCGACTTCCATCACATCTTTGAAATCGAGCAAGGCCTCACCTAAAATAGGCGGAATCACCATCAAAAACGAGAACTGGGCAAGCTTTTCCTTCTTATTTCCAAGCAACAAACCTGTTGCAATAGTCGTTCCAGAGCGCGACAAGCCTGGCATGGTGGCGCAGGCCTGACCGATACCTATAATGAAAGCATGCCATCCCGAGATCTCCTCACGCTGACGCGGCTTTGCGAAATATGCGAAAGCAAGCAGTGTAGCGGTTATCAACAGCATGATGCCGACTATCAACAATCCTGAACCGAAGATTTCCTCGATGGTGTCTTTGAAAAACAAACCTACAATGACCACCGGAATCATCGAGATGAGGATGTTGATGGCGTATTTTGTGCCTCCGTTGAGGTTTTGGTACGAATTCCATTTCTGTTTGGTAAACAGATCTTTAAAAATCCAAACCACCTCATGCCAAAGCACGGCCAAGGTGGCGCAGACTGTCGCGATATGCAGCACCACGTTAAACGTAAGGTTTTCCTCGCCGCTCATCCCGAAGATGTTCGACAAAATAGTGAGATGTCCACTACTCGACACGGGCAGGAACTCCGTCAAACCTTGGAGAATTCCAAGTAAAAGAGCTTGTAGCCAATCCATTTTAGTTAAAAGTTAAAGAGTTAAAAGTTAAAAGATGACTATAGATGTCAACTGAAAATTTTTAACTATTGTTTAATAAATCTCTTCGTCACAATATTTCCGTTTGGAGTAAAAATCCGCATCATGTAAAGTCCTGATGATAAGTCACTTATACGGATTTCTTCCATATTTTTCCATACCGTTTTTACGCATTTTCCAACTAGATCGTAAATCTCAATTGAGGCAACTTCACCTTTTATAGTGATGACATCATTTGCGGGGTTAGGATATATCTCGACATCATCGCTTTCAACTTCCAAAACACCAGAAGTATCATATAGGGTTGCCAGTTCTGCCAGGCATCCGATATTCATTCGGCAATATTGTTGTCCCATCTCGAAACTGTTAACACTTGTTCCGATTACATCGCTGGTGGTGTGGATATAAGGACTGTAATGCTGATAATCCTCGAAAGGATAAATTCCCATATAACCGTGTTGGTTAAATGAGGTATGGTCGCTGTCGCCCTCGTCGAAATTGACATGGCGTACTGGCAGTTCCGGGAAATAAACACTCGCCACATTCATGTAATAATTGCCTATCGGGGCCACAGAATTCGGATAAATCAAATCTATATGGATCGGGTCGCCAGGGTTAAGATAGCCATTCATGTCGTTGTTGAAATAACCCAAAATCTGCATTTCTTGCTCTTGGCAACGCGATGCGTAAGCCTCGCTTCCGTAAAGTCCTTCCTCTTCGGCACCGTAGGCGCAATAAATAATTGAATATTCAAACTCATACTGTGTCATGATTCTGGCGCTTTCAAGTACCGAAGCAACTCCAGTGGCATTGTCGTCAGCACCAGGAGCACTAGTGCCTCCAGATATAACATCCCAAGTAAACGAATCGAAATGGCTTCCGCAAACGACATACACATCAGGATAAATAGTACCGCGTTGGATGCCAATGACATTTGGCGCCGCATTGCCACTTCCAACCCATGAGGAAACGTAGAATGGTTGTTGTTCTACCTCCAAGCCAAGGGCTGCCATACGCGACGCCACCCAGTCGGAAGCAGCAAACGCCTGCTCTGACTTGAAAAAACGTCCTCCATAATCCTGAAGATGCTGCACCGTGGCTTGTAATGAATCCATATCAACCTGGTCCATCATCTCGCGAATGGTGGGGTTCTCTTCAGTGATGACAGGATAGTCGCGATGCGCTACTGCCATTTTTGCCTCTCTGTTGAAGATTGCCACCATTCCATCGTTTTTGAACGACTTTACTATTCCATTGACAATCAATAGATTATCATTGCCGAATAAAACCTTTTCTTTAACATCGGAAATATAGCTTTCTTGACTGTTTTTATCACAATAAACAATGTAATAAACATCATTTTTTGCGAAAGCATGTTCATCCAAAACCATCATATTTTCGTCAACAACTTTAGCGGTAGCCAAAACGAAATTGTCGTTATAATAATGGATTTTCAGATTATTGTCGTTAAACAGTTTTTCTGTTTGCTGTTGATTTTCAACGTTTATCATCACGAACGACTGGGCATAAGTGCCTAACGTGATGAATAGGACTGCAATGAGTAATAGTAATTTTTTCATAGGATTATTGATTTTATTCTTTTGGTTTTTTCATAATTGCATAGAACTGTATGCCGAATCCGATTAAAATAAGGATCGGAGCCAGGGTTATTCTTCTGAAGCTGAATATTCCCTCGTTGAACACATCTGGGTTATCTGAGCCACCACCTATCATCAATAAAAATCCGACAAGGAGGAACGCCAGTCCGATAAGCACCCAGATATAGTTGCTGCGTCCAAAAGGCATCGGTTTTTGTTGTTTTTCTGTTGTTTTAACTTCGTTTTTTGTTGCCATATCTCTAAATTTTTAATTATTCGTAAAGTTCATCAACATCGGCACGGAGATATTTTCTCATAGAGAATAACGTCGATAAGGTTGTTAAAAGCATGCCCAAAATGAGAACCGAAAGGTAGATTATTGCTATATTGCCGAAATTTACCAGCACCATGAGCTCCGGCACGTTTTTAAACATCGCCATGAGGAATATTGTGAGAAGGATTATCGACAGCAAAGCACCTATAATTCCTTGTATCACAAAGTATTTCATAAACGGTTTGATAATGAAACCTTCCGTCGCACCAACCAACTGCATGCTACGCACCACAAAGCGTTTTGAATATACCGACAGCCTCACGGTATGGCTTATCAGCGTCACCGCCATGATGAGAAGCACCAGTCCGACAAGCAGCAAAACCGCCGCTATCTTGTTGACATTCTTATCGATAGAGTGTATCAGCGACTTCTGTACATACACCTCTTTCACGTTTTTGTTTTTCAAAACCCACTGCTCGATCTTCGCTATGCTGTCGTTGTTGGCGTAATCTGAGTTAAAACGCACGTCTATTGAGGGTAGAAGTGGGTTATCGACATCGCCGAGCCACTCCAGAATATCCTCGCCAAGATCTTCGGTAAGCCTACGCGTTGCCTCCTGTTGCGAGATGTATTCTGTGGATTTTACATATTTTTTCTTATCCAAAAGATGTTGATAATCAATGATATCCTTTTCGGAAACACCTTTTTTCATCACTATTTCAAAACCCACATTTTCCTTGATGTAATCGGAGATTTTATTAGTGAAAAGAACCAACGACGAGAATAGACTCAGTACAAACAATACCAGCATTATACTCATCAGAGAGATGAGATAAGAACCTCTTAAACGGCGTTTTGTTGTGGATTTTTCGCTTTTCATAACAGTATTAACTTGCAAAAGTATAAAATTTTATTGTAATTTTGCAAAAAAATTATCAACATGAAGAGGATTTTGTTCGTCATTTTATCAACAATTTTGCTTTTTGGAAACATTAAAGTAAAAGGTCAAGTGGAATATGACAAGTATTTTACCGACAACCAGTTACGAATTGATTATTACCTTTTTGGCAATGCCGACACGGTGTCGTATGCGCTCGATAAACTCGTGAAAGAACCGAAATGGGGAGGTCCTCGTGTCCAGCTGGTCGATGAAATGAACTACGGAATGTATTTTTTTGAGGTAACACTTCCAGATTCGGATGTGGTGCTTTATTCACATGGCTATTGCCTTCTTTTCGGCGAATGGCAGACGACAGAAGAGGCACAACATATCAACAAAGGTTTCCATGAGTCGGTGGTGATGCCGTTCCCGAAAGAGACAGTATGGGTTACTTTTTACGCCAAAGACGACCATCTTAAGACATCCGAAATGATGCAGATTGTTGTTGATCCGAATGATTATTTCATAAAACCCTCTCCGCAGCTGCCTTACGAAATCATCAATATTTACGGCGACTATCCTGTTGAAAACGCTGTAGATATAGTGCTTCTGCCCGACGGATACACCGAGCAGGAGATGGGAAAGTTTGAGAAAGACTGTGAGTTTTTCGTGAAGAGTCTGTTCAGCTACGAGCCTTACAGCCGTTATAAAGACAGGTTTAACGTGCGCGCTATAAAGGTGCCATCGCAGGATTCAGATATCACCATGCCAGGTGACAAACTATATCGAAACACCGCCTTAAGCTGCAGTTTCTGGACTTTCGACAGTGAGCGTTACTGCATGACATATGACAACGAGACTATGAAAACATTGGCGGGCCAGGTGCCTTACGACCAAATTTACATCCTCGCAAATACCAAGAAATACGGTGGTGGTGGTATTTTCAACTCATATTGTGTGAGCACTACAGGCAACTCCTATTCGTCAGATGTTATTATTCACGAGTTCGGGCATGGATTCGCGGGTCTGGCGGATGAATATGCTTATGATGGAACCGACAATTATTGTTTAGAAGTTGAGCCTTGGGAGCCTAACATCACCACTTTAGTAGGTTTTGATTGCAAATGGCAGGATATGATTGGCAAGAAGACGCCAGTGCCGACGCCTGTTGAAAAGAAATATAACAATACAGTTGGTGTTTACGAAGGAGCGGGATATCAGAAAACCGGCATCTATCGTCCTATGATCGACTGCCTGATGAACACATTTAACGGCAAGAAGTTCTGTCCGGTCTGCGAACGTGCCATCGAGAGGATGATTAAACACTATACGGAATAGTTTACTGTTTACTGTTTACCGTTTATTGTTTAATTTTTGATAATTTTCCTTGTAACCACATCGCCGTTTTTTAATAAAAATCGAACGATGTAAATTCCTGATTGTAAGTCGGTTACACGGATTTCTTCCATATTTTTCGAGATGAATTTTTTGGTGTAAACATGGCGGCCTAATATGTCAAATACCTCATATCGCTCAACTTCCTGATTATAGTCATCTATCTCATCAACTGATTGGTAAATAAGTCCAGCGGCATAAGCCACACAAGCAAGGTTGAGCTTTGTAAAAAGAGCAGCCTGCTCAAAACTGTTTACACTCAGACCTATTATATCTTCAGTTGAATGGATGTATGGCGAGAGATTGTTGACATCCTCGCTAGGTGATATTGCCTGATAGCCATTCCGATTAAATGACGAATAATCAGTGTCGCCACTAGGAAGCCATGCTTGACAAATATTTACATTTGGAAAATATGTATGGCAGACTTGTTTTACAAAATTTCCAAGCAGTGAATCACATTGCGTATATAAAAGATGTATGTGTATATCGTCGCCTGGGTTGAGATAACCTGTCATATCCAAGTTGAAATATGCGACTATATCCAGACTGTCATTACGACATTGTTTGGCATATTGATAGCTGCCGCAAAGACCGAATTCCTCGGCGTTCCAATTGGCAAAAACTATTGAGCGCTCAAAACTGTAATTGCTTAAAATTCTTGCTGTAGAAAGAATTCCTGCAACTCCAGAGGCATTATCATCTGCACCAGGAGAAACAAGAGTGTCGGGATTGAAATCACCTTCTGTTATAACGTAAGAATCATAATGAGCGCCACAAACCACATATTCATTAGGATATTTTGTACCACGTTTGAAAGCCAGCACATTAGGAGCAGTAGTAAACGGTTTTGGAACAGTATCCCAACTTGACTGTACAACAAAATCATGAAGATTTATAGAATCAATATCAAAATTTTCGTATTGCGAAACCAACCAGTCCTTTACATTATATATATGTATGGCATCGGCGCGGCGGTTAATATATGACGACAAATGATACACGTCATTTTGAATTAAATTTTCATCAACTTGCTCCAGCATTTCCAAAATTTGGTAATTTTGTGACGTGATTTGCGGAAAAGTATGATCATAAAGATGTGGTATCTGCGAGCGGCAAATTAACGTCGAGATAAAAAACAATATGACCAAAACTTTTTTCATGTTGCAAAGATATGTTTTTTATACAAATCATGTTTTTTAATTTGTTATAAATTAATAAAAAGAATAAATAAAAAATTAGATAAATAACTCTATGTTGATAACTCTTTAAGTAATTAAAAATCATAATGATAAGGTGTTGAAAAGTGTTGATTTTACTGTGTAATACAAAGAAATAAGTTTTCAAATCTTTCCAAATTTTTCTATTTTTTTAAACATAAAAATCTTATCATTTTTTATCAAAATTTTATTAACATTTTATTAAAATTAATGTTGATAATTTTTCTAAAATTGATTTTCAATAAGATACAAAAAAGGGGTAAAATTTTGCATTTTTATAACTGATTAAAAATTAACGTAAAACGATTTTTTGTAAAAATTTTTTTTTTATTTTTGTAAAAATTTTTCAACAATTTGTAAAATGAATCAAATAATTCCTATAGCATCTGATCACGGCGGATTTGCCATGAAAACCTATCTTATTGATAAACTGAAAGATAGCGGTTATGAAGTGAAAGATTACGGTTGTTACTCGGCAGAAAGTGTCGATTACCCCGATATGATACATCCTTTGGCTCAGGATATACAGGATGGAAAATATCCATTAGGAATTATACTTTGCGGCAGTGGCAATGGTGCCCAGATGACTGCCAACCATCATCCACATGTGAGAGCTGCTCTTTGCTGGAATGTGGAACTTGGCAAACTCGCCCGTCAACATAATGACGCCAATATTTTGGCATTGCCGGGAAGGTTTATCAGCAATGAGTTGGCTTGGGATATTGTGAAGGCGTATCTGACAACGGATTTTGAGGGGGGAAGACATCTTAATAGAATTAGGAAAATAGATATTTAGTTTAGAGTTTAGAGTCAGTTTACAAGTTAAAGTTGGTTTTGTTTTAAATAATGACAGAAAAAGGCGCGATATTTAGTCAGAACGTGAAAAAGGTGGCGTTTGATGGCGAACATCAGAAAAGAATGATGGATCGCTACGAATTCTTTTTGCGTGTGGCTGACGATTGTGCCAGGCATTATGCCAATATCAAACTAGAGAAAAACCGCGCTTTTAACATAAGAAACAAGGCTTTTAAGTATTACGACAAATATCTGGTGGATTTTGAGACCAATGTTAATAATAATGGTGGAAAAGTCCGTTGGGCTCGTGATGCTGAAGAGGCTAAATATATGATTTACAATATTTTAGAAAATGAAAAATCGAAAAATATTGTAAAAACCAAGAGTGTCCTCGCCGAAGAAATAGGGTTGATGCCATATTTGGAGATGAAAAAAATGGATGTCACCGAGACTGACACTGGTGATTTCATCTGTTATCAATTCAACGAGAGGCCGTCAGATCCGAATCATCCGGCAGCACATAAGACAAAACAGGACATTGCTGAAGTTTATTCCGAGAAATTTTGTGTGAGCGATGACTTGAACGCCAGGCAGCTGATGACGGTGACACGTAAAGTGTTAAAAGACAAATATTTAAGTGCCGACGCCGCTATCACTGGTGCTGATTTTTTTGTTGCCGACACAGGTGATGTAGTCATCTCTGAAGACGAAGGAAATGTACTAAAATCGATATCAAACACTAAGGTTCACATTGTTTTAATAGGTATCGACAAACTCATTCCTACAATTGACGACATAAGTGTTTTGTTACCCCTTTCGTCGCTATATGAGGTTACAAACATCAGAGTAAAATCATATTACACCATTTTAGGCAAGCCTCAGAAAGGTCAGAAGCTTTATATTGTATTGGTTGACAATAACCGATCGAATATGCTCTCGAGGGAGAAGCAGCGTACCATCATGACATGCATAGAATGTGGCGCCTGCCATAGTGTTTGTCCGGTTTTCAACACCATAGGCGGTCATGTCTATGACAACGCTTTCCCTGGACCTGTCGGCGTGGTACGGTCGATAGCCGACGGATATGAGGAGTCGGCACATTTCGCCACTTTATGCGGTTCATGCCGCCAATGTGAGGAGTTTTGTCCAATGAACATCAAAATCAGCGACCTGGTGTTGAGAAACAGGATGGAAATTGCCCGAGAAGACGGCTCTTTACTGGGCGAGAAGAGAGTTTTCAACTTCATTATGAAACGTGTTGAAAACAGAAAGGACATGGATAAAACGAAAGATTTCCTAAACAAGCTCGAGATGAAGCAGTTGCTTAAGAAATCTTGGGGGATACACAGGGAGATCCCGAAGTTTGCCGAAAAGAGCTTCTCGGAATTATATTTAAGTATCCAATCAGAAAATTGAATATCCGTATCTGAAAGCCAGGGTGAAACCTAACTTATTCGCATCGTCGTAAGTCTCCGTTTTTGTGTTGTAAATTGTAGGATTTCCGCTATAAGAGCCGTCATTGGAAAACTCCCAGTAATGGTTTTCGACAGTTGTCTTCATATTTGTGTTGTACAGATCAAGACAGAAGCTGTAGCTTGAGCGGTTCACTTCAAATCCGAAGGCGAAAGATGTGAAATATCCTTGAACACGATAAACACCTGATGTTACCGTAACAAACTTTTCATATTCTAGGGTTTCGTGGAATCCGTTTTCATCATAATAATAAATGGTTGGATCCAAGAGATGTTTTTTGATATAATAGGTGTCTTTATCAGCCTGTGTCCCGAAAAGATTCAGGGCATAGCCACCTTTAAGGTCAAAGAAAAACGAGAAATGTCTGTTTCCCAAATAAAACCTAGGGTTCACATATAAAGCCGCCGATACTCCGCCGTTGTTGCCATAGAAACCTCCGCCACCGCCAAGGTAGATGTATGGGTTGAATTGATAGCCATAGTTAGCAAGAAGGCTATAATTAAGACCAGAAGTTCCATGGTTTTTCAGATAGACATTGTTATTTGAATAACTTGAAGCCCAGCTATATTTTCCGAAAGTATTGATTTCACAAATATTTTCATAGTTACCGTACCCAAAAGCTCCGATACCCACCTCTGGGCGGAACACGTAACCTTTTTCACGACCTGATTGTGCTGAAAGACTTAAAGCACTGATAATCAATACGATAATAAGAACAAACTTTTTCATAACAATAATATTTGTTTTGCAAAGATACAAAATAGTTAAAAGTTAATAGTTAAAAGTTAAAAGATTTTTTGACTAAATTTGGAAAATTTCGACTTTTAGATACTGTTTTGTGACGAAATTTCTCTATTTGTGATGAAATTAGAAAATTTTCGACCAAAAGATACTATTGGTATTTAGAGTGAAGTCGAACTGACGACCATCTTTTTCCATTTCAAGTAGCCAAAAACTGCAATTATCACATAAATGGCATAGAGGCAGGCTTTGAATGGGATGTCTTTGAAGAAATACAAGCCGCATGTGACCACATCGACGGCGATCCAGATAAACCACTGCTCGAGATATTTATGCGCTAAAGCCCATATTCCTATGATGCTTAAAGCTGTTGTGAAGCTGTCGGCAATAGGAACGTTGCTATTTGTGAAGTTGGTGAGTATCAAATAGATGACAAACCATACTAATAAGATTATTCCGAGCCATGGCAGTATAAGTTTTTTAGGAAAATGGCGGATTGGAAGCTCTTTTTTCTCGGAAGAGCCGTGTACCCATTTCCAATAGCCGTAAACGGTCATTGCGAGGTAATAAAACTCCATGCCGCAGTCGGCGTACAGGCCTTTTTGGTAATAGAGCACGATGCCGAGTGCCTGCATCATGAAGCCGACCAGCCACATCCAAACACTGGCCCGATATTCAAAGAGGATATAAGCCAGTCCGAGGACTGTGGTGACGATGTCGAGCCAGTGTTTTGCGATGAATTCCATTAGAATTTAAGAGTTAAGTTAGCCATCATGTTAAAGCCAGCCATAGGTATGAAGCCAATCTGATAGTAGCGGTTGTCGTTAGGATGACCGTAGCTTTCGGCGATTGCCGAGTAGACCCATCCGCTGGCGGCGTAGCGTTTGTTGAAAATATTGTTGAAATTTATCTTAAAGATAGCTTCTTTCACGAACTTTTTAGGCTTGTATGTGTAGCTGGCGCTCACATTGGAGGTGGAATAACCCGGCAAAGAGCGGTCGATGTTTTCGGTGTTGTCGAGATACATTCTCGAGACATAGTTGGTGTTCCATGTCAACGCTATTCCTTTATGGTGGAAGGTGATGAAACCGTTAAGTATTACTGATGGTGAGAACGCCAAGGTAGAGTTGTCGTAATGTATTGTCTGCGAGCCGTTATCCCAGTCTTCGACTACCTCATCGAAATCCTTGATTTTATTTTGGCTGAGGGCGGCATTGGCTTCAATGGTAAGCCAAGATGTCGGATTGATGCCGGCTTGCAGTTCGATACCCATACGGTATGATTTCTTGATGTTAGTGGTGAGAGCCTCGCCTATATCGCTTACTTGACCTGTCTGTACGAACTGGTTGTTATAATCCATATAATAAAGGTTGGCGCCTGCTGACCAGATGTTGGTTCCGTAGTTATAACCCAATTCATAATCAATGAGTTGCTCAGGTTTTGGGAAAGGGTAGGAGCCGTTGTCGGTGAAGTTGTTTCTTTCAGGCTCACGGTTGCTCATTGCCACTGAGGCGTAGGCGTGGTGAGCGTTGAGGTCGAAAGCTATACCGCCTTTAGGGTTGAAGAAGTTATAGTTTTCGTTGACGTCGAGGACCTGGTTGACGAAGTTATCGTTTTCGTCTTTAATGAACTTATCGTTAACACCAATGGTTTTATAGTCGACATGGCGATATTGTGCGTCGCCGAACACGTTCCAGTTTTCACCTATTCTGTAGGTAGCTCTGAGGAACACGTTACCGTCGAGTTTTTTTGCATCGGAGTCGTAGTACTGATACTTGCCGTTTGCGAGATATTTGTCAGCTATCTCTTCGTCGGCGATATATGTCACATAGCCGAAGTGGTTACCGTCGAAATGTTGCATTGAGAGACCGCTGATGAGTTCGAGACGTTCGTTTTTATAACGTGTATACCACACGAATCCGTATGTGTTTTGTGAAAGGCCTTTTTTACGCACCACGTCAGATTTCTTCGATTTACCGTCGGTTTTGAACTCGTTGATACCGAAT
The DNA here is from genome assembly GCA_905236635.1 of uncultured Bacteroidales bacterium. Taxonomy (GTDB): domain Bacteria; phylum Bacteroidota; class Bacteroidia; order Bacteroidales; family F082; genus Limimorpha. The sequence continues at coordinate 17,835 of CAJOCJ010000001.1, forward strand.
TTGTCGGCTAATTTGTTGTTTGGACGGAATTCGTCGTAGAATCCGTAGCCGTAGGTATAATACAACGATGCCGCTGTTGCCCAGTTGTCGTTGATTTCCCAAGCTGTGGAGAGGATGTTGTGGTCTTGCCAGAAGTTGTCGGTGGTCTTATCCCAGTAGCTTCCGTCGTTGAGTTTATAGCGTTCGGTCTTGTAGTTGCCGTTTTCGTCTTTCACGAAAAGTCCGTTCTCGTCGGTGACGAGTCGTTCGTATAGGTTGTTAAACTGTCCGAGGCCGGCGTTCCACATATCTCCGTAGGTGTGGATGCCTGTTTTTGTTGAATAGGACCATGTGCCGTCGTCGTAGCAGCCGTCCATAAGTGAATAGTCGTTGTTACCTGCGACTACGCCGTTCCAGGCTTGTCCGGTGTTCTCGAAGTTACCGATGTTTTTATATCTGATGATGAATTTGTTGCTGTTGTACGAGATGCCGCCGTAGTAGCTTCCGCTGCGTCCGCTGGTGCCGTGTATGAAGCCGTTGGTATTTGTCTCATGATAAGCTCCGTCGATGACTATGTGGTTCCAGAGCAGTCCGGTGGAGGCTTTGACACCGAAGTTAAGGGTGTTGAACGAGCCGTATGAGCCTGTTATCTCGGCACTTGGTTTGAACGACGGCATGCCGGTGAGGAGCACGATAGAGCCTCCGAAGGCGCCGTCGCCGTTTGTTGATGAGCCCACGCCACGGCGTATCTGGACGTCGCTGAGCAGGGCGCCATATCCGTTCATGTTAGCCCAGAACACGCATTGGTCTTCCGGTGAGTTGAGCGGCACGCCATCGAGGGTGACGTTGATACGTGAGTCACCGGCGCCACGGATACGCATGTAGCTTGTGCCGGTGCCGACACCATTCTCGCTCCACGAGATGATGCCAGGTGTCTTAGCAAACAGGAAAGGCAGCTCCTTACCTGTGTTGGAGAAGTCGCTGAGCACGTTTTTGTCGAGTTCTGTCATGGCGAATGGAGCGTTTTTCTTAACTCTCACACCGCTTACCACCACCTCCTGGAGCATTTCATAGCTTGTGGTGTCGATAACGATTTCATTCTGCGCATTCACATTTGCTGCAAAAAAGAAAGCAGCGATACAAAGAAAAATTCTTTTCATTTTTTTTGAACTTTTTGTTAATAAATGTGAAGGGGAAAATCGGTAATATCCATCCCTACGCCGGCATTACCCGGATCAGGTTTTTAGGGTATCATCTCAGCCCCCAAAGGAGCACCCCTTGAATTTCGAGTGCAAAAATAAGACTTTTTTGATTATAATGACGAACAAATATTTATTATCTTTGCAGAAATAAATTTGAAAACTATGAAAAAGCTGTATCTCATCGTCTTTTTATGCTGTTTGTTAGGCATTTCGTGTAGTAAAAAAGAGACCGACCCCGAAGTCATCGCCATGCGCGGACTGGTGGAGCGAGTGGTGCCTGAATATTCGAAACATATTGTGCTTCAACGACTTAACGACACTATTGACTGTTTTGAAATTGAGACGATAGGAAAAAATTTGGTTATCAGAGGCAACGACGCCAACAGCATGGCGGTGGGATTGAACCATTACCTTAAATATTATTGCAAGGCTCAATATTCGTGGTTTGAGACTGAGAAACTCGAGATTCCTTCGAATATGCCGAAGGTACCTGAAAAGGTACGCTTGAATGCCCGTGTGCCCGATCGTTTCTTCTTGAATTATTGCACTTTCGGCTATACCATGCCGTGGTGGGGTTGGTCGCAATGGGAGCATTTCATCGACTGGATGGCGCTCAACGGTATCAACCTGCCGCTGGCTATCACCGGACAGGAGTCGGTATGGTATGAGGTGTGGAGCGAGTTGGGTCTGACTGATGACGAGATCCGCAGCTATTTCACGGGTCCGGCGCATCTGCCATGGCACAGGATGCAGAACATCGACCGCTGGGGCGGGCCGCTGCCGATGGTGTGGCTCGACAACCAGAAAGCGTTGCAGAAGCATATTGTGGCACGCGAAAGAGAACTTAACATGAAGCCCGTATTGCCAGGTTTTGCCGGCCATGTGCCACCATGCATCAAACGGTTATATCCAGATGCTCCGTTGGCGTCGTTGGGCGACTGGGCAGGTTTCGACAGCACCTGCTGGTGCAAATTCCTCGACCCATTGGATCCGCTTTATACCGAGATACAGAAGAAATTTATCGCCAAGCAGACGGAGTTTTATGGCACAGACCATATCTATGGCATCGACATTTTCAACGAGCTTATGCCACCGAGCTGGGAGCCTGAATATCTGGCACGTGTCAGCCGTCAGGTTTATGAGTCGTTGGAAGCGGCTGACCCCGAGGCGAAGTGGCTCGAGATGGCATGGCTGTTCTGGAACGAGCGCCAATACTGGGAGGTTGACAACAGAATAGAGGCATATATCACTTCAATGCCGATTGACAGACATATCATGCTCGATTATTATTGTGAGCGGCAGCCGGTGTGGGAGCGTACCGACGCCTATTATGGCGTGCCTTACATCTGGTGCTACCTTGGCAACTTCGGCGGAAACTCAATGCTGGCGGGCAATCTGAACATCGTAAATGAACGCATCGAACACGCATTCGAGGCTGGTGGCGACAACTTCATAGGCATCGGCTCAACGCTCGAGGGCTTCGACTGCAACCCGTTTATGTATGAATATGTGTTTGAAAAAGCCTGGGACAACCCGCTGACAAAGGACGTCGACGCATGGGTGGAATGCCTCGCCGACCAAAGAGCGGGAAAAGTTGATGAAAACATGCGTGAGGCTTGGTGTTTATTGGCCGACAGCGTTTACAACAAGGTGTCGTCGCCAGGACAATGTGTGCGTATCAACCAACGCCCAACAACTGGAAACATCAAGGATTACAGGCAGTATTACATAGCGCCGACGTATAGATACAGCAACATCGTCTTACTTGACGTGCTCGACAACCTGTTGGCTTCGGACTGCAACACTCGCACGCAACATTTCGACATTGTAAATGTTACAAGGCAGCTTTTGGGTAACTATTTCAGCGATTTGTATGCCGATTATATCAAGGCGTATTCTGAGAAGGATTATGATAAAATGTACGAAATTGAGGCAATTATGACCTCGATTTTGGATGACACAGATAAGATTTTGGCTACGGAACCAGCTTTCCTTGTCGGAAAATGGATAAAAGACGCGCGAGCCATAGGAAACACTGAAGAAGAGAAGGATTATTTCGAGAGCAACGCACGTAACATCATCACCACTTGGGGCGAGGAGGACGCTTTGTTAAATGAATATGCTTCTCGCGCCTGGGCAGGACTTACCGAGACCTACTACGCCTATCGCTGGAAGGAGTTCTTCAAAGACATGGACGCCGCTATTGCCGAAGGCAAGGATTTCGATGAGGTGGCTTATCACAACCGCATCTGCAAATACGAAGGCCAGTGGTGGCGTGAGCGTCTTGGAGAATTCAGTGCCGAGCCTCAAGGCGACGCCATAGAGATTGCAAAATCAATAGTTGAAAAGTATCGTGATCAGTTGGAAAAACGGTATCGTTAGACTTTCTTACCAACAAATCGGACGATAAGTGCAAGTGCTGCCAACCCAGCGAGGAATGCTATCCATGATGGCAGGCCGAGTGAGGTTGGCAGCACTCCTATTAATACTGCCACCGTGCCGACGGTGATGGCATACGGCATCTGCGTGCTGACATGCTGCAGATGGTCGCAGCCAGAGGCCAGGGAACTCATTATGGTGGTGTCGGAGATAGGCGAGCAGTGGTCACCCATGACGGCACCAGCCAACACTGAAGCCACCACGTTGTAAAACAACGGCATGGTGGCATCGACGCTCATCCCGTCGCTTATGCAAAGCATCCACGAAGCTGGCAAAATCAAAGGATAGAGTATCGCCATGGTGCCCCAGGAAGTGCCTGTCGAGAAGCCTATCAAAGCGGCTAAGATGAAGGTGAGCACTGGCACCAATACAGGCGAGAGCGACCATTGGAGCAGGAGCTGCGAGACAAACTCTGCCGTGTGCATGTCTTTGGTTATCAACGATATAGACCATGCCATCGTAAGGATCAAAACAGCATTTAACATCGTTTTTATGCCTTCAATAACCTCTTCCATGATTTTTGAAAACTCCAACGAGCCGCGGCATAATGTCATGATGATGGCGGTCAGAAGCGAGAGAAGCGACGACCACATCAGGGCGAGGAAAGAGTTAGCTTCGCCAATAGTTGCTGATATTTTTGCAAAGAAACCATTAGTCGGGTCGTTCCAGGTTTCAGGGTTATATCCAGTGGCAAAAAGACCAATTATAGTACCGAAAATCAATACCAAAAGAGGTATCAGGGCATCGGCAAGATGAGCGTTTTCTTTTGAGTTTTCTGTATTTTCAGAAGTGTTTGGTGTTACTGTTCTCGCTTTTCGTTCGGCATGGAGCATCGGGCCGTAGTCGCGTTGCGAGAATATCAACATCAAGACAAATCCCAGGGTTAAAATGGGGTAGAAGCTGTATTTCAATGAGTTGATAAACACGTAATAAGCGTTTGCCTCAAGTCCGATGACATCGAGTCCGTCCTGGATGTAACTCAACTCGGCGCCGATCCATGTCGTTACGAAGGCTATAGCTACTACCGGCGCCGAGGTGGAGTCCACGATATATGACAGTTTCTCTCGCGATATCTTGAGCTTATCGGCGATAGGACGCATGGTGTTGCCGACAACAAGAGTGTTTGAGTAGTCGTCGAAAAACACGCAGAGATCCATGATGAATGTCATGAGTTGCCCGGAACGTGGACCTTTGGCGCGTTTTGACAGCCAGTTGACCACGCCTCGCATACCTCCGTTGGCTGTGATGAGTCGCACCATGCCTCCGATAAGCAGCGTAAACACTATGATTTGCATGTGTTCGTCCTCGTATAGCGAGCCGACGATATAAGTGTCAACCGTGCGCAGAAGTCCGCCTCCGAGAGCCTCAGCAGGGCCGTGTCCGCCATACAACGCCATGATGAAAGCGCCGACCAAAATGCCGAAAAACAAAGAAGAAATCACCTCTTTAACAATCAGAGCCATCACTATCGCGATGAGCGGTGGCACTATCGAAAGCCACATCGGCATATTTCCGGAAACGGGGAAAATATATAGCAAAATGACGCTCAAAACGAGAATCAGGGGTATCGTTAGCCAAAGTTTTTTCTTCATCTATATAATTTTTGCAAAAATAATAATAATTTGTTCGTCATTTCGACTGAAGTGAAATAAAATGGAACGGAATTGAGAAATCCTCCAACAACGAAAGCTTATGGAATTGGAAGATTTCTCGACTACACTTCGTTTCGCTCGAAATGACAAGAAAAAAATACTATTAATCATGTCAGAAAAATTTGTATTTTTGCAGTCGCTTTGGAAAAGGGAACGCTGTGTGAATCGGCGACAGTACCCGCTGCTGTGAGTCCCGCGAAAAGGCCTGTCAACAATGCCACTGTCGAAAGATGGGAAGGCGGCAGGCTGGGATGAGTCAGAAGACCTTGCCAGGCATTATAGTAAAATTTATTTCGGGATTAAAATTAAATTAAACAAAATGAAAAAGTGTTTCTTTTTAGCACTGTCGCTGCTATTTGCGACAATCGTAAATGCCCAACTGTCAGGCACTTACACCATCAACAGCAATTCTTCTGCAAGCCCCGACTACACCTCGCTCAGCGCGGCGGCATCGGCATTGTCGGCTGGCGTCAACGGTCAGGTGGTTTTTGAAATCGCCCCTGGAACGTATGAGGAATACGTCGGCCTTGGCAGTATCAGCGGAACAAGCGAGACCAACCGTGTGATCTTCAGAGGCATGGGCGCCGACAACCAACAGGTTGTGATCACAAGCAACGCCGGCGATACCGACAACAGCACCATCAAACTCGACAGGACAGATTATGTCACTTTTGAAAATATGACGGTGACTACCACATCTACAAACAAGGCCGTGCTGGTGAAGATGATGAACGGCAACACTTGCGACCGTTTCGAAAACGTACGATTCATAGGAGCTGTCTCCAACACCAGTCTCGACAACAACAAATGTCTCGTTTATCGCATCAGCGGCGAATGGATCGACTATAACAACGAGTTTGTGGGCTGCCATTTCGAAAACGGTTACATTGGCTTGTATTATCAAGGGCATAATATCTACACGCTCAACGACGGCGTTTTGGTGGAAAACTGCACCTTTTTAAATCAGTCGTTCAAGAGTATTTATATCAGTTTTACTGACCATGCCATAGTGCGCGGCAACACCATCACCAACCACACCCACGATGTTTTGACCAACTATCACGCCATGGATTTGTTGAGAATCCGTTATAACAGCATCATTGAAAACAACGTGATAAACGTGACACGTAATTATAATTATGCCACGGTGTTTGAGATACGTCCTGCTATGGGAACCGATACAGAACCTATAATCATCCGAAATAACATCATCAATTTTGTTTGTAATGTAAACACCAGTTGGTGCTGCGAGTTGGACGACGTCAACAGCAGCTATGTCTATTTTGTGCACAACACCATAAAATGCTCCGGCAACAGCAACTGTGGCATTATGATTGTCGATAAAGACTGGTCTAATTTGTATATTTACAATAACTTGTTTGTAAATGAAGCCACAGGATACGTGTTGCGTTTCAATAAAAATTCTGCAGACCGGTTCAGCGACTACAATAGGGCTCAGTTCTCGGGCAGCTGTTTCGGAAGGCTAGCCACCACCGATTGCCCTACTATAGCCGACTGGAACTCTGCCACAGGATTAGATGCCAATTCTTCTCTCTGTACTCCTAACTTTGTGGGTAACAACGACTTACATATCACAAATACGAGCGGTTTGACGGTTGAAAATCCGCTTTCATACGTCACAACCGACATCGACGGCCAGGCTCGTTCTACTTCAGAACCTTGCGCTGGAGCTGATGAATATGCTTTGGGCACAAACCTGCCTCCAGTCGTGGCAAACCCTGTTTCAAACATCACTTTTGAGACATATCCGGCAAACCAGACAGTCGATTTGACCAACACCTTCAACGACCCTGACGACCCGAACGAAAATATAGCGATTACAATAGCTTCGAACAGCAATCCGACACTTGTTTCGGCAACTCTTAACAACAGAGCTTTGACGGTGACACGTCTCGTGGCGACCGGCGGAGCGGCTACAATAACACTGAATGCAGAAAGCGCGGGACAGTCGGTGCAGACTTCATTTTCAGTTGAATGTTTGTCCGATGATATGCCACCTGTAGTGGCCAACCAGATTGAGCCTATAAGCTTCACGGATTATCCGCAGAGCTTCACTTTCGACATCACCAATGCGTTTGACGACCCTGACAACAATAACGATTTCATTGAAATTGAAGTTTATAGTTGTCCTTCGGAAATAACGGCAATAATTGACGATGACGAAGAAAACCTTACGGTGTCAAGAAATACCGCTAATGCTTTTACAAACAAGACTTTAGTGCTTCGTGCGACAAGTAACGGCAAGCATGTCGACATGGATATCAGCGTGTCGGGTGTGGAAGTTGTGGTAACCGTTGGCACTGCCACTTTCGATGACGTGACGCTTGGTTCAAACGGCTATTGGCAGGGCGTGGAAGGCGACAATGAGATGTTCAGTGGCGGTTGGCTGTTCTACAATTATTACATGTCAGATTACAATTTCTGGGGCGGTTTCACGGCATCCAACCATTCTGATTTGTCGCTGTCCGGACTAGACGCGCAATACACAGCGGCATCGGGAAGCGGTTACGATGGTTCGTCTCAATACGGTGTGGCATACACCATGGGTATCCCCTGCGATGTCTATGCCGTTGACGGCCAAGCACATACAGTTACAGGTTGCTATGTGACAAACAACGTTTGGGCCTATCAAAACATTCACGACGGCGATGCCACGGCGACAGCGTTCGGTGGTCCTACAGGCAATGACCCAGACTGGTTCAAACTCACTGCTACGGGCAAAGACGCTAATGGCAATACCATTGGAACAGCCGAGTTTTACCTCGCCGACTATCGTTTTGACAACAATGACGAGGATTATGTTTTGAATACATGGGAATGGTTCGATTTGAGCACGCTTGGCGCAGTTAATAAAATCACATTCAGCCTTTCTTCGTCGAAAAACGATTATGGTGGCATGATTACGCCGGCATATTTCTGTATAGATGATTTCAATGGTGTTACACCTGACGGAATTGAGGAAAATAATTTGGATATCGCGGTTTACCCGAATCCTGCACATGATTTCATATCCGTAGAGACGATGTGCACATCGTCTCTGCAATGCGTTGAAATATTTGACATTACAGGCAAAAAAATCCTGACCTCATCTGAATCAAAAATTGATGTCAGCGCATTGCCGGCAGGCGTTTATTTCATTTTGGTTTGCACAGAAAATCAGAGATTTGTTGAAAAAATCATCAAACAATAATCGCCATGAAGAAGCAATATCAAGCGGTTTCTGCCGAGGAAGCCGTGAAAGTCATAAAATCAGGCGATCATGTGCACATCAGCTCGGTGTCAAGTGTGCCACAATGTCTGGTGAAAGCCTTGTGTGACCGCGGTCGTGCAGGCGAGTTGAAAAACGTGTATATCCATCACCTTCATACCGAAGGGGCTGCGCCTTATGTCAACCCAGAGTTTGAGGGTATCTTCCAGCATAACGCATTCTTCGTCGGCGCTAACGTCCGTGAGAGCGTGCAGAAAGGCTTGGCAGATTATATCCCGGTATTTTTAGGTGAGACTTCAAAGCTTTACCGCGAAAAATATATCAAATGCAACGTGGCGATGATACAGGTGTGTCCGCCCGACAAGTTCGGATACGTGTCGTTGGGCTCGTCGGTCGATGCGACCCTTGCCGCCATGGAGAGCTCCGAGTTCGTCATCGCTGTTGTCAACAAACATGTGCCGAGGACCTTTGGCGATGCGCTTGTTCACATCAGCAGAATCAATGTCTTTGTTGAAGACGACACCCCGTTGCTCACCGTCGATATGCCTGAGCCTAACGAGGTGGAGAAGACAATAGGGCGTTATTGTGCCGAGCTAATCGAAGACGGTGCCTGCCTTCAGATGGGAATCGGAAGCATTCCAAATGCCATTTTGTCGTGCCTACACAACCATAAAAACATAGGTATCCACACAGAGATGTTCTCCGACGGCATTCTTCCCTTGATAAAGAAAGGTGTACTCAACGGAAACAATAAGAAACTCGATAGAGGCAAGATTGTCTCGACTTTCGTGATGGGTTCGCAGAAGATCTACAATTTTATCGATGAGAACCCCATGGTGCTGATGAAAGACGTGGAGTACACCAACGATCCGTTCATCATTGCGCAGCAGCCCAAGATGACGTCTATCAACTCGGCCATTCAGGTCGATTTGTCGGGACAGGTGTGTGCCGACTCGTTGGGAGAGCGCATCTATTCGGGCGTGGGCGGTCAGATAGACTTCGTCTATGGAGCCTCGCGTTCGAAAGGAGGCAAGGCCATCATCGCCATGCCTTCGACCACACGAAAAGGCATCAACAAGATTGTGCCTGCTCTGGATCTTGGCTCAGGCGCTGTCACCACACGTAACCATATCCATTGGTTTATCACGGAATATGGCGCGGTGAACCTCTATGGTCGTTCGTTGCAGGAAAGGGCAAAGCTCATCATCTCGGTGGCTCATCCGAAGTATCAGGAAGAGCTCGAAGAGGCGGCGTTCAAGCGTTTCGGACCGCATTATCATTATATTTGCAGAAATAATTTGATTTAAGATTGAAAATAGTTTTATTTTTGCAAAAATTATTGAATTAAAATGAACATCAATTTTGTAGAAATCTTTGGCGCTTTCTTCGTGATGGCGGCAATCATCGATATCTTCGGTTCTATACCGATTTTCGTGAGCATGAGGGAGCAAAACAAGGTCATCAAGGCGGGGCAGGCCTGTCTGGTGGCTTTGGCGTTGTTTCTGGCATTTTTCTTTGCGGGCGACGGACTTTTGAAACTGTTCGGAATAGACAAGGAATCCTTTGCAGTTGCAGGCTCTTTCGTGCTGTTCGTGTTGGCGGTTGAGATGATTTTAGGCAGAGAAATCATTAAAAATGAAAGTAACAACAGTGGTGCAAGCATAGTGCCTGTGGCATTTCCGTTGATTGCCGGTCCGGGTGCCTTGACGGGTCTTCTCTCCTTGCGCGCCGATTACGCAGTTGTCAACATCCTGATAGGCTTGCTGTTGAACATCTTACTCGATTATTTTGTTATTCGCCATCTTGATAAAATCCAAAAATTATTGGGCCAGAACCTGATTTTCATTTTAAGAAAATTCTTTGGCGTGATTTTGCTGGCGATAGCGGTGAATATGTTTGTCAATAACATAATGGTGATTATTTCAAGGGTGTAGAGACGTACGACCGTACGTCTTTACATTATTTTATTGCAAAAATTTGCAAAATGAAACAAAAGGTTATCCTTCTTACTGGAGCGAGCAGTGGCATCGGTTTCGATACTGCTTTAATGCTTGCTAATCAAGGACATAAAGTTTATGCAGCGGCACGAAGAGTCGATATGATGGAACCTCTTCGCGAGAAAGGCGTGGTGATAATTAAAATGGACGTCACCGATGAAACGTCCATGGTCGAAGGCGTGAATGCTGTCATGGAGGCCGAGGGTCGCATTGACGTGCTTGTCAACAACGCAGGTTACGGTTACTTCGGAGCTGTCGAGAATGTCACCATGTCCGAGGCTCGGCGGCAAGTGGAGGTCAACGTGTTCGGACTCGCCCGCTTGTGCCAGCTGGTGCTCCCGATAATGCGAAAACAAGGTTCGGGACGCATTGTTAACACCTCTTCTGTGGCAGGAAGGGCTGTGTTGCCGTTTGGAGGTTGGTATCATGTGTCGAAGTATTCTGTCGAGGCTCTGAGCGACGCTCTTCGCATGGAGATGAAGCCTTTCGGCATCGATGTGGTGATGATTGAGCCGGGTGGCATCCGTACCGCTTGGGGACATATCGCCGCCGACAATCTAGCTGAGTCTTCGAAGGGAACGCCATACGAGTCGGCGGCGATGAATGAAGCCGCGATGTTGCACTTTGCATACGACTCGAAATGGATGTCCTCGCCAAAAGTCGTCGCCCGCGCCATGAGCAAGGCCGTCAACCGCCGTCATCCTCGCGCAAGATACAGAATCGGGGCTTTTTCGGAAACGATAGTGTTTTTCCACTGGCTTCTCCCCGCCAAATGGTGGGACGCAATGATGCGAAGGCTGGCGAAGGTGAAAATATGATTTTTATGACAATTAATCCAGAAATATCATATTATATCTCCTCGGAAATCCTACCTCGCTACGATGCTTTCGACGCTGCTCACCGTCGCGACCATGTGGAGATGGTCATCAAGCAAAGTCTTGAGATTGCGGAGCACCTTGACGTGGACGAGAACATGGTTTACGTCATCGCGGCATATCACGACACTGGGCTTTGCGAGGGTAGGGAACATCATCATGAGGTGTCGGCAAAGATTATAAAAGCCGATGAAAACCTTCGGAAATGGTTCACCGAAGAGCAGATTCAGACCATGGCGGATGCCGCCGAAGACCACCGTGCATCGGCGAAAAACGCCCCTCGTACCATCTATGGTCGCATCGTGGCGGAGGCTGACCGCTTCATCGACCCCGAGACCATCGTATGCCGCACCATACAATACGGTCTCGACAATTATCCGGAGCTCGGGAAAGAAGCGCAGTACGACCGAATGATGCAGCATCTTCACGAGAAATATGGCCGTAACGGCTATCTCAAATTATGGTTTCCTGAATCGCCAAATACCGCCAGATTGGAGCGATTACGCCAGATGATTGACGAAGAAACCGAAATCAACCGGATTTTTGAGGATTATTTTAGGAAATAAATACCGAATAAAAACGTAGAGACGTGCCATGGCGCGTCTCTACTTCTTTAACATCTATTATCTTTTATCTCTTTACCAAAGCACCACGCGTTTCTCAGGCTCGAGCCACATTCCGTCGCCCGGTTGGACGTCGAATGCTTCGACGAACTCTGTCACCTGCGGCAGTGCCACATTGACGCGGTTGCGGCCGAGTGAATGCACGTCCATCTGGGTGAGCTGCAAGGCTGCCTTCGGGCGGATGTTGCTAGCCCACACCGCTGCGTAAGCAAGGAAGAAACGCTGCTCAGGTGTGAAGCCATCCATAAGCTCAGGGTTGACCTGACCTTCTTTCATGGCGTTGTGCATGGCGAGATAACTCACATGCAAGCCGCCGTTGTCGGCGATGTTTTCACCTAATGTCAACTCACCATTTCCGTGGATGAGACCGAGTTCAGGGTCATCGACAGCGATAGCGTTGTTGAATGCATCGATGAGCGCCTGTTTGTTATTGTCGAAGTTCTTGGCGTCTTCTTCTGTCCACCAGTCGTTGAGGTTACCGTCTTTGTCGTACTGGCGGCCCTGGTCGTCGTATCCGTGTGTCAGCTCGTGGCCTATCACCACGCCGATGGCACCGTAGTTGGCGGCCTCGTCAGCGTTCATGTTGAAGAACGGAGGCTGGAGGATAGCGGCAGGGAAGCAGATCTCGTTGGTGGTCGGGTTGTAGTAGGCGTTGACAGTTTGAGGTGTCATGCCCCACTCGTTGCGGTTCACTGGCTTGTTGATCTTGCTGAACATATAATCCATGTCGAACTCGTTGCTGCGGATCACGTTGGCTAGGTAGCTGTCGTCTTTGATTTCCAGACCGCTATAGTCGCGCCATTCATCCGGATAGCCAATCTTCACCAGCAAAGTGCCGAGTTTCTCGTGTGCGTTGGCCTTGGTGGCGTCGGTCATCCACTCGGCCATGTCGATACGCTGTCCGAGTGCTGTCACGAGGTTCTGCACCAATGTCTCCATACGTGTCTTAGCCTCTGCCGGGAAGTATTTCTCTACGTAAAGCTGTCCGAGAGCCTCGCCCATGGCGCCGTCAACGGTTGCGGTGACGCGTTTCCAGCGTGGACGGTTCTGCTCGCGGCCGCTCAAAAGACGTCCGTAGAAGTCGAAACTGGTCTCAATGAAGTCATCGCTGAGGTAACTTGTGGCGCCGTTGATGGCATGCCATGCAAAGTAAGCCTTAAAGGTGGCTATGTCGGTGTCGCCTAGCACGTCGCTGACCTCTTTGAAATATTTAGGCTGAGCGATATTGAAGCTCTCCATTCCGTCGAGGATGCCCATGTTATCGAAGTATTCGTTCCAGTTGATGTTTGGTGTCAACTCGGCGGCTGTCTCCGTGGTGTAACGGTTGAAAGTCGCAATAGGGTTACGGTTCTCGAGGCGTGTGTTCTGTGCCTTGGCGAGACGTGTCTCGAAGCTCATCACCATCTTGGCGAGCTCGTCAGGCTTGTATCCTGTCATGTTGTCAAAGCCTGTCATGCCAAACAGCTTGGTCATCATATCGACGTAGCCTTTGCGGATGTTGATGTTGTTACCTTCGTCGGAGAGGTAGTAGTCGCGGTCGCCCAGACCGAGTCCGCTCTGGTAAGCCCAAGCAAGGCACATATTGGCGTCGTCAACGTCGGCCTCGCCAAACACACCAAACAACACATGGCTGCCACGGTGATGCATCTCCATCAAGGCATTCCACACATCGTCTTTTGTCGTGATATTGTTGATTTTCTCGAGGTAAGGCATCAAAGGTGCCACGCCCTGCTCCTGCAGACGGACGCTGTCCATGCCGATGTTGTAAAACATGGCTATCTTCTCGGCTATCGAGCCTTCGGGGTTCTCCTGCTCGCTCACCGTATTGATGATGTCGCGGAGGTCTTTCTGTGCGTTCTCTGCCAGCACGTCGAAGGCGCCGTAGCGTGAGTGTTCTGCGTCGAGAGGGTTGTTTTTCATCCAGCCGCCGCAAGCATACTGATAGAAATCGTCCTGCAGACGTGCTGTTGTGTCTAAGTTGTCCATGTTCACGCCTGAAGTGAGTTGTTTCTCAGGCTTATTTTGACAACCTGTAGCGATAATTGCCATAGCTGCAATAATTAAAAGGGTTTTCTTCATTTTTATTAAAATTAATTCTTATGAAATTTTTTGCAAAAATATGAAAAATAACATTTCTAATTTTGGATTTTTTCCAAATATTTCTTAATTTTGCCAATGATATAAATTTTGAATATTAAATCTTAAAAATATGTTAGCAAAAGGCACTAAAGCCCCTTATTTTGAGGGTAAAGACGAAAACGGAAATGTAATAAAACTCACTGATTTCGCTGGCAAGAAGTTGGTTTTGTATTTCTATCCGAAAGACAGCACCCCTGGATGCACCGCCGAGGCTTGCGACTTAAGGGATAACTATAATCGTTTTATCTCATTGGGATACAATGTGTTAGGAGTGAGTCGCGACAGTGCCGCCTCGCATCAGAAGTTCATCGCGAAATACGAACTGCCATTCCACCTCATCGCCGACCAAGATTTGACGATTTTGAAGGCCTACGAGGCTTGGGGCGAGAAGAAAATGTACGGCAAAGTGACTGAAGGAACGCTTCGCACGACCTACGTCATCGATGAAAACGGTGTTATAATAGACGCTATCGGTAAAGTCGATACAAAAAATCATAGTGCACAAATTTTGTAATTATGCGAAGACTTGTATTTATTGCTATTTTCGCCATTTCGATACTTTCTGCGACAGCGCAGGAGATGCTCGTCGGCTCGTATAACATCCGTTATAAAAACCGTAATGATAGCCTTAACGGAGACATCTGGACCAAACGTTGTCAGGTGATCTGCGACCAGGTCAACTTCATGAATCCGCTTATTTTCGGCACACAAGAGGTGCTCTACGGACAGCTTCAGGACTTGCTGAAAGGTCTCGACGGCTACGATTACATCGGCATCGGTCGTGACGACGGCGAACGCGCTGGAGAATATGAAGCTATTTTCTATAAAAAAGACAAACTCAAAATCCTCGACAGCGGCAACTTCTGGCTGAGCGAGACACCCGAAAAACCTGGCCTCGGCTGGGATGCCGCCTGCATCCGCATCTGCACCTGGGGCAAGTTCCAAGTCAATGCCAAGAAGAAAAAAGACCGTACGACATTCTATTTTTTCAACCTCCACATGGACCACGTCGGCATCGTGGCGCGTCGAGAGGCGGCGAAGCTGGTGGTCGAGCGCATCCGTGAGATTGCTCAAGGCGCTCCCGTCATTCTGACCGGCGACTTTAACGTCGACCAAACAAACGAAATCTATAATATCTTTACTGATTCAGGATTGCTGAAAGACTCCTACGAAGCTGCGCGTATCCGCTTCGCTGAAAACGGCACCTTCAACGCTTTTAAGACCGAATATTTCACCACTAGCCGCATCGACCATGTCTTTGTGTCACCATCAACAAACGTTGAGGCTTACGGCGTTTTGACAAATAGTTATTGGATTAAAAATCCAGAGTCTAAAATAGCAGAAAAAGCCTCCGACGCGCCACAAGAAATATGGTTTAGCAACACCACCCGCAAAAACCCATCGGATCATTATCCGGTTTTTGTAAAGATTATTTTATAAATTTGTAATTAAACAAAACTTAATAACATGGCAACATCGAAAAACACAAAGATGGCACATATCGTCAACCTTATGTCCATCGCAGGAATAGACGGAAATATCTCGGAAGATGAAAAAAATGTCATCTTCAAGATAGCCCAAAATTTCGATTTTACTGAAGAGGATTTTAACACCTGCATCGAGGCATGGCAGCAGATCGACGAGAGCAACCTTGAGACAATAGTGCCCGAAGACGATGAAGATAAATATGAGTTTTTGAAAAACATGGTCCTCGTGATGATGGTCGATGGCGAGATTGACGAAAAAGAACGCATCTATATTGCGGGACTGGCCGAACAGTTTGGCGTTGACGGCGAAGAGGCTGTTGATGAGCTGATAAAAATCGTTTATGACGAATATTTTGGCGATAATGAGGACTCTGAAGAAGACGACGTTTTCGAAGATGTCGATGACGAGTCGCAGATAGCCATGGGCAAGAGCAACCTTCAGTTTAAAGAGGTCGTGGAGGCCTTCGACGAGCTGTTTATGCCTGCCTGCCGTAATGCTGATGCGCTCCAGTATTTTCTGGTGATTCCGGATACCGACACACGTCTGTTTATGCTTACCGAAGAACAGCTCAATAAGGTTCAGATGATGGCCGACAGAGGCTTCGGCGTCGCACAGTATGTCCTCGGCCGCTACCATTTTGTGGTGAAACCCGAGGATGACTCCATCACCAAGGCCGTGGAGCTTTTCGAGGCTGCCCTGAAAAACGACATCGTCAACGCATTGGCGGCATTGGCACAGCTCAACCTGCTGGGATACTATGGTCCGATCGACGTCGACTCATATAACAAAACCCTCGACAAAGCTATCGAAGAGGGTAGTGCTTTGGCTCTTAAGATGAGGATGGAAGACATAGTCTTCGGCCGTAATGACATGGAGATGAACCCGAAAAAAGTCATAGACTATCTCAAGGATAACTTCCTGAAAGACGAGAGTGTGGCCGAGATGTATCCGTATTTCTACGAGGTGCTGGGCGACGCCTACAACAAGAAAGGCAACAAAGCCAAGGCCGCCGAGTGTTATGAGCAAGCTGTGGAACTGGGCTATTTCGAGGCGGCCTACAAACAGCATTCGGTGAAGCTCGAAGGTCTAAACCCAATGGCAAGAGAGATGTACAACATGGTTATCGAGATGGAGTGCGACGACAACCGTCCAGGTTGTTTCATCCTTCATGCGATGTTGCTTGGCGAGGCTTACGAAGGACAGGATGCGGCCCAGCGTAAAGAAACGGCCAAGAAAATCATAGAAGAACTCGAAAAAGACTACAACCTCGGCATGGGCGAGGCTGCCACGAAGCTCGGCGACATCTATTACAACGGCGAATATGGCATCAAACGCAACATTCGGGCGGCGTGGGACTGGTATTACCGTGGCACCTTGCGCGAGGACGGTGGAGCGTTTGCGGGCATGGCCAACATGGTGAAAGACGGCAACTGCCCCGACAACCTGCCTGACAACTATCTCGAGTGGTGCCAGATTAATGCAAAACGTCGCAGCAACGCCACGGAAGACACGTATTTCATCGCCGTCATCAAGCCCGACGGTCAAACCATCGCCTATCGTTTCATCAAGGACGACTGGGACAAGGTGGCGGGCTATGTAGGTGCAAAACGTCTGGCTCCAATCAGAGTCGATGCGCATAAAAACCTCACCGCATGGGTTGACCCCGAGGCACCACGTAAGGGTCTGCCGATGAATGTGGTTGGACAGAAATTCTTGAAAGGTGTCATCGCTGGCGACATCGTGCTCACCCAGACCGACGACATATGGGATCCGATGCTGTTTATGGATGCCAACGAGATTAAGAACGTAGTCGAAGCCCTTGGCGGTAAGCTGGTGCAGGTCGTCAACGACGAGCTTGCCTTGAGCAAGGAGAAACGCGAATATACCAAGATTACCAAGGACTTGCTGAAGTCGTCGAAAGGCTTTGTGGCGCGCATACAGCCCGACAATACAGCGCATATCGTCGATTCTAACCATAAGCTGTTTGCTTTGGTCGAAGAAGACATCTACGACCCGATGCGTCTGGAAAGCCTCTATAAGATTGGCGAGAAACTAGGTCTGAAAGGCCATCTCACCATATGGACAGACAACTCGGCACTGCGCAAGCAGATGGTGATGTACAACAAAAACGAGATAAACGCCATTGGAACGAAGATTTTCCCAGGTCCGGTGGCCGACAACTTCTTCGTGGCGATGGAGGATGAAAACTACAACATCATGCTATTTGACGATGTCGAACAGCTGAAACAGGTGTTAGTGGCGCTGGGTGTCAAACCCGAAAACATCATAAAAGACTAATAAAAAAAGGATGTCAACCGACATCCTTTTTCTTTTTACATCTTAACGATTCGGAACGTCATGATCTCGTAGCCGTCGGGCGTCTCCTCGAGTTCCACCCACGGGTTGACTTTCTCGCCGAGAATCTCACCTTCGGTTTTTGAGTCGTACATAGGCTTGCCATTCTCGATCTTCCAGTCGAACGACTCCGCGACAAGCAAACCGTCTCTCAATGAGCACTCACCTGCAGCCACAGCAGCGTCAACCTCTTCTTTTGCGTCTTCCGGAATCTCGAACATAATGTCCATCTTGCCGTCTTTGCCGAACTCGAAGATAGCACTGGCGCTTTGTTTGATGTCTTCATCCACATCCGGATTTTTCATAGCTTCTGTGACATTTATCCAGATCATCTTATCTGTCTTGGCATCGAATGTCTTAAGCTCACTGATTTTCCATCTACCGATTAAATCTTTCATAATGTTGATGTTTAATGTTAATGCCTTTAATATGTTCTGCAAAGTTAAAAAAATTATGTCAAAAAATGGTTTTTATGGAAAAAAAATTGTATTTTTGCAGTGTTATAACATAAAAAAATGAAAAAATTCGGTCGAACAATTTGGATTTGGATCCTTTCAGGACTGGCATTCTTAGGTGCTTGCGGTTCGAACAAAGGCTTGTCGAAAAACGAGAGAGCACAGCTGGTTAAGGAACGTGACTCCATCCAGGAAATCATCAAAAGTCGCGAAAATTCTTGCGTTTACGGCTCACCAGAGATCATCAAGGAATATGGTGCCGAGACACGCCGTCTGCGTGAACAGCTCAACGAAATCAACACTCGTTTAGAAGAGGATGACGCAAAGAAGAAGTGACAAGCTCGGCTTTAACAAACGAATAAGGCTTGAGCTGAACCGCGTAAACCTCCAACAACGCACGGAGGAACACGAACTTCACCAACTTTTCTGGGAATGCACCCTGAGGTGCAACCTTAGTTGCCGCCATTGTGGCAGCGACTGTCGTATGCTGTCCGAGCAGAACGATATGCCTTTGGCTGATTTTCTTAAGGTTTTAGATGAGATTAAGCTTTATGAGGACCCTTCTAACGTGATGGTCATCACCACTGGAGGCGAGCCGATGATGCGTCGCGACTTAGCCCAATGCGGCGGCGAGATATCCAAACGAGGCTTTGTCTGGGGCATGGTGACAAACGGCATGCTGCTCACCCCCGACAAACTCGACGAATTAGTGGAAAATGGACTCAAATCCATAGCCGTGAGCTTCGACGGATTCGAGGAAGACCATAACTGGATGCGCGGTAACTCATTGAGTTACAAGAATGTACTTGTGGCTGTCGAGGCCCTGAAACAGCATCCGACATTGACCTGGGACGTGATAACATGCGTCAACCAAAGGACGATACAATACCTTCCAAAATTTAAGGATTTCCTTGTCTCTCTGGGAATAAAACGCTGGCGACTATTCACGGTGTTCCCGTTCGGGCGCGCCGCCGATGACCCTGAGCTCCAACTGTCTGATTCTCAATTTGTTGAGATGCTTGAATTTATCAAGCAGACCCGTCTCGAAGGCAAGATTCGTGCCGACTACGGCTGTGACGGCTTCCTCGGCAAGTACGAGGGGGAAGTCCGAAATCACTACTTCTCTTGTAGCGCCGGCATCAACGTCGCGTCGGTGCTCGCCGACGGCTCCATCTCCGGTTGCCTCAGCATCCGCGCCGACTACCATCAAGGAAACATATATAAAGACAGTTTCTGGGACGTATGGAAGAACCGTTTTGAGCTCTACCGCGACCGCAAATGGATGAAGACCGACGAATGCGCCAAATGCAAAATGTGGCGCTACTGCCTCGGCAACGGCATGCACCTCCGCGACGGCGAAGGAAAACTACATGTCTGCCAATATCATAAGATTATTTCCTCACGATAACGCTTCCGCTGCCCTGATAGGTGGCGAGGATAAGCACCTCGGCAATCTGCACGTGTTCCGGTGCGTTGGAGGCATACACTGCCACGTCGGCGATGTCGTCACCCGTCAACGGCTCGATGCCTTTATACACCTTGGCGGCGCGCTCGGTGTCACCATGGAAACGCACGTTGCTGAAGTTGGTCTCCACTAGTCCCGGTTTGAGGTTTGTGACGCGTATGTTGCTGTCGGCCACATCGAGACGAAGTCCATCAGATAAGGTCTTAACGGCAGATTTTGTCGCGCAATAGACGTTGCCGTTGGCGTATGCCGCGTCGCCTGCCACAGAACCCACGTTGATGATATGTCCGCGGTTGCGTTCCATCATGCCGGGGACGATAAGACGTGTCATCGTCAGCAGACCTTTGATGTTGGTGTCGATCATCGTCTCCCAGTCATCGAAATCGCCTTTATATTCAGGCTCAAGTCCGAGTGCCAGACCCGCGTTGTTGACCAAGACATCGATGTCTTTCCATTCGTTTGGAAGGTTGTTGATGCATTCAGCCGCTTTTTCGCGGTCACGGACATCGAATGCCAATGTCAGCACCTTGGTGTCTTTGGCTTCCAGTTCTTTTTTAATCTCTTCGAGACGTTGAACGTTACGGCCTGTGAGTATGAGTCTGTCGCCATTTTCGGCGAATTTGCGCGCGCATCCGAGTCCTATGCCGCTCGTGGCGCCTGTTATCAACACTATCTTGTTCATTTCAAAATATTTTTGCAAAAATATTAAAAAACGTGTATTTTTGCAACTCAAAATTAAAAAGACTTAATCTAAAATGAAAAAAAGTTTTATAAAAACCTTATTCGCCTTATTAATGGCGCTCTCTGTTATTCCTATGAGAGCTCAGATTGTTGACAGAGACCTCACCAACCTTGTGATTTTCATGCGTTTCGCCGACGATGAGGAGATTACACACGACTTTCCGTCGATCGACACCATGTTCAACGGCAAGACACCAGGTTATCTCAGCATCTCCAATTTCTATGACGTGATGACGTATGGCCATATCAATTACCACACGGTGTATACCAACAACATACAGAATAATCAGATTGTCTCTTATCAGGATGAGATGCCTCGCGGTTATTTCATGCCATATAGCCCGTCGAACCCGCAGGGATATACTGGTGAGTTGCCGTTTATGGGCATCTGCCGTAGAGAGGCCGAGCTGCTGGCACGCGCTTTCGACTATGTCAATGAAAATCATCTCGTTGACGACAATGTGGTGCTCGACGGTGATGGCGACGGATTTATCGACAACGTGAGTTTTGTGGTGAAAGGCGGCACAGGCGAGTGGGCCTCCATCCTGTGGCCACACATGGAGTTTTTCCCGCACGACTCCATCGACCATCAGGTGGTGGTCAACGGTGTCAAGCCGAACACGTTTAACCTTGAATTTGAAGGCTCTTCCACATATTTCACTGCCGATGTGTTCCGTCACGAGATGGGCCATTCGCTTTGTCTGCCCGATCTCTACCATTACATCCACTACACTAGTGTATCACCGGCAGGAAGCTGGGATATGATGGGTTATAACTATGCCCCAAATCATACTGCGGCAATCTATAAAAACAAGATTTTGCATGTGTGCGACGACCCAATACAGATCACCGAATCCGGCGACTATACGTTAAACAGCGTAGGATCCAGCCAGTCGCAAAACTGTTATTACATAAAATCCGCCATCGACACCACACAATGGTTTGTGCTTGAATATCGCAGATATTGGGACCTTTTCGACGAGGGCATTCCTGGCTGCGGACTTATCGTGGCACGTTGGAACGACGCGGTGCCGCTCGACTACGATGGAATGTTTGCCAACGCCTTCTTCGACAACCTTACAGTGATGCACCAATACTGGATTTTCAGACCAGGCAGCAGCAGCGACATCCAGAACGGCCAGCTCAGCAGAGCACATTTCTGTCAGGCGGAAAACCGCACATCATTCGGTCCGACCACTAACCCGCATCCGTATCTCACCGACGGCACGCCAGAGACGAGCTTTGAGATCACCGACATTCAGGAAAACGGCACACAGCTGACGTTTCATGTCCATTTCTTCGCCGACGATATTGAAGAAACAGAAAGCGAAGATGGCATAACGGTCTATCCAAATCCTGCTACCGATTTCATTAAGATTCAAGGCGACTATGTCTCGTATGAGCTGTATGATGTTGTTGGAAAACGTCTGGAAAGCATGTCGGCAAATATGGAAGAAATCCGTGTAACTGATTTACAATCAGGTATTTATATCATTCGATTTATTATGAATGACGGCAATGTGGTTACCAAGAAATTTGTCAAAAAATAAAGTTTAAAACAAAACAATATGCCAAAAACAAAAACAGTATTTTTTTGTAAGGAGTGTGGCAATGAATCGCCGAAATGGATAGGCCATTGCCCAGGTTGCGGAGCGTGGAACAGCTACGTGGAAGAGACGGTGGTGACAGGAAAAGACAGCAAATCCGTTTCAAAAGACATTGATATTCAAGGTTTTAAAAGCAAGCCGACGCCCATTCGCGAGGTCACGAGTGCACAAGAAAAACGTCTCGACTTAGGCTACGACGAGCTTAATAGAGTGCTAGGCGGCGGCTTGGTGCCAGGCTCACTGATACTTCTTGGTGGCGAGCCGGGAATCGGCAAATCGACACTTCTCCTCCAGATGGCACTGCACATTAAGAAAACGGTGCTTTATGTGTCGGGAGAGGAGAGCCAGCAGCAAATCAAGATGCGTGCCGACAGAATCGGGATAAAAAACGATAACTGTCTGATACTCAATGAGACGGATACACAATCTATCTTGAAACACGTCAAAGACACACAGCCCGACATCGTGATTATCGACTCGATTCAGACGCTGGAGTCACCGACAGTGGAGGCTACGGCAGGCAGCATCACACAGATACGCGAGACGGCAGCGGAGATGAACAAGATAGCGAAGTCGTTTCATGTGCCGGTATTCCTCATCGGTCATATCACCAAGGACGGCACCATCGCCGGACCTAAGATTTTGGAGCATATCGTCGATACCGTTTTGCAGTTTGAAGGCGACCGCCACTACGGCTTCAGGATTCTGAGGACCGTGAAAAACCGCTTCGGCTCATCGTCGGAGCTCGGCATCTTCGAGATGAACGCCGAGGGCTTGAGAGAGGTGAAAAACCCTAGTGAAATCTTGCTCTCGCAGCGTGAGACGTCGGTCAGCGGCATCGCCATTGCCGCCATGGTGGAAGGCATGCGTCCGATGCTCGTGGAGACGCAGGCGCTGGTCAGCTCGGCGGCTTACGGCACCCCTCAGCGCTCCAGCACAGGCTTCGATATCCGCCGACTGAACATGCTTCTGGCGGTGCTGGAGAAACGCGCTGGCTTCCGTCTGGGCGCCAAAGACGTGTTCCTCAACATCGCGGGCGGCCTGCGTGTCGATGACCCCGCCATGGACCTCGCCGTAGTGGCGGCCGTGCTGTCGTCGAGCGAAGACGTGGCAATAGATGGAAGATGTGCCTTTGCAGCGGAGGTCGGACTTTCGGGAGAAGTCAGAGCAGTGAATAGGGTGGAGGCACGTATCGCCGAAGCCGACAAACTCGGTTTCGACAAGATTTTTATCTCGAAATATAGCGTTAAAGGTCTCGACACCAGTAAATTCAGGATAAAAGTGGTGCCGATTGCGACGATAGGACAACTGTTTAAAGAGTTGTTTTAACCCAAAATAATGGCCCTGTTATCATCTATATGTCCTGCGGGATAGTCCCAAACCACAGGATAACCGTATTCTTTCACCTTCTCGGCAATGATTTCTTTGGCTGTCATGCCAAACGGGATGGTGTTGTCGTGCATGTCGGTGAACGCCCCCACGATGAGGCCTTTCAGATGAGCGAGTTTTCCAGCCCGTTTCAGCGCCATCATCATACGGTCGATATGATACAGGTATTCGTCTAGATCTTCGATAAATAAGAATTTTCCGTCCGTTTCCGGAAACAGATCCGACCCCAACATTGAATACAAAACGGACAGATTTCCGCCAACAATCGGCGTTGCTTGTGCGGACGTGGCGCGCTGCGTCCCTACGGTTAACGCCTCATACAATGATTCCAACGCCTCTTTGGTGTCGTTAGGGAAATTTATCGGCATCGTCCCGTGAATGCTTTGATAACCAAGTTGTTGCATCTTCGCGTGCAGCACTGTCACGTCGCTGTAACCCACAATCCATTTCGGATGTTTCTCAAAATTCGAAAAATCCAGTTTGTCCACAATCCTGATAGTGCCATAGCCTCCTCTTGCGCAGAAGATGGCGTCAATGTCGTCGCGGTCAAGGTAATCTTGCATCACGCTGGCACGAAAGTCGTCGTCGCCCGCAAGTTGGTGATACTCAGCGAACAAGCGGTCGTCATAGACGGGCACGAAGCCTTTTTCTTCAATCCATTTCACGGCATAGGCAATCTCCTCGCGGCTTATCTTTCTTGCCGGCGCCACGATGGCAATCTTCGAGTCTTTTTTAAGATATTGGGGTGTTTTCATATCGCAAAATTACAAAATTTAATGCACATTCAAGATTTTTTTGTATTTTTGCAGATTAATTAAATAGAAAATAATTAAAACTGCATATTATGTCAAAAAATGAAAAATTTGTCGAAGAAGGCTTGACTTACGACGACGTATTGCTTATTCCGGCATACAGCGACATCATCCCTCGCGACGCCGATCTGAGAACCAACTTCTCACGCCGCATCAGGCTTAACATCCCGATTGTCACCGCTGGCATGGACACCGTCACCGAGGCCCCGATGGCTATTGCTATCGCTCAAGAAGGCGGCATAGGCGTGCTGCATAAGAACATGACAATCGAACAGCAGGCCGCCGAGGTGACGAAGGTGAAACGTGCTGAAAACGGCATGATCATCAACCCTGTCACCATCAAAGAAGGCGCTCTCGTACGCGACGCCCTCAAACTCATGAACGACTACCACATCGGCGGCATCCCGGTCGTCAACGATGACAACGTCCTCGTGGGTATCGTCACCAACCGTGACCTCCGCTTCGAGCGTAAAACAGACCGTCCGATCTCGGAAGTGATGACAAAAGACAACCTCATCACCACCACCGAGTTCACCGACTTCGCGACAGCCGCCGACATCCTTCAGGAGCATAAGATAGAGAAGCTGCCCGTCGTCGACAAGCACAACCACCTCATCGGACTTATCACATACAAAGATATCATCAAGATCAAGGCTCGTCCTAACGCTTCGAAAGACGAGCACGGCCGTCTGAGAGTAGCTGCCGCCGTGGGTATCACCTACAACACCATGGAACGCGCCCACGCTCTCGTCGATGCCGGCGTCGACGCCATCGTCGTCGATACCGCCCACGGCCACTCGAAGAACGTGTTCAACGTCACCAAAGAGCTTCGTAAGGCGTTCCCTAACATCGACCTCGTCATCGGTAACATCGCCACAGCAGAGGCGGCACGCGACCTCGCAAAACTCGACGTCGACGCCATAAAAGTGGGTATCGGACCTGGCTCCATCTGCACGACACGTATCATCGCAGGTATCGGAGTGCCACAGCTCACAGCAGTATATAACGTCTCTGAAGCCCTCAAAGGCACAGGCATCCCTGTCATCGCCGACGGCGGCATCCGTTACACAGGCGACATCGTGAAGGCTATCGCAGCAGGCGCTTCAACAATCATGGCAGGCTCATTGTTCGCAGGCGTCAACGAGTCACCAGGCGACACAATCATCTTCGAGGGCCGTAAATACAAGACATACCGCGGCATGGGCTCACTCGAGGCTATGCAACATGGCTCGAAAGACCGTTATTTCCAGGATATGGAAGACGACATCAAGAAACTCGTTCCAGAAGGCATCGTCGGCCGCGTGCCATACAAAGGAAGCCTCTCGGAAGTGGTTTATCAGATGGTCGGCGGACTCCGCGCAGGCATGGGCTACACAGGCTCACATACCATCGAGGAGCTGCATAACGCACGTTTCATCAAGATCACAGCATCGGGCATGAACGAGAGCCATCCGCACGACATCACCATCACTCAGGAATCACCTAACTATAGCAGGAAAGCATAATAAAGTTTACGGTTTACCGTTTATAGTTTAATAGCTTAGTAGCTTAATAGTTTAATAGAGATAAGATAGAAGAAAACTATGAAAACAGTAAGATCATTATTACTTCTCGTCATTTTGACTCCATCATTGCTCTTTGCACAAGGTTGGAAAAACAAGACATTGGTTCAGATAGGCGACAAAGCCATCTCTGCCAAGGAGTTTATGGAGGTTTATGAGAAAAACAACGTCAACAGCGAAGTCATCGACAAGAAGAGCGTCGACGAATATCTCGACATGTATACCATTTTCAAGCTGAAAGTCCTTGAAGCTGAGAATCTCAAGATGGATACGCTGCCAAAATTCATAAAAGAATACAAGAATTACCGCCAACAGCTCGCGAAGCCGTATTTCTCGAACGACGCTGCTACAGAGATGCTCGTGGAGGAGGCTTACGACCGTATGCAGTATGATGTCAACGCGTCGCATATCCTTATAAAATGCGACCCTCACGCTGTCCCGGCTGACACCATAAAAGCATACAATAAGGCCTTGGAAGCCCGTAACCGCATCCTCAAAGGTGAGGACTTCGGCGATGTTGCTGTGGAGTTGTCCGACGACCCGTCGGCACGCGATATAGCAGCAATCCCAGGCAAACAGCGTGCCTATAAGGGCAACCGCGGAACCCTTGGATATTTCACGGCTTTCGATATGGTTTATCCTTTCGAGTCGGCAGTATATAACGCCAAGATTGACGAGGTGTCGATGCCGGTGCGTACCGACTTCGGCTATCATATCATAAAGCTTAATTCGAAGACTCCGGCCTGCGGAACAATACGTGCGGCTCATATCTTCCTTCATATTGACGAGACAGACCCTATGAAGAGCGACTCGGCATTGCGTGAAAAGGCCTTTAATATCTATAAAGAATTAGATAAAGACGGCAAGAACTGGGAGAGCATGGTGAAGAAATATTCCGACGACAAAGGCAGCGCACAACATGGCGGACAACTCAATCCATTCAGAGTAAGCCAGATAGTCCCTGAGTTCATCACCGCCATCAAACAACTGAAAGAAAACGAGATATCAGAGCCTGTCAGGACCAACTACGGCTATCATATCATCCGACTTATCGGAGAATCGGGAGTTAGAAGTTTCGAAGAGGAAAAAGACAATATCACCAAACGCGTCGAGAAAGACATGCGTGCCAAGGTGAGCGACGAACAGGTGTTGAGACGTCTCAAGAAAGACAATAAATTCAAGGAATACACAAAGGTGAAAGACGCTTTCATCGCCACTATCGACACCACCTTGCAAGAAGGTAAATATGTCGTTGCAGAAGGCGTCGACACCAACAAGACACTCTTCAAATTCGGCAAACAGCAGTATAAGATTGCCGATTTCATCAAATATATCGAGGAGCACCAGCAGGCACAGCCGTTTATGTCGGCAGGTTCGTACGCCTACCAGCTCTATGATGAGTTCTTGAAAGATTCAGCATTTTCTTACGAAGACGCTCATCTCGAGGAGAAACATCCCGACTTCAAGTTGCTCGTTCAGGAATATCACGACGGCATACTGCTCTTCGACCTGATGGACAAGCAGGTGTGGAAGAAAGCCGAGCTTGACACCGCTGGCATCAAGCAGTACTACGATAATCATAAAGACGATTACATGTGGGGCAAACGCGTCAAGACTATTTTGATTACCGTCAACAACGACGAGAGCCTTGCAAGAGCTGAGGAACTTATCAACATGAATATACCCGTCGACAGCATCAAAGCAATTGTAAAAGCTGAAGGATTGAAGGGTATAAAAGTGAGATCGCCATTCTTCCAGCAGGGCGACGATGTGGATATCGACGAAACAGAGTGGAAAGCCGGCACCATCCGCGTGATCCCTTCGACAGTTGACAAAACCACGAAACTCGTCAAAATCCTTGAGGTTCGCGAGCCAGAGCCGAAGACGTATAAAGAGACAAGAGGCGTCATCATTTCGGCTTATCAGGCTAAACTTGAAGATGATTGGGTGAAGGAGCTTAAGGCCAAGTATCCTGTGACAATCAACGAGAAAGTGTTGAATAAGGTTAAAAAAAGCTATAAATGAAACGCATTGTAATCGGGTTGGTCTGCCTTCTGGCATTAGTGTCGTGTCATAATGCAAATAATGGCAATGACGATAAGGTTATTGCCAAAGTCTATGACAAGGTGCTATACCAATCTGATTTACAAAACGTTATGTATCAAGGTATTAGCCATACTGACAGCATCGTAAGGGCGAAGTCTTTTATCGACAAATGGATTCGCCGACAGTTGCTGATACACGAGGCTGAAGAGAACATCGACAAATCGGAACTCGATTTCTCAAAACAGATAGAGGAATATCGTAACTCATTGATAATCTTTAGATATGAGACGATAATGATAGAAAAGAATCTCGACACCGTTGTTTCCGATAGGGATATAGCGAATTATATCGAAAAAGGCAATGTCTCGATGGATATGGACGAGAACGCAATAAGGTCTATCATATTGAATATGAGAAAGAAAGAGTTGATTGAGAAGATGAATAACAGTCTTTATAACAAGGCTGTCAAGAATGGAATTTTTGAAATTTATTAAAACAAAGATATGAAGCTAAGAAAGATTTTTGCTTTAATTGCTCTTGTAACAGTTTGTGTTTCAACGACATATGCTCAGCAGCAGGTCATTGACAAGATTGTGGCTGTTGTGGGTAAAAACATCATTATGCAGTCGGACATTGAGGAGCAATACATGCAATTCAGGCTTCAGGGCGGCATCAAGGGCAGCGCCTCGTCGATACGTTGCGAGATCCTTGAAGACCAGCTCTTTCAGAAACTGATGCTCAACCAGGCGGAGCTCGACAGTATCGAAGTCACCGACTCGCAGGTGGAGCAGGAATTGGACTATCGAATCCGTTATTTCTTAAGTCAGCTGGGCTCGCAGGAGAAAGTTGAGAAATATTTCAACAAGACCATGAATGAGATAAAAGATGAGCTTCGGGAGAACATCAAAAACCAGAAACTCATCGAAGAGGTGCAGCGTAATATTGTGGAGGGTCTCAGCGCCACCCCTAGCGACGTGCGCGAGTTTTTCAACAGCATCCCGAGCGACTCCATACCTATGGTGAGCGCACAATATGAGATAGCGCAGCTGGTGAAGAGGCCGCCTATCACCCTCGACGAGAAACTTGAGGTGAAAGACCGTCTCTATGACCTCCGCAGCCGTATCTTGAAAGGCGAGCGTTTCTCGACTCTGGCTTTGCTTTACTCCGAAGACCCTGGTTCTGCCAAGAAAGGCGGCGAGCTTGGATTCCATGGCAGAGGCGAGTTCGCCCCGGAGTTTGAAGCCGCGGCGTTCGCTCTGAAAGACGGCGAGATCTCCGAGGTGGTCGAGACAGAATATGGATTCCATATCATCCAGATGATCGAACGCCGCGGCGATTACGTCAACGTCAGGCATATACTGCTCACGGTGAAGGTGTCGCCCGAGGCGCTGCAACAGGCATATATGGAACTCGACACCATCGCCAACCTCATACGTAACGACAGCATCACCTTTGACGAGGCAGTGAGAAAATACTCCGACGAAGACGACAAGGTGAATGGCGGATACTTGGTGAACCCCAACAACGGCAGCACCATGTTCGCCGCCGAGGAACTCGACCAGCAGGTGTCGGTGGTCGTCAACAGGCTTCAGGTGGGCGAGGTGAGCAGCCCCGTGCCGATGAAGACGAAAAACGACAAAGACGCTTATAGGTTATTGATAATCAAGAGAAAAACCACACCGCATAAAGCCAACCTGCAAGACGACTACGCCCTGATACAACAGTGGACAATGCAGAAACTGCGTCAGGACGCCATCAACAAATGGATTGAGGCGAAGTCAAACAAGGCATACGTGAAAATCAGTGACGACTACTGCGGCTGTGATTTTCAATTTGACTGGAAAATTAACAAGTAATCGTCATTTCGACTGAAGTGAAACGG
Organism: uncultured Bacteroidales bacterium; assembly: GCA_905236635.1. GTDB lineage: Bacteria > Bacteroidota > Bacteroidia > Bacteroidales > F082 > Limimorpha. Next base: position 47,772 of record CAJOCJ010000001.1, read on the forward strand.
AATGGAGAAATCTTTCACTAAGGTAAGTTTTAATAAAGGGAATTATTATGTATAGCTCAGATGTTGAAGGAGCAAAGGCTCTGGTTGAAAAATATAATTCTTTAAAAAAAGAAATCGGTAAGGTCATCGTCGGACAACACGAGGTGATTCACGATACCATTTTATCGATATTCTGCCAAGGACACGTGCTTCTGGTAGGTGTCCCTGGACTTGCCAAGACATTGTTGATCAACACCATAGGACAGGCTTTAGGTTTGACTTTCAACCGTATTCAGTTCACTCCCGACCTGATGCCGAGCGACATTGTCGGTACCGAGATTTTGGACGAGTCGCGACAGTTCAAGTTTGTGAAAGGACCTGTGTTTGCCAACATCATCCTCGCCGACGAGATCAACCGTACGCCTCCTAAGACGCAGGCTGCCTTGCTTGAGGCGATGCAGGAGAAAAACGTCACTGTCTCGGGCAAGACATACAAGCTTAGCGAGCCGTTCTTCGTCCTCGCCACACAGAACCCCATCGAGCAGGAAGGCACCTATCCGCTTCCTGAGGCGCAGCTCGACCGTTTCATGTTCAACCTCATGCTCGACTATCCTTCGTACGAGGAGGAGATTGCAGTCGTGAAGAACACCACCGCTGCCAACGACAACAAGGTGGAGGCGGTGATGAGCGCCGATGAGATTCTCTATTTTCAGCAGCTCGTGCGTCGTGTGCCGGTGCCTGACAACGTCTATGAATACGCTGTTAATCTCGTTTCCAAGACACGTCCTGGCACAGAGCGTGCCCATGAGTATGCCGACAGATACTTGAGCTGGGGCGCGGGTCCGCGTGCTTCGCAATATCTCATCATAGGTGCCAAGGCCAATGCCCTTATGGGCGGCAAGTTCTCGCCCGACATCGAAGACGTGAAAAAAGTAGCGGTGCCGGTTCTCCGACACCGCCTAGTCCGTAACTACACCGCTCAAGCTGAAGGTATCAGCATTGAGCAGATTATCAAAGATTTGCTTTAGAAGGTATAGCCTATTTTAAAACAAAACGTACAGGCCCATCCTTCAACCGTTTTTCCGACCGAAACGAATCCCAATGGATTTGCGCCAAAATAAGTTTTAACGTATTTTGCCTGATGGATATTTGCACAAATGGCTAAATTAAATCTATCATCTATCTTGACACCCAATCCAGGCTCTAGCAGCAAAAGCGATTTCTGCCAATCGAAATCGTAAGCCCATCCTGCATCCAAAAGCATAAACGGGATCTGACCTTTTTTGGTGAAATTGATTTTTATTCTGCAACGAATAGGAACAAGCCAACTTGATATGTCACTTGATAAATCGTCCACAGTTTGGGCAAGTTTTGTATATCTGCATCCCCAGCTGGCACCAAGCGCAAAATAGTCATTAAGATTATAGCTATAAACCAGATCTGCCCCTACGGAAAATTTGGTAAAACCATTTATGCCGCCACCGCCATATATTTCCATAGACTTCTCAAACTTTTGAGCATTGGAAACGCCTGCCAGACAAAGCAAAGCTAGAAGAGTCGTTATAGCTTTTTTCATAGTTGATGTTGTTTAAATGTTTCACACTGCAAAGATAAAAAAATGAGAAAACAAACGTTTTCTCATTTTTTTCTAATGGGTAACGGCTAATAAACCTTAAGTTTGTCACCAGTCTGTTCGATGATAGCCTTGTAGAACTCGTCGCTGTACTTAGGCTGTTCCACTTTCGGAGCTATGTACTTGTAACCATCAGGTTTTTCCTGCGGAGTCTTAACATTGCCATCCATATACTTCACAAACAGATAATGATAGAAGGCCTTCCAGTCGGCGCAGAGCTTCATTGCCTCGGTGTTGGAATACTTGGTGAGGAACTTCACAGCGTCGTCTGGGTTGTTGGCATAGATCTCAGCCGCCTTAGTGTTGATGTTTTGTACCGATTTCACCCAGCCCTGCTCGTATTCGGCCTGTTTTGCCGCAATCTCTGGATGGATGTAGTCGTATTTGGTGTATGCGAAGTTTGACACCTGGTTGAAGATCCAGAAGCCTGCTGTCTCCGACCACTCCATCATCGAGCCGTTGCCTTCGCGATAGCAGAGTGGAATCTCTGTCATACAGGTGTACATCGGGCAATACACGGTGTTGGCGCAGTCATCGACGCCCCACCAGATGATACCGCCAATCTCGGGAATTCTGTTGCCGTTGCTCTGCGACACGAATGAGAAACCTGTTTGCTGTGTTGCGGTGGTTCTTTCATGCACATATTCTACGCCATCGACTTCAAATCCCATCGGGCGCCAGCGGTATGGGCAGTGGAACGGACCCGCTCCGAGGTCGAGCGACATGTCGAGCTCGGTGCCCTCGAGGTGGTCACGCATGAAGTTCATCATGTCGAGCACCGACACCTTCTTGTTTGGCTTCACCCACAGAGGCATCCTGTTGCTCGGGAAGTTCTCGGTGGTCTGTGCGACACCCTTCTCGTATGGCTTGGCACGCTTGATGTCGCGACCGGTTGCATAGTCCCAGTAGGCGTCCATACCGTCGGTAACCTGGTTGAACATAGCCCACACACGGATTTCGCAGGCACGTGCGCCGCTGAAATCGACAGGAGCATAGACGTCGGAGAACGAGAAATCCTCGTCTTTGCCGGCATACAGGTTGTTTTTCTTTGCAAACGAGATGACATCTTCGGCATAGATGCAGTCGATGCTCTTGTCGTTCATGAATCTCTTGAAGTCCTTAGATGTGACAGATGTCTTGTTTTTCTTGGCGAGAGGGAAGGTGGTGATACGTGCCTGGTTGGCGTGTCCGCATACATATCCGTCGGGGATGCGGCGTGCTACCCATACCATGCCTTTCTCAAATTTGCCCTTGCCTATGAGTTCCATAATCCAGACCTCTTCGGTGTCGGCGATAGAGAAAGACTCACCTTCGCTGATATAGCCATATTTTGCTGTGAGTTCCGCAATGTTCTTGATGGCTTCGCGGGCTGTCTTGCAACGTTGCAGAGAGATGTAGATCAAGGTGCCATAGTCCATTATGCCGTCGCCCTCCCAGAGGCACTCCAGGCCGCCGTATGTCGTCTCGCCGATGGCAAGTTGGTATTCGTTCATGTTGCCTACCACGTTATAGGTGTGACGCACCTCTGGAATCTGTCCGAGGAAACGTCCGCTGTCCCAGTCGTAGATATCGCGCATGGTGCCCTCAGGATAGTCGGCAGCAGGATAATGATACAACTCTCCGTAAAGCACATGAGAATCAGCGGCATACGATATCATGGTCGAGCCGTCGGCCGATGCGCCCTTAGTAACGAGGAAGTTGGTGCATGCCATAGCCTCCGTCATGCCGAGAAGGCTAACAATTGCTAATAATGTCAAGAAATTTTTCATAGTTTGTTATTTAAAATGTTAATAATTTGCTGTTCGTCAATGCCAATTTGGCGTTTCAAGGCTTCAAAATTATCAAATTTTTCGTCATCTCTGACAAAATCCACAAATCTTATTTTTATCTCTTTATCGTAAAGATTGTTGTCGAAGCCAATGATATGGGTCTCAATGCTTTGTGGACGGTCGTCATGCAGCGTCGGGCGTTTGCCAATATACGTCATCGAAGGATAAGATTTGCCGTCGATTTCTGCGAAAGTGGCATATACACCAGGTCTTTCGATGAGCTTAAACTCTTCTGAAACCTCAATATTTGCTGTCGGATAGCCTAATTCGTGTCCCACTTGCCGTCCGTGAACCACCGTGCCGGTATATGAAAAGTCGTATCCGAGGAGTTTGTTGGCGTTTTTCACATCTCCATTTTCTAAAAAATGACGTATCTTGGTTGAGCTAACTGCCACATTGTCAACGTCTTGCTCTTGGATCTTTTCTACTTTAAAATGGTATTGGTTGCCGAGTTCATAGAGCATCTCGAAGTCACCGGTGCGTCCTTTTCCGAAATGATGGTCGTAGCCGATGATAAGCACTGCCGGATGGATTTTTTTTACAATAAAATCTTTGATGAATTCTTCCGATGAGATGGCGGCGAACTCTTTTGTAAATTTTATAATGATAAGATTATCAATGCCTAACGCCTCTAGATGACGTATCTTCTCCTCCTGTGTCGTGATGAATTTTATTCCTGCGCCGCTGCTCAATACCTGTCTCGGATGAGGGTAAAACGTCACCACCACGCTCTCGCCTTCCATCTCCTTCGCGCGTCTCACCATGTTTCTCAGAATCTCCTGATGCCCACGATGCACCCCGTCGAACGTCCCGATGGTAACGACGGCGTTTGGTACAGTCTTAAAATCGTCTATGTTATAATAAACATTCATCTATACAAAAGTCATCCTTGGTTGAAGATTTCTCCACTACGCTTCACTTCGTTATGCTTTGCTCGAAATGACGGGAAACCAAGTATTCCGCAATCTCCACAGCGTTGGTGGCAGCACCTTTTCTAATATTGTCGCTCACTACCCAGAAATTGAAACCGTTTGCAATGCTGTTGTCGCGTCGCATCCTACCAACGAACACCTCGTCTCTGTCGTATGCCATGATAGGCGTCGGATACAGATTTTGACTTGGGTCATCAGTCACGATAATACCTGGGGTATGTTCCAAGATATCTCTAATTTCTTGAACATCATATGGTTGCAAGAATTCGACATTCACCGATTCGGAGTGTCCGCCATAGACTGGAACGCGTGCCACTGTTGCCGAGACAGCGATATTGGAATGTAAAATCTTGTTTGTTTCGAAAATCAGTTTCTCTTCCTCTGTGGTATTGCCGTCCTCAAGGAAATTGCCTCCGTGAGGGATGATATTCTCGTGTATCTGATGAGGATATGCTGGGTTTTCAGCCTTCTCGCCGCGTTGTTCGCAATGCAGTTGGTTGAGTCCCTTGATGCCGCTGCCGCTCACCGACTGATATGTCGAGACCACTATACGTTTGATGCCATAACGACGATGCATAGGAGCCAAAACCATCACCAGTTCTATTGTCGAGCAGTTTGGGTTGGCGATGATATGAGTGTCGGCAGTGATGTCGCTAGCGTTGATCTCAGGAACAACCAGCGGGATACCCACTTTCTTACGCCATGCCGAGCTGTTATCAACCACGTAAGTGCCTTTGGCAGCAAACAATGGCGCGTATTTCAGCGAGGCATCGGCACCCGCCGAGAATATCGCTATGTCTGGACATTTCTCTATAGCGTCTTCAACAGAGATCAAAGTGTGTTTTTTGCCTTTGAAAAGTGTCGTTTTGCCTATCGAACGCTCCGATGCCGCCACGATAAGCTCGTCAATGGGAAGATTACGCTCCTCCAAAACCTGAAGCATCTTCTGTCCGACCAAACCTGTGACTCCAATAACTGCTACTTTCATGTCTTTGTCCTCCAAATTGTAAAATGTTATTTACAAATAAGCCTTTTTTGTAAACATTTTTTTAGATTTCCTTCGCTTTTATGCAAGTTGTGTTAATTCTTATTTACAAACGCAAAACCTAAAATTTATTATCATACTTTTGTGCAAAAATAGCAAAAAAATCACTAACATTTGTAGTTATGGGTGCAAAAATGTTTCATATTTTGGCATACCTTTTATTAATACTGCCGCTTTCGGGTTTCTGTCAGGTTGTCGACGACTTCTCGGACGGCGATTTCACTGCCAATCCGACGTGGACGGGCACCGATGAGCTCTTTATGGTGAACTCCAACAACACCCTGCAACTCAACGCCCCTGCTGCCGGTAATGCATGGCTTTTTTGTGATGACGACATTGCAGCTGGCGTTGGTGACGGCAAATTCGAATGGCATTTCTGGCTTAAAGAAGCATTTTCGCCTTCAGGCAACAATTTTAGTGATGTCTATCTATGTGATAACTATTTCGTCCGGTTTGGAGAGGCGGGGAGTAACGATGTTGTCGATTTGCAACGTGTCGAGGGTTCTTCATCCGTTAGCGTCTGCCGTGGCACCGACACGTTTATAGCGTCATCGTTTTCCGCCTACTTCAAGGTGACACGCGACGACCACGGTGAATGGAAAATATTCGTCGATAAAGATGGAATGGGCGACTATCTCCTTGAGGCTCAAGGTTTTGACGATACTTATGAACCTTCCGGACATTTTGGGATAAAATGCACTTATAGCAACAGCAACGTCAAGAAGATATATCTTGACGACGTCTATGCTGGCGCTCTCATCATAGACACACAGCCGCCGACGCTAAATAACATAGAGGTGTTGCTTTACAACAAGCTGCAACTCGATTTCGACGAGCCTGTCGATAACGTCTTCGCCCTCGATGCCAACAACTATACTCTTGACCATCAGATAGGTCATCCAATGTATGCCGAATATAATGGCAACAACCGCTCATCCGTGATACTGTCGTTTTCAAAAACAATAGAAGAAGGTGTTAATTATACGTTGACAATCAATAAGATACAAGATATGGAGGGCAATGTCGCGGAGAATGTCACCTATACCTTCTGTCATTATAACGTTCATGAAAACGACATAGTGGTGAACGAGATTATGGCCGACCCCGAGCCGATTGTGGGGCTGCCGCCGTATGAATATGTGGAGTTGTATAACACCACCAACCATTCCATCAATTTGCAAGGCTGGTCTTTTGCCATTGGAAACAGCGAAAAAGAGATAACACAAGATATTGAAATTCAGTCAGATAGCTATTTGATTTTATGTAAAGAAGACGCCGTGCCTTATATGTCAGATTATGGTGAATGTGTGGGTTTTGCCTCGTTTTCTATACCAAATTCTGGTTCTTTGATTTATATTAAGTTTCATTTAATTTTAGTTTTTGAGGTTACGTACAGTAACTCTTGGTATCGAGACAATGAGAAGTCCGACGGCGGATGGTCGTTGGAGCAGATCGACCCACACTCACCATGTTTGGAGGCTGAAAACTGGCGTGCCAGCTGCGACTATCGTGGAGGCACTCCAGGTGCGCAAAACTCTGTAATTGGCGAGGTCTTCGTCACCCCTGGCATTGACTATATCGACGTGTTGTCGTCGAACAGCATAGAGGTGTTTTTCAATCAGAAGATGCTGTCGTCGTCGCTTGAAAACACTGATAATTACACGATAATTGAATTTGATTCTCATCCTAATACGGCAAGCCCGTCAGAAGACAATAAAAGCGTAACCTTGGTTTTTCAACAACATTTCATTGGCAAAAGATTTTATAAACTTTCGGTTTTTGATGCTTCAAATTGTATGGGAGTACCGGTCTTCGACGGTTGTGGTTACGCTTTCGGGCTCCCCGACGACGCGGTTGCGGGCGATGTGGTCATCAACGAGATTTTGTTTGACCCCATCAGTCCCGCAGCCGACTACGTTGAGCTTTACAACAACTCTGATAAGGTGCTGAATATCAGCGACTTCAAGCTTGGGATGGTGAAGGAGTCGTTCCCGAGTCCTCCCGACACCACTATAAAGGTTATAACTTCCGAAAACCGCCAGATAATGCCGCGGCAATATGTTCTGTTGACCACATCGCCCGCAGAGATAGCGTCGCAATATGACTGTGAGAGCAAGAATTTCCTTCGTATGAGCTCTTTTCCGTCGTATCCCAACAGCGGCGCGGCGGCCTTGCTGTTGTTTAGAGATACTGTCATCGATGCGATGAGCTATTCCGAAAGCTCGCATTATCCGTTACTGACCACCACCAAGGGCGTAGCGCTCGAGCGTGTGAGTCCGGACATCAGCTCGTCGGACCCCGAAAACTGGCATTCCGCCGCCGCGCCGCTATATGGCACCCCTGGATACCGTAACTCGGTGTTTGTCGAAAACGAGGAAAGCACTGCCGTTGTCGAGATGGTTCCGCCTGTGTTTTCTCCCGATGGCGACGGCTTCGACGACATCACCACCGTCAACCTGTCGGATTTCGATGTCGGTTATACGGCACGAATCAAGATTTTCGACTCGCACGGACACTTTGTCAGGGATCTGGTGAGCGGACAAAACATAGCAAACCAAAATCGTTTCGTGTGGAACGGTCTCGACGACAACGGCAGAATAGTGCCGGCGGGGATATATGTTGTGTTTGTGGAAGTGTTTGATGTTCATGGAGATATAAAACGATTCAAGAAGGCCGTCGTCGTGGCGTCAAAATAAATTGCAAGAAAAAGACCGAAGGTATTAAAAAATATTCGTACCTTTGTCGTTTGTAGCAAAGTATAGATATATGGTCTTTTTTCACGGCGCATTGATGGGTCTGACCCTGGCAACGATCTTCGGATTCGGGCCTGCGTTTTTTTTATTGATTCAGACCAGCATCAGCAAGGGTTTCAAGAGGGCTTTGATATTCGACCTTGGCGTCTTGCTGAGCGACGTCATCGTTGTAGTGTTGATGATGCTTACATCTATACAACTCACCCTCGACGACAGTGCCAACATGGTGGTGGCGGGCATCACCGCAGGTTTGATAATCATAGGTTTCGGCATCTTCACATACTATAGCAAACCTGAGAAGATAGTGGCTCGCTCGGAGAAGAAGAGCGCCCAGCTCGCCGAGATGGATAAGAAATTCGAGAAGATAGACCAGCGTTTCGATAAAATAGATGAGAAACTCGACATCAAACGCGAGGGTCCGAGATGGTATGTCGTCCTCTCGAAGGGCTTCGTGATGAACATCTTCAACCCGTTCATCTGGGTGTTCTGGATGACGACGGTTGCAACAGTCTCAGGTACAGAGATTTACAATGGTAACGATTATCTCGTGGGGCTGTTTTTCCTAGGTACCTTCACCACGGTCTTCGCCATCGACATACTGAAAATCGTAGGTGCCTACTCCTTGAAACGTTTCTTCACCGAGCGCCGCATGAAACTCCTCAACCATGGCACAGGTATAGTCCTGGCGCTATGCGGTTTGGCACTTATTATCAGGGTGATTTTCTTCAGATAATGCAGAGACGATGTGTACATCGTCTTTACCTAGAATTTAATATCCTTCACATTCAACTGCAAGGTTGTCTTTCCTTGCCAGAAATTCTCTTCTATGTAGTAGCACATGGTGAACGGCTCCTTGTCGTGGATGCGCTCATAGAGGTCGCCTTTCTGGAATGCGATGCCTGAAAACACAAAGTCAGTATTGCCTTGTTGCATCACGCTGAGTTTCAGGTGTTTACGGTTGCCGACGGCGCGTGAGAAGCCCGCATCGACCACGTTTCTTGTGAGGAACACAGGCGAGAGGTTACCTGGTCCGAACGGCGCAAACTGCTTGAGGATACGCACGAACTTAGGCGTGATGTTGGTGAAGTCCATCTCGATGTCGACGTTGAGCTCAGGGGTGAGGTCGTCGTCTTCGAGGTGCTCAGAGACATATTTCTCAAAACGCTCTGAAAACTCTTGTAAATTCTCAGGTTTCAGAGATAATCCCGCTGCATATTTATGTCCACCGAAGTGCTCGAGGATGTCGGAGCACGAGTCGATGGCGTCGTAGATGTCGAAGTTCTTGATGGAACGTGCCGAGCCCGTGATGAGGTTGCCTGAGCGTGTCAGCACTATCGTCGGGCGGTAGTACGAGTCGGTGAGTCGTGACGCCACGATGCCGATGACGCCCTTATGCCAGTTCTCGTTGAATATCACGGTGCTCTTGGCGTTACGCATCTTCTCGTCGGCGTCAATCATTTGAAGAGCCTCTTCTGTGATGGCGTTGTCAAACTCACGACGTTTTGAGTTGAGGTCGTTAATGCTTGCTGCGAGTTTCTCGGCGTGGTCTTTGTTCGTTGCAAGAAGCAGACGCACTGAGTCGCTTGCTTTCTCCAGACGGCCTGCCGCGTTGATACGTGGTCCAATGAGGAATACCAAGTCGCTGATAGTCAACTCTTTATCTCCTACGTTCTTCTGTTCGGCCTGACGAAGCACTGCCGCTATGCCCGGACGCGGGTTCTTGTTGAGCTGGATGAGTCCGAAGTATGCCAGAACACGGTTCTCGCCTGTGATAGGTACTATATCTGCTGCGATGCTAACTGCAACATAGTCAAGGAGTTCGTACACTTCTTCTATAGGACGGCCGAGGCGCATCGCAAGTGCTGTGACGAGCTTGAAGCCCACGCCGCAGCCCGAGAGCTCTTTGTAAGGATACTCGCAGTCGGGACGTTTCGAGTCAAGCACCGCCACGGCGTTAGGTATCACCTCGTCCGGACGGTGATGGTCGCAGATGATGAAGTCGACGCCGCGTTGGTTGGCATATTCTATCTTCTCCACCGCCTTGATGCCGCAGTCGAGCACAATGACGAGACCGAAGCCGTTGTCGGCGGCATAGTCGATGCCTTTATATGAGATTCCGTACCCTTCCTCGTAACGGTCAGGGATGTAAAATTCTATCTTCTTCTTGTTGACAAAATTCTTGAGATACGTGTAAATCAAGGCGACAGCGGTGGTTCCATCGACGTCGTAGTCGCCGTAGATGAGGATCTTCTCGCCGTCGTGCATGGCCTTCTGCAGACGGTCGACAGCCTTGTCCATGTCTTTCATCAAGAACGGGTCGTGGAGCTGTGACAATGACGGACGGAAGAAGTTTTTAGCCTCGTCAAAATTGGTGATTCCACGCTGAACGAGCAAAATAGCCAAAATCTCGTCGATGCCCAGCGACTCCGACAAGCTTTTAACTAATTGTTTATCTACATCTTGTGCTATTATCCAGCGCGTTTCCAAAACAAAAAATTTTTAACTCGCAAAATTAAGAAATTTTTTTCAGATTTTCAAGAAAAAAAGGAATTTTTTTGAATAAAAAAATAAAATAATATAACTCGTTAATAATTAACAAAATACAAATACCAAAAAATTCTTTAAACTATAAACCATAAACTGTAAACTTTTTATTATATTTGCAAGTTAAAACATGAGCAGAAAATGTCATCAAAAAAAATTACAAGTGCTTTAATATCAGTATTTTATAAGACTGATCTCGATAAAATCGTCGCTCTTTTGAAAAAGAACGGCGTCCAGATTTATGCTACGGGCGGAACACTTGATTTTATCAAGAAAATCGACGATTCCGTTCGTTCGGTGGAGTCGCTGACGGGCTATCCTTCAATCCTGGGAGGTCGTGTGAAGACCCTGCATCCGAAGGTGTTTGGCGGCATCCTCGGCCGTCTCGACAACGACACCGACCTCGCTGAGATGAAACAATATGAGATTCCTGCTCTCGACCTCGTCATCGTCGACCTCTATCCGTTTGAGGAGACAGTGCGTAATACTACCGACGAGGCTCAGATAATCGAAAAGATCGACATAGGCGGCATTTCGCTCATCCGCGCAGGTGCTAAGAACTTCAAGGACTGTCTCATCGTGCCTTCTTCAAATTATTACAAAGAATTTATGGAGATGTACGAAAAACAAAGCGGTTGCACCACTTTAGACGACAGGAAACGCTTTGCGAGATATGCCTTCGCCACCAGTTCACACTACGACACGGCCATCTACAACTGGTTTGCGGGTGAGACAGTGACACCGCTGAGATATGGCGAAAACCCTCATCAGCAGGCGGTCTTCAACGGCAACCTCGATGACGTCTTCGAGAAGCTGCACGGCAAAGACCTGTCGTATAACAACCTCCTCGACCTCGACGCGGGACTTAACCTCATCCGCGAGTTCGATGAGCCGACATTCGCCATCTTGAAACACAACAACCCTTGCGGAATAGCCTCAAGAAATACAATATCAGAGGCTTACGATGCTGCGCTGGCTGGGGATCCGGTCTCGGCATTCGGAGGAGTGTTTGTCAGCAACCGCAAAATCGACGTCAAGACGGCGGAAGAGATGAACAAGATGTTCTTTGAGGTGTGCGTCGCCCCCGACTACGCAGACGGCGTACTCGACATACTCTTCTCGAAGAAAAATCGTATAGTGTTGAAATTGAAATCAAATAGTTTTCCTGCAAAAGTCTATAAATCGGCACTCAACGGCATCCTCGAACAGGACCGCGACTTACATACCGAGACGAAAGCCGATTTTACGGCAGTGACAGAAAAACAGATTGATAATCAAGATGTTGACGATCTGATTTTTGCTAACAAGATAGTGAAACACAGTCGTTCCAACGCCATAGTGCTGGCGAAAAACAAACAGCTTTACGCTTCCGGCATAGGTCAGACCTCACGGGTCGACTCGCTGCGGCAGGCCATCGCCAAGGCTAAGAGCTTCAACTTCGACCTCAAGGGCGCGGTGCTGGCATCCGACGCATTCTTCCCGTTCTCCGACTGCGTGGAGATAGCCAGCGAGGCAGGCATAAAATCAATAATTCAACCTGGCGGCTCGGTGCGCGACCAAGAGTCGATCGATGCCTGTAACAAGCTCGGAATCGCCATGGTTTTCACTGGATTCAGACATTTTAAACATTAAGACATATGGGATTATTTTCATTTTTCGATAAAGAATTGGCAATAGACCTCGGCACAGCCAACACCATCATCATGTATAACGACAAAGTGGTGGTCGACGAGCCGTCAATCGTTGCCATTAAACGCGACACACAACAGATCATGGCGGTGGGTAAACGCGCTATGATGATGCATGGTAAGACTCACGAAAACATTAAGACCATCAGGCCTTTGCGTGACGGTGTCATCGCCGACTTCCAGGCCGCCGAGTTCATGCTCAGGGAGATGATCAAGATGATAAACTTCCACCGTTCGCTGTTCCCTCCGGCGTTGAAGATGGTTATCTGCATCCCTTCGGGTATCACCGAGGTGGAGGAGAGAGCCGTCAAAGACAGCGCGGAACAGGCAGGCGCCAAAGAGGTTCGACTGATTCACGAGCCTATGGCAGCCGCAATCGGTATCGGCATAGACGTGCTCGAGCCAATGGGTAACATGATCGTCGACATCGGAGGCGGTACCTCGGAAATCGCCGTCATCGCACTCGGCGGCATCGTCACCAACAAGTCGATCCGTATCGCAGGCGACGACTTCACCGACGAGATTGTCGAATACATGCGTAAAGAGCATAACCTCAACGTGGGTGAGCGCACCGCCGAGCTGATAAAGATTGAAGTCGGCGCCGCCATCCAGGAACTCGACAACCCGCCTCAAGACTATGCTGTGCACGGACGCGACATGCTCACGGGTATCCCGAAAGAGATAAGCGTCAACTACAAAGAGATAGCTCACTGCCTCGACAAGAGCGTGTCGAAGATTGAGACGGCAGTGCTTAACACCCTCGAGACAACACCACCTGAGCTCTCAGCCGATATCTATCGCACCGGTATCTATCTGACGGGTGGCGGCGCCTTGCTGAGAGGCCTCGACAAACGTCTGCACGACAAGACACAGTTGCCGATACACGTGGCAGAAGACCCGTTGCGCGCAGTGGCACGCGGCACAGGCATAGCACTGAAGAACTTCGACGGATTCCCATTCCTGATTAAGTAAGGGATGTATAACTTATTCATTTTCATAAGGAAATATAATGCAGTAATACTTTTTATTCTGCTGGAAGTGCTGTGCTTCATCATGATAGTGCAGAGCCTTCCATATCATAATAGAAAGATGGCCAACGTGTCGAACAGCATCTCCGGAGGGATTCATAAGACGACATCCAATTGGAACGACTATCTGCATCTGAGAAGTGAAAATGAAGCCTTGGTAGAGCATAACGCATTGTTACTGAAACGATTAGGCTGCGAAGAAGCCGAAGCCGACACTGCTTATTACGACGATGTGTTCACCTATATCCCGGCAAGGGTTGTCAACAACAGCATCTACGAGATGAACAACTACATCGTCATCGACAAAGGCAGCGTCGACGGCATCGAACCTGACATGGGTGTGATTTGTGGCAACGGCGTGGTGGGCAAGGTGCTCAACGTGACACAACACTTCGCCTCGGTGATGAGTATGCTTAATTCTTACTCGATAATAAGCTGCAGATTCATTGATAATCAATATGTTGCAAATGTCGTTTGGGATAATGGAAACTACCGTTACGGACTGGTAAAAGACATCCCTTCGCATCTTATTATCAAGGTGGGCGACACTTTGGTCACTAGCGGTTTTTCCAATTCTTTCCCGGCCGACGTGCTGGTGGGAACGATAGAGGAGAAAGGCGAAGACGACGAGAATATGTTCAGCACCGCGAAACTGAAGTTTTCAACAAATTTCAGCACTTTGCGATACGTTTACGTAGTTAAGAATAACTTTAAATCGGAGATTGACTCGCTATGTATAACACGTTGATACGCAACATATTACGATTTGTTATTCTGCTAGTGGTGCAGTTGCTGGTGTTCGACAACCTGCTTTTCGGCAACTATATCCACCCATATATCTACGTGCTTTTCGTGTTGCTTCTGCCGTTTGACACCCCGAAATGGCGTCTTTTGATTGACGGTTTCCTTATTGGAATTGCTGTTGATATCTTCAACGGAACGCCCGGACTCAACGCGGCTGCGACAGTTTTTATGGCATTCGTAAGGCCATTTATCATTAATATCACAGCTAGAAAGAGCGACATCGATGGTAAAAACGCCCCGACGGTCACGGAGATGGGACTACAATGGTTTGCGCTGTATGCCTTGCTGTTGATATTGCTTCACAACCTTGTGCTTTTCTGGATGGAGGCGTTCAGTATCAAGCTGTTAGGTATTGTCTTAATAGAGACATTGCTGAGCGCGCCTATATCATTATTGTTGATAATTATTATAATTTATATTTTCAAACCACTTAAAAGATAAAGTATGAAAAGACTGTTCTTAGCATTGTTGGTCATGGTGGGATTGGCATCATGCAACAACTCATTCAAAATCAATGTGAATCTTGAAAATTCAGATGGAAAAACCGTTTATCTGGAGAGATATGACGGAACAGAAATGAATATTATGGACTCGGTCGTGGCAAAAGCCAACCAGGCTGCCTTTAAAGTAAAGAAAAACGACAACCCCGATGCTTATCTGATTATGATGGACGGCTGGAAAAGACCATTGGCGTTCTTTGCTGATAATCAAGATGTTACAATCACGGGTGACTGTCAAATATATAACAGAATCAAAGTTTCGGCTTCCGAGAGTCAGGGAAAGCTTAACGATTTTATGGTGGTAGCCAATCAAATAGTGTTAGATGATGATATGTATCATTATACGGCAGAATTTGTGAAACAAAACCTCGATAATCCGTTGGCTCCGTATGTGTTGTACCGTTACAAATGGGCATATCCGGTTAGTGATTTGGAAAATCTGGCTGCAGAGATGCCTGAGGATATGCAGAGCGGCTACAAAGCTTTGCTTTTGCAATATATCGAAGGTTTGAAAAACACGGAAATTGGCAAGCCATACATCAATTTCACCCAAAAAGATGTGAATGGCGAAGATTTTTCATTGTCTGATGTCATCGGAAAGTCAAAAGTCATAATCCTCGACTTCTGGGCTTCGTGGTGCCCCGACTGCCGTAGAGAAAATCCGCAACTTGTTGAAATCTATGACGAATTCAAAGACAAAGGCTTGGACATTGTAAGCGTGTCGTTTGACGTTGACGAGGTGGCATGGAAAAAAGCCATAGCCGATGATAACCTTTATTGGAAAAACCATGTTTCGGACCTCAGAGGATGGGGCAACGAGACCGCCGACCTGTATACCATAGCGTTTATTCCGCAGAATATTGTTTTTGATCAAAACGGTCAGATTATCGGCAAAAACCTGGTCGGCGACCAACTTAGAGACTGTGTTTTATCAGTTTTAAGATAATTTTTTTTCTGTGTAAGATGCAGCAAAAGCTGACATTTTACGTTAAAGAATAAAAAAAGAAAAAATTTTTCATTTTTTTCTTGCATGTAAAAAAATTTTACTATTTTTGCAGTGTCTTAGATACGTAATACACTATGATAAAGCTTGAAAATATAAACAAGACGTATTTCGGAGCGCAGCCTCTGCATGTGTTGAAAGGCATCGACCTGCATGTGGAGGAGGGCGAGCTGGTGTCGATCATGGGCGCGTCGGGTTCGGGAAAATCCACCTTATTAAATATAATAGGTATCCTCGACAATTACGATGAGGGCGATTATTACCTTGCAGGAAACCTGGTGAAGAACCTTTCGGAGAATCAGGCGGCGGAATATCGTAACAAGCTCATAGGCTTTATATTCCAGTCGTTTAACCTCATCCCGTTTAAGACTGCCCTCGAAAATGTGGCCTTGCCGTTGTTTTATCAAGGTGTGAACCGTAAGAAACGCAACACTATGGCGATGGAATACCTCGAGCGTTTCGGATTGAAAGACTGGGCCGATCATTATCCGAACGAGCTGTCGGGTGGCCAGAAACAAAGAGTGTCAATAGCTCGTGCCCTCGTGACATCGCCGAAAATTATCCTTGCCGACGAGCCGACGGGTGCTTTGGACAGCAAGACATCGGCCGAGGTGATGCAGATTCTGCGCGAGGTGAATGCCTCCGGAATAACGATGGTGATAGTGACCCACGAGCGCGGAATCGCCAGCCTGACAAGGAAAATCGTGCATCTGAAAGACGGAATAATTGAATCGATAGAAGAAAACGATCCTGATAAAATGGATTTCACAAAAGAGATAAAATAATGTTCAACAGGGATTTTTGGTCGGAGATTTTCATGGCGCTGAGGCGTAACAAGCTAAGGACCGTCCTCACTGGTTTCGCCATCTCATGGGGTATCTTCATGCTGATAATCCTTCTCTCGGCTGGCAACGGACTGAAAAACGGCGTCACCAGCAACTTCGCCGACAGAATCCAAAACACCTATAGGATATGGTCGAGCTCAACGGAGCTTCCTTACAAAGGACATAAAGCGAACCGTTTTATCATGATGAGTAACAAAGATATACAACTCCTTGAATCGTTATACCAAGTCGAAGAGGTGTCGCCGATACTCTCTCAAGGCGGCACCCTCATCTTCGGCGAAAAATCACGGATGGTAGAAATGGAAGGAGTGAAACCGATTTATAAAAATATAGAAGGCATCAAGATATTGGAAGGTCGATTCATCAATGAAAACGACTTGAAAAACAAGGCGAAAGTGCTTGTTATAGATAAAAACACCAATGACGAATTGCTGCGTGTCACGGGTGAGACCACGATGATAGGCAAGACGGTGTTTGTCAATGGCTTAAGCTTCACCGTGGTAGGTGTAGGAAAGGGCATGATGATGTTTGGCGAGCGCGGACAGTGTTTTGCACCTTATTCAACACTGCAGGCTATATACAACGTCAACGAGTATTATCAGATTACGTTCACCACCAAAGGTCTCGACACCAAAGAGCAAAACGAGAATTTTATTAAAGAAGTAAAGTTGAAACTCGCGGCTTTGCACGAGTTTTCACCTGAGGACAGACGTGGCGTGTGGATCGACAGCCAGATGGTCAACTCATTGGAAACCATGAGGATTTTCAACACTATCAACATCTTCATTTGGGTAATCGGTATTGCGATGTTGATATCCGGTGTGGTCGGCGTGAGCAATATCATGCGCATCACCGTGAAGGAACGTACCAACGAGATAGGTATTCGCAAGGCCCTTGGTGCAAAGCCGCGGTCGATACTTCTTTCAATAGTGATGGAATCATTAGTGATTACTACTATCTTCGGATATATTGGCTTGTTCCTTGGAATGGGTGTGATGGAGATTGTTAACATGGTGATGGAAGCTGGCGGAGCGGGTATGAGCAGCGAGACAGGCATGGCGGTGTTCATCAACCCAACCGTTGACGTGAGGATAGTGGTGTTGGCTACGTTGGTGCTGATAATCAGCGGTGTGGCGGCGGGATTCGCACCAGCATGGAACAGCGTTAAGGTTAAACCTATTGAGGCAATGAATTATAGATAATTGAGAATTGACAATTGACAATTGAGAATTTAAAAGGGATGTTTGATTTAGACAGTATAAACGAGATTTGGCAGACGATTGCCCGAAACAAGACACGCAGCATCTTGACGGCATTCGGCGTGTTTTGGGGAATCTTCATCCTCGTGATACTGCTGGCGAGCGGCAACGGCTTCCAAAATGGCATGAACACCCAGATTGAAGGCTTTGCCACCAACTCGGCATTCGTCATCCCGGTTCAGACAACGGAGGCTTACAAAGGTTATCAAAAAGGTCGTGATTGGGAGGCGGAGATGTCAGATCTTCAGGCGATAAAGAAATCTGTGAAAGGTGTTGACCTGGTTTCTCCAATTATAAATTCATATTCATATAATGGCGATAACAACGTGTTTTATGGCACGAAAGGCGGCAATTTCAGCATGAAAGGCCTTCTTCCGAATTATAACGATATAGACAGAGGCAAGATTTTATACGGTCGTTTCATCAATGAGACAGATATAGCCGAAGCAAGGAAAGTCTGCGTTATCGGTAAGAAAGTCTATGAAGATGTGATTGGCACCGACAAGAATCCTCTCGGCCTGATGATCAAGGCAAACGGAATTTATTATCAGGTGGTGGGCGTGATACAGGCTTACAACTCAAACGTGAGCATCAGCGGTTCGACAAACGAGACTGTAATACTTCCTTTGACGACCATGCAAAAGGCATATAACAGGGGAAATAAGATTGATTTCTTTGTCTTCACAGCTAGAAAAGGTCAGAATATCAAGAAGTTACAGGAAGAGGTGGGAGCGTTGTTGCGTGAGCGTCACGATATAGCCCCGACCGACGAAGGCGCCATTATGATGTTCGATTTTGAGGAGCTTTTCACGATGTTTGACTATCTGTTTTTGGGTATCAAAATATTGATTTGGATAGTGGGTATAGGCACCTTGCTCTCAGGTGTGGTGGGCGTGAGCAATATCATGCTTGTCACCATCAAAGAGAGGACGCGTGAGATTGGTGTCAGACGCGCGCTTGGCGCTAAGCCGGCCATCATTATCCGTCAGGTGGTGGCAGAGAGTCTGCTGCTGACAATCTTGGCAGGTATCGTTGGTCTGGTGATAGGCGTGGGCATAATGGCGGTAGTGTCAGGAATTGTTGGCAATATGCCGTCCGATAATATTATGTTCCTCGACCCGCAGATAGGTTTCGGGGCCGCCATCGCAGCGACGATAATCATAGTATTATCGGGTCTGCTGGCGGGAGTCTTGCCTGCAATGAGGGCAATACAAATTAAGGCAATTGATGCAATAAGGGAAGAATAGTTTAGAGTTGAGAGTTGAGAGTAGAGAGTAGTTTTAAAGTTGAAAGTATATAGTTGAAAGTTTAATAATAATAGATATGAAAAAATTCTTTAAAATTTTGTTTTTCATCGCGTTAGGCGTGGCAGTGATTTGGACATTCACATATTTGTTCAAGAAGTCACAGCCACAGGAAAAGACATACGAAACAGTCGATGTCACTATCGGCACGATACAGAAGAAGACCGTCATCACGGGTCAGATCAACCCTCGCGACGAGGTCGCCATCAAACCTCAGGTGTCGGGAATCATCAGTAAAATTTACAAAGAAGCGGGTCAGATGGTGAAGAAAGACGACATCATCGCAGTAGTGAAGATTATCCCCGACGTGGCCAACCTCACCGCCACCGAGTCGCAGGTGAAGCTCGCGAAGCTCAACCTCGACAATGTGGAGAAGACGTTTAATCGTCAGAAAGCCTTGAAAGAAAAGGGTTTGATTGCTACTGAGGAATATGAGAAGTCGCAGCTCGAATACGAGCAGGCGAAGGAAAACTACAACAACGCCCTCGACCAGCTCAACATCGTGAAGGAAGGCATCTCGAAAAATGCATCGGAATACACCAACACCTCAATAAAATCGACCATCGACGGCATGATTCTCGATGTGCCGGTGAAGGTCGGTAACAGCGTCATCAACTCCAACACCTTCAATGATGGAACAACTATCGCCACAGTCGCCGACATGCGCGATATGATTTTCGAAGGAAAAATGGACGAGACCGAGGTGGGACGTATCAAGGAAGGCATGCCGATGACTATCACCATAGGTGCGATGAACGACAAGACCTTCGACGCGGAGCTTGAGTATATAGCACCTAAAGGCACATCGGAGAATGGCGCTGTGTTCTTCCAGATGAAGGCGCGGCTTATCATACCGGATGACGTGACATTGAGAGCAGGCTACAGCGCCAACGGTGAGATCATCACCGAGCAGGCCGTCGATGCCGTCATAGTGCCGGAGAGCTGCATCGTTTACGCCAACGACAGCACCTTCGTCTATAAAGATGACGTGAAAATTCCTGTGACAACAGGTCTTTCAGACGGTGTCAACATCGTTGTGACAGAAGGCCTTGAGGCTGGAGACAAGATTCGTGGTAATGAGATATTTAATTTCTAAGATTAAATAATATGAAAAAGCTGCTAATTATAATTTCAATAGTTGCGCTCTCGTTTTCCGTCAGGGCCCAGAAGGTATGGACGCTGGAGGAATGTGTCGACTATGCCATGGAGCATAACCTGACGATAGTGCAGAGCGTCATCAGCCAGAACAGCGCCGAGTATCAGTATAAGGCGTCGAAAAACGCATGGCTGCCTACCATCTCAGCCGATGCGAGCCAGAGCTTTGGCTTCGGACAGTCACCGTCATACAACGGCGTATATGTGTCGGACAACTCGGCATCGTTGTCGTTTGGAATATCAGCAAATATGCCGCTTTTCAACGGGTTGAACCTTTATCATCAGACGAAGGCGAGCCGACTGGAGATGAATGCTTCGAAGAAAGACCTCGAGGCGGCGAAATACGACCTGAAGCTCCTTATCATGTCGTATTACATGCAGGTGGTTTTCAACAAGGAACTCAAGGCCATAGCCGAGAAACAGCTGGCGCTCACCGAGGAGCAGCACTCGAAGACGCAGCAGCTTTATGAGCTCGGCAAGGTGGCTGAGTCGAATGTCTATGAGAGCGCCGCACAGGTGGCGACAGCAAAATCGACATTGGTGCAGGCCGAAAACAGCCTGATACTCAGCATCTTAGACATAGTACAAGCTCTCGAACTCGAGTCAATAGAAGACTTCAACGTGGTGTCGCCCGATAGCTTTGAGATAGAAGACCTGACGCTGCCATCGCAAGAGGCGACATACGATTTCGCAGTTGAGCACCAGCCTAAGATGGAGGCGGCAAACCTCCGTCTCGAGAAGTCGTATTCCGAGGTAAAAGCCTCAAAATCATCATGGTATCCGTCATTGAGTCTGTTTGCGGGCTATTCGAACGGGTATTATAAATACTTCTCCAACGACTACAACACGCCATTTGACGAACAGCTTCAAAATAACGGCAGGACGAGCTTCGGAGTGAGTTTGAGAGTGCCTGTCTTCAACGCCATGCAGACGAAATATCGTGTTGAACAGACGAAGTTATCTATTCAAAATCAAGAACTTGCAATAAGCAACACCAAGAAAGAACTCAAAAAAGAGATCCAGCAGGCTTATTACAACGCCCTCGCCGCAGAGCAGAAATATAAAGCCGCCGACGAGACGTATCAGTCCGCTGACATCGCATATCAGTATTCCAGCGAAAGTTTTGACGCCGGTCGCACCACGCTTCTGGAACTCAACGAGAGCAAAAACCGTCTGTTCAAGTCGGAAAGCGAGATGCTACAGGCAAAATACGAATATCTCTATCGTGTGGAAGTATTGAATTTCTATAACCAATAAAGGTCAATAGAAATTTTTTTGTAAAAACATGCAGCAAATTTTGTAATTTTGCGTTTTGTAAGTGTGATAATTAAAAAATTCAGATAAATGAAAAGATTTACAATTTTTGCAGCTATCTTGCTTTTTGCAACGACAAGTATTTTTGCGCAAAGCGAAAAGACAGTCATTATCAAGGAAAACAAGGACGGAGAAGAAAAGGTGACCGTTGTCGAGAGATGGTTCCACAACAACAAAATGGTCGGCGCCCTTCCGGATCTTTACTATTCTTATCTCAACCTGAGAGATGGTGCTTTTGGTCCTGAAGCCAACATCCCGCTTCGCTCATCGTCGTTTGAATGGGGTATTTATAGTGTTGAACCGATATTCTGCACGCCGGGCCATCATTTCGGAATCTCATCAGGTTTCGGTATCAGCAACGCCTACAACTATTTCTCACACGATATAGTGTTGAGGGTTGACGCCGACCGCGATGCATATTTCCAGTCGCTGAACGCCTATTCTTCGGAAGAGGGCAACGGTCCGACCAACAACTACGCCCACAGATCGTTCTTGCGTTATTGGAGTCTGCGCGTGCCTGTGATGCTCCAGCTACAGTGGCAGATTCAGAACACTCCTATGGCTTTGGCGGCAGGTGCTGAGGTGGAGCTTCGCTTTGGCGTACGTTCCTTCGCAAGATACGGCGGCGCAAAACATAAAGTCACCGACAACCTCGACTATAACCCATGGGGCGTCAATGCACTCTTCTCTTTGAACTTCGACAACAGCATCATCTTCTTTAGAATGAACTTGACGGAAATGTTCAAGGTGAAAGACATGGTCACGCCTGACACCAATATAGGACTTTACCAGATGGCGATAGGTTTCGGATTTAAATTTGATTAGTGAAAGATAACGAACATTTTGAAAATCAGCAACATGAGTGGGAGTCGGCGCTACAGGTAACTGGCACCGACCAACCCGCTATACAGGTCAACCCGAAGGCTTTGGAACGCCTGATGGCTGGCCGTCAGAAGCTTTTGCCTTTGAAGGAGTATGTCGACGGCATCCTTGCAGGCGACATCACCATTTTAAGCAAGGCTATCACCTTGATAGAGAGTTCTTTACCGAATCACCAGAAGCTGGCACAAGAAATCATAGCTGAGTGCATCCCTTACAGCGGCAAGGCGCTCCGCTTGGGTATCACGGGTGTCCCTGGTGCCGGAAAGAGCACCTTCATCGAGGCTCTCGGTATGGAGTTGTGCCGTCAGAACAAACGCGTGGCTGTCCTTGCCATCGACCCCAGCTCCCAACGTTCCAAAGGTAGTATCTTAGGCGACAAGACCCGCATGGAAGAGCTGTCGCAGCAGCGCAACGCCTATATCAGGCCTTCTGCTTCTGCCGGTACTCTCGGAGGCGTTGCGCGTAAGACTCGCGAAGCCATCATCTTATGCGAGGCGGCGGGATTCGACACCATCTTCGTCGAGACAGTAGGCGTCGGACAGAGCGAGACGGCTGTCTATTCCATGGTCGATTACTTCCTGCTGGTGCTCATCGGAGGCGCAGGCGACGAGCTGCAAGGCATCAAACGAGGCATCATGGAGATGGCCGACGGCATCGTCGTCAACAAGGCTGATGGCGACAACGTCAACCGTGCCAACCGTGCCGCCGCCGAGATACGCAACGCGGTGCATCTGTTCCCGCCGTCAGAGTCGGGACAGCCAGTCAATGTCACCACATGTTCATCCCTCACACATTTCAACGTGCCGGAGGTGTGGAATATGGTGCAGACACATGTTGAAAACATCAGAAAATCAGGGTATCTCGAAGAGAAGCGCGCCCGCCAGGACGTGCAGATGATGCTCGACACCATAGAATCAACGCTGAAAAGCAATTTCTATGAAAACCCTCTCATAAAAGACATGCTCAAACTCATCGAAAACGATGTTGAAAACAAGAGAATGAGCGCATACGAGGGAGCAAGGAGACTTTTGGAGCTCTATATTTCGAAAAATAGTTGAAAAAACTTTTTTTGTATAATTCTTTTTCATATCTTTGCAAGTCCTAATACATTTGTAAAATAAGACAAAAAGATAAAATTGTATCATGGACGCAAGAATTCAGATGAATCCCAATCTGCTGGTTCGCTATCTTCAGAAGCCTGCAGCAGAGTTCACAAAGCTCGACATCATGCGCTATTGTGAAGAAAATCAAGTGGAGTTTATTAATTTTCATTACTGCGGATGGGACGGTCGTCTTAAAACCCTCAACTTTGTCATCCACAGTCTGGAGCATCTCGACAGCATCCTCTCAGCTGGAGAACGCGTCGACGGCTCAAGTCTTTTCCCGTTTATAGAAGCAGGAAAATCAGACCTCTACGTTATGCCTAAGTTCAGAACGGCATTCCGTAACCCGTTTACCGAGATTCCAACGGTCGACATTCTTTGCTCTTTCTACAATCGCGACGGAGAGCCGTTTGAGAGCTCACCGGAGCATATCCTTCACAAGGCTCACCAGGTGTTCCAGAAGAGCACAGGTCTTAAGATGGAGACTATGGGCGAACTCGAATACTACATCATAGCCGATGACGAGGAGGCCTACGAGGTGCCAGATCAGAAAGGCTATCATGAGAGCGCTCCATTCAACAAGTTCACCGACTACCGCGTCGAAGCCATGCGTCTCATCGCACAGGCCGGCGGCTTGATCAAATACGGTCACTCGGAGGTTGGTAACTTCACCAAAGACGGCAAGATTTATGAGCAAAACGAGATAGAGTTTCTGCCTACGAATATCGAAGACGCAGCCGACCAACTCGTTGTGGCTAAATGGATTATGCGTCAGTTGGCATACCAATACGGAGTCACCATCACCTTCGCTCCGAAGATTACTGTGGGCAAGGCAGGAAGCGGTCTGCACGTACACTGCAAGTTCACCAAGAACGGAAAGTCTGTCATGGTGAAGAACGGCGAGCTCACCGACTACGCCAAGAAAGCCATTGCTGGTTATATGATGGCAGGTACCTCGCTGCCAGCATTTGGTAACCCTAACCCATTGTCATTCATGCGCTTGGTGCCTCATCAAGAAGCCCCGACATCGCTCTGCTGGTCGTTCTCAAACCGTAGTGCCTTGGTGCGTGTGCCTCTCGGATGGATCAACAACGGCAAAGACATGCTCGCCGACGCCAACCCGTTGGAGAAGCAGTCGAATCGTGACTTCAGCGACAAGCAGACCTTCGAATGGCGTGCTTCTGACGGTTGCGCCGACCTCTATCTGCTCATGGCAGCATTGTGCGCAGCGGCACGTTACGGCATGGAAAGCCCAGATGCACTTAAGGTTGCAGAAAAGACATATGTCGGCTTGGGTGTCAATATCCATGACGCTAAAAACAAGAAAGTGGCCGATGCACTGGAGCAGCTTCCTGATTCATGCGTGAAAGCTGCCGACGAGCTCGAGAAAGACAGAGCCATCTATACGGCAAAGGGCGTATTTTCTGATAGTATCATTGATTATCTCATTAAATATCTTAGAAATTTCAAAGATGCAAATCTGAGAAAAGAACTTGGCAATGACGAGAAGAAAATCATGAAACTTGTCAATGAAAACATCCACGTAGGTTAATTCCTATTATTAATAGGTAAGATAGAGGCTCTCAAGAGAGGGCCTTTATTTTTTTTGGTGAATAATTGGGATTGTTAAGTTGTAAGTAGTTGATAAATAATAAGTTATGGAGAATTGTAAAAATTTATTAACATTGTAAAAAAGAAAAATTAATGGATTTTTAGTCTTTAAACTACAGATAATCAAGGTGTTATAAAGCGGAGAAGAGATTAGTCGTTTTTCGTACGACTAATCTCTTTTGTTGGTGGTAATTTTGCGGTGTAACAATTAAAAAAAATAAGTTATGGGAACCTTGAGAAATTCAGTTCATTTGATTGGACGCCCGGGTGCAGATCCGGAGATTAAAAAGTTTGGCGAGAGAAAACATGCGAGTTTCAGACTTGCCACCAACGAGAAACACTACAACGAAAAAATGGAGTTGGTGCAGGAGACGGAGTGGCATCACATCAGTGCATGGGGGAAGACAGCCGAGATTGTGGAAAAAATCGTTAAAAAAGGTCGGCTGATGGCATTGGAAGGCCGTTTGCAGACAAGGCAGTACGAAGACAAAGACAAAATCAAACGGTATGTCACAGAAGTAGTGATGGATGAATTTATGCTCATCGACAGGATGAGTAATGATGACGATCAGAAAGAGGACGCAGAGTAGTATTCATGGAAGGGGCCAGCCGCTGTGGGACACTTGTCCCATTGACTCTTTTTTGTTTTACGACAATGCTCATAAATTTAAGCTTTTTGAGGTTATGATAATAATCACTAATAATATGTCGGAAATGGTCCCTTCATGAATAAAAATTCGGCGGTGTTGAAAAAAAGACTATCTTTGTTGTTCGAAACAAACACTGAAAACGATGAAGATAGTCTTTTTGGAGCCGTTAGGACTCACTGTGGAAGCCATTGAGAAGGCTTGTGACAATTTGAAAAAACAAGGTCATGAGGTTGTGGTTTATCCTGACCGCCGACCTGAGTTGAATATTGAGCGTGCTGCTGGTGCAGACATCGTTCTTGAGAGCAATATGCCATTGCGAAAGGACTTTTTCGATGCCTGTCCGAACCTGAAGATGCTGTCGATAGCCTTCACTGGCTTGGATCACATCAACATGGACGAGTGCAAGCGTCGTGGCATCACGGTGATGAATGCGGCTGGCTACTCTACGGAGGCTGTTGCCGAAGAGACCATCTGCATGATGATTGGACTATACCGTCATGTTATTGAAAATGACAAGATTACTCGCAGCTGCAAGGGTCCTTCGATAGCGCCTGGACGCGAGATAGCGGGTAAGACTGTGGGTATCATCGGAATGGGAGCGATCGGACAGAGGACTGCGGCGTTGGCTCAGGCATTCGGATGTAAGGTGATAGCATGGAACCGCACCCCGAAGCAGGTGCCGGGGGTGACGTTTGTGGATAAAGAGACGTTGCTGAGAGAATCGGATATCATAGCATTACATATCGCTTTGAATAACGAAACCCGTGACTTTCTGACTGCCAAAGACTTTGCGATGATGAAACCTTCGGCAGTTATCGTTAACGCTGCGAGAGGTCCGGTGGTGAACACCAACGACTTGGCTGAAGCTCTGAAAAACGGTACTATTGATGGCGCTGCACTCGATGTTTATGATGGCGAACCGCCACTCAGCAATGACAATCCGTTGCTGACAGCACCGAATACCATACTGCTGCCACATATAGGGTTTGCAACGAAAGAAGCGTTTATCCTAAGACTGGGAATTGTTGTTAAAAACGTGGAGAAGTTTTTAGGGATAACAGCATAATCACCTGGTAATAACTATACCAAGGTTTTTATTGATACGGGTACGTATTTCGTCGAGTTTTTTCTTTTCCTGAAGAAGGATGAGCTGATTGTCGATGTCGGTTGTTTCCGACATCTCCTTCATGATTGCTGAGCGGCGGTCTTCTATCACCATGTCTTTGAAGCGCAGGATGGATGAGATGACAGTCTGGCTGAGCACGTCGTCTTCGGTCTTTACCACTATGCGGTGACGATGCCAGTCGTCAAGTTTATATTGGGTACTCAAAAGGTTGGCGGCGACGACAGCCACATCTTGGTCTTCGCTTGAAGTGAAGTCCTGTGCTGTCGGGAGAACACCAGCGTCGAGGCCTCTGTCGAAAGCATCGAAAATCTTCTTGTGTGTCGGGTCTCTGAACAGCAGACCGTCGTTTTTAAGGTCGTCGATGATGGCGGATGCTATCGTCGTTTTAACCAAACTGTTATTGCCATCCTCGTCAGAAACTTCTAATTCAATAGTCTCGCTGCCGTGGGCGAGGAGAAGCTTTACCAACTCCTGCTCTTGGAAGTAGCCTACTGGGGTGGAGTCTTTAGGTTCAACCTGTTGTTGTTGAGGTTGATAAGTCTGATACTCTTGATAAGACAGCTGGGAGTCTAGTTTTGGATCGAGGCCCAGTTGTTTGCGGTATTTGGCACGCAGAATCTTATTCACCTCGTTGGTGAGCGTCTGCTCGGCCATCTCGAGTGTACGGCTGCATTCCTTGATATATGTCGCACGATAGATTGGGTCAGGGATGACAGCTATTGTCTCGACGATATCTTTTATCACCGACGCACGTTTGATAGGGTCGTTTTTGGCGTCTTTAAGAAGGAGGTTGGTCTTGAACCCGATGAAGTCTTTCGCGTTGTCGGTCAAGTACTTGGTGACATACTCGATGGGGTTGTTTTGCACGAAGGTGTCGGGGTCGTCCTCGGGTGGCAGCACCACTATGCGGACGTTCATGCCTTCTTCAAGAATCATATTGGTGCCTCGTAGTGCGGCGTGGATACCCGCAGCATCGCCATCATAGAGAATGGTGATGTTCTTGGTGTAACGGCTGATCATGCGGATCTGCTCGGTCGTTAAGGATGTTCCGGAGCTTGCCACCACGTTTTCGATGCCTGCCTGATGCATAGAGAGCACGTCGGCATAGCCTTCGACGAGGATACAGTTGTCAAGGCGTGATATCTCATTACGGGCGAAGAAGATGCCATAGAGCGTCTGGCTTTTGTTGTAAATCTCCGACTCGGGGGAGTTTACGTATTTTGCCTTGGTCTTCTCCGAGGTGAGGATACGTCCGCCGAAGCCTATAACCTTGCCTGTGAGGTTATGGATAGGGAAGATGACGCGTCCTTGATAACGGTCATAGAGGCGGTTTTCGTAACTTCCGGTGAGGCCGACTTTAATGAGCAGATCTTTGTCGTAGCCGTTTTTAATGGCGTATTCCGTGAAGGCCGAGCCACTGTTAGGACAATAGCCTAGCTGGAACTTGTTGATTATGGCATCGCGGAAGCCGCGTTCATGGAAATACGCGAGGCCGACAGATTGGCCTTCGTCGGTGGTCATCATGGTGTCGGAGAAATACTTTTGAGCGAAGCTGTTGATGTTGAACATACGCTCACGCTCGTTCTGTGCCATGATTTCCTCGGGTGTCTGCTCGCGTTCTTCTATCTTGATACCATATTTCTTGGCGAGATAACGGAGTGCCTCCTGGAATGAGTAATGCTCATGTTCCATGATAAAACGGACGGAGTCACCAGCCTTGCCACAGCCGAAGCATTTGAAGATGTTACGGGCTGGGTTGACGTTGAACGAAGGGGTCTTTTCCTTATGAAAGGGGCAGACGCCGATGAGGTTGGAACCACGTTTTTTGAGGGTAACGAACTCGCTCACCACGTCTTCGATACGTGCTGTCTCGATGATTTGATTTATGGTCTCGCGTGGTATCATATTGCCCAGATTAGTAGTCCGCCGATTATTATTATTCCCGAAACGACGAGGTCGATGAGACAGAAGCCCATGATATCCTTTGCGTTAAGCTTAGCTATTGCTAATGCTGGCAATGCCCAGAACGGTTGTATAAGGTTAGTCCAGGCGTCACCCCATGCTATTGCCATGCCTGTGAGACCGTGGTCCACGTTGAGCGCCTCGCCTGCCGCGAACATGATAGGTGCCTGTATGGCCCAGTGGCCGCCGCCTGATGGCACGAACATGTTGAGAATCGCTGCACAAAGGAAGGTGTATATCGGATAAGTCGTTGACGTTGAGATGTTTATGAAGGCCTGGCTTACCACTGTGCCGAGGCAGATGCCCGATGCACCCACTCCTGTGATGATGCCCATGATACCTGCGTAGAAGGGGAACTGAAGCAATATTCCTGCCGCACCGCTCACGGATTTTCCGAAGGCGCGGACGTAGGCGATAGGCGTCTTATGCAAGACGATGCCGAGGAAGAGGAACAGCAGTATCACAGAGCCGAGGTCGAAGGCTTTTTTCTTGATGAAAAGACTGATTATCAAGAAGGCAAAGCCTAGTAGCGCCAACAGGATGCTAAGCAGACGGCTGTATTCCAGTTTCATGGCTGGCGTCGTGGCTTTTTCGGGTTTTATCTCTTCGTCTTCTTTAAGAAGGACGGGGTCGATAGTCACAATGTTATCGCCTTTCGGGTGCATTGCAGCGTTTATCGCTACGAGGGCGACGGTTATCAACACCACCATGATGATGTTATGTGGGTCGAGGATGGTGTGAGATATCGGGATCACAGAGGTGATGACGCCGCTAGTGTCTTTCACCAGTTCGTCGACGTCGGATGCCATCTTAAGCGGGATGGAACCCGAGATGCCGGCATGCCATACCACGAATCCGCTGTATGCCGATGCTATGAGCAGTCGGTAGTCGACACCTTTGAGTTTTTTTGCTATCTCTTTGGCGAAGATGGCGCCCACGATGAGTCCGAAGCCCCAGTTGAGCCAGCATGCCACAGCAGAGATGGCAGTGACTAGAGCGATAGCGCCTGCTGGTGTTTTCGGAAGAGATGCTAGTTTGCTGATACCTTTTTTGATGAAAGGTGCTGCCGCCAGCGTGGCGCCTGTCACGAGGACGAGGGCCATCTGCATGGAGAAGCCAAGGAGGTTCCACACGCCACTGCCCCAGTTGGTGACAACTTCAGCAAGGCTCTGGTCACAAACTGGGATGGCAACCAGAATCGCCACAAAAGTCAGGATTATTGCAAAAATGAACGGCTCAGGCAGGTATTTCTGCATGAAACCGACACATCCATTTATTATTTTATGGAAAAACTTCATTCTACAATAATCTTACTTGTCTCCGACAGTCCGTCAGCGTTTGTGATTCTTAGGAAATAAAGGCCTTTTGGAAGATTGTCAACAGGGATGACATATTCGCTGAGGCTGTTATCAACAGAAATGACATCCAAATAAACCATCTGTCCTAAAGTGTTGAATAACAATATGTTGGCTTTACCAAGATTGTCTTGATAAAAACGGATATGGACTTGGTCGGTGGCAGGATTCGGGAAAACGTCGTAATTCATTACGGTTTCGGCATATTCTTCAACGTCGTAGTTATAAGTCACCGCCAATTCCATCGTCACCGGGATATGGTCGGAGTTGACGAAGAGAGCGTCTGCAACTTCTTGAGAAACTGCATAGTTAAACGGTTGGTTGATGCTTTTGTTGAAACGTCGTCCGTCATTGCCGATTGCGTTATAGCTTCCGCCGATATAACGAATGCCCTCACGTCCTCCATAGATGTTTTCCGACATCAGGATAAAGTCGAAACGGTCGTCCATGCCGCCCGATGAATGGCAGCTGTCGTCACTGTCTTTATGTGTCGATTGGGTGTGATATTCGGCATATAAGCCGTTGTTGTTCCAGCTTCCGACGCCGTAAGGGTAGAGCGGGTCGATGAAGTATGAATTGGGATATGCCGACTGGTTTGTAAATGCCTGGTAAGCGGGTTCTGTCGAGGTGTACACGTTGAAGTCACCCATGATGAGGACGTTTTTATCGCGGTAGTTTGTCTCAAGATAACTCATGGTGTTTTCTGCCATGATTTTACGTCCGCCTTGATCTGATGAAGAGCTGCCGGCCTTGAGATGTGCCACGACACATGTCAAAACCATATCGCCCGAATCGTCGTTTTTGAACCTGAAGTCGTAGACGTCGACATCGCGGGTATAGGTCTGTGCTGTATGATGTCCTGTGAGGGTCAGTTTTGCTGAGTTATAAAAAACACAGTTGGTGAGTGTTGATGAGTTGTTGGTGTTTGAACCGGCACATGTCATCCAGCAGTTTATGCCGTTGACATTCAACACATTATTAAGAAAATCATTAGGCAAAGACGTGCTTTTTCCCATCTCACAGACAGTGAAAATGTCGGGATAATATTCTGTGAGGATGGTGCGGATGGCCGCATTTTTGGCGTTAATATTATTGTTTGAAGTGGTACAGTAAGAGGTGTTCTGACCGTAATACATCAGGTTATACTGCATCACCTTAATCGTCTCGGTCTGACCGTAAACGACTGAAAATGATGCGATTAGCAATATTATTAACAAAAACTTTTTCATAACTATTCAATGCGTTTTAACATACTTATTTCTGCGCTGGTGAGGAAACGCCAGTGGCCGCGTGGCAGGTTCTGTTTGGTGAGTCCTGCGAGCATGACACGGTCGAGTTTCACCACTTCGTAGCCGAGGCTTTCGAAGATACGGCGCACGATATGGTTACGTCCTGAATGTATCTCCACGCCCACTTCGCGCATTGTCGGGTCGTCGGTGACATAGTCTATCTTGTCGACCTCTATAGGACCGTCTTCAAGCATGAGACCTTTCTCGATCTTCTCGAAGTCGGCGGCCGTCAGAGGCTTGTTGAGTGTCACGTGATAAAGCTTCTTGACGTTATGGCTCGGGTGTGTGAGTGTCTTGGCGAGTTCGCCGTCGTTGGTGAGCAGCAGCAGTCCTATGGTGTTACGGTCGAGGCGGCCGACGGGGTAGATACGCTCCTGGCAGGCGCCTTCGACGAGGTCCATCACGGTGTGGCGCTCGTACGGGTCATCGGAGGTGGTGATGACGCCTTTGGGCTTGTTCAACAACACATAACGAAGCTTCTCGCGGTTGAGGGTTTGACCGCCATAGACGACTTTGTCGGTGGTCTTCACCTTGGTGCCGAGTTCGGTCACCACTTCGCCGTTCACTGTCACGGCGCCTGCGAGGATGAGGTCGTCGGCCTCACGGCGTGAACAGATGCCTGAGTCGGCGAGGTATTTGTTCAGACGGATCTCGCCTGTGGCTTTCGGGCGGTCAAACTCCGGGTCTTTCTCTCTGCGGTAACCCCGTCGGCCGCCTCTTGTCGGGCGCTCCTCGTCACGATCGAAACGTTTGCCGAAAGGCTTCTTATCGCCGAAAGGCTTTCTTGTGCCACGTTCTTCACGATCGTCATCATTTCTTCTTGAGTACCCTCTTCTGTTACCGCGTTCTTCACGTTCTTCTTTGTTGAAAGTTCTGCGGCTAGAAGGTTTCTTTTCACCGAAAGGTTTTCTTGTGCCAAGCTCTTCACGGTCGTCATCACGACGTCCAAAACTTCTTTTAGGACCTTTTTCATCGTCGAATTTCCTGAAAGGTCTTCTCTCGTGGCGTTCTTCATCGCCATCACGGCGAGCTTTTTCTTTTGCAAACTGCTCTAATCTCTCGTCACTGAATCTCCTGACTTCTGCAGTTTTTCTCCTGGCAACGTGCTGACGTTTGCCGTTTCTGTCTTCGTTATTCATTGTTAAAAAATAATTATAAAATATTTGGCTGCAAAATTACGAAATTTTTACTATTTTTGCGTGATTAAAATTGATTTAAAATGAAAAAATTATCATTCTTATTGATTTTGTTGACAGTGGCTGTTATTTCACAAGCACAGATAGCCACCAACATTTATTGGGTAAAATTTACCGACAAAGCTAATTCACCTTATTCCATCGACAATCCGGAGGAGTTTCTGAGTACCAGGGCGTTGGAGCGCCGTGCTAATCTCGGTATCGAGATTGACGAGTATGATCTCCCTGTAAACCCTCAGTATTTGCAGGCTGTCGCCGATTGCGGAGCACAGATCCTCAACCCTTCGAAATGGCTCAACGGAGTATCGGTTTATACTAGCAGCCAAAGTGTTATTAATGCCATCAACGCATTGGAGTTTGTGGAGACAGTGCGCAACTGCCCGAATTATCCTGAAGCCCAGCGTGACAAGGAGATTTGGCTTGCCAATGAGCTTAAGGCCACAGGCAAAGCCGTCGTGTCAAGAGATATTTATGGTGGAGCACATGATCAGGTGTATCAGTTGAGAGTCAATGAGTTACACGATATGGGATATAATGGTGAAGGTGTCGTCATAGCTGTATTGGATGGCGGTTTCACTGGAACACCCGACCAGAGCTGCTTCGATAACATGCGTGATGAAGGTCGTTTGCTCGGCATCCGTGATTTCGTGTATGGCTCTGAATCAGTGTATTCACAGAGCACTCACGGCACATCATGCTTGAGCACTATGGGTGCTTACGACCCGAACAATATGGTTGGAACGGCATACAGAGCTTCATATTATCTGTTCCATACGGAAGATGGCAACGGCGAGAACATCGTTGAGGAATACAACTGGGTGTCAGGTGCGGAGTTAGCCGACAGCCTTGGCGTTGACGTTTGTTCGACCTCATTGGGTTACATCGATTTCGACATGCCACAATGGGATCATCATTTTGAGGATTTCGACGGTCACACAGCCCCTATGAGCATTGGTGCTGAGATTGCAGCGAGCCGTGGCATGGTGTGCATGAACTCTGCTGGCAACGAATACGCTGGCAATTGTACTTTGGGAATCCCAGCAGACGCTGAGCATATTGTCACTGTGGGCGCTGTGAATTCCGCTGGTGTGCGTGCAGACTTCAGCTCTACAGGTCCTACCTATGACGGCCGCATCAAACCTGATGTTATGGCTATGGGTGAAGACACTTATGTGGCATCGGGCTATGGCAGCTGGTGGCCATATTACAATGGCAGCGGCACCTCGTTCTCATGCCCGGTGTTGGCAGGCGCTGTGGCATGTCTGCGTCAGGCATTCCCGACCGCCAGCGTGCAGCAGATATGCGACGCGTTGCGTGCAGCAGGAAACTATGCAAATAACCCGGATAACTATTATGGATACGGCATCCCGGATTTCGTAGAGGCATACAATATATTGTTGGCTCTTAGTGTTGACGAGACCGCACTCGGCGAAGACGAGATGTTCAGCGTGTTCCCGAATCCAAGCAAAGGTAAGGTGACGGTTGCTTTAAAAGAAGGTGCTGATAAAGCCAATATGACGGTATATGACAATATAGGGCGTATAATTGTTAATACATTGTGTGTAAATGAATTAGAGGCGGTATTGAATAGCTTAAGCTCAGGTGTTTATACTGTTAAAGCTGATTCGGAGAATGGTTGTCAGACCGTTAAGGTGGTGATTTTGAAATAATTTTTCGGAAAAGACTTGGTTTTTATAAATATTTTATATCTTTGTAGTGCAAAAAATTTTTAATATGGATTTAACTACATCATATCTTGGATTAAAACTTAAAAATCCTATTGTTGTCGGAAGCTCGACATTTACGGGAACCGTTGAAGGCATTGTGAATTGCGCAAAGGCAGGTGCTGGAGCGGTGGTGCTGAAATCACTTTTTGAAGAACAGATTTTGTCGGATATCAAGAAAGAGGAAGGCTATACCGACATTTATAATTCAAATGTCGATGCCGATTTGTATATGAAGACTTTCCTTCGCGGAAATGAGATAGCTATTTACGAAAAACTCATCCGTGAAGCAAAGAAAACCGTCGATATCCCGATCATCGCAAGTATCAACTGTGCCGACAAAGGTGAGTGGATGAGCTTTGCAAAAGAGCTTCAGGATGCTGGTGCTGACGCATTGGAACTGAACATCGCGGTGTCGCCGTTCGACAAAGACATTCCTTCGAAAAACATTGAGGATGAGGTAGTTAACATTTTTAATGAGGTGAAAAAGACCGTGACGATACCTGTCTCGGTGAAACTCGGCGACCATTTCACAAACATCGGCAACCTGGCATTCAGATTATCGATGGCGGGCGCAGCAGGTCTGGTGCTTTTCAACCGTTTCTATAACCCGACGATCGACATCGAACACATGAAAGTCGTCCCAGGTTCGGCCCTCTCAGTTGAAGAAGAGAACAGCAACACCTTGAGATGGATCTCGTTGCTGACAGCTCAGGGCATCCCTTGCGACCTCTCGGCTTCGACAGGTGTCCATTCAGCGGAAGACGTTGTGCGTCAGATACTTGCAGGTGCTGAGTCGGTGCAGGTGTGCAGCGTGCTTTATCGCAAAGGCGTGAAATATATCGAAGATATGGTGAAAGGTCTTGAAGGCTGGATGACAAAACATAACTTCAAGAGCATCAGCGACTTCAAGGGCAAATGTGCCGCTTCGGCCGACGTGAAAGTCTTTGAGAGACTGCAGTATCTTAGAAGAAACAGTGATTTGAATTAATTAACATAAAACTAAAAAATTATGGCAAAATACGTATGTGACGTCTGCGGTTATGAGTATGACCCAGCGGTTGGCGATCCGGATAACGGCATTCCGGCAGGAACACCATTCGACAAATTACCAGACAGCTGGTCATGCCCGCTTTGTGGCGTTGGAAAAGAGCATTTTGAGAAGAAGTAAGTCGTTTTGACATGGATACCAAGGCCCTTTCTAAAATCGGATATGGTCTTTATGTCCTGACGACGAACTACGACAACATCGACAACGGCTGCATCATCAACACGGTGCAGCAGGTGACGAGCGACCCGCTGCGTCTGTCGATTGTCGTGAACAAGAAAAACTACACGCACGACCTGATTTTGGATTCGTGCGTGTTTAATATCAACGTGTTGACAACGGAGACGCCGTTTTTCGTGTTCGAACACTTTGGTTTTCAGTCGGGACGTGATGTGAACAAGTTTGCGGACTGCGAGCAGGAGCTGCGCGCCGTGAACCATGTGTTGTATCTTCCGAAACATATCAACGCCTATTTTGCATGTCGTGTGGTGAAGTCGATAGACCTTGGCACGCATACTATGTTTATCGCTGACGTACTCGACGCTGTGAAGGTAAACGACAAAGACTCAGTGACTTACGATTATTATCAGAAAAATATCAAGCCGAAAAAGACGGTGACGAAAGGTTGCTGGGTATGCAAGGTATGCGGATGGGTTTATGAGGGCGAGGAGCTGCCCGATGACATCGTTTGCCCACTGTGCAAGCACGGTAAGGAAGAGTTTGAGTATGTGGCGCCGACATGAAGGGAAGAGGAGTTTAAAGATAAAAGTGAAAAGTTAAAAGATAATAAAGTTGAGATTATTGATAATAAAGAAACTATGAAAATACAGTTAGCAAAAGATATTTATTACGTGGGGGTGAACGACCGCCGCACGGAGATGTTTGAAAACCATATGGAACTGCCGAATGGCGTTTCTTATAACTCATATCTTATTGTAGATGAACAAGTTGCGTTGATCGACCCAGTGGAGCCTGGGTTTATGGCGCAGTATATGTTCCAGATAAAACGAATCCTTGGTGACAAGAAAGTCGACTATCTCATCGTGAACCACGACGAGCCTGACCATAGCGGCTCGGTAGGCGCGGTGTTGAGAGAATGGCCTGAGGTGACAGTGGTTGGTAATGCCAAGACATTCGCTCCTTTGGAGAATTTCTATGGAGAGATTAAGAACAAGAAGATTGTAGCTGAGGGCGAGACACTGAGCCTTGGCAGTCACACGCTGCAGTTCTTCATGGCGCCGATGTGCCATTGGCCTGAGTCGATGGCGACATACGAGCAGACTTCGAAGATCATCTTCTCCAACGACGCTTTCGGAGGCTTCGGTGCTTTGAACGGCGGCATCTTCGACGACGAGGTAAACCTCGATTTCTATGAGGCCGACATGCGTCGTTACTATGCAAATATTGTGGGCAAGGTGGCTATGATGGCGATGAAGACCATCCAGAAGATAGGACCTCTCGACATCAAGATGATTGCCCCTTCGCATGGCTTGATATGGAGAAGCAACCTGCAGTGGGTGCTTGACAGATATACCGCTTGGAGCCAGCATCAGGCAAAAGAAGGAGTGGTGATAGTCTATGGTTCGATGTATGGAAACACAGGCAGGATGGCCGACATAGTGGCTCGCGGCGTGGCAGAAGCCGGCGTGAAAGAGATTAAGGTGTACGACGTGTCGAAGGCCGAGACATCGTTCATCTTCGCTGACATCTGGCAGTACAAAGGTGTGGTCTTAGGCGCCTGCTCGCATTATGGCAGCATCTTCCCGAATATGGTGGGTCTGTTGCATGAGATAGGCGAATACAAGCCTCAAAACAAGGTGTTCGGCCTCTTTGGCGGTGCTTCGTGGAGCGGTGGTGGCTTGAAGACCTTGAAAGAGAACGCCGAGAAGAACAACTGGAACATCATAGGTGAGCCTGTCGAGGTTAAAGGTGCTCCGATAAGAGAAGAAGACATCGAGAAGTTGTATAAGTTGGGGATTGAGATAGGTAAAGCGATAGTTTAGAGTTGAAAGTGTAGAGTTTAGAGTAGTTTAATAGTTTAAAGTATAGAAGTTTTAAAGTTTAAGATTAAAGATTATGATAGAATTACCGAAATTACCGTATGCGATGGACGCTTTGGAGCCGCATATCTCCAAGACGACGTTAGAGTTTCATTATGGCAAGCATCATGCGGGCTATGTGACGAATTTGAACAAACTCATCGAAGGCACTCCGTTTGAGAAGAAGTCGCTTGAAGATATCGTGAAGACCTCGCAGGGCGGCATGTTCAACAATGCGGCACAGGTGTGGAACCATACTTTTTACTGGAACTGCCTGACGCCGAACCCTAAGAAAAACGCCCCTACGGGCAAGCTGATGGACGCCATAGTGCGTGACTTCGGCAGCTTTGAGGCTTTCAAAGAGAAATTCATCAATGCCTGTGTTACTTTGTTCGGCTCGGGTTGGACTTGGCTGGTTTCGAACAATGGCAAACTAGAGATAATGCAGACGTCGAATGCGGCTACTCCGCTGACGACAGACGCCAAGGCGTTGTTGGTGTGCGACGTGTGGGAACATGCCTATTACATCGACAGACAGAACGCCCGCGCCAGCTACGTCAATGAGTTCTGGTCAATAATCAACTGGGATTTCGTTGAAAGCAATTTTTAACTATCGTGATTCGATAGTTTCCAACTCTTTATAAGAAATCTGCTGAATCTCGTCTTTATAGTCTTTGCTATAAAAATCGGCAGGTTTCAGAAATTTTCCGAAGGCAAAGTCTTGGATGAGCACAAACTCGTTGCCCTCGCTGAGGAGCGCGTATTTGTGGTCGGGGTCTTTTATCATGCTCTCAAACTTCTCGAGGTCGTCGTCACTATAGTCATAGACGTCGGAGTTAGCCATCAGTCGGTATGTGGTGACACTGCGGCTCTTGCCGTCTTTCGTCGTGAGTGTCAGTTTTTCCTGGAAAGGCGAGTTGATGATAGAGTCACGGCGTTGTGGGTCGACGTCGTTTAAGAACGCTTCAAAACGCACATCTTGGAATGCCAGCATCAGCGTAAGGACCTTGTTGTCGCTGAAGTCCACAGCCTCGCCGTCGAGACGGTTCATGGTGAACTGGGCGCGGTCTATGGTGTTGATGATGAAGCTGTTATGAGGATTTCCGTTTATCTCTAATTTCACAGATTCGATGTTATCCATCTTCTCTTCAAAGATATGATGGTCACGCCAGTCGATGGGGTTGGCGGTGAATCGTGGGCTGATGGTGCCTCTTAGGCCTGGCAGATGTGCCACGAAGACCTTGTCGCCGCCTTCTTTCAGGACGTAGGTGCCTTGGTTGTCCTGAGTCACGTCTCCTATGTAAAACACCTTGCTACGCGTCTCATGGTAGAACAACTTAACTTTGTTAAAGAAGTTGATTCTCGGCAGGATCTGGTACACCTCAACCTTTGTGTTGGAACTCGCCATACGGGTTAAGATGCCTTCGCTTTTGTTGACAGACACAGGCATTTTGATTCTGATACGGTTGAGGGTGTACAGCATGTCGTTGACCATGCTCTTGTTGGCGACATACTCCCCGTTGACCATCCAGTCGTTGTCGGAGCGTGTCAGCAAGGTCTGGTTGCCGTTTTTGTCGGCGAAGAAGATCTGTGTGATGGAGGCGGTGTCATAGACGGTGAAGTCGGACGCCTCGCTGCGCAGCGAGCTGAGATAGCGGTTGTTGCCGATAAGAATGCCGGCGATCACTATAAGAATCGCGATTATTACTATTAAGATGTAGTTTTTCTTTTTCATTTTTTCTTTGTGTTTCATCGGGGTTGCACCCAATATTATTGTCTTTACACCGCTCCGCGGTTATCGATTATATTTCTTTTTTCTAATATATGCCAAAACTATTCCTAAAACTATCATGAGGGCGCTCGGTAGCACCACGTTGACGACCTGCCATGTTATCTGGCCACTGTTGACCTTGTTCATGTCGAGCAGACGAAGTTTGAGTTCGCGTGAGCGGATGCCGATAAGTCCCTCACCTTCAAGGAGATATGACACCGCATTCTCGATAAACTGTTTGTTGCCGTAGGTGATGTTGGTGTATTGGTCGTAACCCAGCGGCAACGGTGAACCCACACGTTTGTTGTTTTTCTTCGCATAGTCGAGCTGTGCCAACTGGTTACGGATGATGTCGCCATCGGCTATGACTATCATCGAGGTGTTGACGCTGCTTGCCTTGAATCCCATCTCTGCCGATTCGGTGATGGCTTCAGGCAGTCGGTATTCATATAGCGAGGTGAAGTTTCCGTTGAGGAGATAAGCTGTCGTCATGCTTTTTTGCGGGAACATATCGGCGCTCGGACGTTGGTTGAGTATGTCGAGCGAGATATACACCGGTGCACTAGAAACCCTTGTATAATCAGATGTCTTCAGCAATGGTATCTTCTGTATCTCCGGTGCTGACGTCGTAGGCTCCAGCGAACTCACGAAGTCGGCTTTCACCGCCTCGATGTTACGTACTATAGGGTGCTCTGAAGCCGCTGTTAGCAGCGGGAAGTAATACCATGGTAGCAGCACGCTCTGCAGGTTGTCGCCCTGTCCTGTGACGAGTCCGATTTGTGCGCAAGGATAGGCGAGGAGCAGGTTTTTGTTGATCTTCACGCCGTAGTTGAACAGCATGTCGTCGAGGTTGAGGTTAAGCATGAGTCCCATGGTTGACTCGGCGTTTTGAAGGCTGTCCATAGACGCGCTGACGGCGTCGACGAGCCACATCACCTTGCCGCCGTACATGATATATTGGTCGATGATGAACTTGTCTTTTTCAGAAAATGGCTGGGTGGGTTTTGCCATGATGATGGCGTCGAAGGCAGGACGTATTACGATGTTGCTGTCGATGTCAAAGTCTCTCTTCATCAACGCGTTAAGCTGTCCGTTGAGCGTGGTGCGACGTATGTTGTATTTCTTCGAGAGGGAGTTTGCGATGTCGTACACCTCGAAGTCGCTGAGCTCGCCGTGGCCCTCGGTGAAGGCTATGCTTTTACGTGAGCTTGTTGATATGTCTTTTATCGCGTTAATGAGTTTATACTCAAGATCTTGTGCCGAGTTGTTGAGGACAGTCTCCTGACTCTGTCCCGACTCACCTGAGAGCAGGTCCACGGCGAGCTCATTCTCTCTGTAGCTGAGTATGATGCCAGGCCATATCATGATCTGCTGCACTCCAGTGTTGGTCTGCACCGTCTCGGTATAGTAATTCAACCCGTTTTGCCAGAGGATCTTATATGTCTCCTGTCGCTCGTTGGGGTCGTTGCTTTCCGAAGGGTTGATAAATTCATAATCAACGAATTTGGAATAGGCACGGAACTCGTCGAGCATCTCTTTTGTCTCTTTGCGGAGCTTCTTGAAGCCGGCAGGGAACTCGCCCTCGAGATAGACGCGGAAATAGACGTAGTCGTCGAGGTTTTTCAGGATGTCTTTCGATGTCTCCGAGAGGGTGTATCTCTTTTCTGAAGTGAGGTCGAATCTGGTATATACGAAAGAGCCTATGATGTTTATTAACACGATGATTATCAATGTGATAATCAAAGATATTATCTCGTTACGTTTGATGTTTTTTCTTTTGTTTTCCATAGCGCCTCCTACCATTTCCTGCTTGACAGGGTTAATTTTGTCAAACTTAAAAACAAAGCGATAACGCTAAGAAAATATATCAAATCGCGGGTGTCGATGACGCCTCGGCTCATGGAGCTGTAGTGTGCCGCCATTCCCAGTTGTTGGATGAAGAGGTCTATTTTTCCGAAAAGAGAAAGGGAATAGATAAACTCAAATCCGATGTAGAGAAATCCGCAGAGGAACACTGAGAGGATAAACGCCAGGATCTGGTTGTTTGTCACGGAGCTGCAGAACACGCCTATGCTGACGAATGCCGCGCTGAGGAAGAACAGTCCGATGTAAGAGCCCCAGATGCCGCCGTGATCGACGTTGCCCACGGGCATGGCAA
Source organism: uncultured Bacteroidales bacterium (assembly GCA_905236635.1). Taxonomy (GTDB): domain Bacteria; phylum Bacteroidota; class Bacteroidia; order Bacteroidales; family F082; genus Limimorpha. The sequence continues at coordinate 89,301 of CAJOCJ010000001.1, forward strand.
GGTGGGACACGGAGAGGTAATAGATGAGTGTAGGGATGAGGGCGAGGAGCACTAATGCCACGCCAGCGAGGTATTTCGCACCCACTATCTGCCAGTCGGAGAGCGGCTTGGTGAGCAGCATCTCTATGGTGCCGGTACGTTTTTCTTCGGCGAAGAAACGCATGGTGACAGCAGGCACGAGGAACAGAAACACCCACGGGGCTATGATGAAGAGGCTGTCGAGACTCGCATAGCCATACGACATGATGTTGAAGTCGCTCTTGAACACCCACAGAAACAGTCCGGTGATGAGCAGGAACACCACCACCACCATGATGCCGATGAGGGAGCTGAGGAAGTTGTTTATCTCTTTCTTAAAAAGCGCGTACATAGTCAAAAATGCTGTTTATTCACCTTCAAAAGTTACGGCGCTGTCGAGGCGGTAACCCTTGATTTTCGCGCGTCCGCCGAGTTCAGGGAGCTCGATGAGGACGCATACTCCTGCCACTATGCCGCCGAGTTTCTCCACGAGTTTTATCATAGCCTCGGTGGTGCCTCCAGTGGCGATGAGGTCGTCGACGATGAGGACCTTCGCGCCAGGCTTGAAGCTGTCGGTGTGCATCTCTATCTCGGTGCTGCCATATTCGAGGTCATAGCTCTGCGAGACTGTCTTTCCTGGCAGCTTGCCTTTTTTACGAATCAAGACAAAAGGCTTGTGTTGGCGGTAGGCCATAGGGGCTCCGAAGATGAAGCCACGCGACTCGGCACCCGCAATCACATCGTAATCAAGGTCTTGCACCATGTCGCACATCGTGTCGATAGCCAGACGGAATCCGTCGCCGTCGTTGATGATAGTGGTGATGTCGCGAAACATTATCCCTTTTTTAGGAAAATCGGGGATGGTGCGGATATAATCTTTGATACTTTTCATGCCTTTTTCAAATTTTATGCAAAAATAATAATAAAATCGATGTGAGATAAGAATATTTTTTTTATAAATTTGCAATGATAATAATTTGTAGGTGAAAAATGGTTAAACAACGACTTGTTTTTCTGCTGTTCGGCCTGTTTTCGCTGACGATTCTGAATGCTCAGGATGTCAAGAAACACACGCTTTCCGCCGATGTGGCGGCACAAGGGCTTTTGGGCTACAGCAACACCTACAAATGGTACGGCGGCACCGACCTTAAAGGTGTCCTGCGTTACGACAACACCGACGTCTATGTTAATTTCGAGGCACTTACGAAAAATGTGTATTCGTTGGGTTTGACGGTGAGTCCAGCCTTCGAGGTATGCAAAAACGGCTATGTCTTCGCCGACGGTACGCTGCATACCAGGCTTTTTGGAAAATATAAGATTTTCGAGCTTATCTATGCGGGCAGCGTGGGTTTCAGGATGGACTTTTTCTCAGTACAGGTGGGTATCTTCTCAAGGACGATGGACAATATCGACAGGGACTGGCATTCGCTGGAAAACCACGTTACTGAGCCGTTCAACCTGTTGTATAAGGTCAGATTCAACATCATGGGGGCAAAACATCCATGGGACATATATCTGATAGGTTCCAACTACACCGATTTTGAATATGAGAGGATATGGGAACCGCTGTTTACCATGGGATGGAGACGGGACTTCAAAGACAGATGGAAAGCGGTGGCGGAAGGCACGCTGAAAGCCGCTGGAATGTTTCACGGAACTGCCAAGTTTTACGGGGCGATGCTGAGATTTGGCGTTGTTTATAAATTGAAATGAGAAAGGTAATTGACATATTAGCGGCAGTTGCCATTTCGATGGTGTTTTTTGCATCATGTAATAAAAACATCGACTATCCCGGCTTGTTTTTCACTATAAACGAGTCACCAAACCAGCGTTTTGCGCAGTCGATGGAATACAACCGCCAGCATGGATACGACAAGATCACTGGCGTGCCCGATGATTATTTGGTGTATGTGATGAGCGACATCCATGTCGATAACACTGCGACCAACCTCGACCGTTTTGTGCATGATTTCCTTGTAGATTCGATGGCGGCGCCGTTTGCCTTATGCCTCGGAGACCTTGTCAATGCGACAGGTCATTACAATTTTTTTGAGGAACATGTCAAACCTATTGACGACGAGGGACTGAAAGTCTATTACACAGTGGGCAACCATGACGTTTATTTCGACCAATGGCCTGAGTTCAGGTCAAGATTCCATACATCGACGTATTGGTTTGAGGTTCAGACAGTTAGCGGTAAAAAAGATTTGTATATCTCCATTGATTCGGCTAACGGCACATTGGGTACCGACCAGAGAAAATGGTTGGAAGATATCTTGAAAGACGCAGAAAACAAAGGATATAGGCATATCATCGTCTTTACCCATACCCATCTTTTCAAAAAAGACGCATCACAGGGTCATACCAGCAATTTCAATATGGAGGAGACCTACGATTTGCTTGATCTATTTGACAGATATGACGTTTCGATGGTGTTGCAAGGCCATTCGCATCATCGTGACCTGACGATTTTCAAAGACGTGGTGTATCTTCGCGTTGATGCGCTTGAAGACCATTATCCGAATGCGTTTTATACTATTTTGACAGTAGGCAATTGTATAAATTATGAATTTATAAAAGTTAATTAATTATGAAATCAAACGGCAATTACGACTGGAAAATCTCGACAGTTGGCGGTGTCACAAGAGTGAACATCGAGTCGGGACAAGACATCCTGCATTTGGATGAGCTTGACAGAAAACTCTGGACGGCTTTGAGCTGCCCTCTGAAAGACCTTGAAATTGACGAAAAGACCATGACAATGCTCGACACCAATGGTGACGGCAAGATTCACATTGAAGAAGTCGTGGCAGCGTCAAAATGGCTCACATCGGTCATCAACGACCCTGAATTATTGTTGAAACGCTCGAGTGTCCTGCCATTTACGGCATTCAACACCAGCAATGAAGAAGGTCTGCATCTGCTTGAGACATCGAAGCAAATCCTTGAAAACCTTGGACTTGAGAAAAACGAGATCTCGGTGGCAGACGTCTCCGACAGTCTTGCTATCTTTGCCAAGACACGTTTCAACGGCGACGGCATCATCACTGAGCAGTCATCAGACGACGAGGACATCAAGGCTCTTATCAAGAGCATCATCGACTGCATGGGCGGCGTCACCGACCGTAGTGGCGACCCTGGCATTGACACCGACAAGATAGAGGCGTTCTACACCGCTTTGGCCGACTTCAAGGCATGGAAAGAGGCCGGTGACGCCGACAAAGCCAACGTGTTCCCATATGGTGACGACACAGCAGCGGCATTGGCAGCATGCATGGCAGTGAAAGACAAAGTCGAAGACTTCTTCATGCGTTGCAAACTCGCTTCGTTCAACGCTGACAGCGCAGCAGTGTTGGATGTCTCATCAGCAAAGATTGGCGAAATCAGCAACAACAACCTCGCAGCAAGCACCGACGAGATAGCTACATATCCGTTAGCGGGCGTCAACGCAGAACATCGTCTGCCATTGGGCAACGAGGTCAACCCGGCATGGGCTGGCGCCATGGCAGCTTTGAAAGCTCTCGTCATAGATAAAGAATATCCGAAAGCTGAGTATATCACTGAAGAACAATGGGTTAGCATGCTAGCGAAATTCGACGCCTACAACGCTTGGATGGGCACCAAGGCAGGTGCTGTCGTCGAAGGTTTAGGCTACGACGCAGTGGTGAAGACCCTCGAGGAGAACAAGAAAGAAGCATTGCTCGACCTCGTGGCACAAGACAAGGCTCTCGAGTCGAAGTCGAACGCCATCGACCAAGTTGACAAGCTTCTGCATTACTTCAGAGACTTCTACACCTTGCTCACCAACTTCGTGACATTCAGCGACTTCTACTCACCTGAGAGAAAGGCTATCTTCCAGGCCGGTACGTTGTATATCGACGAGCGCGCATGCGACCTCTGTGTCAAGGTCAACGACATGGGAGCACAAGGCGCGATGGCACCGTTGAGCAACATGTATATCCTCTATTGCGACTGCACCTGCAAGAGCAAACCTGGCACCATGACTATAGCTGCTGTCGTCACTGACGGTGACGTCGGCGCCATCATGGTTGGAAAACACGCCGTGTTCTACGACAGAGACGGTCTGGGTTGGAACGCCACGGTGACTAAGATTGTCGAGAATCCTATCAGCATCCGTCAGGCCTTCTGGTCGCCTTACCGCAAGATGGCAAAGGCAGTGGAAGACATGATCAACAAACGTGCTGCCGAGAAAGACGCCAAGGTGATGGCAGATGCCAACTCGAAGATAGAGAGCGCCAACGTGCCGACAGAAAAACCGGCAGAAGCACCGAAGCCGCCGTTCGACATCGCCAAGTTCGCAGGAATCTTCGCTGCCATAGGCTTGGCCATAGGCTTGGTGGCATCAGCACTCGGAGGCTTGTTCTCATGGCTTGGACTCCACTGGTACAATGTGGTGATATTCTTCTTGATAATCATCCTCATAATCTCTGGACCTTCGATGATTATGGCATGGCTGAAGCTGCGTAAACGTAACCTCACGCCGATACTCAACGCCAACGGCTGGGCTTTGAACCAGAGACTCCTTGTCAACACCAAGTTCGGCGCCACTTTGACAGGCATCGCGAAATATCCTGTGGTGAAGACAAAAGACCCGTTCACGATGAAGACTCCATGGTACAAGAAGCTCTTGAGATGGTTCATATTCTTAGTACTTCTCGCTGTGGCAGTGTATTTCATCTTGCCGAAGGACATGAGGCCATGGTGGCCTAAAGAAGAGCCTGTAGCAGAACAAGTGGAACAGGTTGAGGCTCCTGCAGAAGCACCAGCAGAATAATGTTTAATTGTTCGAATAATGAAGACAGTTAAAAAATGTGTGTTTGTTGTCGCCACGATTCTTGGAATCGTGGCGACAACCGCTTTGAAAGCGCAGACAACGTTCTCGGAAGGCGTTTTCAACTATGAAGTCAATCCCGACGGCACAACAGTGACAATCACAGGCTATGACGGCTCGGAAATTGAAGACCTTGTGATTCCAACAGCTGTGACACACGAAGGCACTGATTATAATGTAACAGCCATAGGAGATTATTCTTTCTTCATGAAGACCAATCTTACAGGCTCCTTGACGATTCCTGACGGCATCATCACCATTGGTGAGGCGGCATTTTACAAATGTACGGGTATTACCGGCACGTTAACCATTGGAAGTACAGTAACGGAAATTGCTCCAATGGCTTTCGACAGCAGCGGTATATCTGGTGATTTGGTTATTCCAAACTCTGTGACAGAGGTTGGACATAGGGCTTTTTGTCTTTGTGGCAATCTGACAGGCTCGTTGACGCTACCTAACACCATGACATTGATTGACGATTATGCATTTTGCTCGCCATTTACAGGCGAATTAGTCATCCCGAACACTGTCACCGAGATTTACAGCTATGCTTTCTCGGGCAGTCAGTTCAGCACGATTACAATCGGTGAAAACGTCACTAAAATATGGCAGAATGCCTTTGAGGACAACGATGTCATTGAAAAGGTGGTCATCCCTAATTCAGTTGTTGAGATGGAAAGATGGATTTTCAGGAACTGCACTGCATTGGACACTCTGGTTATTGGCAGCGGGATGGTGAACATGAACGACAGATGCCTGCACGACACACAGTTAAGCAACGTCACCATTTTGGCTGAGGATCCGCCGTATACAGAGAATTTGGTTGCAGACTACACCATCAATTCATTGATTGTCCCGTGTGAAAGTCTTAGTGTTTATCATAACTCCGAATGGGCTCAGTATTTCTCTGAGATTATTGAAGACTGCGGTCATGAGGCTGTTTCGGAGTTGGATGAAGACCTGGTGAGAGTTTTCCCGAATCCGACGAGTGGCGTGGTAAAGATTGTGGCTGAAGGCATTGAAAATGTCAGTATCTACAATATATTAGGCCAAAAAATCTTTACTTCTGAAGTGGCAGAAGATTCATTGGAATATGATTTTGACGGAAGTGAGGCAGGGGTGTATCTGATAAAGGTGGAGACAAGAGATGGGGTGGCGACGAAAAAGGTGAGAGTGGAGTAAAAGGAAATTAGTTTGTATAAAAAAGAGCTGCAAAAACCATTACAGCTCTTTTTTATATTGCTATTATTTATCAGCATAAACTATTTCTTTTCTTGTTTTTGTTTTTTTTAGTTTATATTGTGGAGGTATTATATCTTGATTAACTACAATTGACGGACTAAAAAATATGAGTTCCTTCCCTTTTTTTGAAGATGAGGCTGTGTGATTAATATAATATTCAATTTTGGTGTTGTCTGAATACAACAGTTTTATTTTATTAGCGTCATCATATTTAGGACAGTCACTTATTAGACTGCAAAAATATTAATTTAGTTTTTTAAAAGTCATTCAATATAATTTTTCGATGTTTACTCCTTTGTTGCAAAATTAAACAGTTTTGTCTAATTTACAACTGTCCGATTTTTGGGGAAGGGGACTTTTTGAGGGAAGGCTACAAATATTTTGGCTCATTATCAACAATATAATGCAAATCGCCTTCATAAGAAGCGCTTGATATTTTAGCACGGGCCGTTATTTTATAATCTTCTATTCTAAATTCTTGGGATGCTATTGCTTCGCATTTTTCATAAGCAAATATTGTATAGTTTACTCCTTTTCGATACAACGAACTATTGTACCGAACGCCATCGTAACCCAAACTCTTTACATATTCCGCGATAATCTGTGTGGGCAGATAATCCTCAACATTATTTGTTGGTTTTGAAAATGCGCCTTGGATATAACCCATTACTAGCATTTCCTTTGTTTTCTCCTTTTGTGACGAATCATTGATATCGACTGAGATATTTGCAACCTTTAGTTCCGAATTCACAACAATTTGAGCCAAATTGACTGAATCAAACAACAACGGTCTAACTTCAAATAACGCGGTTGTTGGCTCTTCCGACATATATAAGTATTTTATGTGCTTGGGGTTTGACCTTCCCTCTCCAACTGGGACACCCTCTGGCGGCACAAAAGAACCTGTTTTTGTCAATCCTCTATATCTATTATTCTTACTGAGATATTTCTCAAATGGTTTTTCTTTCTTTAAAGCATCATAGCATTTGAGCATCATGTGGTCTTTCAGGGCTTTATCATCAATAATCCTTGCCCTATAAAAAACGCTCCCCACTGGTATTGTCTTCACATTATCCTTTAAATACACGGCCAACAATTCCAGCAAAGGATGTTTGACAAAAAACCGATTACTATACAATATTGATTCACGAAAAGACTCCCATAATTGCCGAGCAGCATAGTCTTCTTCGCTTTCGTCCCATCTTTTTTCAGTTGTACTCATAATCTTGACTTAAAGTCTACCTTCTTAACCTTTAATCTGATCTCTAAATGACTTTCCGATTTCCATTATTAATGCGTCATAATTGTCTTTTGTGGTTTTATTATTATTTATTGTAGTCTCTGCTTCCTCTTTAGAAATAGTTGGATTAAATGTTTCCTCATTTAGTTGAGACCTAATATCAACGAGCCTTAACTTACCGAATTGGAATTGTTCAAATTGCCCAATCAATTTGATCAGTTTATTATAATGGTCTTCTTCTATAAGCAACAGATTATCATCTATTGCTTTCCTCGTTAATCTTATTTGTTCACCAAAAGAAGGGATTTGCATTGGATCTGCTTTTAACCATAGCATATCTGCTTGTTGTTTAGTGATTTGCAATGTTTTCCACAAATCATTGTATAGTTCAAATTGCTTCTCGGAATACCTTACAAACTGCAGTTTCGTTTTTTCCAGCTCACTTTTTGTACTTTCTAATTCTCTTGCATACTTGCTTTTCAGTTCTTCCAATTCTTGCTCATGTTTGTTATTGTACGAATCAAGCAAACGCTGAGACATGAAACCGCCAAACCATTTTGCTAGTGCAATCACAATAACACTTGCTCCACCAACAGAAGCAAAAAATGCAGTTGCCAGTTTAATACAATCAATCCATTCCATATTAATACAAATTATTAATTCTCATCCACGATTCTATTTGGTGAGGATTAACACTCCCAAACAAAAATGGATTTAACGTTAAATAACCATATTTTACTCCTCTCAAATAAATAGTAGGAGGTGTAGATGTATATGGATTATTTGGACTTAACGACGAATATGGACTTCCATAAATACCATACGGGTTTTTTGTCGAGACCACGGAGTATTGACTCCCATATAATCCATAAACATTGAGAATTGATTCCGGGTCGTAAATGTTTAATGAAAGCTTTCCAAGATATTGGCCATCATTTGCTACAATAAAAGATTCATGTCTATCTATTCTATCTTTTACACTCATAATGTATGGTGATTTATTATTATTTATTATTATTTATTATTCCTGAGAAGACTCTCTGTACAATCGTCGAAGCCACATTCTTTTGCTATTTCTCCAACCGTTTTACTCATCTTCAATAAGTTCCTTTAATTCATCTACCTTTTGGAGTAACACTCCTTTGTTTCCGTCAATATTATTCAACAAATCCAGAATCTCTTTTGCAAGCTGTTTTTCTGGGCTTATCAACCTTTCTTTTAGGGGGAAAGGGTATGATATCTGAATTCTATTTTCAGAGCTTTTAAAATAGAAATCTTTCAAATTCCAATGAGGCTCCCGATTTACGCGAACAATTTTACCAATTTTCTCATTCCATAGATTATTTCGATAACCATATTTAGAAATCAACACAATTGCAAAAGCCATAATTGAGTTAATTGCATAATCGAGTCGAGCACAGGGAAATTCCTTTTCTCTATTATGTTTGATTTTATTATAGCCATCATACCAAGGGATTTTGTCTCCTCGCCATTCTGCAAATGGCGAAAAAGACCCTAATTCAGGAAATCGATAAAAACTCAACTCATATTCATCTAATCGTAATGCCTCTTTCAATTGATAGTAATCTTTCATTTGAAAGTATCTCCCGCTCGGTTTAACTCCATTTCGCTCCAGTATTATATGCATCATAGAGTCAATTTCGGTACAAGCCAAAATGATAATGTTTCTAATAGCATGACCATAAACATTGCCTTGTTCTTTTTGTGGAGCAACTACTTTAAACACCGCATCCAAATCATCAAGCACAATTTCTAATTGACGTAACAAATTAGAATATTCTTGATAATTGGTTATTGATAAATCTCTGTAAAATTCCAATGAAGGCACTGATTCATTATAGGGAACAAATAAACCATCCCTGAAATTGTTAGTAAACAATGGCCTATAAATTGAATTGTAATATTGGCCATAATCTAACTCCATTTGAATCAACTCACATTTGAAACTAGATTTGTCATTCGGTGGTAATGGCCCAATATCACATAGTTTCTTATATAAACTATCTATACCTATTGTCGCGAAATCATCAATTGGAATGCCGTCGGGAGTCCAAAAGCCATTCTCATCGGCTGAAAGGACAATAGCATAACCTTCATGAAACCAGATGGGAACACATATTATTTTGTTATCCTCATACAAATATTCGAGCTTGTAAATATACAATCCTTCTGATCGTTCCATTGTTTCACACCCTTTCATATTCTTCTCTCGTTATCTCCGTCTCCGGATCCACCACTAGCACCTCATCATAACTCAACCCGTATAGTTTATAAACGAGAAAATCAATCTTATTCTCTAATTCACTCGTGTCTGCCTGGGGGTCTTCCTTTTTGTCAGATAAAATATTGTTAACGATTTTTACAATATCAGCTTGAACATTAACATCAAACATAAACTGGGGAAGGGGCAGTGATGCTAATTCATCTCGTTGTACATGAAGAGTGGGGAAAGTGGATTCATAAAACCAACGCAACACTTTAGAATTAAGCAAGGCTGATAGTGTTTTTAGTAAGTCTTCATTACGTTGCTCGTCTTCGACTATGATCACATCTTTTACATAATAACAATCATTATCAAACGTTGCCATTAACCCACCACCCGTATCACGAACAAGAACTTTAGGCTGTTCGAAACGATCTGAAGAACCTGGTCGAGCTGTCTTTTTATTCATTCGCATGACCAATGGCTCATATATAACATACTCTCCATTAAAACAGATTGACCAACGATTAATATCAGCTCCACGAACCAATTTTTTACATGACTTTGATATGGCAGGATTAAATGTTAGGAATTTTTCATCATCACCAGTCTTTAATCCAAAAGATAACAAGAATTTATCCCCTAACTTAACCGCCTCTCTTTCCAACTTGTGTTTTAAATTTGTTCCATCTATATCTACTGACAAATCAAAAACATTTTTATATGTGGTGTAGTATACTGATTGATATATCCCTGTATAAATTATTCTATTCAAATTAACCGTATCACTAATTACGGCTGTTAAGATTTGATGACCTGCAGAAATACCTTTAGTAAACAGGACTATGCATGTTTTAACAGTTGCAGAGTCAAACACATCAGTAGTAAAGTCAACAATTCTATCAACATTAGCGGTTTGCAAAATATAATTGCGTGTTTTTTCAAAGCTATCCAAACGCAACCACCCGTCAGAAACAATAAAAGAAACAACGCCGTATTTCCCTACTAATTTCAAGGCTTTTTCTATGAAACAAACATAAATATCTGCTTTTTTCTCATAGGTTGAATAATTACTCCATAATTGCTTCTTTGTTTCTTCGTCAAGATGATGGGGTCTAATATACGGCGGGTTCCCTATTACCACATCAAAACCTTCACCTACTCCAAACATCCACTCGGGGTCAAAGAAGGGCGAAGTGGAATTCTGGTCGAACATGTCCCATTGTGCAAGTTGTTGGGCTTCCTCGTTGCCGATGGAGCCTGATTCTTTCAACATGTCGGCAATTTCGGTGCGCAAAGTGGCTACACGTTCCTTGTACTTACGCTTGGTCTTCACCGTTTTGGCTCCGAATATGCGGTGCTTGGCCTCTTTCAATGCTTTTTCCTTCTCCCGAATAGTGTCGGAATCGAACAGGTTAGCTTCTTTCTTTTCTAACCCTATCAAAGTATTAGCCGCCACAAACTTGGCTTCAAGGTTCGGTAACGGACGGATGCCGAAGTTATCCACAGGATTGTTGTTGGTCTTTTGGTCCACCACCAACGAGATGAAAAACCGTAATTTGCTGATCTGTATGGCAATGGGCTGGATGTCCACGCCATAAATGCAGTTCTCTATCAGATAGAGCTTACGGGCATAGTCGGGACGGTTGATGCTTTCGTTGAAGCTGCGCTCAATGTCGGCCACCATTTCTGCACGCTCTTCGTCACTGGCGTTTTGATATACTTCGGATGTTTCGCTAATGGCATTGTTGAGCATCACCTCCTTCCACATCGTGTTGTCAGGGTCGATGCGGTTGAGGATATGTACCATTTGTTGTAACATACCCATCGGAAATGCTCCGGAGCCACAAGCGGGGTCGAGCACCTTGCAGTCATACAAAGCCTTCATGATCCGGCGTTTCTGATCTGCAGTCAGGTCGGTCGTCTCATCGGTGTATTGTATCAACTTACGGAACTCTGGTTCCAAATCGTCGCCGACAGTGCGTTTGAGATGCGCCACAAGGCTCTCGTCAACCATATATTGCACAATCTCGCGCGGTGTATAGAATGAGCCTGTTTGCTTACGGGCTGTGGTCTGTGTTTCAGGATTGTAGGATGCCAACATGTTTTCAAACACCTTGCCCAACAATTCCGGATCGAGCGAAACCTCTTGGTCGAAAGGCGTGTTCTCCTCCACGGTGAAGTTGTAACGTTTCAAAATGTCGATAATACCACGGGCACTCACTTTTTTCTTCTTGGCATCGCCGTACCATTCCGAAAGGTCGATGTTGCGCCCCACATCCTCGCCAAAGAAAAGATAGTCAGGAACAATCAGTTGCCTTGCAATCACTTCACGGTCGGTGAAAGCATCGATATAGACTCCGTTGTCCTTGTCGTCGAGGCAGTCGAAAAGTCCACCATTGAGGAAAGGTACATATTTGTTTGCTAATTCTACAAATTTGTCCGGATTGATAAACAAATCCTCATGCCGCATCAACTTGTTGTTGTCGTAGTCGCCCCGGCCGTTGCGGAAACGGCGTTCGCTTATGGTATCTTTGCCCTCAGGTGTAATCGGGCTGTTTAGCATGGCAAAAAACAGATTTTGCAAAATGCCTTTGTAATAATGGCTTTCCTCCGACTTTCCAAACAAATTCACTTTGGCGTTGGGCGTGAAGCCTTTGATCAAGTTGTTGGCAATATATTGCTCATCGAAGAACTCATCAGGGACAAGATGCCGCTGCTTGATGAACCACACAAATATCAATCGGGTGATGAGGCGAATCATCGCCTCTGCATTGTATTTCTGATTGTCTTCCAGCGTCTTCAAGTCGTTTGGGAAGCGCACCACCATAATGGCCCATGCATACCAGTCGCTGAGTTCCTGGTAGAAGGCCTTGGTGAGCACCTCCACTGAAAAACGGTTCCTCAAATCCTCAACGCTCATCACTCTGCCATATTCGTTCAGGTACTTGTTAGGTGTGTAGTATGCAATGCCTTTACCTAAATAATAGGAATAACGGTGAGGATTAGAATATTTCCTACCTACACGGGCAGATTCGGCCTTCTGCTCCAATGTTATTTCTATAAGGGAGAAACGGTAGTTGCTGTTGTCGTCCTCCGGAACGAAGAAGATAAGTGCGCGTTCGCAGAACTCATCAGCCAACAGACGGAATGCTTCTTTTGTCAACCCCACTCGGGCATCGTGTTTCGAAGAATGTTTCACTTCATAAATGACAAGTCCCAACGACTCGCATTCGCCCAAGCGTGTCACCTTCTGTGTATATTGGAACTGTACAGGATTGGAGACGCTTGTTTCTTCATGTTTGAAATCTTCTGGCAAAAAGTTAATTCTCAAGAAGTTAAGAAAGTCGTTTCTATTATATGGTTGGTTGAATTGCATAGTCTTTATTTTTTCTTTTTTGTGGTATATTGTTGTTTTGGATGTTTTATCATTTCAGGAATGGTAAAAAACAATTTACCTTGTTTAATAAGAGGACTTAAATAATGGTTTTTCATAGAAACTTTGTTTCGATGTAGCAAAGAAGCGATTTCTGCCAAACTTAAAGGTTGAAAAGTACATAAATCCACAATAAGACTTTCCATGTCTTTTGCAACCATTCGTTTTCCCATTTTCCCAATTCTTTTTTTCAATTCATCTGGCAATTCTTCAGTTCTACACATTTCTTCGTTACCATGATACATTTCTTCGTTACCATGATACATTTCTTCGTTACCATGATACATTTCTTCGTTACCATGATACATTTCCCCATCACCATAATACATTTCTCTGCCATTAAGCGATATGAATTCCTGTCCGGCAATGTAATAGGCGTTCTTCCCTTGGCCTTTCAATTCAAACAATCCCTTTTCACACATGCGGTGGAGATCAAAAGATGCTTTTCGGGTTGTGATGTCACTGTTTAATTGCCGATAGGTGATATTATCGATGGCTCCCAATTCACGCATAAAAATAAGAGAAAGCCTTTGTTCATTATTCAGGTCATAATTGGCAAACAGAGCAAGCCACCTAACATCTTCTTCGCCTAACAAATGATGCAACAGCAAACGGACAGTGAACAAATTAGTTTCACGACTGGATTCAAAGGTGGGTGGCATGAGATGTGCCGTCTTCATTTGATCGCGCATCGATCTAATACCAGAACCCTTAGTTTCTGCCAAGTTGGTATCGTGGAAAATAGCACTGATAAAGGGATTCCTCAATTCCGAACCTGGTTCTCCAAGATGTTCGGGTGATTTTAGTGAAAAGCCCGGATTGGTAATTTCAATGCGGTTGGAGTAGCGAATAATCTGTATAGGTCGATTGACTCTAAAAGAACGGTGCATGAAAGCATTGACGATAGCTTCGCGCAAGGTATCATTAGGAATGTCAATCGGTGTAAAGGCTTGCAGATTGTCACCCTTGAGTTCAAATCCTTTGGGAAGGTCATCAGTTATTGCATTAACCGCCCTGTTCACCAATAATATGAACGCTCCGCGCATGTCAATAGTGTGCTCAAAACGCTTATCGGAGCTTTCAACCCATCGGTTGCCTGGAACTCGAATGTAATCCACTCTTAATGCAGGCATCAACCTTCGTAAAGCCATAGATTTACCAAAAACAATCAACCCAACATTAGTGAGTACATAATTTCCGGTAGGGTCTTTTTCACAAGCTTTCAATGCCAAGAGCAACTCCGTGTCCTCATAGGCAAGTTCCTCAGCGGCAGGATTCACTTGTTTTCGCAATTTCCGATAATACGAAACCGCGTTTTCATCTATGTCGTCCAAACTAGACCCTTTCACAATGACGGTTTCAATACTATCGGCAGATGAATAAAAAACGGACAAATCTTCCTCTGTACATTTTTGATCAGTAGAGCCAATTCTGCGATATGCACCCTGAGGCAACCCTCTATTTTCAAAGTACACCGGTTTATGAGCAGCGGGGACTTCTTCAACCTTTACTATTATTACCGTTTTACCTTCGAAGGTCTCTTGCTTAATTTGAGGACGAAGGCGGATATTAAAAACAGAAGCGCATTGGTTGGCAAGATCTGATTGGACTTTGTCGGGATTTGAGATGTTCTCTGGCTCATAAATAGGGAAACCCTGTTCATCAAAACCTTTTCTAACTGCACCCAAAAGCAAATAACCACCTCCTAAATCAGGTTCATTGGCAAAAGCACAAACGGTTTCCAAGATGCTTTTCCCAACCTCAGAAGAGCGTTTCGCTTCAATTTTGACGTTTTCATCGCCAGAATTCAACTCCTCAAATAAAATTCGCGCTGTTTTCATTTCAATTCCTCCGCTAGTATGATTGATTCTTCGCCATCGTCCACATGATTGCAAGTTTCAATGATACGATTGATATAATACTCATCTATCTGCTCTAAAAGACTTGGATATTCGGACGGCTTCAACTTGTTGATAAAACGAAGCTCATAACCTGAAAGGCCGTCACTTTGGATGACCTTCATCAAATCTTTCAGATAATCAGCGGGCAATGCTTTTTTATTCAGCATAACTTTCACCTTCTGCATGGCTTCTAACCTGATTTTCTCGTTTTTATCCTGTACTTCGTTGCTGAAAAGATGCGCTTTGACAAGCTGATAAGCTGTGTCAAAACCTTCCGATAGAGCGGCCGGTTTTTCACTCTGCTCTGCTTCGAATAAGCCCATAGCCTGTTCGGCTGTTAACTGCTCAACCAACCCCTCTTCGTTTCCCAATTTAAAGACAAAATCACTTCCTTTCTTTCCAAACATCAGCACTCCCTTATTTGGTTTTTCAGCAGTACGACCTGTTCTTGCTCGATGTGGAATTTCCATAGCCTCCTCATAAACCTCAGTACCCTTGAAGGCATTCAGCAACTTGAGATATTTGAGATCCCACGAAGCTTCCTCACTCTTTGCCATTTCTTTACGGTATTGTTCCAAAAAGTAGGATTGGATTTCCTCATCTTTCGTCAACACTTTCGTATCCTCACCCATGATGGCGTGAATCATGGCCATTTTCAGTGTGGATATTTCCTTGGTACGAGTTTCCGACTCGCCAACATCGGTGGGAAAATAGTTATATATATAAAGTTTGCCAAACACCTTCTTGTTCACACGATTGATACGACCAATACGCTGGATGATACGTGTAGGATTGTATGGAATATCGTAGTTAATGACAGTTCCAGCCCGATGAAGGTTGTAGCCTTCAGAAATGGCATCTGTGGCAATTAGTATCTTGAAATCATCTTTTTGCAAATGAGACTTTTCACCTGCATTGAAATTGGCGTTGATAATGTTTTTATTCGACTGCGAAGCATCAGTCGAAGTATATTTGAACACCGGCAACCCATAATCTTGCAATTCCTTGCCAAGATAATTGGCCGTATCAGCAAATTCAGTAAAGACAAGAACTTTACGTTTGGGGTCGCTATCAATTTGCTGTTTCAAGATGGTTTTAAATGATTCCAGTTTCGGATCGTTTTTGATTTTCCCATCTGTTCCGAACCATTGTTTCTGGATTTCTTGCAACAATGCCATATCAGATTTGATGTCATTAACAAAGGAATCTTTGATGTATTTCATGTCAATTTCAAAGAAGCCTCGTTTCTCATACTTCTCGTATGTTTCTGTTATCAAATCGTTCCCATCGTCGTCTGTTTTATAAAAATCGTCAACATCTGGCAGGTTGCCTTTCTTATAAACAGGCATTTTTTTCTTGTCTTCAATCCACTTTAATATTTGTTTTGAAGAATTCAGCATATATTCCAACGACATTTTGAAAGCATTTTCCGAACTTTCAAAACGTCTTACTAACAACCGACGCATGAACTTTGCCACATTCGCTTGTCGTCCTAACAACAAGTTTAGCTCAACACCTGTTCTCTCCTCCAACAAATCCGACAATTCCTGCTTTAGTTCCTCTCTGATATAGAGTACTGGAGAGTATCTGGCCGCTTTAAAACGGTAACGGCCGTCAGATTTGTCACTATCCTCATCTTCACTGATGCGGTCGAGCGTGTCTAAATACAAATCTTTCAAGCTGCTCAAATCATAATCCAATTCCACAGGGTCGTTGGGTATAACCAATTGAATGTTTTGCTGTTTGAGGTCTTCCGCATACTCAGGAATACCCATTAAGTCAATGCGCGAACGGCGGATCACTAATGGGCTGATAATGGAACGAATCTCATTAGCTATTTTACCCGCTTCTTTCGAAACCTCGTCATCCGACACTTTTCCTTCTCTCTGATATTTTTGCAATTGTTTATATGCCGCAATTAATTCTTTAAATTTCGCTCCCAAGTTATCCACTGTCTTCAATGTAGATTTAGTAGGAATTTGGAACAGCTTCAACATGGCATAGATATCGTCTGGCCTATTGTTGAACGGTGTTGCAGTCAGCAGCATGACCTTATTGCCAGAACAGAGCTGATGAAGTATGGTATAATCTATGGTGTATTCATTACGGTAACGGTGCGCCTCGTCCACAACGATCAGATACTGCTCATTAGGCTTAACAATGCGTTCGTAATAATTTAGTGCTTCTTCCATTTTTCCTGACGTGAAGATAGAAGCTGTAAAACCAAAATCATCGCGATAGCCTTTCCACTGGTCTTCCAGATGAGGAGGACATATCACCAGCACCCTTAATCTCATGTTTCGTGCCACAGTAGAGGCAATAATACTTTTACCCAGCCCCACCACATCCGCCACAATTACACCATTATGATTCCGGATGGCATTGATAGCCATCTGAACAGCATCGGTTTGATATTTCAAATTGGAAAACTTGCCATCGGTAATGTCGTATGGAGTCAAAAGGTTCTCTGTGGTCGGAATGGTAAAATACTCCTTCAGCACACGCAAGTACATCTTGTATGGAGCATATAGTTTTTCAAACCAAATACGATCAACGATTTTGGTATCAAAATCTCCTAAATGCTCCTTGTCTGCAATCACTATTGCTTTATCCCAAAGTTCATTAAAAATGGTTTTTGCATCAATATACGAACCTTTATCGTTGAAACGGGCATTAATCTCTACCCTACCAGCAAGTCCTTCATATGAGAGATTGCTCGAGCCAGTAATAACAGAGCCCGGATCCTCTCCAGCTTCGCTTATTTCATCCCGATAGTCGAAAATATACATCTTCGCATGGCAAGGTTCATCGGTTTTTCTGATCTCCAGACTGCCCTCTTTAATCTTGTTGTAAAACAATTTAAATGATTCCAACTTTGGTTGACTGTCGAGAAAATCAGTCTCATTAAACAAATGTATAAAACGGTCATAGAAATCTTCTTTAAGTTGCAACCGGGATTGATTATAATCCGCCAACATGTCAATCTCACGGATGTGTTTGGTGATAGTATAATCTATATCCAGTCCAACCAAGATTCTTACATATTTGTCTATCAATTGTTCTGAAATTAGTTTGTATCCAGAGAAATAGAAATAACCCACTAACACGTCAAGTGAAATACTTTTAGGAAGTATACCATTGATGATATCAGACAGTAGCTTTTCCTTATTGGTAATGAAGCTATTTTGTTCCATTTTTTATCTTATAAAAGCATACAAATTTACAACTTTTTTTCTTTCATTCGGCGAGTTGGCTGATATTTTATTAATTTTGCAACAAAAATTTACTATGACTAAAACCATCTACCTTGCTGGTGGCTGCTTCTGGGGCACCGAGCATTATTTTAAAATGATTGAAGGCGTAGCCGGCACTAAAGTCGGCTATGCCAACAGCATCAAAGAGAACCCGACGTATAAGGAGGTGTGCAGCGGCGAGACGAAGGCCGCTGAGACCGTCATGGTGGAGTACGACCCCACGAAAATTGACCTTGAGTTTCTGCTCGACATGTATTTCCATGCCATCGACCCGACGAGCGTCAACCAACAGGGACATGACATGGGTTTGCAGTACCGCACAGGTATCTATTACACCAATATTGCTGATTTACAGACGATTAACAAGGTTATGGCTGAACAACAAGCTAAAATCTCAGGCAAAATTGCCGTCGAGGTGATGCCGCTGCAGAATTTCTACACAGCAGAAGACTATCATCAAGATTATTTGGAAAAGAACCCCGACGGATACTGTCATCTGCCGTTGGAGCTGTTTGAATTTGCTAAGAAGGCATCACGCAAAACGAAAATTTAATCGCTATGAAAAGATATATCACCCTGTTAATGACTTTGTTTCTGCCGGTTTTAATGATAGCGCAGACTAACGATTACACTGTTTTTGTCAACCCTTTCATCGGGACGCAGACCGACGAGACTGGAGCGCTGAGCGGGAGTACGTTCCCGGGCGCGACGATGCCGCAGGGCATGGTGCAGCTGAGTCCGGAGACCGAGCTCATGGTGACATGGGACCCTTGCTCTGGCTACGACTATAACAAAGACGTGATATACGGCTTCACTCACACGCATCTCAGCGGGACTGGCTGCACCGACCTCATTGACGTGAGCCTCATGCCGCTGTGCAGGGAGGTGACACCGGAAGAATTGTCAAAAGCCGACTTCGGACAACACTACAGTCACGTCAATGAGGCCGCGCGCCCGGGATATTATCAGGTGCTTCTTCAGGAAAGCGGCGTGAATGTTGAGGTTTCCGCTACCACAAGAACAGGAATTCATCGTTATACCTTCCCTGAAGGACAGCCGCAGACAGTGGTGCTTGACCTTGACCGCGGCACCTATCGTGGCGATGCATATTATTCAGGCAGAAGGAGTTACGATGTGATTCAGGCGCAGATACGCATCGTCGATGATAATACCATCGAAGGATATCGCATCATCACTGGATGGGCAAAAATGAGAAAAGTTTATTTCAGAGCAGAGTTTTCGAAGCCGATTGCAAGACATCTTTTGATGAACGGCAAACTCAACGTCGGCAACAGTGACGTGGTGAATGGCAGGACTTTGCGTGCAGCCTTGGATTTCAACCCTAAAGACGGTAACGAATTGATAGTCAAGGTTTCTATATCGCCGGTAGATAACGAGGGCGCTCGCAAAAACATGCTCGCCGAGGCTCAGAGCTGGGATTTCGACAAATATGTGCAAAACGCCCACGACGTATGGCAAAAAGAGCTAAGCCGCATTGACATCGAGGGCACCGACGAGCAGAAAACCATATTCTACACAGGACTTTACCACGTCCTGATGCAGCCTAACACCATGAGCGACGTTGACGGACGCTATATGGACACCAATTTTGAAATCAAGCAGATGCCAGATGGGCAGACGTATCACAGCACTTTCAGTCTGTGGGACACCTTCCGCGCCGCGCATCCACTCTACACCTTGATTGCACCCGACATTGCGGCGCAGTTTGTGCGCGATATGATACTGCATCATAAGACATACGGCTACCTGCCGATTTGGGACCTATGGGGACAGGACAACTACTGCATGATTGGCAACCATGCCATTCCGGTTTTGGCTGATGCCATTATGGCAGAAATCCCAGGCATAGACGTTGATGAGGCATATCAGGCTATGGTGGAGAGCAGCACTCGAAGCCATTTCAACTCGCCTTTTGAGATTTGGGAGAGATATGGTTATATGCCGCAAACACTTCAAGATGAGAGCGTCAGCATCACCATGGAACAGGCCTTCGACGACGCCTGTGTGGCCTTGGTGGCAAAGAAACTCGGTCTCAAACAAGATCATGAAAGATTCATGCATCGCAGCATGTTTTATAAGAACCTCTTCGATCCTGAGACTGGGTTCTTCCGGCCTAAAGACGAATATGGAAACTGGATTGAAGGTTTCGACCCGCTCTCATACGAGCAGCCGTGCTTCGTGGAAGGCAATGCCTGGCAGTATATGTGGTTTGTGCCGCAGGACCCACAAGGCTTGATAGACCTTTTTGGAAGTAAGGAGGCGTTTTTGAAAAAACTCGACGAAAACTTTACTTTGACCGCCACTTCTGGCGAAGTCAACGGCAACGCGAGCGGTTTCATAGGGCAGTATGCGCACGGCAACGAGCCGAGCCATCACACGGTGTATCTGTATAATTTCGCTGGAAAACCTCAAAGAACACAGGAGCTGGTGGAGCAGGTGAGGAGCGAGTTTTATCGTGCCACGCCATGTGGCTATGCCGGCAACGACGACTGCGGACAGATGTCGGCATGGTATATCTTCTCTTCGTTGGGATTCTATCCGTTCCACGCCGGTTCAGCTGAGTATGTCATAGGAACTCCTCTGTTCAAAAAGGCTGTTTTACATCTTGAAAACGGCAATGATTTTGTGATTTCGGCACCTAACAAGACCGCAAAGCGCATCCATGTGAAGAGCGTGAAACTCAATGGCAAGCCGATAACTGATTACAAGATATCGCACAAGGATATCATGGAAGGCGGCATCCTGGAGTTTAAGTTAAAGTGATTGCTTAAACTGGTATTTGCCGCTGCCTAAAGTCTTGACTTTATAGCCATTTTTTGTTGGAATCCACACCTCGGCTTCGGTGTTGGCGGGGATTGTTATATGCCATTCGAAGTGGTTACCGTCGCGGCGCCAGTTGCTCTCGATAAGACCGCTAACGGAGTTGTAGGAACAGTTCACAAAGTCTAGGCCTTCAATGGGATAAGGCTTCAGCTGGATCTTTTTATAGCCAGGTTCGAGGGCGCGGATGCCGCCGAGGTATTCGTATTCCCAGAGGATGAGGTCGCCTAGGAGCATCACATGGTTGGCGGAGTTCATCGAGGGGTCGGCGGTGTTGCCGTTCCACAGCTCCCAGATGGTGGTGGCACCGTTGCATACCATGTAGCCCCACGAAGGGTAGGTATCGTTGGTGGCGATTTTCAAAGCCAGGTCGCCGCGACCGTAGTCGGTGAGGGTGCGCATCAGGAACTGGATGCCGACGACGCCGGTCGAGACATGGCTATCGTGAAGGTCTTCTGTGCGGTTAACGATGTTTTCAAACACGTCGTTTTCGTGGCCTTCGGGCACCATCCCGAAATAAAGCGGCAGGATGTTGGCAGTGACGGTGTTATTGTCGTAACGCCACGTCTGATGGTTAAGATAAAGGGCGTTATAAGCTTCCATCGAGGTGGAAATCTCTTTTTTAAAATACTCGGCATCGTCGGCAAGACCTAATATCTCAGCAAATTTTGCCATTTTTCCGGCAAGGTAGCAGTAATATGGCGTGGCGATGACCATTTTGCGGGTTCGGCGGTCACGGTCGCGCGAGTGGATGAGCTCGGGTGACTCAGGCGGCATACACCAGTCGCCGTATTGGTCGCGGTACATGATGCCGTCGATCATGTATTTGTCTTTCATGAAGTCAATCCACTTCTTCATGGCTGGATAATGCTCACGGATGGGCTTTTCATCGCCAAAACGTGTGTAAATCATGTCGGCCACGGTGATGAACGCGCCCGGCCACGTCATGCTGTTGGTATAGTTGCGCCAATATGGTGGAAACACGTCGGATATCGAGCCGTTTTCAAGCTGACAGTCTTCGCCGTCGACGAGCCATTTGGAGTAGAGACTGTGATTGTCAAAGATATAACTCTCGCCGTAGCAACCAGTGGCGCGGTCGCCGGTCCAACCCATACGCTCGTCACGTTGCGGACAGTCGGTGGGCATTGATCGGTAGTTGCCTCGGATGCCCCAGTAGGCGTTGCGGTAGACGGCGTTGAGAATCTCGTTGGAGGTTTCGAAGGTGCCGGTGGTGGACATTTCATCATAGAAAACCAATCCAAGGAAATCAGATGGTTTGGGAGTTTCTCTTAGGCCTGAGATTTCAACATAACGGAAGCCATGGTACGTGAATGTTGGTTTCCATCGTAGAGACGCGCCATGGCACGTCTTTACAATATATCGGTCTGTGGCCTCGGCGCTGCGAAGGTTCCTGACATCCAAGGTGCTGTCGGTATAGAGGTTTTCAGCGAAACGCAAGGTGATGGTGTCGCCTGTTTGCTGCCCGTCGAGGTTTATTTGCAGCACGCCGACCATGTTTTGTCCCATATCGAGGATCCAATTTTCTCCTTTTTTAAAAATGGAAATTGGCGTGAGCGTGTCCTGGATTTTTATGTTTGGATTGGGCTGCGGGGTGAGTGTAGAAACGATGTGTACCTCGTCTGTACATGGTTCCGCATCAAACCAAGAATGGTCATCATAATTCGGTAACGTCCAAACGCCTAATTCATAGTTTTCGTTGTATGTCTCGCCATCGTATTCGTTGGAGGTGCGGATGGGTCCTCGGTTGGTGATTTTCCATGATTCGTCGCTGACAATCAGTTCTTTACGACCGTCGGTGAGGGTTATTTCCAGTTGCAGGATCATTCTCGGCGTGCCGAAATGCAGCACATTATCTGTGAAATCCAGGTTGGGATTTGAAGCGTTGTAACGCATGGCCGTAAATCGACCGCCGGCAAGTGTCACACCTATGGCATTGTCGCCGTTTTTAATCATCTCCGTGACATCATAAGTGTTGAAATACACCCGTTTGCGATAGTCCGACAATGCCGGTTTCAGCAATTCATCTGGCGCCACCTCAATGCCGTTGATATAAGCGCTGTATTGTCCGAGACCGCTCACATAAAGTCGCGCTTCGGCTATATTTTCATCCAATTTGAATTCTTTTCGCAAATATCTTGCAGCAATTCGGGTTTTGCCGACAAGTATGTCATCGTCAAATTCATGTCCGATCCACTTCGCTTGCCAATCGCTTGATTCTAAAAGACTTATCTCAAAATTTTTGACATCGCTTTCGACGGAAACGGTCTTATTTTTTTCGTAAGAAAGAGTAGCAAAAACCTTCCAAAAAATCTTGTCCCGACTATGAAGAGGCTTGCCTTCGTAGGGGATATAAAGCATCTTATCAGATGCTATTTCGCCCGAATCCCAAAGGTCGCCGATACCCTCCAAAGCTCCGTTTTCAGTCGAGGAGGCGATAATTCGATAGCTTGTCTGCTTCACGTTTTGTGCATCCGACTTGAAGTTCCAGCTGAAACGCGGCTCATTCGTTTCGAGGGTTTTTATCTCGAAATGCCTTGTTTTACTACATGAAACAAGAGCTATAAGAATCAATATTTGATATAAATGCTTCATCGACAGGTAACCTGCAGACGACTCTCGATGGTGTAATCGTAGTCGTCGCCGTAGATGGTGGCGGTGGCGTTATGCGAGTTCTCATATTTCTTCGTCTCGCCACGGCGGATGGTGTCGTTGAACCCCTGTGCGCCTCGCACAAAGCCTATTTTCACTTCATACGTCACACTGTCGTTGGTGACCTCGATGATGTTGAAGGTGTGTTTCATGTTGAAACTCGAGTCCTTGCTGATGAGCGCGGCGTTTTCGTAACAAATATCGCCCACTTCGGCTGCCAATAGGAAGGTGCCGGTGTAGTTGTAATCGAAACCGCTATGATGCTCGGTGATGAGTAGTATCGGAGTCTTGAGCGACGGGTCGGCTTTGATGCTGTCGATGTCGAGATTGTCGTGTTCCCATTTTCCCTCAAACTTCAGTCCGTTGGCGAAGGTATATACTCCAGGGCCGTTTTTACCGCCATGGAACTCGCCTTCGAAGGTGTCGCCGTTGGCATATTCGCACACCGCATGTCCTCTTAGGCCGCCGTCGACGAACTCGCCCTCGATATAGTTTTTGCCATTGCGGAAGCTGCCGTCGAAGTTGTCCATGACAAGCAGTCCGTGGCCGTGCCGTTTGCCTTCATGGAAACCGCCTTTGTATGTGGTCGTGATCGTGCTGAGATGCAATCCTTTCTCTTCGCTGCTGAACTCGATGCCATAGCCGTGTTCCTTGTCGTCGAGCCACTCGCCTTTGTAGTCGTCGACATATTTTCGTGCCCCACGGCTCTCTTTATGGTAATGTCCCTTGCCACAGCGTTTTCCATCCTTCCATTCGCCGTCGTATGTGGCATCATAGCCATTTAGCTTGTACTCCATATGTCCGATGCCGTGCGGTTGACCATTAGAGTTGACGTCGCCATTATAAACATCGCCGTTGTCGAAAGTTATATTTTGGGGTTTGGAAGGCTTGCCGACATACTCATATCTATGCTCTTCGAGAAGGTTTTTGCACATCGCGTCGCCGTTTTCCGCTCCCTGTTGCCAGATATCGAAAGCATGCTCATAGTTTGGCGAGCCGTCGCGAGTGCCGTAGCCGTCGAAGTAGAAAAGACCGATATACGCCTTGGCGTTGACGTCACCATTTTCTGCCGCAATGTCGAAATGCTTCATTGCGTCGATGGCTTTCACGAAGTCATAATAATTGATGCTTTCGTAAATCATCCTGCCCATCAGCGTCTCGCCTAAGGCATAGACATACTTAAACTCATCAGGCTTGCCTGCTTCTTGGTACCATTTGAAGCCTTTTTCTAGCCATTCTTTGGCGGTGTCGTCTTCGCCCTCCTCGTCGTAATAATAACCTGCCAATGCGATGGCGGCGGTGATATCCTTGCCTTCGGCGGCTTTCTTAAAGCATTCTACGGCTTTCGGCATGTCCTCGTCGTAAAGACGAATACCTTCTTCTCTGTATTCTTCGGCTGTCATAATGTTATTGTTTTATTATTTCCTTTCGCGGATGCTGACTGCAAACCCACCACACGGGGCCATCTTCATCTTCAAAACGCTCTTTGAAGTCACTTTTTTCTTTGTGATGGTGTACGCCTGCGGGTTGTAACCGTCGCAAGGGATACCGCTCGCGTCTTTCGCATCAGCGTAGATGATTGCCTCGTATTTCACACCTGGTTTCAAGAAATCCAGTTTCACCTTGAATTCACGGGCGTTTTCATCGGTGATTCCACCCACGTACCAAACATCGTGAGGTTCAGCGTTTTTCAAATCATCGGCGGTGGCATCATCAGGCAGAGCATAAACAAATCGTGTTACACTATTAACCACGCCTTTCTTGCCGTCAGCCAATGTTCCAACGCCATCAGCGGCCTTGTTCAACGAAGAAATCTTCGGATGACGTGCGGTCACGATATATGCGCCTGGTTCGGCCTCGAGATAGATGGATTTATCCCAGTCGACGGCCACGTCTTTGATAAACTGGAACGCGTCCATAAACTGCGCGTAATGCTCAGGGAAGTCGGCGGCCATCTGCAATGGCGAGTAAAATGTCACGTACAAGCCCAGCTGGTTACAAATCGTATGGCGCATCAAGTCGCCTTTGTCCCATTCCACGATCTTACCCATGTCGGTCTCGAAGATGCCCGGAGTGTAGTCCATGGGGCCGCCTTGAAGCCTCGTGAACGGCAGAATCGTGGTATGTCCGGGGTTAATTCGGCCTCTGAACTCGGTGCCCATGGCGCTCTCGTTGCCAATCATATTGGGCCAAGTGCGATATAAACCTGTTGGTCTTACCGCCTCATGCGAGTTGACCATGATATGATGTTTCGCCGCCTCAACGATGGCGTAATGGTAGTGGTTGTTGATTGGCTGACTGTAATGTCCCTCGCCGAACGGGATGATGGTGCCCACATAACCGCCTTTCACGGCGTCGTAGCCATATTCGTTCATCAAGGTATAGGCTTTTTCCATCCAACGTTCGTAGTTTTGTGTGGAGGCCGAACTCTCGTGGTGCATTATCAATCGGATTCCTTTCTCATGAGCATATTTGTTCAACGCTGGCAGGTCGAAGTCGGGATATGGGGTGATGAAGTCGAACACATAGCCTTTCTGCTTGGCGTACCAGTCTTCCCATCCGATGTTCCATCCTTCAATCAATAATGCGTCAAATCCGTTTTCAGCGGCGAAGTCGATATAACGGCGCACGTTTTCGTTGTTAGCGCCATGTGTGCCGTTTGGCGTAGCGTGTTCATAGTCGGTCTCGCCGAGTTTCACCGAAGGAAAGTCGTTGGTGTACGACCAACTGCTTTTGCCTGATATCATCTCCCACCAGACACCCATATATTTCACGGGATGAATCCAACTGACATCGTCCAAAACGCAGGGGTCGTTGAGGTTCAGAATCAGTCGGGATGCCAACACATCGGTGGCTTTTTCGCATACCATGACGGTGCGCCAAGGGGTGTGGCAAGGGGCCTGCAGACGGCCTTTGTAGCCTGTCGCATCGGGACTCAAAAACGCTCTGAAAACCATATTTTCATCATCCAAATCTAGGTGCATCGTCGGATAATCAAGAGTGGCAGCCTCGTGAATGTTGAGATATAATCCGTCGTCGGTCTTCATCTGAAGGGCTGTCTGCACGCCGGTCTTCGAAAATGCCGTCCAAGGCCATCCGCCGCCTTCGTGGCTGTCGTCAAACAATTCTTTAATCTGCGAAAGTCTCGACTCGGTGTAGTTGTATTCCTGCGTGTCGAGGTCGCCAGGGATCCACCATGCGGTATGGTCGCCAGTCATCGCAAACTCGGTGAGCTCTTCTTTTATCCAGAAATAAACCAAGGCGTTTTCCATCGGGAACTCGTAGCGGAACCCCAATCCGTCGTCGTAAAGCCTGAATCGGATCTGCATCACCGTTGCCTTCGTTTCGGTGGAGTGGTCCATGCTTTCGACCGAACCTACAGGCTGTTCCAGCGTCACCAGCATCTCATTGTAATGGTTTCTGATATGGCTTTCTTCTCCCCAGACAGGCTCCCAAACCTCGTCGAAGGTGTTACGTTCCACGTTTTTAATTTCAAAAGCATGTGCCAAATCGTCACGCCACTCCAGCGTAAAGCCCATCTTCGAAGGCAAAACCACAGGTTTCCCGTCTTTATTCAAAGAATAATAAGGCACTCCGTTTTTAACTTCAAAACAGACTTCCAATTTTCCGTCAGGACTCTGAATCTTTTCCTGTCCGAAAGCCGTCTGCCAAGCGGCAAACAACATCAAAATAGCAATAAATACTGTTTTTTTCATATTACTTCAATGTAAAAACTTACTGGTCGAAATCCGTCGTTACAGCTTATCATGGCCGACTGGGGGTTCTTCATCCAGCCGTCGTAGAAGTTGCCCCGACCGGCAGCGAGTTCCTGCACAAACCAGCGCATCGAATCCCATGCACTGTCGCACATCCCCTCAGGTTTTTCGCCGTTTTCCGAAATCCATGACTGTCCTTCCACCACATCACAGGTGTGTTCGATGGGATTCTCAAACTGCTTTTGTAAATCGGTATAGTTGGCCTTTCGTATCGCTGTGATTTTGACTTTCATAAAGAATTATTTCCGCAAAGTTAAGAAATATTTTTATATCTTTGTAAATCAAAAATGATAATTAGATGCATAAACGAATTAGCATAATTTTGTTGATATTCCTGATGACAGGACTCTGTTTGTCGGCCCAGGCCGAGCAACCTAAGATGCGCAAAAACGAGCTCAAGGTGGCACTACTCTCTTTAATGAGCGGCACCTCTAAGCTGACTTACGAGCGCTTGGTGCGTGATTATCAAAGTATTGAGATTACTGCCGGCGTCATAGGATGGGGTTTCGACAAACTCAAAGACAGCGACCCCAAAGGCACGGCATGGCGACTGGCGTATAAGTTCATCCTCCCTAACAAACACAACGCCAACAACCAGATGTGCGGCTTCTACATCAAGCCGGAATGGTGCTACTCCTCTTATAAATATAACCACAAAACCGATGGTAGGCTGCAGGTCGACCGCATGGCGCTGATGGCAGTCATAGGCTACGACTGGGTGCTCAACTGGTTTGTGTTCGACATCTACGGAGGCTTAGGTGCGGCTTGGGGCAACAGCAACAAAAGCAACTACCACCATGGTTTTATAGGGCTCAATGCCGATAGTCCGACCGCTTTTACCGCCGGTTTTAGGGTGGGAGTGGCGTTCTAAACGATTTTTTTGAAAAAATTTTTAATATTTTTTTGTAGTTTATATTATAAACTTGTTTATCTTTGCAACGTCAATTGGCAATAAAAATTAACCATTTAAAATTTAATTTAAAAATTTAAAAACATGGAAAACATTGAACAAAACAAAGAAATGACAGCTCAGCAGAGCTTGAACATCATCAGCCAGATGATTAACGACAGCCGTCGCACAATCCTCCAAAGCAGCGCAAAACACTTCATGTTATGGGGTGGTTTGCTTATCGTAGTATCGTTATTGATTTTTTGGTTATGGCAATCTTCGGGCAATCCGATATGGAATGTGGCATGGTTTGTGATGCCGGCATTAGGCTTCCCGATGGTACGAATCCTCGAGAGAAAAGAGACCGACGTCCCACAGAACAAAATAAACATGAATATCGGTCTGATATGGCTCACCTATTGCATCTTTGCGGTTTTGATCAGCGTCATCGCGATGTTGTGGGTACCGATGAACATCTCACTTATTATCGTGGTCTTGGTGGGCTTTGCAGAGTGCATATCAGGATTCCTTTTGAAAAACTGGGCAATCACCATCAGCGGATTTATCATCGGCATCGGCGGTGCAGTGATGGCATCGGCATTACTTGGTGCTGAGCAGCTGCTCATCTTCACCGTCTGCGGCATCATGCTCGTGGTGACAGGTCTTATCATTAAATCCCAATACAAATAGCCATGTTACCGAAACTTGACCCATTGCTTCATTCCGAGTTGCGGCTGGCGGTGATGTCGATACTGGCAGGTGTGGAGGATGCTGAGTTCAGCTACCTCAAGAAACAGACCGGTGCGACGTCGGGAAACCTCAGCGTGCAGATAGAAAAGCTCAGTGCGGCCGGGTATATCTCGGTCGAGAAGGGCTTCAAGGGCAAGGTGCCCTGCACAACCTGTAAAATCACTACCGAAGGACTCGATGCCTTCGAGAAATATGTGAACGCATTGAAAGAGTATCTAATTTAATTAACCATTTATGACAATTCTGGAAGGACAAAAATTTCGGTTTTTGTCCTTTTTTTGCATAATCATGCAGCAAAACTCGTATTTTTGCGTTCCATTATTAAATTAACCATATGAAAAATCATATTAAAGCAATCATTATTGCCATTTTTTTTGTATTTGCGGTGTTTTTGCAGGCATCGGCACAGAAACTGATTATGGATTACTCCATTTCCGAGAAGCATTTTGTCGATACAATCAAGATTAAAATGTGGAAAGGCGCGATAATCATCCCTGTGGAGATTAATGGAGAAACAAAAAACATGATGTTCGACACCGGTGCTAACATGGGG
Organism: uncultured Bacteroidales bacterium; assembly: GCA_905236635.1. Taxonomy (GTDB): domain Bacteria; phylum Bacteroidota; class Bacteroidia; order Bacteroidales; family F082; genus Limimorpha. The sequence goes on from CAJOCJ010000001.1 coordinate 118,947, forward strand.
TTTTGGATAGGTACTGAAGAGGCTTGGATGGTGCCTTCGGGCAACAGCACAAATACTGTCGATTCACAAAATCAAAAGAAAAAGTCATCTATCATGACAATCCCTTCGATGAAGATGGGCAACATCACTATCAAGGATTATCCGATTGTCGTCTCAGACGGACTGAGCGATTTCACCTGCGGGATAATCGACGGTGCCATAGGTTTCGACCTCGCCGTGAAAGGCATCTCGTTTAAGTTCGACACCCAGGACAGTCTGATGATTGTCACCGACCGCAAAGGCTTTTTCAATAAAGAGGAGAGGGGACATCAGAAGGTGAAATACAAACATTATTCGAAGATTGACCCGAAGGTATGGGTGCAGTTTCCGTTTATCCGCGCAAAAATGGATTTCGACTCGGGATACATCGGCGGATGGTTCTGTTTCCCACAGCAAACGCTGGATATTTGGGCAAAACAAGACCCAAAGATTAAACAACAGCTTGATGCCATGACTGTCAACAGGGACACTACATTTATGACAGCCGCAGGTCTTTTCGGACAGTCAAATGACACCATTGTTGGTGGCGAAATTGTTGTCCCGGAGATTACGATAGGCGACCTTGTCTTTAAAAATGTTTGTGTCAAGACAACATCTCCCAAAAGGTTGATAGGCTCTGCTATTTTGGAACACACCTCGCTGATTATCGACTCTCCGAAGAAGAGTTTCGTGTTTCTCACGCACGACGGAAATCATGAGATCACAGTGAATAACAAGTCCAAGATCTCTGGTATGAATTTTAAACCCGCTGCCGATGGCGACACTCTCGGTGCAGTGAAGATAGTTGTTCGCAAAGGAACCGAAGCATACAAGAAAGGGCTCCGTACCGGCGATTATCTGATAAGCGTCGACGGAAACCCTATCTCATGTTTGTGCGATTATGTTTTGAAGAAGCATCAGGGAAAGACGGAGCATTTTGTGTTCCGCAGCCCTGAAGGCGAAATCAAAGAAGCCGATTTTTAATTCAACACTTCTGCCAACTTCGCTTCAAGTTCCTCGCCTCTTAAGCCTTTAGCGATCATCACGCCGTTCTGGTCGTAGAGGAAGTTGCTCGGGATGTAGACCACAGCGTAGTCGTCGCCGGCAACACCTTCAGCGTCGCGCACCTGGATGTATGGCAGAGCGTCTTCTTCAACAGCTTGCAGCCAGGCTGCTTCTTTTCTATCGACACTAACGCCGACTATCTCTAGACCTTTGTCATGATATTTCTCGTATGCAGCTTTCACAACTGGGTTTTCGTTGCGACACGGTCCACACCACGATGCCCAGAAGTCAACCATGACGACTTTGTTGTTTTTGATGAGTTCAGCGAGATTAACATCTTTGCCATCGATAGTCTGCAAAGTAAAGTCGATAAAAGGCTGACCAATCTCCACGCGTTGGTTGTTTTCAATAAATTTCTCGACATTATCCCTATAAGGAGACTCGTTGGTAAGAAGTTCTGCCAACTCTCTCAACTCGGCCAACTCAAGGTCAAATTTCATATCGTCGAGGACGTAATGTGCCACATAGCTGTCGGTATGATTCTTGACGAAGTCTTTCTTACAGTCGATAGTTTCATGGTATATGACCAAAAACTGTGCGTTGAGTTCTTCATATTTCAAGCTGTCATTGGCATCGTAAGCGGCGTTAATCTCCTCTTCGAGTGCATATCCAGGCTCGTTGATTCTTGTAATAGCTTTCTGATATTCGTTGAAAATGTTCTGCGTTGCGCCACCTGTCGCTTCGATATGGATAAAGTCATCGATATCGCCAGTAACAACAACGTCTTGATTATCAGGAAACATCATCAATAAATCCCGATCTCCTTTGAGTTTTAAGATGTAAAGTGCTTGTGGGTTGTCGCAATCAACTTTGAAAACAGCTGAGTTTTCGGCGAAAACCACGGTGTCTAGAATAATAGGCGTGTTACCGTCAAGTGTCTTGATGAGGTAAGCTTTCTCACCATCTGAATTGTTAAGGTTCATAGTCACCTTGAACTGCTTGGTTTTGTTGCAGCCGCTTAAAATAAGCAATGCTGCCACGAATGATAATAATAGTTTTTTCATAGGGTTTTTAAGTATTTTTAATGGTTAAATGCATTCTTTCACGAAACTCAGGAACAGCGGATGCGGCTTGAGCACGGTGCTCGCATATTCGGGATGGAACTGTGTGCCGATATACCAGCGCAGACTGGGTATCTCGACAATCTCCACCAGTCCGCTCTCGGGGTTGGTGCCCACGCACATCATGCCGTTTTTCTCGTATTCGTCCTTGTATTTGTTGTTGAACTCATAACGATGACGATGGCGCTCGCTGATCTTCGGCGTGCCATAGATTCCTGCCACCTTGCTGCCTTTACGGAGCTCGCAGTCGTAGGCGCCCAGACGCATGGTGCCACCCATGTTGGTGATGTTTTTCTGTTCCTCCATCATGTCGATGACGTTATGCGGCGTCTCTGCCATCTCGCTCGAGTTGGCGTCCTTGTATCCCAACACGTTACGGGCGAATTCTATCACCATCATCTGCATGCCGAGACATACTCCGAAGGCCGGCATGTCGTGGATCCTGGCATGTTCCAGGGCGATGATCTTACCTTCTATGCCGCGTTGTCCGAAGCCCGGACATACCAAAATGCCTGCTATGCCCGACAGCTTCTCTGCCACGTTGGCTTTGGTGATGTTTTCGCTGTTGATAAAATCTATTTTTACCTTGACATGATTATAAATTCCCGCTAAAATCAGGCTCTCGCGGATACTCTTGTAGGCGTCTTGCAGGTCGTACTTGCCCACCAGCCCGATGTGCACCTCCTTCGTCGCGGTACGTTGCAGTTCGAGGAAATGATGCCACGACTCCATCTTGGGCATCTCTCCGACGGGCACCCCAAACTTACGTAACAACGCGGCGTCAAGGCCCTGGCGCTGCATGTTGACGGGCACCTCGTAGATGCTCGGTAGGTCTTCGCTCTGCACCACACATTCGAGGTCGACGTTACAAAACGACGCCACCTTCTGACGTATGCCGTCGGAGAGATGCTTCTCGGTGCGTAACACCAGCACATCGGGCTGGATGCCCGCTCCTTGCATCTCCTTCACCGAATGCTGCGTGGGCTTGGTCTTGAGCTCGTCGGCAGCCTTGAGATAAGGCACATACGTCAAGTGCACGCATACGGCACGGCTGCCGAGCTCCCACTTCAGCTGACGTATCGCCTCGAGGAACGGCGCCGACTCGATGTCGCCGATGGTGCCTCCGATCTCCGAGATTACGAAATCGACCTCGTCGTTATGCTGCATGATCCTGCGTTTTATCTCGTCGGTGATATGTGGCACCACCTGTATGGTCTTGCCGAGATAGTCGCCATGACGCTCCTTGTCGATGACGGCCTTGTATATCCTGCCCGTCGTCACCGAGTTGGCGCGCGTCGTGCGGATGCCTGTGAAACGCTCGTAATGCCCGAGGTCGAGGTCGGTCTCCATGCCATCAACAGTCACATAACACTCGCCGTGTTCGTATGGGTTGAGCGTGCCCGGGTCGATGTTGATATACGGGTCGAACTTCTGGATGGTGATGCTGTAGCCGCGTGCCTGCAAAAGCTTGCCGATGCTAGCAGAAATAATGCCTTTACCGAGGGAGGATACCACACCTCCCGTCACAAAGATATATCGTGTCATGGATATTAAGTTTTAAGCCGCAAAAATAATTAATATTTCGACTTTTTTTTAATTAAAATGGAAAAATTCTTAACAAAATGTATCCTAAGACGCCGCCGGTGATGCCTAGAATCAACCCGACCTTCACCATGTCTTTCGTCTTAACAAGTCCTGTAGAGCTTGCAATGGCGTTAGGCGGCGTCGAGACAGGCAGCGTCATTGCCAAAGAGCAGCAGATAGCCACATAGACTATCAACGATGCTGCTCCTCCCAAGGCCGACAGTTCTCCTTTGATAGCCGTCGAGATGACAGCAAGCACCGGCATCAGCAGACTGGCCGCCGACGAGTTGGAGATGAAGGTCGAGAGCAGATACATCACGAAGCCAGCTCCTATTATCACTACCACGGCACCCCACTTCGTGAACGGTATCGCGTTGATGAGCGATGTGGCGAGACCTGTCTCGTTGAGACATGTCCCCAAGGCGAAACCGCCTGCCACCATCCACAGGATATGCCATTCTATGCTGGAAAAGTCTTCTTCTTTGAAAACACCAGTGATGGCAAACACCGCAAAAGGCACCAACGCCACGATGTTAGAGTCGAAATGTGTCCATCCCTCAGTCACCCACAGCAATATCGTGATGGGCATGGTGATGGCTACAATCCAAAACTTCTTGTCGAATTTGGCGTTTGATGGTATCTCTATCTCCAGTTTTTCCATCTTGATGGGGTAGAGGAACATCAAGACTACCCAGGCTATTAGCAGAAGCAGAAACACAAAAGGCATCATGTGGGCCACCCACGAGCCGAAGCTGATGTCGATACCCACCTTAGTCAGCTGTCCCAACGCTATCGCATTTGGCGGCGTGCCGATAGGCGTTCCCAAGCCTCCGAAGTTGGCGGCGATAGGGATAGCGAGCGTCAACGCTACTGGCCCGTTGCTTTCTCTCGGGAGGGTCTTCAACACAGGTGCCATAAACGCCAGCATCATCGCGGCGGTGGCAGTGTTCGACATAAACATCGAGAACGTCCCAGGCACCAACAACAAACCGAGAAGCACAAACTTGGGGTTCTTCCCGAAGATGCGGAGCAGACTTTTTGCCAGATAGGCGTCAAGTCCCACTTTGCTCGCCGCTATCGCCATCACGAAACCGCCTAAAAACAGCATGATGACAGGGTCGGCAAACGATGCCATAATCTCGCGGTAGCTCACGGTAGTACCTGCCGACTCTATCAGGAACCCCTTGTCGGAGACGGTAAAAAGCAACGCCACGATGGTCACCACCGATGTCGCCCATGCCGGGATGATCTCAAACAGCCACATCAGGGCGGCGAAGACGAAGATAGCAAGGGTCCTCTGCTGGATGACGGTGATTCCGTCGATGCCGAGCCATTCCGCCGGGACGACCCATAACACAATGGTCAGCAGCACCACCAATACTTGAAGGATGGTCTTTTTTTTCATAAGATCAAATGGTTAAGTTTTAATTTATTTTAACTCCCTTACCGGAAAATCGAAATACGTATCCGGGAAAGGCTCGTCTTTCAAAGTGAAATGCCACCACTCGCTGTCGATGCCTTTGAATCCGTGGGCAAACATGGCGTCCCATAAGATATAGCGGTTGGCAATCTGTTCTTCTGTCAGATCCATGAAATCGGGATGGCTCTCATCGCCGAACCAGTCGAAAGGACTGCCCATGTCAAGTTCCTTGCCCGTCTGCTCATCCACCAACGTCAAATCCACTGTCGAGCCACGCGAATGTCCCGAGCGTGCCATGATATACTGCTGCTCAAACAAAAGGCTCTTGTCGACCATAGGGAAGAAGATATGTTTCATCGTGGTGTCCTGCAGGTCCTCGGCCCATCTGATGAAATGGTTGACGGCACGTTGCGGACGGTATGAGTCCCAAATCTTCATACGATAGCCCTTTTCCTTAAGCTCGTCGCTCACCACTTTCAGCGAGTCGGCCGACTGTTTTGTCATCAGCGCTATCGGTTGCTCGTAGCCGTCAACGCGGGCGCCCACGAAGTTATAGGTGCTGTAATAACGTATCTCCAAAATGGCATCTGGCACCACATCAGTGATAGCCACAAAATTCTCCGAGCCGTCGTTCTCTGGCTTGGTATTGCTGCAGCTGGCAAACACCATTGCCAATATTGCAAAAAGCAAGAATTTTCTCATCGTTTTAAATATTTATCTGCCTGCAAATATAAGAAAATTTAATTTATAAAAATAAAAAAGGATGCCGTCCTTTCAAACGACATCCCTATTATTTTGTACAGACGATGTGTACATCGTCTCTACGAGATTACTTCACCTCCTCGAAATCAACGTCAGTCACCTCGTCGTCCTTTCCACCGTTGTTTCCAGGATTCTGTGGCCCTTGCTGACCGTTGAAAGGTCCTTGCTGGCCGCCTTGGGCGCCGGCGTTCTTGTACATCTCTTCAGATGCTTTCTGCCAGATGGCGTTCATCTCTGCCATGGCGGCGTCGATGCCGGCGATGTCCTGTGCCTTGTGGGCTGTCTTCAGCTTCTCGAGAGCGCTCTCAATCTCGCCCTTCTTGTCGGCTGGCAGCTTGTCGCCGTATTCCTTCAGCTGTTTCTCAGTGTTGAAAATCATGGCGTCGGCAGCGTTGATCTTGTCGATACGCTCGCGTTCTTTCTTATCTGCGTCGGCGTTAGCCTCAGCTTCAGCCTTCATCCTCTTGATCTCGTCGTCACTCAAGCCTGACGATGCCTCGATACGGATGCTCTGGCTCTTGCCTGTGGCTTTGTCCTTTGCGCTCACGTTCAAGATACCGTTGGCGTCGATGTCGAATGTCACCTCAATCTGCGGGACACCTCTTGGCGCTGGCGGGATGTTGTCGAGGTTGAATCTTCCGATGGTCTTGTTCTGGTTGGCCATTGGACGCTCGCCCTGTAACACGTGGATCTCCACTGATGGCTGGTTGTCGACAGCTGTCGAGAACACCTCCGATTTCTTGAATGGGATGGTGGTGTTGCTCTCGATGAGCTTTGTCATCACGCCGCCGAGGGTCTCGATACCGAGTGACAACGGTGTGACATCAAGCAACAGCACGTCTTTCACCTCGCCTGTGAGCACGCCGCCCTGGATAGAAGCGCCAATAGCGACGACCTCATCCGGGTTCACGCCCTTCGATGGTTCCTTCTTGAAGAAGTCACGCACTATGTTCTGGATGGCAGGGATACGTGTCGAACCGCCGACCAAGATCACGTCGTCGATGTCGCTCACGCTCAAGCCAGCGTCTGACAATGCCTTACGGCATGGCTCGATGGTGGCCTGGATGAGGTCGTCGCACAACTGCTCGAACTTGGCTCTTGAGAGCTTACGTACCAAGTGTTTAGGTCCGGCCTGTGTTGCTGTGATATATGGCAGGTTGATCTCTGTCTCTGTCGAGGCTGACAACTCGATCTTTGCTTTCTCAGCAGCTTCCTTCAATCTCTGCAGTGACATCGGGTCCTTGCGGAGGTCGATGTTCTCGTCTTTCATGAACTCTTCAGCGAGCCAGTTGATGATTCTCTCATCGAAGTCATCGCCGCCGAGGTGGGTGTTACCGTTGGTTGATTTCACTTCAAACACGCCGTCGCCTAACTCGAGGATTGAAATATCGAATGTACCGCCGCCGAGGTCGTACACAGCGACCTTCACATCGCTCTTCTTCTTGTCCAAGCCGTATGCCAAAGCTGCTGCTGTAGGCTCGTTGATGATACGACGCACGTTCAAACCTGCAATCTCGCCAGCTTCTTTTGTTGCCTGACGCTGTGAGTCGCTAAAGTATGCCGGCACCGTGATGACGGCCTCTGTGACAGGCTGTCCGAGGTAGTCCTCAGCGGTCTTCTTCATCTTCTGAAGCACCATTGCCGAGATCTCCTGTGGAGTGTAGAGCTTGCCGTCGATGTCGATACGAGGTGTGTTGTTGCTGCCTTTTACCACTTTATAAGGTACACGGCCAATCTCGCTCTGCATCTTGTCGTAAGTCTCACCCATGAAACGTTTGATAGAATAAACGGTTCTCAACGGGTTTGTGATAGCCTGACGTTTTGCAGGCTCACCAACCTTGCGTTCGCCGTTGTCGGTGAATGCCACTATTGACGGGGTCGTGCGGTGGCCTTCGCTGTTTTGGATAACTACTGGCTCACTGCCTTCCATAACTGAAACGCATGAGTTTGTTGTTCCTAAGTCTATACCAATGATTTTTGACATAATTTAAATCTCCTATATTTTTGTTAATACTTTTTTGTCATTTCTGACAGGAGCTCTGCAAAAATTATGCCAAAGCGAAAAAACTGACAAAATGTCACTTACGACTATCTGTTTGGGTCGTAGATGAAGCCATATTGAGGGAATACGTTCTCAATTTCCATTCTGTCAGTCTGCTTGATTTTATGGAATCTGCTCTTCGAGATGCGCGACGAAACTATGCCCATGCCGTTTTCAACATTGGTGTAGTTTGGCACATCCTGAATGGCACTTGTGGAGTTTGTACTTATATAATAATTATAAAGCTCTTCGCCCATTGCCGAAAACCTGAACTCAAAATTCTTAAACCAACGCTGCACGCCGGCCGGGCTGTTTTCACGCAGATATGGGTTGTGCTCCAACACGTCATACAATGCCTCGGGAGTGAAGTTCATCGCATAATAAGGTGGGGTGGTATTCGACACAAAGAGGTTTTCTTCCTTGTCGGAACCCAAAGGCCATCTTATATACTGATCTGTCGTGTCAGTGGCACCTGGCATCAGTTCTTTAAAGTGGAAATAAGCTGTCACCTCGAAATATGCTGCTGTCGATCTGAAGAATGTTGTCGGATCCGATACTTTCCATTCCAAGGTGTATCTTCTAACATCTTTAAAAGTGGCCTGCCAACCTTGTATAGGCTTTCTGATGTCGAATGTGTTGATAGTCTGGGTTTTGGCTGAAACATTGACATTATCCTCTTTCCTTAAAACATTGATGGTGTATTCTTTCCCTTCCAACAGTTTTTGTGTCGTATAATAATATGTCTGCCAGCATCCGCTGTAAAATGTCGCTTCAGGGTCGTATGGTATCCACTTCGAGATTGTGTCGAGTGTAATGGTCTGAACGGCACTGTTGCCTTCAAAAACGCCAGAAAATGTCACTTCAATCTCATCGTATTTATAATTGCTGGCATCATAGTTTTGTGCCAATTCACTTATATTTCCAACGAAACTATGTGTGATTTTAAAGAAGTTGGTGTCGGCATTGGAATCGAGCACTGAATAAACAATGGTTTTCTCGCCCTCGTCGCTGTAGAGGTCTATCTTATTGCTGCAAGAGCTGAAAACCACAACTGCCAAAGCAAAAATCGTATATAACAAGTTTTTCATAGTCAAAAATGTCTTTCAAACTTGCAAAAGTACAAAAAATAATAATTCCGGCTATAATTTTTTATCGATTAGGGTCATAATAGAAGCCGTAAGGATAATTGTCTCGGATTTTTCTTCGGCTTATTTGGTCTATTGTATGGAAGGCGCTGACTGTAGTATATGAACAGACCACTCCAAGTCCGTTTTCCACGTTGGTATAGCTGTTGATCTCAGGATTATGGTTTCCGGCGCTGTTCGATATGTTGTAACCATATAATTCTTCTCCCAAGACGGTAATCCTAAACTCAAAATCTTTTAACCACCGCTGCACGCCATACGGACTGTTGTTTTTAAGATATTCATCTCTTTCCAAAAGACTGAACAGAAAACACGGTGTATAACTGACGACATAGTAGTTGTATGTGGAGTTGAACAGATAGCCGGCTTCGGCGCCCCCCATATACCATTCTATGCTCCGGTCAACGGTATCCTGAGCGCCTGGCATCAGCTCCCTGTAATGAAAGTAACCCGAGACCTCAAAATACCCTGCGTTAATTTGAAAATTTGACTCCATATTACCGCCCACCCATTCAACAGTTCTCGGCGAAGTGTATTTAAAATCAAGATGTTGGACATACGGACTGGGTTTGTTAAACTTGATATGATATATGGTTCTGACTTTTGCTGACACTTTCAAGCCATCTTCGTGCCTTATGACAAACACCTCATATATTTCGCCTTCGCGAAGCTTTTTTGTGGTGAAATACAACGACTTCACTTCACCTTTTTCGGATTTCGAGATGGGATAAAGCTGTAGCGTGTCAACAGCGGTTTCATCTTCGAAAAGACCAGTAAAATATACGTCTATGTCATCTTCTTCGTAATAATAGTCGCCATGTAACGACGATTTTGAAACCTTGATGAAATTGGTGTCGGCTTTGGCATCAAGTATCGAATAAATAATTGTCGTGTCGCCATTGTCGATGTACAAATCAACATCGGTGCGGCAAGAGGCAAAAACCAATGCCAATACAGCGAATAACAAATATTTTTTCATCTTAAATGGTTAACAATGCGCAAAATTATAAAAAAATATCTATTTTTGCAAAAATTTTAAAGAAATGTATTTATCTCATAACGCTTCTTTGGTCACAACCCACGTGCTTCAGGAGATGAAGAATAAGGGCGAGAAAATCGCTATGCTCACCGCGTACGATTACACGATGGCTAAGATTCTTGATGAGTCGAACATCGATATTATCCTTGTTGGCGACAGTGCCTCCAACGTGATGGAAGGTCATCCCACCACATTGCCTATTACCCTCGACGAGATGATAATCTACGGTGCTTCGGTGGTACGTGCCGTGTCGCACGCCATGGTGGTCGTCGATATGCCGTTCGGAACATATCAGGGCAACTCTAAGAAAGCCCTTGAGTCGGCAATCCGCATCATGAAAGAGACCGGCGCCAATGCCGTGAAGATGGAAGGCGGACAGGAGATCATAGAGTCGGTGGAGCGTATCCTCTGCGCCGGCATTCCTGTGATGGGCCACCTCGGACTTACGCCTCAGAGCATCAACAAGTTCGGAACCTACGTGGTGCGTGCCAAAGACGAATATGAGGCTAACAAGTTGCGCGAGGACGCAGTCCTCCTTCAGGAAAAAGGCGTGTTCAGCATAGTGCTCGAGAAGATCCCGGCAGCGCTGGCGACAGAGGTGTCACAAAATCTGCACATCCCAACCATCGGCATTGGCGCCGGTCACGGCTGCGACGGACAGGTGCTGGTTCTGCAGGATATGCTCGGACTTAGCAACGACTTCTCACCGCGTTTCTTGCGCCGATACAACAACCTCTACACCAGCATAAAAGACTCCGTACACGCGTATATCAACGATGTGAAAGAGGTGACGTTCCCGAATGAAAGTGAACAATATTGATAATCAATCTCATAAGGATAACGCATGCGTTATCCCAACAGGATATGAGAATAAACGACCGCATTCTTTTTGAGGACAATCACCTCATCATTGTCAATAAGCTCCCGAGCGAAATCGTCCAAGGTGACAAAACCGGCGACGTGTGCCTCCTCGACGACGTTAAGTCATACATCAAAGAGACGAAAAACAAGCCCGGTGAGGTGTTTGCAGGCCTCGTGCACCGCCTCGACCGCCCTGTCAGCGGTGCTGTGATTTTTGCAAGAACCAGCAAGGCACTCAGCCGTATGACGACCATGGTAAAGGACCGTAACTTCCACAAGACGTATCTCGCCATCGTGAAAAACCGTCCGCCGAAAGACGCCGACGAGCTCAACGACTACATGGTGAAAAACGAGGCTCAGAACAAGTCGTACATAGTGAAAGAGGGGACAAACGGAGCGAAATTGGCGACTCTAAGATATCGTGTCGTCGGCAAATCCGACAATTACTATCTCCTTGAGGTTGAATTGATAACAGGTCGTCATCATCAGATCAGATGCCAGCTCGCACATATCGGCTGCCCAATCAAAGGCGACCTCAAATACGGCTATCCTCGTTCCAACCCCGATGCCTCGATATGCCTCCATTCCTACAAAATCACCTTCGCGCACCCGACATTGAAAACGCAGATGACAGTCACCGCCCCGATGCCAAAAGGTATGCCCTGGGACGCTTTTAGTTTTTGATGCCATTTGCAGAAATGCGACCTACCACAGGGTACTGTTGAGCATTTCAAAAATGGCGTCAAAAGACAATTAACGGAGTTTCTCGAGGTTGACTCAAAAACTCAATTTCCTCGTCACTTAACTGAAACATGTTATCCCTCACAATCAGCATCTGCATGCCTGGCTTGAAAACGAGTTTCCACGGAAAATCTTCCAGCAGGTTTCCTTCGCAGTTGAGATCGATCAGAGATGGCATTTCCGACATATCGGGCATCGAAATCAGCTTGTTGTAACCCACTCCGAGGCGCTCCAACGAGTCCATCTCTACAACCCATTCCGGCAATTTTATAATATTGTTATGATGGATGTAAAAATAATCCAGCGACTTCAGATTTCGCATGGTGTCGGGAATCGCCCCAATCTCGTTATACGAAAGATACAGATATTTTAGATCCTCGTAATTGCCAATAAAATCAGGGATTTCCTGAATTTTATTTTTGTAAAAGTCGAGATGCGTCAGCTCTGTGAAATCTGATATCTCTTCAGGAATTGTCGTAAAATCATTTTCATAAAAAATGATAGTGCGCAGCTGTTTCAGATCGGCAAAAGATGCTGGCAGCGAGCTCAACTTATTTTTACCCAAATTGAGATTCGTACACTTCAAAATGCCAATGTTTTCTGGCAATTTATTGATTTTGTTGCCTCCAATCGACAGCTTTTTGACTTTCGAAGCATGCTTGACGTCCGACTTCGTTAGTTTTAATCGGTTATGATTCAAATCCAGACTCCTCAGACTGTCGAGTTGTGCGATGAAACGGGGAATATGCCTGATTTTATTGTGCTCTAAATCAAGATGTTCGAGATTTTTACAGTGTCTGATGCTCGGTGGGATGCGTTTGAAATCGTTGTTAAAGAGTTTTATCGAAACGATATTATTGTTTTTCGGGAACTTGATTCTTCTCAGACCGCATTGCTCGATTATGACGGTGCGCAGACTGTCGGATGCCAGCAATTTTCTGTCGATTTTTTTGATGTTTTGGTTCGAGATGATAAGGATACCGCCTTGTTGTATAACAGCCTCCTGCGCCATGCATGATGACAGCAAGGCGACTGTTAACAACAAAAGTGGCAGTATCTTTTTCATAATAATTGTAAATTACTTTTTAGTAAAAGTAATGCTTTCAATACCGATGTCTTCCTTGAAATCATAGAATTCGACAACGATTTTGTCGCCTTTCTTTTTGTAGATGTATGGCCGCTGTCCAGGCTCTCCTAAATCGCTGCCGTCAGGATTCTTCGGTTGAATTGCGCCGCCTTCGGTTTTTTCATCGTAAATATACTTAAAATCAAGTCCGACATGTTCGAAGACAACAGATTTCTCGCCGTTTTGTTCGGCTGTGAGCTTCATCACAAACAAACCGTCATCGTTGTTGTAGAAGTCCATCGTCATCTCCATGACGAAGTTGGTTCCGTCTTTAGTGCCTTCGCCTTTGCCATCCCATTTCGTTCCCGAAAGGGCAGTCAATGTGTTTTCAGCGCCGTTAAGCTTGAAATAGAAAGGTATTGTGTACTGTACTCTGACAGGCTTGCCGTCATTCATTCCGGGCTTCCATTTCGGCATCATCTTCAACACTCTGATTGCTTCAGCGTCAAGCTCATCGCTAACGCCACGCAACACTGTGAATGACGACAGACTGCCGTCTTTTTCAATCACAAACTGGACATACACCTTGCCTTCGATACCTTTTTCCTTTGCCGCTTCAGGATATTTCACGCTTTTGCTGATGAAATCGAACAAGGCAGTTGTTCCACCTGGATATTCCGGCATCACATCAACGGGTCCGGTTTGAACTTCATCTTCATCACCTGATGAATCGGAATCATCAAATATCATATTGACCAGGTATTTAAGGTCAAATGGCTTTCCGTCGACAGTGACAGTGTAGCTGTTGCGCTCGTCATTGTTGTTTTTGGCAACAACTGTGTGATCGCCAAGCTTGAAGGCCTTTTCCTTCTTGACACTATTGATGTCGAGAGTGTAGTCTTTCCCGTCAAGGTTGATTTCCATAGGGTCGGCAAACGTGACGTATGACTCTTCACCTATTTTAATTGTGGTCCTGCTTTCGTTTTCCACAGCGCTTTCTGTAGCTTTTTCAGCGGAAACTTTATTCTGACCGTTTGTTTGGCAGTTCGCGAACAATAACAGGGCGAACAGTGGGAGGGTAAGTAATGCCTTGATTACCACGCCCTTAGCTTTTTTGCTTTGAGTAATCATTTTGATTCTTTTTTTGGTTAATAAAAAACTGAAGTTATTGCTCATGTTGCTGAAATCGACGGCCGTGCACTGCTGCAAAATCAACATCATGTAGTTTTGTTTGTCGATACCGGTGGCGACCACATCGCGGTCGGCCATATATTCGTGGAGGCTCTGTAACTCCCTCTTATACAAGTAGATGAAAGGGTTAAACCATTGGATGATCATCATCAGTTCCACAAAAAGTATGTCGGCTGAATGGTGGTGGGCGATGTGGCTCATCTCGTGCCGCACAATCTCTGCGTTAACGTTCTCATTCGGGAAGAAAGCGTAGTTGAAAAATGAGTATGAGCCATGTTCCTTGCCAGTGAAAACCGCAGTATATCCTGGCATTTTTTTCTTCGGCGAGCGGATGATGACGATGGCTAAGCGTGCCAGTTTTATGATAAAAAGCAATGTCATCACGCCTACACCTATTATATATATTATCCAAATGTATTTCCAGCTCTGAAGCTACCGCTATGTCATCGGCTGTTACTTCTGTTGGAACGCTAATCGTCACGCCATCGGCAGTGATCACCACTTCATCGAGCATGATGCCTTGAAACAGACTCTCTCGATATGCGTTAACCGCCGGTATGTTTCTCCCGATGAAAATGCCTGCTGCCGGCAATATCAGCGAGAAGCCGAGTGCTATAATAAGGAACGCGCGGTTAAAAGCCAGCCTGTTGCTGTTGATGAACAGCAGACGGTAGGCCGCCCAGAGGAGCGCTATCGCGATTGCTATTGAAATGATACTTGTTGCCATAATGTTTGTTGTTATTTGTGGATAACACATGTGTTATCCTTACTGGATTTTTTTATCCTGTTGGGTCAAGGCATGCCTTGACCTTATTCTTTAATATTTTCAATCATCTTTTTAAGTTCTTCAATCTGCTCCATGCTGAAGTTTTCTTTCTTCGCGAAAGCTGAAACGAGGTCGAGGTACGAATTGTTAAAATAGTTCTCAACCAAACCTTTCAGCGAGCTCTCGGAATACTCCTCTTTACTTATTAATGGGAAGTAACGGTTGGCTTTGCAAAACGTCTCGTGCGCCACAAAACCTTTCTTTTCCAGTATCCTGACCATAGTCAGCACCGTGTTATACGCCGGTTTCGGCTCTGGATATGCCGCCATTATCTCATTGGCGAAACCCTGTCCGATCTTCCAAATCACCTGCATTACCTGCTCTTCCGCTTTAGTTAACTCTTTCATAACTGTATTTTTTATATCTAATTAACGCTGCAAATATACAACTTATTTTAATACGATGTAACTAAAAAATTAGTTAATAATAAAAATATTTTTTATGCATTGAAAATCAATACTTTAAAAATTAAAAAAAATAAAAAAAACCCCACCTTTACACGAAAGGCGGGGAAAAACAATATAAAGATTATGAAAAAAATTTTCTTTGTTTAATTATTTCTTTGCTCCTTCCATGACGGTCGCCGTCAACGTAGTATGCTCTGTGATAAACGTGGATTGTGCCTGTTACCGGGCATGTTGCCAATGTTGGAACCTCAGCTTTGTAGTGAGTTCTTCTTTTCGCGCCTCTTGTATGAGACTGTCTTCGTTTAGGATGTGCCATTTTACACTATTTTTTTAATTATTACTTATCTATTCTATTTTTCAAATCTTTCATCATTTGTTTCCAAGGAGTCTCTTCTTCCTCCTCGTTTTCCGCCTCCGACTGAGAGAAGTTGTGCAGTTTTGCCAGGACTTCCTGGTTGCACAAGCTCTCGTCGTCGTGCGTTCTGTGAATTGGGAGCGACAGGATGATGTATTCATAAATCAAATCACTCAAGTCGAACTCGCTGTCGTTCTTTGTGATGATGATGACATCCTCGTCTTCGTCGCCTTTCTCGGCACCATATTTCAGGTAAACCTCCGCCGAGTTGGCTAGCGCCTGCTCATAGTCATCGCCGCATCTGTCGCACTGAAGAACTACCTTACCATCAAATTTCAGCGTCAAAACGAACATGGTTTCCATTTTTTCGACGCCTAAATGAAGGTTCACAACTCCTTTTTTCACCTCCGAATAATCTCTCTCTTCAAAGAACTTGTCGTCTATAACATATTGATAATCAGTATGTCCGAACGGCAAACCTGCCAATGGAATTGTGAATATGTTGTCTTCTTTCTTCATTTTCTCCAATTCGGGGTGCAAAAATACAACTTTTTTTATTACAATTTACAAAAAAATTCAAAATTCCGCAATTGCCTCCTTCAAAATCTCGTCAAGAGGCTCGTAAAGCGGGTAAAATGCTTCGTCTCCAAACACATTCCTCGCCACGTAAGCCTTGAAAAGCTGCACCGTCAGTTTCTTCGCGACATTTTTTTGCTCGTCGGTGCCTGTGATCTGCTTGCTCTTCGCTTCTTTCAAAATCTCATTCCACATCTTGTCGGTGAACACGAACTTCTTGTCGAAAGTCTTTTCATCGCCATATTTCATTATCTCGTCGCGATGTGCGTCGGAATAGTCGAAAGCCTGCTGGAACACTATGCTGGCATTTACAATCTTGTTGAAGAAATACTCTGTCGAATCCTGCTTCAACGGCACATATACATCTGGCATGATGCCACCACCGCCGTACACTGTCTTCCCGCCAGGTGTGACATACTTCAGCGAGTCGGCGAAGTGTATGCTGTCGGCGCTGAACATCTCGCCCGAGAGGTATCTGTCGTATGACTCGAGTATGTATTTCTCCCTGTCGCCGTCGTAAGGTTTCTGGATGCAACGTCCCGTCGGGGTATAATACCGTGCCACTGTGAGTCGCAGACCGGCCCCGTCGCCGAGGTCAAACTGCTCCTGCACCAGGCCTTTGCCGAACGAGCGACGACCGATGATGGTTCCTCTGTCGTTGTCTTGAAGCGCGCCGGCCACTATCTCCGAAGCCGATGCTGACCCCTCGTCGATGAGTATGATGACAGGTGTCTCTTCCAACATGCCACGCCGGCGCGCGAAGATATACTGCCTGTCACGGTGCTCTCCCTGTGTATAGACGATGAGGCTGCCTTTAGACAGGAACTCGTCGGCGATGTCCACCGCCTCGGAGAGATAGCCTCCGCTGTTGCCTCTGAGGTCGAACACCAGCTGCGTCATGCCCTGCGCCTGCAGCTTCTTCACGGCTTTCACAAACTCCTTGTGTGTGGTGGCGATGAACTTCTCCAACTTGATGTAACCCGTAGTCTCATTGAGCATATACGCCACATCAACGCTGTATGTCGGGATGACGTCTCTAGTGATAGTGAAGTCAAGCAGTCCGTTCACGCCGCGACGGAACATCTTCACGTCGACTTTGGTGCCACGCGGACCCTTGAGGAGCTTCATCACCTTATTATTATTAATACCTACGCCAGCCACGAGGCTGTCGCCCACGTAAACGATCCTGTCGCCAGCGAGGATGCCGCATTTCTCCGACGGCCCGCCTTTGATGGTGCTGATGATTGTGACGGTGTCCTTCTCAATCCTGAACGTCACGCCGATGCCTTCAAAGCTGCCTTGGAGGTCTTCGTTGACTTCTTTCACCACTTCCGGCTCGAAATACTCGCTATGCGGGTCCATCTGGTCGATGACGCTGTTGACGGCCTCTACCTGCAGCTCCTGCATATTGACGGTGTCAACGTATTCATTTTCAATGAGATAAAACACCTTGTCGACCAGCGTCATATCGCTGCCTTTATTAATAAAGGTGTTGCCAGCGCCATTCGAGCGTGCTATGATGATGCCCAGCAACACGCCGAAAGCGATTGCCAAGGCTAGAAAGACCGGTGCTAGATATTTGTGTCTCATTCTATTGCCGCGCTTGACAACTCGATGTTAGGATTCAACCTTCTGAACAAGCCCTGTAGCACTGTGCCGGGACCCACCTCTATCACCTGGTTGACGCCTGCCGCTATCATGTTCTCCATGGTCTGTGTCCAACATACAGGAGCTGTCAGCTGCTTGATGAGGTTAGCCTTGATGATCTCAGGGTCGGTCACTGCCTGTCCTGTGACGTTCTGATACACTGGGCAGATGCCTTTCGAGAACTTGGTCTTCTGTATCGCCTCTGCCAGCTCTTCGCGTGCCGGTTCCATCAGTGGGCTGTGGAACGCGCCGCCAACCTTCAATGGAAGAGCGCGCTTGGCACCTGCTTCTTTCATCATCTCGCAAGCTATCTCTATGCCTTTCACGCTGCCTGAGATGACCACCTGTCCTGGACTGTTGAAGTTGGCCGGCACCACCACCTCGTCGATGGAATCGCAGATCTGACGGATCTTCTCGTCCTCAAGGTTGATGATAGCTGCCATAGTGCCTGGGTTGGCGTCGCATGCCTTCTGCATCGCCATGGCACGCTGCGACACTAGTCTCAAACCGTCTTCAAACGTCAACGTCTGGTTGGCGACCAATGCCGAGAACTCACCCAAAGAGTGTCCTGCCACCATGTCAGGATTGAAATCCTCAAGCATGGCTGCCAGAATCACTGAATGAAGGAAGATGGCAGGCTGCGTGACCTTGGTCTGACGCAAGTCCTCATCGGTGCCTTCAAACATTATATCTGTGATGTTGAATTTCAAAATGTCGTTGGCCTTGGCAAACATATCCTTGGCCTTTGGGAATCTGTCGTACAAATCCTTGCCCATTCCCACAAATTGTGCTCCCTGTCCTGGGAAAACGTATGCTTTCATAATAACTTTTTAATTTCTTTTTCCGAAAAATCTTAATAAATAAAGGAATAAATTGATAAAATCAAGATAGAGACTCAATGCTGCGTTGATAGAAAGTTTCGTCGTCGTCTCACTGTTTTCCAGACCAAGCATCCCGATGTTTTTGATCTTTTGGACATCGTAAGCTGTTAATCCTGTGAAGATTATGACTCCGATGATGCTTATGATGTAGTCAAGTCTCTCGCTATGCATGAACATATTGACTAAGGAGGCAATGATGATACCTACCAACGCCATTAACAAGATTGAACCTAATTTGGTTAGGTCGGTCTTGGTGGTATAGCCCACGACGGCCATTATTCCGAACATTCCACTGGTGATGAGGAATGTCTTGAAGATAGACGTTTGTGTATATACCAAGAAGATAAAACTGAGGCTCATTCCCATCAAAATGGAATAGGCGATGAAAATCAGTATCATTGTTGATGCTTTCATCTTCTCTATGCCAAATCCCATGATGAGGACAAGAGCTAATGGCGCCAACATCACTATCCAACCAAGGATGTTCATGGATGCAGTTCCGTCAGCGCGTATCGTGTACATTGACATAATCAATGTCTCGCTAGTTCCAAACAGATATGCTGTAAGTGCTGTTATTCCAAGCGCTAAGAACATCCACATGAAGACGTTCGCCACAAATGTATTCGACAAAACTCTTGTCGGACTATTCATGTCATAATTTTCATTCATATTTTTAACTTATTAAATGGCCAACTAGTGTAAATCTGTTCCAATTAAATTTAAAAATTCGGCTCTTGTCTCGCCGCGTTCGAATGCTCCCACGAAGTCGGAAGTCGTCGTCACGGAGTTGAGTTTCTGCACGCCTCTCATGCACATGCAGAGGTGGCGGGCCTCAATGACTACTGCCACTCCCAGAGGATGCAACGCCTCGTTGATGGCTTCTTTGATCTGTGTCGTCAGGCGTTCCTGCACCTGCAGACGGCGGGCGTAGACCTCCACCACTCTCGCTATCTTGCTCAAGCCGGTGATATAGCCGTTGGGGATATATGCCACATGTGCCTTTCCGATGAATGGAATCATGTGGTGCTCGCACATCGAAAACAGCTCTATGTCCTTGACTATCACCATCTGACGGTAGTCTTCCTTGAATCTTGCCGATAGCAGAATCTCCATCGGGTCCATGTTATAACCCTGTGTCAGAAACTGCATCGATTTCGCCACGCGGAGAGGCGTCTTAAGAAGGCCCTCGCGATTCGGGTCTTCGCCGAGCAGACTCAAAATAGCCCTGTAATGCTCCATAAGCTTCTGGGTGCGCTCAGGGTTGAATGTCTCTATCTTTTCGTAACCGATAATTTCGTTATTTTCCATCAGTTTTCTTATCTTTTTTTGCCAGTTTAAATGTCTCAAACACGCTGTAAATCAAGTAATATGCGAGAAATGTTATCGCAAAGCGCTTGCCGTCTTCCTTGAAGTTTAACACATAGATGAAGATTATCGTGAGATAAACCACCATCTTCACCACCGTGGCGCCCATGTAGAAGTTGGTGAACTTGCGCATGTCTTTCGCTTTCGCCTTGATGGAAAGGGGATACACCACCATGCTGACGATGAAGAAAAACCCGACTATGGCAGGCCACCATACCGTCAGTATGCTACGCGCACATATCGAAGCCACGATGACTACAAGCGTCAGCAGGCACAGCTGTTTGATGAAACGGTTCATTTCTTTGGTGCTTCAGCGACTTTCTGCGACATATCGCATTTACCTGTGAAGATGGCTCCCACCTCGATGAACAGCTGCTTGGTGTAAAGCTCAGCTTCTATGCGTGATGTCGATTTCAATGTGGTAAGCTCATCAACTCTTATAGTGCCTTTTACACGGCCGGAGATGTCGGCGCTGTTACATGTGATGTCACCTTCCACGACGCCTTGCTGTCCTACCACGACCTTGCCAGTCGATTTCATGGTCCCGATGATAGTGCCGTCAACACGGATATCGCCGGTAGCTATGACTTCGCCTTTGATGGTTGTGCCGTTGCCGATGAGGTTGTTTCTTACTGGTGATTCTTGAATGTTTGAACTCATAGTTTTATTTGTTGTATTGATGCCAGAAATCCAAATAATCTTCCACATTTTTCTCTTGATAGAAGATAGGATAGTTCGACACCGAGATGATTAATACTTTATAATTTTCAGGATCAAGTCCTCCGAAGATATAATCCGTGAGGAACATAGAAGACTGATAGTCAAGGGCTTGGTTGACGTTTTCAAATTTCTCTATTGTGATGAGGGCGTCTTCCTTGTTGAGCATCAGATTCTTGAGCTTCAGCTGATACATGCGGAAGTTGTTTTTGTTGAAGTCGCTGATACGTACCTTCAACGGGTTGATGCGAATTTTCTTGTTTGCCACCACCACCACGTAATATTCGTCGTTAGGTCTGAAGGTATATGGCGACTCTTTCTCTTCGACGGTGTTGTCTTTCGGACGGGCACTCTCGATGTTTAGTCCGAGGTTGTACATGTCGTTGGCCTTCAGCAGAACATCCAATGCAAACGGCTTGATGCTGCTTTCAGGATATGTCTGTATCAGTCGGAGCAACGAATATGCCATAGAGTCGACCACCTCTACATAACCCAATGAAACGGCGTTCAGGAATTCGAAGCGCGGCATGTAAAGGGTGTCGTCGGCAAACTGCTGGCGTGCTTTCTTTGTGTTCATCATAACACGCTGATACTGTCCGTTTTGATAAGCTTCGAATGTCTTGGCATACAGCTGTTCGGCCTCGGCGCCTTTCTCGTTTAACTTCACGAAATAATCAGGATCGAGGATGATTTTCGCCTGGTTTGAGTCGGGATATTTTGTCAGGACGAGGTTCTTGTATTTCTCGGCGTCGGCAGTCTCGCTGCGTGAGTTGTGCATCTTGAAGAGATAATACCATGCTGATACCTCGTTAGGATTTTCAGGGTAGCGGTCTGTCAGCTCGGTGTAGGCGTCTATTGAGCGCGGGAAATCTTGCAATTCGCTATAATAGATAAACCCGAGGTTGTTGAGAGCATCGGCAATCTGCTGGTTGGCCTCGTCTTTTGCTGCCTGGGTGAAAGGAATCTGTTTGAGGTAGTATCCACGGTCCATCGGGGTGTACTGTGTGGTGTCATTGCTCAACTCCAGTCCTTGCAGGTAGGTGGCGCGTTCTTCATCACTCATCGCGGCGAGCTCCTCTTCTGTTAATTCTTCTATCGGCTCTTCCTGGATGAAACTCTGTTTGTTGGATATGCACCAGAAGTCTTCGAGCAGACGGTTGCCCCACTTCGTCTTGAAGTCGTTCATGCCTCTCGTGCGTGTCTGGGTGTTATAGAAATACCACTTGCCGTCGTTGCTTGTCGGGGTGACAGGTTCTGGCGTCTCGTTGCCGCCGTTGAGTGCTATCTGTTGTTGTATCTCACGTTGTTTTTCGAGGCGTTCCTGTTCGGCTGCATAGTCTGCAATGACCTTGTCGATGATCTCGTTGCGGTGGATGGAGTCCATGTCGGCGAGACGCAGCAGGCTGTCTTGTGTGGTATATACCGTGAGGTTTGTCACCAGGTCGGTGAGCAGAACCGAGAGGTTGAGCAGACTGTCGTAGCCTGGGTAATTGCGGTCCATCGTCATCACGGCAGTGTCGAAGTAAGCCTGGCTGAGGATGTAGTCGTTGCTTTCAAACAGTATGTTTGCCACGTCGAGCGACGATTTTATCTTTTGGATGTTGTTGTCAGTGCTAGTCGCCACCGATTGTCTCAGATATTTAACAGCGTCTTTCTTGTTGTTGTTGTCGAGCGCGACATCGGCCATGGCGTAGTAGATGCGGTCCTTGAAGTTGGTGTTCTTGCTGTCTTTGAGCATCTTGTTCAACATCTTCATGATGTAGGTGGTGTCGGCGTCGTAGCATCTTGCGAGGTTCATCTGTGCCTCGAATGTCATCTCGTAAGTCGGGTGCTTGCGTATGACGTTTTTAAACTGCTCGGTGGCACGTGTCTTGTCGCCTTGGTTACGATAAATCTGGCCGAGGATGAACATCGCGCGGCTCTTGTTGTACTTGCCTTTGGCGGTGATCAGGGCGCTGCGCAGATATTTCACAGCCTCGTTTTCGTTGCCCATCGCGATATAATAATCAGCATACACGAGGTCGATGTTTTGGCGCACATAACGTGGAATCTTCTCATCGTCGTTGTCCATGGCCACTAATATCGACTGTAGCATAGCCTCGGCTTTCTCGAACTGTTTTGTCGCTATATAAGTCTTTGCTAGCCAGAGGGTTGCTGTAAATCTGTCGGGGCTCTTGCGATATTGTGTTGCGGCATATTCAAAGGTACGGCGTGCCGGCACATAGTCTTGTTTGTAGAAATGTGCCTTTGCCATGTCGATGAAGGCGTCGTCGATCCAGCGGACACGCTCTTCGTTGTTGAATCTCATCGAGTGTTTCTGTATGCAGATGGCGTCTTTCTCTATGGCGCGGTCCATGGCTGCATTTTGTGCCAAGGCGTTCTCTTTTGTGCCGTAGTTGAACACTGGAAGCGTCTTGGTATAGTCGTCTTTTGCGGCTTCACGTAGCGCTTGTTCGCCGCTTTTTATGCTCTGATTACCGTTCCACCATACATTGTAATGACTTGTCATATTGTGCCAAACACGTCTGTTCCATCTGTTTTTCTTCGTGGAACACGACGCCAACAATATGATAGTCAATAAGATGGCTAATATGCCGAATATTTTATATGTCTTAAATCTCATTTTCTTTAATGTCTAATATCCGAAACTGCAAAAATAAGAAATTCGTATTTATAACGGTCTTTTTTTTAAAAAAATATAAACACTTGTCTTGATTTGATGAAATTTTTGTAATTTTACAACCTGAATAAAAGGCAATTTTTTGAATGGAAAATTTCATTGTATCGGCACGAAAATACAGGCCTTCGACCTTTGAGAGCGTCGTTGGTCAGCATGCCATAACCTCGACTTTGCAGAATGCGATACGCACCAACACCCTTGCGCAGGCGTTCCTGTTCTGCGGTCCGCGTGGCGTGGGAAAGACAACATGCGCCCGTATCATGGCGAAGACCATCAACTGTCTGAATCCCACTGCTGAGATGGAGGCTTGCGACGAGTGTGAGTCATGCAAGAGCTTCAACAACAACGCGTCGTTCAACATCTTCGAACTCGATGCTGCGTCGAACAGCGGTGTAGACAATATACGCTCGCTTATCGAACAGGTGAGGATACCTCCTCAGATAGGGAAATACAAGGTGTATATCATCGATGAGGTTCACATGTTGAGCAAGGACGCGTTCAACGCCTTCCTCAAGACCCTCGAGGAGCCGCCGGCGTATGCAAAATTCATACTGGCAACCACGGAGAAACATAAGATTCTCCCGACAATCCTGTCGCGTTGCCAAATCTTTGATTTCAAACGTATTACGGTCGAAGACATCGTCAAACATCTGAAGAATATCGCCGCCAAGGAAGGCGTGACGGCAGAGGAGGAGGCTCTCAATATCATAGCTCAGAAAGCCGACGGCGCCCTTCGTGACGCCCTGTCTATTTTCGACCAGATGGTGAGCTTCTCTGGCAACAACATCACGTATAAAGATGTCATAGCCAACCTCAACGTGCTCGACTATGAATATTATTTTGGCATGGTGGAGAACATCCTGGCAGGTGACATCAACTCTATATTGTTGTTGCTTAGCGAGGTTATTAACAAAGGTTTCGACCCGCAAAACTTCATCCAGGGCATGGCGAGCCATCTGCGTAACCTGCTCCTCGGCAAGGACAAGCGTGTGGTGGACCTGATGGAGGTCAGTAGTCAGCTCAAGGCACGTTACGCCAAGCAGGCCGAACGTTGCAGCACCGAGTTTCTGCTGAGGTCTCTTGATATCGCCAACGAATGCGACATCAATTTCAGGAGCGCTAACAACAAACGTCTGCATCTCGAGGTAGCGTTGATGAAGATGGTGTCAGCGCCGCGTGTGACACCTGTGCAAAACGTTGTCACAAACAATCCTGTTCAGCAGGCAGCACCGGCTCCAACCCCCAAACCTGCACCAGATCCTACGCCAGCCCCTGCCCCTGCCCCTGCCCCTGCGCCGACTCCGACGCCGGTGCAGCGTGTCAGACGGTCAAGCACGGTTTCTATCAATGATGTTGCCCAAAAGAAAAAGGAAGAGGAGGCTCCAATAGAGGCGAAGAACACCCCTTTTACGCAGGAGATGCTGGTCGGAGCGTGGAAGAAATTCATTGAGACGCATAAAAACACGTCGCCGAATTTCGTGGCCGGCATCTGCAAATACGATCCCACGCTGGAGAATGAGACAGAGATTCATTATCAGGTAGATAACATATTGGTACTCAAAGATATGGAAAACATGGCGGCGTTGCGCGAGTTCCTCTCGAAGGAGTTGAACAACAACCAATACACCATGGTGCATCATATCGTCGAGAAGCCTAAAGAGACGGTAGCTTACACCGACCGCAGCCGATTCGAGAAGATGGCGGAACAGAATCCTAATGTCTTGACGTTAAAGAATGGTCTCGGCCTCAACATCGATATATGAGTTTTAAGAGCTGGTTTGGTCGTAACTACCTCAAAATGAGAGGCTTCACCTTTGTCGGGCAGTTTCCCGAAGGGGTGAAGAAGAGCGTCATCATCGAGGCGCCCCACACCTGCATCGAGGACTTCGTGATAGGCCGCTGTTTCTTCTGGATGGAAGGCCGCACGGTGAAGTTTCTGATAAAAAAGGAGTTCTTCCGTTTCGGCCTCGGCTGGCTGCTGAAAAAGATAGGCGGCATACCTGTAGACAGGACTCGTGGAAACAATATGGTGGCAAAGACTGCTGTCATTTTCAGACAATATGACGAGCTTCATATCGTTATTACCCCCGAAGGCACACGCAAACGTGTGGAGAAATGGAAACGCGGGTTCTATTACATCGCGAAGCTGGCCAAGGTGCCTGTCGTTGTCGCGTTTATCGACTTCAAGACCAAACGTTGCGGCTACGGACCGTCGTTTGTGCCGTCGGGCGATTTCGACAAAGACTGGCCTATTTTGGAGGATTTTTACCGCGGGATGCAAGGTAAGACACCCGGGAAGTTTAATTTGGAATGATATTGAAAAAATATGAGCGAGTGGTTTAAAAATTTCAAGAGTAAATTCAAAATCGTCATCATCCACCCCGAGACGTTCGAGGAAAAAGGCGGTTTTAACATGAGTAAGATGAGGATAACAAATTATATCATCATATACTCATTGGTACTCATAGCTTTAACCACCTGCATCATCTTCTTTACGCCTCTTCGCGAACTCATCCCGGGCTATACCGACGTGACCCTCAACCGACGCGTCTATAACATGGAACGTCGTGCCGATTCCATTGAGGAAGTGTTTCGCCGAGAAGAGTTATATATTGAAAACCTGAAACGTATAATCGGCGACGAGATGGACCCCGACAGCCTGCAAAAAATCAGCATGATGAGTACGGGTGACCTTAACCTTGCGATAAAAAGCTTCGAGATGCCGAGGTTTTTCGCTCCCATCAACGGGTTGGTGACAAACCATTTCGACAGCAACAAAAAGCATTTCGGCGTTGATGTGGTGGCAAGAGACGAGACGGTTATCAAAGCCACCGCCGACGGCACGGTCATCTTCTCGGAGTGGAGTTACGAGGGAGGCTATATCATTGGCATTCAACATGATAAAAACATAATATCGGTCTATAAACACAACGCCAGTGTCATGTGTCACGAGGGCGATTTGGTGAAAGCCGGCGACGCCATTGCCGTGCTCGGCGGCGGTGGCAGCACCTCGACAGGACCTCATCTGCATTTCGAGTTATGGTTCAAGGGAATGGCTCTCAACCCCGAAGATTACATCTCTTTTGAAGGAAAATAAAATTTTCTGTCTCAGTTTCCATAATTTTTCGTAATTTTGCACTTTTAAATTTTTATTATTAAAAAATGACGGTTTTAATCAAAATCATACAGCTGATATTATCGCTCTCGATACTCGTAATCATTCATGAATTCGGGCATTTCATAGCATCGCGTATATTCGGGGTGAGGGTGGAGAAGTTCTATATGTTTTTCGACTGGAAATTCTCGATTTTCAGATGTAAAAAAGTAAATGGCAGGTGGAAATTCAAGTTTTTCTGCAAAAATGAGCCTGAAAAATACATCACTCACGAGAAAATTGACCCTGTCACAAAGAAAAAAGACTACGAATACGAGAAGATCGACCTCAACACCTTGCCTGAAGACGACTGGAGAAGGGCTGAAGACAGCACCGAATTCGGTCTGGGATGGGTGCCGCTCGGCGGTTATTGTAAGATTGCGGGCATGATCGACGAGTCGATGGACCAGGCACAGATGGCGCAGGAGCCACAGCCATGGGAGTTCCGCACCAAGCCGGCATGGCAGCGTCTCATCATCATGATAGGCGGCGTGTTTATGAATGTCGTCCTCGCATTTTTGATTTATATCGGACTCATCGCAAGCTACGGCGAACAATATGTCTCGACAACTGAAGTCAATAAATACGGCATCACTGTCGACAGCCTGGGCTACAACCTCGGACTTCGTGACGGCGACAAGATCCTTGCTGTGAACGGCAATTTCATCGAAGACTTCAGTCAGATTCCAATGACGATGATACTTGAAGACACCAAGTCCATCGAGGTGGAGCGTGACGGTGAAGAAATAACAGTTGAGCTTCCTGAAGACGCTGTAAATCAGATACTTAAGGCCCGTTCGGTGTTCATCGGAATGAGGATGCCTTTCGTGGTGGGTGGTTTCTCTAACGGTTCGTATGCCGAGAAGGCGGGGGTGCTTGCCAACGACCAGATCATCGGCATCAATGATGTTCCGACGCCTTATTTCCACGACTTCAAAAATGAAATTGTAAATCACAGAGACGAGGATGTCGACCTCATGGTGATACGCGACAACGACACCGTAACTGTCATTACCCATGTCGGCGGCGATGCCACGATAGGAGTTTATGCAGCCCAGGTATTGCAGGTGTCGACGAAAGAATACACCTTTTGGCAGTCGATACCGCGTGGTTTCAAGCGTACAGGTAAGGAGTTGAGCGACTACTGGAAACAGCTGAAACTCATAGTGAAACCTAGCACAGGCGCATACGAGAACCTCGGCGGATTCATCACAATCGGAAGCATCTTCCCCGACAGTTTCATCTGGGAGCAGTTCTGGCGTATGACGGCGTTCCTGTCAATCATCCTCGCTGTGATGAACATACTCCCGATACCGGGTCTCGACGGCGGTCACGTGCTGTTCCTCATTTGGGAAGTGGTGACAGACCGCAAGCCAAGCGACAAATTCCTCGAAAGAGCCACGACGATAGGATTCATATTCCTGCTGCTGTTGCTGATATATGCCAACGGCAACGATATCATAAGGCTTTTCAGGTAATTATTAATAAGGAAAAAATATTGATTATACAATAAAACAAGAATAAACACGTTGCAATAAGACGTCATTTTATATAAAAATGCATAGGATTCAAAAAATAATGGTGTTGGCGGTCGTCGTGATGACGGCGGTGGCGGCGCGTGCCCAGCAGGTGCCTATCTTCACCAATTACTATGACTCCTATGCGGTGATAAACCCTGGTTTTTACGGCATGAGCGAAGGCGTGAATGCGATGGGAATATACCGTAACCAGTGGACAGGTTTCAAGGATGACTTCACTGGTGAAGTGGTGTCGCCTAGGACGTTTCTGGCGTCGGCCGATATGCCGATAAAGATTTTAAGAGGCGGTGTCGGACTTTCGTTTATGAAAGACCAGCTGGGTTTTGAAGATAACATCGCGCTGAACCTGGGTTATTCATACCACATGGATCTCGGTCCTGGAACGTTGGGAATAGGTGTGGCGTTGAGTCTTGACAACAGAAAAGTCGATTTCAAGAAGGCCAACCCTCTCGACGATGACGACCCTGTCATCCCGACAACCGAGCAAAGCGACATGCTTGTTGATATGAATTTCGGATTGTTTTACTCTGTTCCGGAGACGTTCTACGTGGCTGTGTCAACGACGAGTTTGTTGGAGAAAAAAGGAAAAGCCTTGCAAGGCAAATCCTCGACAAGTGCAAGTTTTGTTGGCGATCGCACGTTTTATCTTGCGGCAGGATACGAGTATCAGTTTTTAAATCCAAAGTTCATGCTGAACCCTTCGATGATGGTGCTCAGCGACATCGCTTCGACACAAATTAACGTTGGTGCGAGGTTTTGGTACAATAAAATGGTATGTTTCGGCGTTAACTACCGATACCAAGAGTCTGTAGACCTTTTGGTTGGCTTTGTAATCAAGGGAATACAGATCAACTATGCGTATGATATCAACACGATGGGGCTGAAGTTGCCTGGTTCACACGAGGTGTCGCTAAGCTACAACTTCAAGCTGGATCTCGACAAACATCCTCGTATCTATCGTAGCATCAGGTACTTGTAGAGACTGTTGATAAAAAAATGACGAAGTTGAAATGTTTTTGTAAAGAATAAAGAAAATTAGTATATTTTTGGACACTTTTTTAAAAAGGAATAAAATGAAAAAGTATTTGTTAATGAGCCTAGTCGCGTTGATGCTTGTTGGATGTGGTTCCAGCAGCGATCAAGGTGAGTTGGTAGGCGTAAGAAAGAAGTCAAAGCCGTTTTATCAACCGGATCCGTATGGTATGGTGTTTGTCCCGATGGGCAGCTATACTATGGGTGTAGGCGGTCAGGATGTTGTGGCGTCGAGTTACTCACAGCCTAAGACCATCTCGGTGTCGGCTTTCTTCATGGATGAGACTGAGATTACAAATAACGAGTATCGTGAATTTGTGAATTATGTCCGCGACTCCATAGCCCGTACATATCTTGGCGAGGTTGAACCGGACAAATACCTCATCACTCAGAACAAGAAGACCGGTGAGACGTACGACACTCCTATCCTCAACTGGGAGGAGAAGATCGAATGGCACAGCGATGACCAGCAGATCAGAGACGCTCTCGAACAGCTTTACATCCCGGAAGGCGAACGTTATTGGGGCAAGAAAGAAATTGACGCCAGAAAACTCGTTTATCATTACAGCTACATCGACCTCAGGTCGGCTGCAAAGAAAGAGTTTGTTGAAGGTGCCGATCCTCATCAGGGTTCTTTCGCCAACCGTCCGCAGGGTTCAAAAGACCGTTCGGTGTTCGTTCATAATGAGGATATCAACATCTATCCTGACACCTTGGCATGGATTTACGACTATTCGTATGCCTTCAACGACCCGTTGACAGAGAAGTATTTCTGGCATCCGGCTTATGACCATTATCCGGTGGTCGGTGTCAACTGGAACCAGGCCAATGCTTTCTGTGTGTGGCGTACCGACAAGCTCAACAAATACCTCTCAAAAAATAAAGGCCAGGCTGGTCTGTCGGAGTTCCGTCTCCCTACCGAGGCTGAGTGGGAGTGGGCAGCACGTGGCGGCCACCAACTCAACCAGTATCCGTGGGGCGGTCCTTACGCTCGCAACGAGAAAGGCTGTCTGAGAGCCAACTTCAAGCCGATGCGCGGTAACTATATCGCCGACGGCGGTCTTACCACCATCATCGTGGGACATTATCCTGCCAACGACTGGGGCTTGTACGACATGGCCGGTAACGTTTCGGAGTGGACATCGAGCGCATTCGACCCATCGGCATATAACGCCATGTGGGACATGAACCCTCAGTACACTTACAACGCCAGCGATAACGACGACCCGGTGATGAAGAGAAAAGTCATCCGCGGAGGTTCATGGAAAGACGTGGCATATTATCTCGAGGTGACGACACGTGGCTATGAGTATCAGGACACAGCCAAGTGCTACATCGGATTCCGCTGCATCCAGCCATACCTTGGCCGTCAGAAAGGCGACAACCCAAGCAAGGCATCAAGAGTTTACAATTGATTTAGGAAATAATTAAAAAAACTAACGATATGACATTTAAAGAGTTTTCAGAAAGCAAGAAGTACAAAAACTTCATGGCTAAAGTTTATGGTATTGGTGCATCCATCGTTTTGGTTGGTGCTTTGTTCAAACTTACACACTGGGGAGGCAACTTCGCCAACATCATGTTGGCTATCGGTTTGTTGACAGAAGCCGTCATTTTCTTCTTCTCAGCATTTGAGCCTGCTCATCTTGAGCCGGACTGGAGCCTTGTTTACCCAGAGTTATGGGATCTTTATCATGGCGACGGCCCTGTGGCAGCAACAAAACCGGCAGAGGGTCCAAAGAGAAACACAACAGGTGCTCCTGTTCACAGCAACGACGCCGTCACTGAGAAGCTCAACGAGATGTTTGAGCAAGCCAACATCAACTCGGTCACCATGGAACGTCTCAGCATGGGTCTGAACCGTCTCGGTGAGAACGCAGCAAAGATCGCCGACGTGAGTGAGGCAGTGGCAGCAACAAGCAACTACACAAAAGCCATGAACAAGGCTTCTGAGACAGCTATGGAGCTCGACGCTCAGATGTCGAAGACAGCCACCAACGCCGCCATGTTCTCTGACACAAGCAGAAAGATGAACGACACAATGGCTCTCTACATCGAGAAAGTCAATGCATCTGCCAACTCAACAGATACACTTAACATCCAACTCAACGACTTGTCGAAGCGCATGACAGCAATGAACACCGTTTACGGTAACATGCTCAATGCAATGAATGTCAAGGCGTAAGCCACTATTGTTAAACAAAAGATTTTTAAAAATAACAAGAAATGGCAGCTGCAAAAGAGACCCCAAGACAGAAGATGATAGGTATGATGTACCTCGTCCTCACCGCTCTGTTGGCATTGAACGTCTCAGCCGACATTCTCGACGCTTTCGCCATCGTGAATGACGGTCTGGAAAAGACCAACGCCAGCGTGGAGAATAAGATAGAGGACTACTACGGCATCTTCGAGCAGCAGTATCTCAAACAACCGGAAAAGGCACACGATTATTGGGAAAAAGCTAATGCTATTCGTGAAAAGACTGACGAAATCATTAACTTTATCGAGAAAGAAATCAAGGTGCCGTTGGTTCTTGAGACTGAAAACATAAAAGAGGCCGACCTTTTTAATAAAGATACCAAGAAGCCTCTTCTTAAAAATATCGATAAAACAAATCCTGATAACCGCCGTGTTTTCTATGAGTTAGACCTCAACAACATCGGCGCTAAGGATAAGTATGACGCCGCAACCAACTTCATGATTAACAACGGCAATGCTGCGATTCTTAAGAAAAAGATCCAGGATTATCGTCAGTTTGTCGTGAATACCGTTGAATCTGCAGGTCTTTCGAACTATAACAAATATGTCGGACTTCTTACAGACGTCGATCATAACGGCAACAAGATCATCTACACGGATAACGACGGACAGGAGCTGAGCTGGGAGAACAAGAACTTCGAGCATATCATCCTCACTGCAGAAATCGCTATCCTCAATAAGATTGTTGGTGAGATTCAGACGACAGAATATGACGCTATCACCGCTTTGTTCAAACAAATCGGTTCATCCGACTTCAAGTTCGAATCTGTTCAGGCACGCGTCATCCAGAAGAGCGACTTCATTATCAGAGGTCAGAAATACGAGGCTGAGATTTTCATCGCAGCAGCGGATACCTCAAAGGCTTTTGAAGTGAAATATGTGATGGGTACCAGCGACTTCAACAAGGCAACAGGCCAGCCTGTCACCCTGAAGAGTAAGGAAGGCAAGGTCATCCTGAGCTTCCCGACAACAACAGCGGGTGTCCACAAATATGCAGGTCGTATCGAGATCCCTCGTCCGGACGGCTCGATGGCATACTACGACTTCCATGAGCAGTTCCAGGTGGCTCCACCGTCAGCGACAGTGGCTCCTACCAAGATGATGGTGATGTACGAAGGCTTACAGAACCCTATCTCGGTGTCAGCACCAGGCTTCACGGGCGATGATATCACCATCAGCGTTGAAGGCGGCACATTCACCAAAGACAGCGGCGACGGCAACTATCTCGTGTCAATCAACAAGGGTGCCAAGAAGGTGAAAGTCAATATCTTGGCCAAAGAAGCCAGCGGCAAGAGAGTGGACCTCGGAACACAGGAGTTCCGCGTGAAACAGGTGCCTGACCCGGTAGTGCGTATAGGCGACATCACAGGCGGCAAGGTCGATAAAGAGGTGCTCCTCAGCATCGGCAGAGTGATGGCAGTGATGAAAGACTTTGATTTTGAGGGTTTTAACTATACAGTGGAATCATATACAGTTTCAACATACAGAGGAACATTCATCGATAAGTTAAACAAAGGACCGAGATTCACACCAGAAGTGAGCGAGCTTATCCGCAGCGCCCAGCCTGGACAAAGAATCCAATTCCAGGATATCTGCGTCAAAGACCCGAAGGGCGAGATAAGAAATGTCGGTTCAATAAACGTTCAAATAAAGTAACATGAAAAAGGTTGTTTTAATAATCGCAGTTGCATTGCTTTGTCTGTTTGTCAATGCCCCGAAGGCTACGGCACAAATCACAGATAACAACTATAACGACGGTTTATATGTTGAGAATGCAACAGGAATAAAGAAATTCATCCCATATCCTGAAGTCCGTGAAGCTGATGTCTTATGGAAGAAGAGAGTATGGCGTGAGATAGACTTCCGTCAGAAGATGAACCTCCCGTTCTATTATCCTCGTGATCCCCATCAGAACTGGAGAAGATTCATCGACGTCATTATGGACGCTTTGAAAGAAGGCAGATGCCAGGCTTATCCAGTGTCGCCTTCAGGCGGTCCGGATTTTGAACAAGCATCGTTGCCATATTCAAAACTTATGACAGGTTTGAATTCAGAGAAGCATCAGTCGGTATTTGACGACTACGGCAACAAGGTCGGCGATACTGTCATCAACATCGCTTTCAAGCCGGAGTCAGTGACACGTCTGCGTATCATGGAAGACTGGTATTTCGATACCCACAGAAGCCAGATGATGGTTCGCATCGAGGCAATCTGCCCTGTCATCATGCGTGACGTGAACGACACACTCCAGATGCCTAACGAACTGTTCTGGATCCCGTTTGACAGCGAGACCCGCACAGTCCTGTCGGAGGCTCCTGTCTATAACAGAAACAACTCAGCAGCACGTCTCTCGTACGATGACCTGTTCTGGAAACGTCAGTTTGACAGCTACATCTACAAAGAAGAGAATGTGTATGACCGTAGCATCCAAGACTACGCCACAGGCGTCGAGGCTCTGAAGGAATCGGAGAGAATCCAGCAAGAGATTATCGACTTCGAACAGAATATGTGGGAATACTAGTTTAGAGTTTAAAGTTTAGAGATAAAATAAGGACGCCATGGCGTCCTTATTTGATTTTTTAAATATTCTCAATTGTTAATTATCAACTATCAATTATCAACTAATAATTAATATCTCGCTCTGCGGCCGTATTTCTTCTCAGGTCTTTCTTTCTCTTTTGACCGTTTCTTTTTCTTCGAGGTTTTTTCTTTTTTATCTTTTGTCCGGCTCTCTTTACGGCTGCGGCGGGAATGCTGTTCTTCCTCGCGATCACGTCGACGGCGCTCCTCATGGAAGCTGTCGTGAGCTTTCTTTGACTTTTTGTCGGACTCTTTTTTCTTGTTGGTCTTGTCGTCACTCGATTTAGGTTCTCCCGTTGTTATCTCAACGCGGATGCCCTCGGTGTTTTTGCTCGGGTCTGCGAAACAGTCGACGATGAACTGTGCATGGGCGCCGTCGACGGCGACAAATGAGAAGTTCTCCTTGAGGTCGATATGTCCGATCTCAATGTCTTTGGTGCCTGTCACGTCGTTGATTCTGCCTATCAATGAGTTGGGTTTGATGTGGTCGCGTTTGCCCATGCCGAAGAACAGGCGTACCATATTTGAGTCGTCATGCTGTTTCTTCTCTTTTTTCTCCTTGGTTGCATTCTCGTCGATATTCAAATCTTTTGCGTCTTTGTAATAATCGAGGAAACGGTTGAAATTCAACGCCACCACACGTGTTATCAACTCTTCGCGTGTGAGCCAGCTGAGTTTCTTAAACACCACCGGCAGGTAGTCGTCGATGTCGTCGCGCATGATGTCGACCTTCTCGAGGTTGTCGATATGGCGGAACAGCTGTTTCTCGCACACCTGCTGTGCTGTCGGGATGAGCGAGTGTTCCATCGGACGGCCGAGTTGTTTCTCAATGGCTTTGATTTTATGTTTCTCCCTCTGGTGCACCAGGCTGATGCAGATGCCAGTCTTGTCGGCACGTCCCGTACGGCCGCTTCGGTGCACGTAGGTGTCGATGTCGTCGGGTAGGTTATAGTTGATGATATGTGTCAGGTTGTTGACGTCCAGGCCTCTGGCTGCCACGTCGGTAGCCACCAGAATCTGGGTGAAACCCTGACGGAAGTGGTTCATCACGAGGTCGCGCTGTGCCTGCGAGAGGTCACCGTGCAACGAAGCGGCGTTATACCCGTCGTGGATGAGGTTGTCGGCCACCTCCTGTGTCTCCAGTTTGGTGCGGCAGAAAACGATGCCGTAGATCGACGGATAGTAGTCGATGAGACGTTTCAAAGCGAGATATCTGTCGCTCGCCTTGATGAGATAGTAGTTATGGCGCACATTCGCCGTCCCCGAGTTCTTCTGCCCGATGCTGATACGCACTGGGTCTTTCATGTATTTGTTGAGAATCTGCTCGACTTCGGCCGGCATGGTCGCCGAAAACAGCAGGGTGTTCTTCTCCTCGGGCATATATTCCAAGATAGCGTCCACGTCTTCCTGAAATCCCATGTCGAGCATCTCGTCGGCCTCGTCGAGCACCATCCACTTCACGTTGCTGAAGTCGACGCGGTTACGGCGTATCATGTCCTGCAGACGGCCCGGAGTGGCCACTATGATCTGCGGTTTCTTAGCGAGGCTCTTGAACTGCAGCTCTATGCTGGCGCCGCCATATACCGGAACGATAAGGATTTCAGGTATGTATTTTGCATAGCTGAGCAGGTCCTTGGTGATCTGCATGCAGAGCTCACGTGTTGGGCATAAAATCAACGCCTGGACGTTACGGTTTTTCGGGTCGATATTCTGTAAAAGAGGCAACCCGAAAGCGGCAGTCTTGCCTGTCCCAGTCTGTGCAAGTCCAACCAAATCAGTGCGTTGTGACAATAACACGGGCAACACTTCGGCCTGTATCGGCATGGGTTCCTTAAATCCTAATTCGTCGATGGCTCTTAGGATTGCGGGGTTTAAATTGAAATCTTGAAACATATATTGAAATTGAGGTTGCAAAATTACAAAAAATTACTATATTTGCAGGTTATTTTAAAAAAGATGATGAAAACGAGACATTTAATATATTTATTAGCCTTATTGTTATTTTCTTGTTCAACGAAAAAAGACCATTTCACTGCCGAAGAGGTGGCGGGCTGGCCTGTTGTTGACGTTGATGAGATTTTTAAAGATCTGGATGAACCAATTCTTGAGAAAAAAGCGGCTCAGATTGACAGGATCTTACAGAATCTGAAGAAGAAAACGCCATTCAACGGCACGGTTCTTTTCGCTGAAAAGGGGAGGGTGATACTGGTTAAGTCATACGGTCATGCCGATTTGATCAGGCGTAAGGGCGAGATAAATGTTGACGATGTGTTTCAGCTGAGTTCGGTCTCGAAAATGTTTACCGCCGAAGCCATCATGATTCTGAAGACACGCGGTCTCATTGACTATGATGAGGATGTCCAAAAATATATCCCTGAATTTCCTTACGATGGCATCACTGTCAGGATGCTGCTGACACACCGCTCGGGATTGTCGCGTTACGAGACGCTGGCCGACAACAATTGGCCCGACAAGAAAGTGCCATTTACCAACGAAGACATGATTAAATATTATGCGACATACAGGCCTGATCCGTATTTCCGACCCGACAACGGATTCCATTATTGCAATGTGAATTACGCCATGCTGGCAAGCATTGTGGAGCGTGTATCAGGCAAGTCGTTCGTCGATTTCATGCGCGAGGATGTGTTCGACGCCATCGGCATGAAAAAATCATATATCTACGATATGCCTACCGACACCATGGTCTCGACATATCTCCCGAATTGTGTCCAAGGATATTATATAGGGCGCAGAAAGCCGCGTCGGGCACAGAACGAATATCTTAATGGCGTGAAAGGTGATAAGATCATGTTTTCAAATGTCGAAGACATGTATCGTTTCAAACTTGCCATCGACTATGGTTTGCTGGTCCCCGACACCATACAGGCTGAGGCTTTTGCCCCGGGAAGCCCTAATTATGCAAAGAAAAAGGATAACTATGGCTTCGGCTGGCGTATCTCAAAGAAATATCCTAATTGTTATTATCATTATGGCTGGTGGAAGGCTTATCGCTCGTTTTTCATGATTGATAAAGAAAACGACCGCACCATGATAGTGTTAACCAATACCGATAGAGGTCCGAATTCGGAGGTTTTTTGGAAAATCTTGAGAGACAATACCATAGAACTTGCTCCGTCTTCAGTAAATATTCCAATATTGGAATTGGAAGATAATATCAGATTCCCTTATTTGTCATACCGTTTCAGGAGGTAGTGGGAGTACTACAAGCTTGTATCCGACACCGTGAACGTTTTCAAGTCGCACGTTGGGGTCATATTTCAGGATTTTACGCAGACGGCCGACATAGACATCCATGTTGCGGGCATTGAAATAGTTTTCGGTGTTCCATACACGTTTTAACGCCAACGACCTTTCCACAACATGGTTTTTATATTCAAAAAACAGATAAAGCAGATTCAACTCTTTAGTAGTCAATCGTTTTTCTTGTCCGTTGAATATCAGCACATGATGCAGGGTGTCGAGAGTATAATTGCCAAATGTATGTATATGTTGGCGTTTCTCGTTGGCTTGTGTCCTGTTGAAGATTGCTTGTATTCGCAGCCCTAGTTCCTCCATGCTGAACGGACGCACTACGAAGTCGTCGGCCCCGACATTGAATCCTTTGATAATATCAGCCTGATGTGCCTCTGAACCCAGGAAAACAACTGGGATGTCTTTGTTCTTTTTCTTTATTTCTATAACCAAATCGTATCCATTTGTAATAGGTAAATTGATGTCTGCAAGAACAAAATCGAATCGTTCTTTTTTAAAATGATGCAAGGCTTCTTCTCCATCGGAGCAGATAACGCAGGAATATCCGAGTGATACAAGAAAGTATTTCGTTATCGAGGCTATATCCTCATCATGTTCCGCTAAAAGAATTTTTAAGGGTCTAATCATAAGAAAAAAATTATCTGCACAAATTTAGAACACAGAAATTTTTAACAAAAAACTTTACCCCTTAAATCATTCATTATGAAACGATTTTAACATAAATTGCATTTTTTTGCAAGAAATCTAAATTTTTTTTTACATTTTTTTTGCCTTAGTATTGAAAATTTATGTATTTTTGCAGTGCGTAACGATGTACATCCATAGTTACCCATCCGGGTAATTTACATTGTTCGTAAAAGGTTTCATAAATTTTGGTTTTTGGTTCTGGGGACCGTCTCCGCTCAAGAGACGGTCTCTTTTTTTAATGTGTTTTTTGTTAATCGAAGAAAAATTCGTATTTTTGTAGATTGTTAAAACATGAAATATTATGACAGACATTAAAGTTGAATTGGGCCATGTTAAAGGCTTTGTCATTGAAAACCAATTAGATACGTATAAAAAGAAAGTCTCGGCGACTTTCAAGACCATCTACTCGCGCAGTGGAGCCGGCAATGATTTCCTTGGATGGGTCAACCTGCCGTCGTCGATAACGGCTGAGTTCATTAAAGATGTGAAGGCAACGGCTGAGTCGCTCCGCAAGAAATCGGAGGTCTTTGTGGTCGTCGGCATCGGCGGCTCATACCTTGGTGCGCGTGCTGTCATCGAGGCGCTGTCGAACCATTTCGCACAGCTCGTCGACACAGGTAGCCCTAAGATCATCTATGCGGGTCACAACATGAGCGAGGATTATATGCACGACCTCATTCAACTTTTGGATAAGAAAGACTATTCGATGACTGTCATATCCAAGTCGGGAACGACCACTGAACCCGCGGTGGCATTCAGGATCCTGAAGAACCATATCGAGAAGAAATACGGCAAGGCAGAGGCGAAGACACGTATCGTCGCCATCACTGACAAGGCCAAGGGTGCTTTAAAGGTGTTGTCCGACAGCGAAGGTTACAAAACCTATGTGGTGCCGGATGACGTCGGCGGACGTTACTCGGTGCTCACACCTGTGGGTTTGCTGCCGATAGCAGTGGCAGGCGTCGATATAGAGAAACTCGTGAGAGGAGCCCAGCTCATGGAGAAGTATTGCCATGACAATCAGAACGATAGCAATGTGGCGGCACAGTATGCGGTGGCACGTCAGGCGTTATACCATGTCGGAAAGACCAACGAGATACTCGTCAACTACGAGCCGCGCCTGTGCTACTTCAGCGAGTGGTGGAAACAGCTCTATGGCGAGAGCGAGGGCAAGGACGGCAAGGGTATCTTCCCGGCCAGCGTCACCTTCACAACGGATCTGCACTCGATGGGACAGTACATACAGGAAGGACTGCGTAACCTCATGGAGACCGTCATCAGCGTGGAGAACCCCGCCAACGAGGTGAGGATTCCTTCCGACAGCGCCAACCTCGACCAGATGAACTACATCGCTGGCCGGCGTCTCAACGAGGTGAACCAGACAGCAGAAAAGGCTACCATCTTAGCTCACGTCGACGGCGGCGTGCCGAATATCAGAATAGCTATTCCGGCAGTAAACGCTGAGGTTCTCGGACAGCTGATATATTTCTTCGAGATGGGATGCGCGCTGAGCGGCTACATGCTCGAGGTCAACCCGTTCAACCAACCCGGCGTGGAGGCATACAAGAAGAACATGTTTGCGCTGCTGGGCAAGCCAGGATACGAGGAATTGAGAGAAAAACTATTGAAACGATAGAATTGAAATACAACGACATTGAAATAATGGCCCCGGTGGGCTCGTACGAAGCCCTCGCTGCTGCCATACAGGCAGGCGCCGGCAGCGTGTACTTCGGCATCGGCAAGCTCAACATGCGCTCGAAGTCGACCAAGAACTTCACGCTCGACGACCTTCACACCATCTCTAAGACCTGCCATCTGCACGGCGTGAAGAGCTATGTTACAGTAAACACTGTGGTTTTCGACGAGGAGATGGACGAGATGCA
Source organism: uncultured Bacteroidales bacterium (assembly GCA_905236635.1). Taxonomy (GTDB): domain Bacteria; phylum Bacteroidota; class Bacteroidia; order Bacteroidales; family F082; genus Limimorpha. The sequence continues at coordinate 158,804 of CAJOCJ010000001.1, forward strand.
TGCCCTACTGGATGCCATCAAAGCCAACAACATATCAGCCATCATCGCCTCCGACCAGAGCGTGATACAATACGCCCGTCAGATTGGCGTGGAGGTCCACATGTCAACACAATGCAACATCACCAACATAGAGGCGGTGAAGTATTATTCGCAGTTTGCCGACGTGATGGTGACGGCGCGCGAGCTTAACATCAACCAGGTAAAGCATATAACCGAAGAGATTGAGCGTCAGCATATTACGGGACCAGGCGGCGAGCTAGTGAGAATAGAGGTGTTCTGCCACGGAGCCTTGTGCATGGCGGTGTCGGGCAAGTGTTATCTGAGCCTCGACAACTTCGGGACAAGCGCCAACCGTGGTGCCTGCGTGCAGCCATGCAGGCGTGGCTACGAGGTCACCGACCGTGACAAAGAGATAACGTTGGCCATTGAGAATGAATATATTATGTCGCCTAAAGACCTCTGCACACTGCCATTCTTGGATAAGGTGCTGGCGGCAGGGGTGAAGGTGCTTAAAATCGAAGGCCGCGGCCGCTCGCCGGAGTACACCAAGCTGACGGTGGGCGTATATCGTGAGGCGGTAGATGCAATAAATGCTGGCACTTTCACGCAGGACAAGATAGAGAAATGGACCGAGCGCCTGCGGAGCGTCTATAACCGCGACTTCTGGGACGGCTACTATCTCGGCCGTAAGATGGGCGAGTGGACCAAGAAATACGGTTCACAAGCCACAAAGACGAAACTTTTCATCGGCACGATAACCAATTTCTTCGCAAAGATAAACGTGGCGGAGATAAGGATGGAGACACACGACCTCAACGTAGGCGACGACATCATGATAATCGGTCCTACGACAGGCGTATACGAAGATAAGATCAAGGAGATAAGAGTCGATTTGCTGCCTGTGAAACAGACGGTCAAGGGCGAGCTCTGCTCCATCCCGGCACACGACATTGTGAGACGAGGCGACAAGGTTTATAAGATTATTGAAGCTACAGACGACGATGCAACACTTTAATTTACATACACATAGCACTTTTTCTGACGGCAAGTCGCCGATGGAGGACACCATTGAGGAAGCCATCCGTCAGGGCATGCATACCCTGGGCTTCTCCGACCACTCCAGCCTGCCGTTTCCAAGTCGCGTCTCCATCCCGATGGACAAGAACGACGAATATGCCACTATTCTTAAAGAGTTGAGGAATAAATATTCAGGTAAGATAAACGTCCTTGCCTCGATGGAGATGGAGTTCATCCCGGGCATCGTCGTCGATTTTGAGAAAACGAAAAGAGACTATCAGCTTGACTATCTCATCGGCTCAGTGCATCTGGTGGGGAAGACGCCTGACACTCTTTGGTTTATCGACGGAAAAGACGTCGAGCCTTACGACGTGGGGCTTCAAAAATATTTTGGAGGCGACATTAAAAAAGGCGTTCGTGCCTATTTCGACCAGGAAAATGAGATGATTGAGACGGAGAAGTTCGACATCATCGGGCATTTCGACAAGATAAAGATGAACTCGCGCGGACGTTATTTCCATGAAGACGAGAAATGGTACCGCGACATGGTTTTTGAGACCCTCGACCTTATCAAACAGCATGATTTGATTGTGGAAATCAACACACGAGGGCTTTACAAGCAGCGTTACAACGGGTTTTACCCTTCGGAGTGGCTGCTGCCGCGCATGAAAGAGATGGACATCCCCGTGCTTATCAGCTCCGACTCGCACCAGTATTGGGAGCTAACATATTTTTTCAAAGAAGCCGAAGAAGCTTTAAAAGCTGTGGGTTACAAAGAGACAATGTGTTTTAAAAACGGCCAGTGGGAGGCGGAAAAATTATAATTGATATGGACATTATCATTCTTGCATTGGCAATACTACCCGTCATCGTTTTGGCTTTGTATATTTATCGCAAAGACAAATACGAAAAAGAGCCTTTTTGGATGCTGCTGCTCGCGTTTTTCCTTGGAATACTTTCCATTCCGCTCGATTTGATAGTGGTGGGGATGATCAATGGATTCTACCTGGGTGAGACAGTGTTCTACCACGCGTTTTTCGAGGCGGGCATACCCGAAGAGCTTTGCAAATGGCTGCTTTTCATGATTATTATCTGGCGAAACAAAAACTTCAATGAGTTTTTCGATGGCATCGTCTATGCCTGCTTTATCGGATTGGGCTTCGCTTGCGTGGAGAATTTGATGTATGTGCTTGGTAATGAGTCGTTTGGCGCTGCACTTACCACTGGAGTGATGAGGGCGTTACTCTCCGTACCGGGACATTTTCTCTTCGCCGTCATCATGGGATATTTCTTGGGGATGGCAAAATTTAGTCCCGACAGCCGTGCCAAATACCTGTTACTCAGCCTTTTATGCCCGATGCTGGCACACGGTCTCTTCGACTACCTGCTGATGCTGTCGTCGGCATTTTCGGAGAGCGAGATGGGTGCGATGAGCGCATTATTGTTCATTTTGTTTATCTATCTTGATATAAAAATGTGGAAAATCGGTGTCAGGCATATAGCAAAAATGCAGGAGCAGACACGTATCGAACATAATAATGAGATTTTTAGAAATATATTTAAATCTAAATAAAATGAAAAAATTATTCTTATCTATCGTATTGATTATCAGCGTTATATGCGCTAAAGCCGACGAGGGAATGTGGCTGCCGTACAGCCTCAGCGACAAGAGTCTTGCCGAGATGCAACAACTTGGATGCAAACTCACTGCCGAACAGATTTTCAGTCTCAACCAGCCTAGTCTGAAAGACGCCATCGTACAATTTGGCGGCGGCTGCACTGGCGAGCTCATATCTTCGGAAGGCCTTCTGCTTACTAACCATCACTGCGGTTTGAGCTATGTTCAGAAACACGCCACTGTGGAGCACGACTACCTCACTGACGGCTTCTGGGCATACAGCAAAGCCGAGGAACTGCCGAATCCGGGTCTGACAGTGTCGTTCCTTGCTAACGTGGAAGACGTGACAGACGCAGTGCTCGAAGGTGTCACCGACGAAGAGACACGCAGCGATGTCATCTCTGAAAATATCAAAAAACTCACCAAAGAACGCAAAGGTGAGCGCGACGTGAAAATAGAAATTGTGCCGTTTTACTCTGGCAACCAATATATTATGTTTGAATATGACGTGTACCGCGACGTGCGTCTGGTATGCTGTCCACCATGGGGAATAGGCAAATTCGGCGCCGACACCGACAACTGGACCTGGCCACGCCACAAAGGCGACTTCAACATCTTCAGGGTATATACCGACCGCGACGGAAAGCCTGCAAAATATAGCGAAAACAACATTCCGATGAAGTCGAAACACTATCTGCCTATCAATATTAAAGGTGTGAAAGAAGGCGACTATGCCATGATTTTGGGTTATCCAGGCTCAACCGACAGATACTCAACATCTTACACTGTGAAAAACATTATAGAGTCGGAGGCTCCAGGATATATCAACTGCCGTACCACCAAGCTCAACGAGTATCGCAAACACATGGACGCCGACCAGGAAGTGTTTATCAAATATGCCTCAAAACAGGCAAGCGTGTCGAACTATTGGAAGTATTTCATCGGACAGCGCAAGCAGTTGGAGCGCAACCATGTTTATGACAGAAGACTGGAACAGGAGAGAGATTTCCGCGCATGGGTTTTCGAAGATCCAACACGACAGATGATTTATGGAAATATCTTCGATGAAATCAAGGAAAAATGGGAGATAATGGACGACATCATGATGCCTATGACATATCTGCGTGAAGCCGGCTGGAACGGCGGAGAGGCTGTCGCTTTCTCACGTAGATTTATGAGAATCAATAACTTAATCAACGAAAAGGGTTCAAAAGAAGATATCGCTAAGATGGCAGAAGGCCTGAAAGCACAAGTTACTACATTCTTTAAGGATTATGATAAGGATCTGGATAAGGATGTGACCATCGCTCTGCTCAATCTTTTCTATAAAGATATTGACAGATATGTCCCGACGATGATAGAGGAGATAGGTGCGAAAAACGGCGGGGACTTTACCGCATGGGTGGAGAAAGCCTTTGAGAAATCTGTCTTTGTTGATGAGGCTAAACTTACGAAATGGCTTGAAAAACCTAAGAGTCTCGACAAAGACCCAATCTTCGCTTTGGCCATGAACATCATCGACACATATGCCAACGTGGTGTATCCTTTGTATGAGGAGGCGGGTCTGCTTGGCAACAAGGGCGAGCGTCTTTATATGAAAGGCCTCATGGAGATGCAGACTGAGCGTAACTTCTATCCTGATGCCAACTTCACAATGCGTCTGACATACGGCACGGTGGAGCCTTACAAGGGTGCCGATGCTGTCAACTACAACTACTACACAACTATGGACGGTGTGATGGCGAAATATGTGCCGGGTAACTGGGAGTTCGACATCCCTCAGGATGTGCGTGACCTCGCCGAAGCACGCGACTATGGCCGTTATGCCGATGAGAACGGCAACCTTATTGTGAACTTCATCACCACCAACGATATCACTGGCGGTAACTCGGGAAGCCCTGTCATCAATGGTGAAGGTGAGCTTATCGGACTTGCTTTCGACGGCAACTGGGAAGCCATGAGCGGCGACATCATGTTTGAGCAGAAAGTCCAAAGAACTATCTGCATGGATGCCCGCTACCTGCTCTGGTGCCTAGAGAAAGTAGGACAAGTCAAGAATATAATAAATGAATTGGAGATTATAGAGTAGTTTCCCGTCATTTCGAGCGTAGTCGAGAAATCCTCCACCAACGTATACTATCATTGGTGGGGGATTCTTTATTACTTACTTTCGGCTAAGAAGCGTTCGACTTCGATGCCTGCCATAGCGCCGCTCCCTGCTGCTACGATGGCTTGGCGGTAGGTCTTGTCTTGGCAGTCGCCCGCGGCGAATATGCCTTCCACGCTGGTAGCTGTCGATTTCGGCTTGGTGATGATGTAGCCTGTCTCGTCCATGTCGAGGATGCCCTTAAACACGTCGGTGTTCGGGATGTGTCCGATGGCCTCGAAGAAACCCTCGACCTTGAGTGTACGTTCTTCACCGGTCTTGTTGTTGACTACGATGGCGCCTTGGAGCGAGCTCATGAAGCCTTTCACCTCGCCGAACAGCTCTTTGGTGTTGGTGTTCCAGAGGATCTCTATGTTTGGCGTGTTCATCACGCGGTGTTGCATTGCTTTTGAGGCGCGCAGCACGTCGCGGCGCACTATCATATACACTTTGTTGCAGAGATGTGCTAGGTATGTGGCGTCTTCGCATGCTGTGTCGCCGCCTCCGACAACGGCCACGTCCTTTCCGCGGTAGAAATAGCCGTCGCATGTGGCACATGCCGACACGCCGCCGCCCTTGAACTGTTCCTCTGTAGGGAGTCCGAGGTAACGCGCCGAGGCGCCTGTTGCCACCACTATGGTGTCGGCGAGAAGCTCGTCGCCGAAGTCCGACTTGCAATGGAACGGCCGTTTCGAGGCGTCGACTTCAATTATCGAGCCCATGCGGAACTCGGTGCCGAATCTCTCAGCCTGACGGCGGATGTCGTCCATCATCTGGCCGCCCTGCACGCCCTCGGGATAGCCTGGGAAGTTCTCGATTTCGGTGGTCTGCATGAGTTGGCCGCCAGTGAGCGGGCCTTCATATATAACGGTTTTTATATCGGCGCGGCCGGTGTAGATCGCCGTGGTATAGCCGGCAGGACCCGAGCCAAGGATAAGGCATTGAATGTGTTCCATATTAATATAATAAGGTGTTTTAAATTTTTCTGCAAAGATAGTATTTTTTTTGACGTCGTTTCAACGTTTTTTTTGACATTTTAATACCCTTCTCGAAAAACTCACAGTACCCTGTGGTAGGTCGTTTTTCTGCGAATGGCATTAAAAATGTTTTAAAGATCTCTCCAGTACGTCATTTCGAGCGAAACGGAGTGGAGTCGAGAAATCTCATAAAAAAATTATTTTTTTATTTTCGAAATAAAAAAATCCCTATTTTTGCGGCACGAAAGCAATCGGGGTGTGGTGCAGTTGGCTAGCATTCTTGCATGGGGTGCAAGCGGTCGCCCGTTCGAGTCGGGCCACTCCGACGGTTTAAAAATATAGAGACGCACGGCAGTGTGTCTCTATATTATTTATGTGTTTTTGTAATTGTTTTTCCCAGAATATAAGAGAGACCAACAATTATTTTCCTCTTCCTCAAAAAGTCGGCAAATACAAGCTTTATTCAGGAAAATTCACATCAAACAGCATAACGGTGAAGTTTGAGTGAGGGAAAGCATGCTATTAAGAATCTGGCAGAAAGGATGTAAGTAAAAATTTCTCTAAAATCATTCAATTTTCACGTAAAAATTTCCACTTTGGCGTAAAAAGAATTCCAAAAAGGCGCGCTTCGGACTGCGTAAACTGCGTTTCCAAGGTCCTCATCGCCGCCTTTTTTACACAATATGTGTTTATAAGCCGTTGATAATCAGCGGCCAGAAAAATAATGTAAAAATTTTTGCAAAAAGTTGTTGCATGTAATGAAAAAGGTTGTACCTTTGCATCCGCAATTGAGGAAAACGAGATTGCAAAGTTCTTTGAAAGCAATGAGCCA
>CAJOCJ010000002.1 GCA_905236635.1 uncultured Bacteroidales bacterium
GTGTCGTTCAAGCCTTTGAAAACGATGTATTCGAACGAGACACGACGCTGACCGCTCCAGTCGTGCTGACGGATGGCGTGGATGACCTCGTTGATAGGATACGACTTCTCAACCGGCATGATTTTAGCGCGCTCATCGTGGAACGGGCTGTGCAGACTGACGGCAAGGTTGCATTTCGACTCCTTGATGAAGCGTTTCATGTTCGGAATGACGCCTGCTGTGGATACCGTGATACGCGTCGGACTCATCGCCAGGCCCCAGTCGGAGGTCATGATTTCGAGCACCCGCATGATGTTGTCGTAGTTGTCCATCGGCTCGCCCATGCCCATGAAGACGAAGTTTGACAAATTTTCGTATTCAGGCAGGTTCAGTATCTGATTTATGATATCGCCAGCCGACAGGTTGCCTTGGAAACCCTGTTTTCCTGTCTGGCAGAAAAGGCAGTTCATCTTACAGCCCACCTGGCACGACACGCAGAGCGTAGCACGTTCTTTCTCAGGGATATACGCCGTCTCGACATAGCCGTTTTCGGCTGGAAACAGATACTTCTTGGTGCCGTCGTGCGACTCCTGCACATCTTCAAAGTCGCGGTAGCCGGTGACATAATTCTCAGCCAGCAGCTGACGCGTGGTTTTCGACAGATTCGTCATTTCCTCGAAGGTGGTGACGCGTTTGCGATACAGCCAGTCGACAAGCTGTTTGGCAGTGAATTTCGGCATATTATGCTGAGCCACAATATCTTGCAGCTCGGTTAACGACATTCCAAGTAGTGCTTTCATGACATGATAATTTACAAAAAATCCCTACAAATCTTCGACTTGCAGGGATCATCCGTACCCAGGGCCGGGATCGAACCGGCACGAGTGTTACCTCATCGGTTTTTGAGACCGACGCGTCTACCAATTCCGCCACCTAGGCCTGTGATTTCAATGAACTTATTTTTCGGCTGCAAAATTAATACATTTTTTGTTACACGCAACATTTTTTTTCATATTTTTGCACCCGAAAAATTTAATCAAACATTTTAGAATTATGCAAGAGCCCATTGTATCAATCTTTTCAGGCAGAGCAACGAAATACTTGGCCGACAAGATCGCGGAGTATTACGGCAAACCTCTCGGAACATGCAACGTGACTGTGTTCTCTGACGGAGAATTTCAGCCAAGTTTTGAGGAAAATTTACGCGGAAGAGATGTATTTTTGATTCAATCTACCTTCCCGCCGACAGAAAACCTCATGGAGCTTCTGATGATGGTTGACGCCGCCAAGCGCGCTTCGGCACGCCGCATCATCGCCGTCATCCCGTACTTCGGCTTCGCCCGTCAGGACAGAAAAGACCGTCCGCGTATCAGCATCGCCGCCAAGCTCGTCGCCAACCTCCTTCAGGTGGCAGGAGTGACACGCGTCATCACCATGGATATCCACGCCGACCAGATACAAGGCTTCTTCGACATCCCAGTCGATAACCTCTATGCATCGAAGATCTTTATACCTTATATAAAGAGTCTGAACCTGCATGACCCTATCATGGCATCGCCTGACGCCGGCGGTACACGTCGCGCTTCATCGTATGCCAAGATGCTCGACACGGTGTTCTGCATCTGCCACAAACAGCGTTCGAAACCGAATGAGATCGAGAAGATGATTCTCATCGGCGACGTTCAGGATCGTGACGTCATCCTCATCGACGACATCATCGACACGGCAGGCACCATCACCAGAGCAGGTCAGTTGCTGAAAGACAACGGCGCACGCAGCGTTCGCGCATTTGCAACACACGCCATCTTCTCAGGCGCAGCGATGGAGAGAATTGACAACTCGGTGTTCGACGAGGTGGTGGTAACAGATACCATCCCGCTGAAGAACGCCTCAAAGAAGATACACGTGCTCTCGACAGCCGAGCTCTTCGCCGAGGTCATCAAGAAAGTGGAGAACTACGAGTCGTTAAGTGAATTTTTTAACAAGAAATAAACCTTTATTAAAATAACATTAAAAACTAAACAAAATGAATTCAGTATCATTGAGCGGTTCTCTTCGCGAGAACGTAGGGAAAAAAGATGCTAAAGCATTGCGTAGCAAAGGCTTAGTGCCATGCGTCATTTACGGTAACAACATCGAACAGGTGAAGTTCGCAACCGATGCAAGAAGTTTCAAGAAGATCCTCTTCACACCTGAGACATTGATCATCGACTTCACTATCGACGGTAAGGTTTACCACACCATCCTCCAGGACATTCAGTATCATCCGATTACTGACGAGGTTCTTCACGCCGACTTCCTCGATGTGAATGAAGACAACCCGATCACAGTCATGCTTCCTATCCGCACACAGGGCACATGCCCAGGCGTTATGCGTGGCGGCCGTATGAACATGAATGTCTCTAAACTCAAAGTCCGCGGTTATGTCAACGACCTTCCGGATAACATCATCGTCGACGTCACATCACTTCAGATGAACCAGTCGATTAAGGTGAAAGACCTGAAGCTCGAGAAGATGACCGTCCTCATCCCTGACAACACCATCGTGGTCGACGTCAAGGCTCCGCGTAACGCAGCAGCAGAGGAAGAGACCGAAGAGGCAGCAGCAGCTCCGGCAGCTGAAGGCGCAGCAGCACCAGCAGCAGAAGCCAAATAATGTAAATTTTAATAAATTTATATGGAAAAAGCCTTCGATTGAAGGCTTTTTTTTATTTTTGCAGCATGAAATATTTGATTGCTTGTCTGGGAAACATCGGAGCCGAGTACGCCAACACGCGGCATAACATCGGTTTTATGGTCGCCGACCATTTGGCGAAGGACCTTGAGAACACCTTTACCACCGGCCGTTTGGCGATGGTGTCGGAGATGAAGTTCAAAGGCCGTCAGATGATTGTCATCAAGCCCACCACATACATGAACCTCAGCGGAAAAGCAGTGAAATACTGGGCTACTCAGGAGAAGATACCGTTGGAGAACATCCTCGTGGTGTGTGACGACCTCGCCTTGCCTTTGGGGACACTCCGAATGCGCAAGAAAGGATCCGACGGCGGTCATAACGGCCTGAAAAACATCATAGAGGCATTGGGCAGCAGCGAGTTCTGCCGCTTGCGCATAGGCATCGGCAACGACTTTGCAAAAGGAAAACAAGTCGACTTCGTCATAGGCGAATGGAAGCAGCAGGAAATAGACGATATCCAGCCACGCCTCGACACAGCCGTCGACATCATCAAGAGTTTCGTGACACAAGGCCCAGAACTTACAATGACACAGTATAATAATAAATAAATACCTACAAACCGCGAAGCGGTGTCAGACAACAACGGGTGACAACCCGTGATAATACAAAACAACCGAACATGAAAAAACTCGTAATTCTCTCAGGAGCAGGCATCAGCGCCGAATCAGGAATCTCAACCTTTAGAGACGCAGGCGGACTGTGGGACAAATACCCCGTGATGCAAGTCGCCTCAATCGAAGGCTATGAGGCTGACCCAGAATTGGTCATAAATTTTTACAACGAAAGACGCAAGCAGCTGCTGGAAGTCGAACCCAACCAAGCCCACATCCTATGCGCCGAGTTGGAAAAGTATTTCGACGTCACCGTGGTGACACAAAACGTTGACAATCTTCACGAAAGAGCCGGCAGCCACCATATCATCCACCTTCATGGCGAGCTGACAAAGGTCTGTTCAAGCAACAACCCCAACGACCCTCGTTACATAAGAGAGCTGAAACCCGAGGAATTCGAGGTGAAGATGGGCGACAAGGCCGGCGATGGCAGCCAACTAAGGCCATTTATCGTGTGGTTCGGTGAGGCCGTGCCCGAAATCGAGACGGCAGTCCAATACGTAGAGAAAGCCGACATCTTCGTCATCATCGGGACCTCACTTAACGTGTATCCGGCTGCAAGTCTGCTGTATTACGTCCCGTCGAACGCCGAGATCTATCTCATTGACCCTAAAGATGTTAGCATCAACACACGACGCCCGATTACGCATATCAAAAAAGGTGCCAGTGAAGGCATGAAGGAACTCATGAAGACTTTGGTTTAGTCGCTAGTTCTTGCGGCATGTCCGGCATCTACATCCATATTCCATTTTGCAAGTCAAAATGCGCTTACTGCAACTTCTTCTCGGTCGTTTCGGAGAAGCAACGTGCCGATTTTCTTGAAGCTTTGAAAAAGGAAGCCGTCGAGCGTAAAGATTATTTGGGTGGCGAGGATGTGCGTACGATTTATTTTGGCGGAGGCACGCCGTCGCTGCTGAAACCTTCCGAAATTGCTGATGTTTTGGATGTTTTATATCAAAATTATAAAATAATAGAGAGTCCTGAAATAACTCTTGAGGCTAATCCCGATACCGTTTCGAAAGAGTCGCTTTTAGCATATAAATCACTAGGAATCAATAGGATAAGTATAGGTATCCAAAGTTTTTTCGATGACGATCTGCAATATCTGAGTCGAAAACATGATTCACAACATGCGCGGAAAGTCATTGATTGGGCACAAGAGGTTGGGTTTCAAGAGGTTACAATGGATTTGATTTATGGCATCCCGACTCTGACCGATGAAAAATGGCGGAAGAATCTCGATATTTTCTTTGCGACGGGCATCAACCACCTGTCAGCTTATGCTTTGACGGTCGAAGAGAAGACTGCACTCGGCCAACGTATCAAAAAAGGCGTGGCGGAGCCTGTCGATGAGGATGCTATGATCCGGCATTATGATACTCTTGTCGAGATGACTGCAAATCAAGGCTTTGAACACTATGAGATAAGCAATTTCGCACGTCCTGGACATTATTCTAAGCATAATTGTATTTATTGGAAAGGCGAGAAATATCTCGGACTCGGTCCTTCTGCACATTCGTTTGATGGCGTTTCTCGGCAATGGAATGAGGCAAGCGTGAAGGATTATTGCGAGAATTATTCCTTTGAAAAAGAAGAACTTACACTTTCTGACCGCTACAACGAATATGTCATGACCTCGCTTCGCACTATGTGGGGCTGCGATATAAATTATATCAGTCAAAATTTCGGTGAAAAATATGTCGAAAGGTTTAAAAACATGACCTCCAAACATATTTTAAGCGGAAAAATGTATCAAAAAGACGAAAAATACGTCCTTTCAGACAATGGAATGCTTTTCGCCGACGGTATCGCTGCGGAACTGTTTGAATAGTCATGGTCATGCCATCGCAATTTTGGTGGAATCAGTCTACTGAAGTGGTATTTCTGTCCGTCTTGTGAGCGATGTGAAGTAATTTTAAAATTCTCTTGTCTCTTATTTAAAAAATTTTTGTAATTTTGTTGCATAATAAATTTATGATTATGGCTATATTTTTACAAAATCTTAAGAAAATTGCAGTTTTGGCAGTTGCCACAGTTGCTATCTCATTGAGTGTCAATGCACAGACATGGTATATAATGGGTGAATATATCTGGAGCCCACCACATCCGCAGGGCACATTCCAAGAGACTCATTATCAAGGCGATAACGTCACAATCGGCGGAGTAGAATATAACAACATCTACGTGCAGGGACAAAGCACTCCGCTTGGCGCCTACCGTACTGAAGACAACCAGGTATATTACTGCAAGAGGAACGGCAGCAGCTACGATGACGAAGTGTTGCTCTACGACTATGACCTCGAAGAAGGTGATTTCTTCAACGACTCAGACGAGCATCCAATGCTTGTGACGGAAGTGGCGATAATAACAGACCATAACGGCGTTCAGCGCAAAAAGATATCATTTGAATTTATGGGACTCCCCGATGAGACAGAATACTGGATTGAAGGAGTGGGAAGCAACAAAGGCTTCGTCAACGCATGCAACTACACCCCTACTAGCGACGGCGCTATCTTCCATTTGCTCTGCTATCATATTGGCGACGACGTGGTTTACGTCAACCCAACCTACGATGCCTGCGACATAGATGAGATTGATGAAAATATCATCCAAAACAACATCAGCATCTACCCCAACCCGGCAAAAGATATTGTTAACATATTGAATAACAATAATTTAAATATCACAAAAGTCGAGATTATCGACCTTGTGGGCCGTGTGGTTTTAAACACCGAGAAGTATCAAAACATCAATATCTCAGAGCTTCCTGATGGCCAATATTTTGTAAAAATCATCGGCGAGACGACAATCGTTAAGAAATTATTTATCTCGAAATAAATTTATAACAATATGAAATTCAAAACATTAGCAATGGCATTAGCTGTTACTGCAGCACTTTTTAGCTGTGGCGAAAAGAAGACGGAAGACACTTCCAACAAAGAGAATTACGAAGCACTCGCAAACCAGTATGCGAAGGTGACCTTGACCACCGACATCAGCCATCTCTCCGATAACGAGGTGGAGATGCTTGGATACCTCTTCGAGGCAGGCCGTATCATGGACGACATCTATTGGACCGAGAACTTCGGTGGTGACAAAGACGAGTTTTTGAGCAAGATTGAAGACCCGAACGCCCGCAAATACGCGGAAATCAACTACGGTCCATGGGATCAGCTCGACAACCGACACATCTTCATCCCGGGATATGGCGAGAAACCTGAAGGAGCAGGCTTCTACCCCACCGACATGACAAAAGAAGAGTTTGAGGCATGGGAAAACCCTGACAAGACCAGCCAATACACCCTGGTACGCCGCGACGCGGAAGGCAACCTGCAGGCTATATGGTACCATGACGCCTATGCCCCACAGATTCAGAGAGCAGCCGACCTTCTTATGAAAGCCTCGAAACTCGCAGCAGACAAAGAGTTTGCCGAATATCTTAAACTCAGAGCTATGGCGCTCCTCACCGACGACTATTACTATTCCGATATGATGTGGATGGATGTCCGCAACAACAACGTGGACTTCGTCGTCGGACCTATCGAAAACTACACTGACGGTTTGTTTGGTTACAAGGCAGCCCATGAGGCATTTATCCTCATCAAAGACAAGGAATGGACCGAGAAGCTGATGCGTTATGCGGCATTATTGCCGGAGCTTCAGACCAAGTTGCCTGTCGCCGACGAATACAAACAGGAGAAGCCAGGCACTGACGCCGACCTCGCAGCATACGACGTAGTGTTCTACGGCGGTGACTGCAACATGGCATCGAAGACCATCGCCATCAACCTGCCTAATGACGAGAGAGTACAGCTGCAGAAAGGCACCCGCAAACTCCAGCTGAAGAACGCCATGCAGGCGAAGTTCGACAAAATCGTGGTCCCGATTTCAGAAGTCCTTGTCGCTCCTGAGGCCCGTCAGAACGTGAAGTTCGACGCCTTCTTCGCCAATGTGATGTTCCATGAGGTGGCACACGGTCTCGGCATCAAGAACACCTTGGATGGCAGCGGCACTGTGCGTCACGCATTGAAAGAACAGTATTCCGCCATCGAGGAGGCTAAGGCCGACATCCTGGGCTTGTTCCTCGTGACGAAGCTCAACGAGATGGGCGAATACGACAACACCACGCTCGAGGAGAACTACACCACCTTCATGGCAGGTATCTTCCGTTCAGTGCGTTTTGGCGCCGCCTCGGCACATGGCAAAGCCAACATGATTGAATTTAACTTCCTCGCCAACGAAGGCGCTTTCACCCGCGATGAGAACGGCCTTTACAACATCGACTTCCCGAAGATGAAACTCGCAGTGGAGAAGCTCGGCGGCGCCATCCTCAAGGCACAGGGCGACGGCGACTATGAGTTCGTGAAGGAATGGATCGCCACCGACGGCGTCATCAAGCCGGAGCTCCAGGCAGATCTGGACAAGCTCGCAGGCAGCGGCATCCCGAAGGATATCTGGTATGAGATGGGAATGGATGTTATAGTTAAAAGATAATAGATAATAGATAATAGATAATAGATAATAGATAAAAGTTAAAAGATTAAAATAAAATCAATTAAATTATTACACATGAAAAAGTTATCATTAACATTTGCGTTCATCTTTGCTTTGATGGGCATCGTGCGCGCTGACGAAGGCATGTGGTTGCCAATGTTCGTCGAGCGCTTGAATTATGTCGACATGCAGAAAATGGGTCTCCAGCTGACACCGGAGGAGCTCTACAGCATCAACAATAGCAGTTTGAAAGACGCCATCGTGGGTCTGTCAAACGGCGCTCATCCACGCGGATTCTTCTGCACTGGTGAGATCGTGTCAAAGAACGGTCTTCTGTTCACCAACCATCACTGCGGCTACAGCTCGATAGCAGCCCTCTCGACGGTGGAACACGACTATCTCAACGAAGGCTTCGCCGCCAAGAGCTTTGAGGAAGAGCTTCCGGCAGAAGGTGTCTCAGCCTCGTTCCTCGTGAGGATGGAAGACGTGACAGCCGAAATCTTCAGCGTCATCGACTTCGACATGGATTACATGGCAAAACAAAAGGCTATCAACGCCAAGATCAAAGAGTTAGAGGAAGAGGCATCGGAAGGTGGCAAGCTCAACCCTGTCATCAAAGGTTTCTTCGAAGGCAACGAGTATTATATGTTCGTGTACAAGACCTACACCGACGTGCGTCTCGTGTTCACCGCAGCCCAGTCTATTGGTAAGTTCGGCGGCGACACCGACAACTGGATGTGGCCTCGTCACACCGGCGACTTCAGCGTGTTCCGCGTCTATGCTGATGAGAACGGCGAGCCGGCAGAATATGCAGAGAGCAACAAGCCTCTCACTCCTAAGTACAACCTCACCATCAGCCTCGACGGCGTACATCCGGATGACTTCACCATGATCTGGGGCTTCCCAGGTTCAACAGAGCGTTACATGAGCTCCTACGGCATCAACTACAACGTCGACAGCTTCTATCCTGTCGTTTACGAAGTGTTCAAAGCCGAGACCGACGTCATGGATGAGTACATGAAGGTTGACAAGGCTGTCAACATCGCTTATGCCGACAACAAGGCAGGTCTCGCCAACACCTGGAAGAACTTCGAAGGCCAGATGACCATGCTCCGCAAGAACAAGGTCGCCGAGCGCAAAGCAGAACTTGAGAAACAATTCGCTGGATGGGTCGATGCAGAAAAAGCCCGTCAGGAGGAATATGGCGATGCTCTCGAGACACTCGAGGCTATGTACGGCCAGCTCAGCGAGGTTGCTCCAACATTGTTCTATCCTAACTTCCTGGCACAGCTCAACCCGCTTGGAATGTCAGCAGAATTCATGGAGTATTATATGATTTCGACAGACAAGGAAGCCACAAAAGAAGATAAGAAAGCAGCAGCAGAGGCTTTGAAAGAAATCGATGTTGACGCTTTGTTCAAAGACCTCGACGCCCGTGTGGAGAAAGGCATGCTCGTGGCAGTTATGGACATCTACGGCAAGAAGTTCGCTGTCGATGAGATGCCAGAATACATGCAGAAACTAGCCAAGAAGTTCAAAGGCGACTGGAAGGCATTGGCAAGCTACATCTTCGACAACTCGATGTTCAGCACCGCTGATGGCACCAAGGCATTCATCGAGAAGCCAAGCGCCAAGAAACTCGCCAAAGACCCTGCTTTCGTTATGTTCAACGCCATGAGAGAGCAGATGATGTCAGTAGCACCGGCATACAGAATGGCACAGATCGCCATCTCCGAGGCTGACCACGACTTTGTGAAAGGTCTCCGCGAGTTCTATGCCGAGACACAACCTGACAAGGTGCTTTATCCAGATGCAAACTCAACAATGAGAATGAGTTACGGTTCGGTGAAAGACTATCAGCCAGCTGATGCTGTCTCTTACGACTACGTATGCACCGCCAACGGCATCCTCGAGAAATACATCCCTGGTGACTTCGAGTTCGACGCTCCACAGGCTCTCCTCGACCTCATCGAGAAACGCGACTTCGGTCAATATGCCGACGACAACGGCGAGCTCATTACCTGCTTCTTGTCGACCAACGACATCACAGGCGGTAACTCTGGCAGCCCTATCATGAACGGCAAGGGCGAGCTCATCGGCTTGGCCTTCGACGGCAACTGGGAGGCTATGAGCGGCGACGTCAACTTCGAGCCTAAGCTCCAGCGCACCATCAACGTCGATATCCGTTACGTGCTCTTCATCATCGACAAGGTGTACGGAGCCACCAACCTCATCGACGAGCTTGACATCGTCAAGGCGATGCCTGAGCCTATTAGAGTTGAAGAAGAATAATGAGACGGCTGGTCGCGATAGTGATATTGTGTTGCCTCCAGCTGGGCGCGCGCGCCCAGCTGGAGGTGAAGCCAGACTCTTTCAAGGAAGTGCCTGGCTTCGTCAATATCAACCTGGAGATACAGGCCGACGACAACGACGTGCCATACGCTGTGGTGAAGGTCAAGACCGAAAACATCAGCGACAAGCAACGTCGTGAGCTGCTCTTTCAGGGCGACGCGGCCACTTTCGTGGAATGCGAGTATAAGGTCGGCGAGGTATGGGTTTATCTAACATACAAAGCCTCGTATCTGAAGATCTCGCATCCCGATCTGAGCTCCACCGAATTCTGGTTCCCGTTCGACATGAAGCCCAAATGCGGCTACGAGCTGACGTTGGTCAACAATGCGACGATAACCGACGAGGAGCTTCAGAAACGCATCAAACAGCTCGAGGCAGAACTACAGAACAAGCCCGAGCCGCAGATAGTATATGTGGAGAAGCCGGCAGAACAGAAACAGCAGAAAAAAGAAGTGAAGCTGGCACGACCGAAGGAATCGACAACTCCGCGTTACAGCTTCATCACCTTTGACGCATCTAAAAACACTTACAACAAACCGGCTGTCGGATTTACCATCGGTAGCATGCGAAAGGTAGGCGTATTCCTAACCATGATGACGGATTTCAACTTCAATCATTTGGGTGATGAAGAGTTTAACGAACACCATGACAAGGAATGGATTCAAAATTACGCTGAAACAAACGATTGTTATACATATTCCTCATATGTTTCATTCTCCGTCATCGGCGGTATTATCTTTAAGGTCTATGGTCCGCTAAACCTGAAAATCGGAGGCGGTTACAGCAACAACTCGGAATGGATTAACGTCACCGACAGACGATCCATCGACAATGATTTTTGGGTTAGCGACGTGAGTTCATACGGTTTTGGTGGATTGGTCGGTTTACAGATTAATTATGGCAAGATCGTGGTCTCTATCAGCGGCGCCACCACCAATTTCAAGATTTATGAAGGCAGAATAGGACTAGGTTACGGATTACACGGAAAATTATGAAAAAAACACTAGCTATAATCCTGATTTTCACCACGTTTTTCGCTATGGCCAAGGCACAGTCAGGCGAGAACATCGACGTGACACATTATGAGATTCATCTCAACAACCTGGATTTCACAAACCACACTTTAGAAGCTGTGACAACGGTAACACTTACGGCAACAAGCACCGTAAGCACCATCGACTTGGAGCTTAAGTCTTTGATTGTCAGCAACGTGACATCAAGCGACGCCAATGTCAGCGGCTTTACACAAGACGGCGACGTGCTCACGATAAACCTCGCAACAGCTCTGGCTGCCAACACAAGTGCCTCGTTTACAATATCTTACGGCGGCAACACCTTCAACGACGGTTGGGGAGGCATACTCTGGAGCGGCGGCTATGTATGCAACATGGGCGTGGGATTCGAGTCGGTGCCGCACAACCTCGGCAAGACATGGTTCCCATGCGTCGATAACTTCACCGACAAGGCCACTTACGAAGTTTTCGTCACAGTGCCGACAGCATTGGCGGCGGTATGCGGCGGAAACCTCGAAAGCAATATCGACAACGGCAACGGCACCCACACAGTGCATTATGTTGTGCCTCAGGAGATTGCGACGTATCACATCTCGTTTGTGGCAGGCGATTACGTGGAATGGGCCGACACCTACGAAGGCATGGAACGCGACATCCCCATCAACGTGTATGTGAAACCGAGCCAGCTCAACAAAGTGGAAGGCACCTTCGTGAATGTGAAGGAGATTGCGAGCTATTTTGAAAACTGCTACGGCCCCTATCCGTTTAACAGGATAGGCTATGCCATCACCAGCGTGGGCTGCATGGAACATATAGACAACATCGGCATCACCAGCGGCGTGCTGACAGGCAACACCAGCCAGGAGAGCTATATCGCACACGAGATGTCGCACATGTGGTTCGGCAATAAGATAACCTGTGCGCGAGCCGAAGAGATGTGGCTCAACGAAGGATTCGCCCAGTTTTGCGGCATAAACTATCAAGAGGCCGTGTACGACGAGGCGACATATCAAGACGAGATGAACGGTGTCATGGAGACAGTGATGAAGTCATACGACAAAAACGAAGGCTGGCTCGCGCTCGATGACGTGCCGATGGACATGACCTACGGCAATACCGTCTATCAGAAAGGCGCCACCGTGGTACACACATTGAGAAACTACCTAGGCAAAGACTTGTTCAACGAGGCGATGCGCCATTATCTGAACAAATTTGCTTACCAAAGTGTCACCTCAAACGATTTGAGAGACGCCATAACGGAATATACCGGCATCGACATGACAGGGTTCTTTGAGACGTACGTCTCGACCTGCGGTGAGCCGCATTATGCCATCGACTGGTTTACTTGCACACCCAACGGCAGCCAGTTCGACGTGGAGGTGTCCACCAGCCAAAGACACCGTCACAGCGACCATATCGGCAGCGGCGTGATTTTGGAACTCGCCTTCATGGACAGCGACTGGAACATAGTGACCGACACCATGCACTGGGACGGACAATACGGACATACCACCAAAACCCTTGATTTTCAGCCTATCGCTGTGTTTGCGGACTATTACAACAAGGCATTGGATGCCAAGATTGACAGAAATTATGTAATGAAGACGACGGGCAAGGCATCTGGTATGTACTTCGAGGCTAATGTCGCCTCCATCACCGACTCGACATTCATACACATCGAGAATCATCTTGTTGGGGCTGACCACGAGGGAAACAACGACTGGGAATACACCTTCCATCCGGATAAATACTGGACCATTTTCCGTGACGACAAAGGCACTGCCGACATCAACGGGGTGTTCACCTACTCTAAAGCCAACGACGGATGCATCATACATACACAGAATGACTCAGTGGTGCTGTTATGGCGTCCAAATGCCGCAACAATATGGTACTTAATACCTTACGAGACATACGGAACATGGCAGTTAGGACGACTCACTGTGCCGGAGCTGATCTCGGGCGACTACACCTTCGCGGTGATAGACAAGTCGCATCTCGGCGCAGGTGAATTACCGCAAAGCGAAGTGTCGTTTACCGTCACGCCCAATCCTGCCGAGAGCCAGATAAGGATAGCTTCCGAGTTAGACGAATACAATGTATTGATAGTCAATGCATTGGGACAGACCATAAGCACATTTCCCGTTAAGGGTAAAGAAAAAATAATTTCTATAAGTGATTATAAATCAGGCATTTACTACATCAACTTTATAGACAGAAATAAAAATATAATTTCTACACAAAAATTGATAAAGAGATAATATTTTTGCTTAATTTTGCAAAGAAATTCGAATTTTAATTTTTAATAACGTTATTATCAAATTATGAACCCAACCCATATTGAACACATTGGAATTGCTGTCAAAAGCTTAGACGAGTCGATTCCAGTTTTCGAGGCAATGCTCGGAACGAAATGCTATGCCATTGAAGAAGTGAAGGATCAGAAGGTGAAGACCGCGTTTTTCAAGGTCGGTCAGACGAAGATCGAGCTTTTGGAGCCGACATCGCCTGAGAGCACCATCGCTGCTTTCATTGAGAAAAACGGTGGCAAGGGCGGCATGCATCATATCGCTTTCGCTGTGGAAGGCATCGAGAATCAGTTAGCTAGCGCCAAGGCTGCAGGTTTCCGTCTCATCGACGAGACACCACGTGGCGGTGCTGAAGGTCTGACCATCGCTTTCCTGCACCCGAAGTCGACAGCCGGCGTGCTCACAGAACTTTGCGAAAACAAGAACAAATAATAAAAATATCAGAAAATGTTAATCGAACAGAAAATTCAAGAATTGTTGGACAAGCGCGCTCTTGCCCGTCTTGGTGGCGGCGAGAAACGTATCATTTCACAACATGAAAAAGGAAAGTACACCGCTCGTGAGCGCATCGCGATGTTGCTTGACGAGGGCAGCTTCGAGGAGTTCGACATGTTCCTCACCCACCGCACCACCGACTTCGGTCTGGAGAAGCAGGTGTATCTCGGTGACGGCGTCGTGACAGGCTACGGCACCATCGAAGGCCGTCTCGTTTACGTGTATTCACAAGACTTCACGGTGCTCGGCGGCTCGTTGTCGGAGACCATGTCGAAGAAGATCTGCAAGGTGATGGACCAGGCCATGAAGGTCGGCGCTCCTATCATCGGCATCAACGACTCAGGCGGTGCCCGTATCCAGGAGGGCTCGCGCTCACTCGCTGGCTTCGCTGAGATTTTCCAGCGTAACATCAACGCCTCGGGTGTGGTGCCACAGATCAGCGCCATCTTCGGTCCTTGTGCCGGAGGCGCAGTGTATTCACCGGCATTGACCGACTTCATCCTCATGACCGAGCAGAACAGCTATATGTTCCTCACAGGTCCTAAGGTAGTGAAGACGGTGACAGGTGAAGACGTTGACACCGACCAGCTCGGCGGCGCCTTGGTGCACAACACCAAGTCAGGCGTGAGCCAGTTTATGGCAGCAACAGAGGAAGAAGGCTTACAGCTCATCCGCGAGCTCGTCTCCTACCTCCCACAGAACAACCTCGAAGAGGCTCCGCGCATCGAATGCAACGACCCTATCGACCGTAAGGAAGACTTCCTCAACCAGCTTATCCCTGACAACCCGAACAAGCCATACGACATGCAGCAGATCATCCACGCCATCGTGGACAACGGCGAGTTCCTCGAGGTCGCAAAAGACTTCGCAAAGAACCTCATCGTCGGCTTCGCACGTTTCGACGGCAAACCGGTGGGTATCGTCGCCAATAACCCTGCCTTCTTAGCAGGTGTTTTGGATATCAACAGTTCACGTAAGGGCGCTCGTTTCGTCCGTTTCTGCGACGCCTTCAACATCCCGATCGTGACTTTGGTCGACGTCCCTGGCTTCTTGCCTGGCACGGTACAGGAATATGGCGGTGTCATCACCCACGGTGCCAAGATGCTGTTCGCCTATGGCGAGGCTACGGTGCCGAAGGTGACAATCACCATCCGCAAGTCATACGGCGGCTCGCACCTCGTGATGGGTTGCAAGCAGCTCCGCGCTGACATCAACTACGCATGGCCAACAGCAGAGATCGCCGTCATGGGTCCTTCAGGCGCTGTCGAGATCCTCAACGGCAAAGAGATCTCAGCCATCGAGAATCCTGATGAGAAAGCCGAGTTAGTGGCAAAGAAAGAACAGGAATACCGCGACAAGTTCGCCAATCCTTACGACGCTGCTAAATATGGCTACATCGACGACGTCATCGAGCCACGCAACACACGTTTCCGCGTCATCAGAGCCCTTCAGGCACTCGAGACAAAGAAAGACACCAACCCGCCTAAGAAGCATTGTAACATTCCACTTTAAGTCGAATTGAGAATTGACAATTGAGAATTGAGAATTGATAATTTAAAAGAAAATGGAAATGTTAACGATATTATTATCAGCTGTACATGAGCCTATCGTCACTCACGATTGGGTTGTCACCGTTGGTGGTTTCTGCATCGTGATCACGGCCTTGGTGGTATTGTTTTTGATCTTCACCGGATTCTCGAAACTCGTAAACCACGACTTCAAGAAAAGCAAGAAGACGACAACCACTACCACAACGCCGAGCACATCTACAGCAGCGGGCTGGAAGGTCGACGACGACCTCGCAGTGGTCATCGGACTGGCTCTCGCATTGTCGAAAGACGTGCATGACGAGGAGTCGGGATTTGTGACCATTCAGAGAGTCGAACGCCGCTACTCCCCATGGAGCTCGAAGATTTACGGATTAAATGGTTTAAACAGAAGAAATTACTAAGCTATGAAGAAATTTAAATTCACAGTCAACGGAAAAGAGTACGAAGTCGAAGTGAAGAGCTACGAAGGCGAAAATGCCGAAGTGGTGGTCGACGGCACTCAATATAATGTTACAGTCCAGCGTGAAGAAGAAGCTGTGCCGACATACGTCGCTCCTAAGCGTCAGGCTCCGAAACCGGCTGCCGCTCCTAAGCAAGAGGTTGCACCGGCCACCTCGGCACCTGCCGACGGCTACAAGTCATTGGCACCGCTTCCAGGCACCGTCATGCAGATCTACGTCAACGTGGGTGACGTCGTGAAACGCGGCGACAAGCTCATGATGTACGAAGCCATGAAGATGGAAAACAACTTCCTCGCTGAAGTCGACGGAACAATCAAAGAAGTCAAAGTCAGAGTGGGCGACAACATTCTGCAAGGCGCTGTTTTATTTGTAATTGGATAATTATGAAGAAGAGATTCAACGTTAAAAAGAAAGCTCTGCTCATCGTCGCTTTGATTGCCATGCTGCTCGTGCTTCACGGCATCATGACGTCGAGTCCTGCTATGGCCGAACATGTGTTCGACAGCACGCAGACCGTCACCCCCGAGATGGTGACGACAGAGCTCACGCCTGAGGCTCAGGACGCCGAGATACAGACTCTCTCGGCAGGTGAGGCCATCGGCGACGGAATGTATTCGTTCTGGCAGTTTACGGGCTTCAGGAACTGCACACGAGGCAACCTCATCATGATTTTGGTGGCATTCGTGTTTATCTTCCTTGCCGTGAAATACGACTTCGAGCCTATGCTGCTCATCCCTATCGGAGTGGGTATCATAGTGGGTAACATCCCGTTTATCCAAGACTCGTATACCTTCGACCTTCAAGGCGCTCTCGCAGCCTTGTCAAAGATCGAGATTCAAGGAAATCTCACTTTCGACTTGACGGAAGCCCAGAAGTTCTTTGTAGGACTCTTTGCCGGACAAGGCGAGATGAACTGCACGCAGGCTCTCGAGCACTTCCACAGCATGACTCCTGAGCAGCTGCAGGCGTTCCTGCCAGCCGGTATGGACCCGACAGCACCAAACACAGCGAAGTTCTTCGACGGCCTCATCAGCCAGGTGTTCAATATGAACATCCAGACTGGCGTCTATCAGAAAGGCTCGGTGTTGAACTACCTGTATTTCGGAGTGCGTCAGGGTATCTATCCTCCTTTGATTTTCTTGGGAATCGGCGCTATGACCGACTTCTCGTCGCTTATCTCACAGCCTCGTCTGATGATCCTCGGCGCCGCCGCCCAGCTCGGCGTGTTCATCACGTTCATCAGCGCGCGTGCGTTAGGCTTCGACCCGCATGAGGCAGCTGCCATCGGTATCATCGGCGGCGCCGACGGTCCTACCGCTATCTTCATCTCCACCAAGATGGCTCCACACCTCCTCGGTGCAATCGCTATCGCGGCATATTCGTACATGGCCTTGGTGCCTGTCATCCAGCCGCCTATCATGCGTCTGCTCACCACCAAGGAAGAGCGCTTGATCAAGATGAGAGAGCCACGTGCCGTAGGCAAGACAGAGAAGGTCATCTTCCCTATCGTCGGCCTGCTTCTCACCACCTTCATCAGCCCGTCAGCCTTGCCGTTGCTCGGTATGCTGTTCTTCGGCAACCTGTTGAAAGAGAGCGGCGTGACGAAACGTCTGGCTAACACAGCAGCCAACCCACTCATCGACATCGTGACCATCCTGTTAGGTCTCACCGTCGGTGCCTCGACGCAGGCCGACGTGTTCCTGACAACAGACTCGCTCATCATCTTCGCTTTGGGTGCTTGCTCGTTTGCCGTCGCAACCTTCGGCGGCGTGTGCGGCGCTAAGCTGATGAACGTCTTCTGCAAGGAAGGTAACAAAATCAACCCTCTCATCGGTAACGCTGGCGTGTCGGCAGTGCCTGACGCAGCACGTGTCTCCGAGGTCGAGGGACAGAAATACGACCCATCGAACCACCTCCTCATGCACGCCATGGCACCAAACGTTGCAGGTGTTATCGGCTCGGCAGTGGCAGCTGGTATCTTGATGAGCTTCATTGGAATTTAATTTGAAATAACCGTAGAGACGTCATAATATGGCGTCTCTACATTTTTTATCGGTATTATGTTATTAATCGGTATCGCCGGCGGCTCAGGGTCCGGCAAGACAACAGTGGTAAAGAAATTGATTGAGGCGCTTCCTGAGGACTCAATCAGCGTGGTGTCGCAGGACGCCTATTACTGGGACAACGGCAGCTTGTCGCCGGAGGCCAAGAAAGAGATCAACTTTGACCATCCCGATGCCATTGAATGGGATCTTTTGGTGAAGCATCTCGACATGTTGAAACGCGGCGAGACCATCCCTATGCCTATCTACACCTATGTGACGTGTGCACGTTCGAAAGAGGTGATCCCAGTGAAGCCCACGGAGGTGGTGATAGTGGAAGGCATCCTTATCATGACATGTCCTGAACTGGTGAAACGCCTGGATATCAAGATTTTTGTTGATACCGACGGAGACGACCGCCTGATGCGTATCATCAAGCGCGACATCGAGGAGCGCGGCAGGACAGTGTCGGATGTTTTAAGACATTATGAGACCTTCGTGAAGCCGATGCACAACCAATTTATTGAGCCCACGAAACGTCTGGCGGACATCATAATTCCGCAGGGTGGCAGCAACCAGGTTGCCATCGACATCATGGCAAGCCGCATCAGGATGCAGCTGCAACAGATGAAAGAAGGGAAAGCTTAAACTATAGCGTACGCGAAGCCCCTGCCTTCGACCTTCAGTTTCTTCAGGTCGTGACGGCGGTTGGTGAGCTTCACGAGACATTGGTTGATCTTCGATTTCATCTTACCTTCTTCCATGGCGATGCCGGTCTTGGCAGCCATAGCCATAGTTTTCTGGTAGATTTCTTTGCTTGTGGCAGGTTTGCCGTTCTCACGTATCACGTCGAGAATGATGTTGTCCCATTTCGACAACTGGTATGGTTTGCGGACTTTGTCTGCTTTTTTGCGGGTTTCGGCAGGCTTGGCGTCGCCTAAAAGTTTGGTAAGCTCTTCTATTTTACCATTAAAAAAATCAATTTTTGCGAGATTTTTTCTCACTTCGGACTTAAACTCAGCAATCAATCCGATAATTTCTTCTCTTGAAAGCTCTCTGTTTTCCATCTTAAAAAAATTAAAAATTCAAAAATGTATCGCAAAGTTAAAGAATTATTTTGAATATTGTACTATCTTTGCGGAAATTATTGAAAAATTTCACGATGAAAGAGATTATCAACTTCCTCAACCTTATTGTTGAAAACAACAACCGTCCTTGGTTTCAGCAGCATAAGGACCTGTATATCAACGCACAAAACCGTTTCAACGCCATAGCGGAACAAATCTTAATAGGTGTACAGAAATTCGACCCTCTGACACGCGGATTGACCTTAAAAGACTGCACTTACCGCTTCTATCGCGACACCAGGTTCTCCCCCGACAAGTCCCCATACAAGCGTCACTTCGGCTTGTTTATCTGTCCTAACGGCAAGAAATCGGGTTTGGCAGGCTATTATTTCCATGTGGAGGGCGAGGGAGCTGAATATCTCGGGCATCACGGGCTGTATCCGGGCATGTACCAGTGCGAGCCTTTTATCACTAAGAGCGTGCGTGAGGACATCAGCACTAAGGGCGACGAGTTTGTAAAAGCCCTGAAGAAAGCCAAGAACTTCAGTATGGATTTCGCATCCAAATTGAAAAAGGTGCCGAAAGACTACCCCGCCGACCATCCATACGCAGAATATCTGAAATTGAAAGATTTCTGTTTATATCAAAATATCTCCGACGACATGATTTATTCCGACCACCTGGTAGAATGGGTCGTGGAGGAGTTCAAAAGTTGTTACGATTTCAACTCGTTTTTGAATCGTGCGGCACTTTTCGCGATGGAAAACGAATAATTTTTTCATTTTAATGCAGCAAAAACCACTTTCCTTCGTTATGAAGATGTAAAACGATTGAAATGTTAGGATTCAACATTGTTTTGGAAAGGGCAAGAAAAGGACGTCAGGAGTCGCTAATGAGGCTTTATGACTGCTGTTGCAACACGGTGTTCAACGCCTCGTACAGGATAGTGCTTAACGCGCAGGACGCCGAGGAGATAACGCAGGACGCATTTCTGAAGACGTTCGACAATCTTAGCAGTTTCAGCGGATCGGAACGCGATTTCGTGGCTTGGGTGAAGACGATTGCCATCAACAAGAGCATAGATCTGTTCAGGAAACACAGCAAGGAGCCGTTTTACGAGGAAATCGACAACACCGCCGACAGGATTGAAGACGACAACGACGATTTTGAAGATTATCCGATAGAGAGGATAAAAGAGGCATTAAATAACCTGCCCGACGGCTACCGACTGACGATAACAATGAGGTTGATAGAAGGAATGGAATTCAGCGAGATAGCGAAACAAATGGGAATCAAGGAATCGACAGTGAGGTCGCAATATGTTAGAGGTTTGGAGAAATTAAAACATACGATATGAATATTGAAGAAAAAATAAGAAACAACAGAGAGGCATTTGACGACATGAAGATGCCGGAGGGCAGCCGCGAGAGGTTTGAGGCGCGTTTGGCTGGCAAGAAGACAATTGACAGGCGCATCTGGTTGACATTTACGTCAATAGCGGCAGCGGCAGTAGCCTTATTGTTAGTGGTGCTTGGGTTGAACTATCATGATAACACAACTCCGCAGGTGCCGCAAGTAGCCGACAGCAAGCTGATTGACATGCGTAACATGTACGACCAGAGAGTGGAAGAAGCCATCATAAACCTGGAAAATGTGATGGAGAATGTCGATGACACCACACGCATGCAGATCAACGCGGTGATACACGACCTGATGAATATGGGCGACGTATTCGCCGAGATGGCACCGCTGCCGGAAGACCGCCAGATGGCAATAGCGGAACAGATTTACGACAACAAATTGAGAGCAATAGAACTAATAACAGAAAAAGTAAATAAATAAAAATTATGAAAAAGAATCTTTTTTTAACAGTTTTGTGCCTGACTGCATTATTCGCATCGGCAAACATCTATAGAGACGGTGGCAACTATAAATACGAAGAGAAGAAAACCGTCGAGAAGACCTTTGACGTGAGCGCCAAGCCTATCCTCGAGATGGAAGGCAAATACAGCGATTTCATCATCACCTCATGGGACCAGCAGCAGATCGACTTCAAGGTAAATATCACCGTGAAAAGCGACAACAGCGAGAAACTCAAGGCGAAAATCAACTCGATAGACGTCTATTTTGACAAAGTTGGCAACAAGGTGATAGCCAGGACCATGTTCGGCGACTATCCTTACAAGACCTTTAACGGCTCAATGTCAATAAAATACTACGTGCGTGTGCCGAAAGATGTGTTCATGGAGCTGGAGACGAAATACGGCGACATCAAGGTGGATACAGTTTATAACAAGTTTGAGGTTGATATCAAATACGGCGATCTGAAGGCAGATAACCTGTTGGACATCAGCAGCATAGATGTGAAATACGGCAATGTCATTATAAACAGCGCCAAGACTATCAAGCTGGAGATGGGCTACAGCGACGCCAACATCACCAAATGCGAGCAGCTCGACGGAGATCTGAAATACAGCAACATCTACATCTCAGAGTTGGGCCACGGTATGCTAGAGAACAAATACACCACGGTGAAAATCGACAAAGCCGATATCATAGGTTTCGACGACAACGCCTACTCTGACTTGACGGTGAGAAACGTGACAAACACCTTGAGCGCCGAGCTGCGTTACACTGATCTGTCGGCCGCAGTGACATCGTCGATGCCGAGAGTCAAGATCGACGCACAATATTCCGATGTGGAGCTGGGTATCAACAAAGACGCCTCGTTCTATTACAACCTGGAATCGTCATACGCCGACATCTCATTCAAGGGCTTCTTCGACAGCAAGACCATAGGCCGCCAAGGCACCTACGGCGAGGGAGAGCGCGGAATGCTCGACATCACGACACGCTACGGAGATGTAGATATCCGAAAGAATTAGAAATCTTTTTTTCATACCTTGTTAGTTAAAAAATGCCGGATTGTTTCGGTCCGGCATAATTTTTCAAAATTTTGTAAGTTATTTTGAAAACAGGTGTCTAATTGTCTGAAAAAAATACCATTTAAAATGAAGCGAGCAATATTAATCCTGATTGCGATATTATTGAATATCAATATCTTAACAGCGCAAAACACCATAACTGGCACTCTGGCGGACAGCCTTAACAACGAACGGCTGATGTTTGTGAACGTCGGATTGCTACGTACTGCCGACACTGTTTTTGTGAGCGGCGCCGCCTCTGACGACAAAGGCTTCTTCAAGCTTGAACACGTGCCGAATGGTGAGTATTTACTGCAGATTACAGCTATAGGATACGAGAATTACAAGCGTATTCTTGAGGTCAATGAAGACATCGATTTAGGAATTATCAAGATGAACCAGGGTGCGATGCGCCTCGACGAGGTGGTGATTACCGAGAAAAAACCGCTTTTTGCCAATGAAGGCGAGAAAACACTATACAACGTCAGTGAGGACCCGTCAATCCAGACAGGCACAGCATCCGACGCTCTTCAGAACGCTCCAGGCGTAGAGGTCGACGTGGAAGGCAACATCACGCTTCGTGGGGTGTCGTCGGTTGAGATATGGATCAACGGAAAGCCATCGCATCTCAACGAGGAAAACCTCAAAACTTACATTCAGCAACTGCCAGCAAATGCTATCAAAACCATAGAGGTGATCACCAATCCTTCGGCACGTTACGCCTCGAAGAGCGACGGCGGAATCATCAACCTTGTATTGAATTCCAACGTGCAGAAAAACCAGTTCGTGAGCTTCGGCTTGCATGGCTCGTCGAAACCAGACGTATCACCATGGGTGTCGTACGTCTATGCCAACGAGAAGGTGTCGTTCAACCTTTATCTCAATGGCAGCTACAGCTACAACACCAGAAGCAGAAACGGATATAGCTACTCATTCAAAGACAACGACTTAGACCCGAGCATACTCGACACCACCACGACCACTCGCTACGACGGACAGACCAATAGCAACACCTATTACGGCGGTGTGTATATGAATCTCACATACAACATCGACACCATGAACAATGTGACGGTGTACATGAGCGGCTGGCCTAACGGACATAAGAGCAACCTTTGGGAAGACTACTACCGTTATGATTATCGCTCAAGCGGTATCGAGCACAACAACTATTACACCTCCACCACATCATCGGGAGTGTTTACGAGCGTCTATGGAGGCCTCGAATACCAGCATCTGTTTAACAATGAAGGGCACAACCTCACCATCAGTCTGTCAGGTGGCTACATGGGCGGCAACAACAGCAGCACCAGCCAAAAAGACTATTATTTCTGGGATGAGAGCACACAAGCCTTCAACGACAGTATCATCGGATTCACCGGATATAAAACTAAATATCGTTATGATGACATGTACTACGATGCCAATATCGACTACAACTTGCCTTATATAAAAAATGGCGAGATAGGCCTCGGAGTTTCGTTTACACACGATCCCGACTCGTATTATGTCATCTACGACACATTAGTCAATGAAAATGAATATGTTAACGACAATTTAAGGACTTACGACCGCCTTGGTTTTAGCAACGACTTCGATACCTATATGACCATACAGCATAAATTTGGCAATTTCGTTATAAAACCAGGCATCCGCATGGAATATTCCGATGTGCACTGCAACATTGACGGTTATATGGTTGATCATGAATCGAAACAATATCTCAACTGGCGCCCATCAATACACATGTCATATCGTACAAAGTCGATGCATAACTTCAAATTCAACTATACAAGACGTATCACAAATCCAGATGCGCGCTACCTTACAAATTATGTGGAGTACAATATTGAAGACATGACTTACGGCAATTTGGGGCTGAAACCAATATATACCAATTCGCTGGAGGCTGGCTGGACGAAATACTTTGAAAAGTTCGGAAGTGTAGGATTATCAACCTATTACAGAGATTCAAAAGGCACCATCAACAGTGTCAGTGAAAATGTCTTCGACAGTCTGTTCTTCCATCGTTGGGTACGTGCGACTAAGCCTTATAACGTCGATGATTCGTACAATCTTGGCTTTGAAGCTAATGTGATGTACCGTCCGACAGCGTTTTTCAACGTTCGGCTCTATGCCAATGTATATGACAACTACTATTCGACCATATTCAACGGGCAGAAAGTGGAAAATGACATGTGGTCGTACAGCCTTCGTTTGAACCTGTGGGCAAAGCTATGGAACAAGCTCGAGGTGCATGCATCGGGATATTATCGCTCGGCGACACAGTCGCTTTATGCCGAGCAGAGGCCTTCCTATGCCGTCAACTGCGGCTTGAGAGCCGATTTCTTCGACAAGAAGATGTCAATATATTTGAATGTCAACGATATCTTCAACTGGAACAAATGGGACAACAACACCAACAACCCCTATTACATATCATACAGCTCATACAAATATAACAGCCGTTACATCAGCGCCGGCGTGACATTCAGGTTCGGCAAGATGGAGCTTGAAAACCGTGCCCGCCAAGGTGGTGAAAACGACGGTGGCGGTGGTATGACAGGAGGAAAATAACGCTATTCGTTGTAAATGACTTCCATCATCACGTTTCCTACCATTTGCAAGGTCTTGGCGTCGATACAGTCGATGTTGTCCTGCATGGTGTGCCAGTATGGGAAGAAGCACGAGGTGCGGTTTTCATCGCCGACCAGGTGAATGACGTCGATGGCAGGTATTCCCGCATAATGAATCATATAGATGTGGTCGTCGTTGATCGGATCGCCAAGTTCATTAATGAAATGCTCGTCATAGCCCATTTCGCGGGCTGTACGCCACACTTTGTTCAGCACCCATGCCGAATTGCCTTGTGAGTAATATTCCTTCGGAAAACGTGGATTTGAGGCTCCTACCATATCGAGCAAGATGCCGTAATATGCAGAGTAACCGCTCAGGTGTGGTTTTTTCGACCAATATTGCGAACCGAGACCCCACGACAAGTCGTCATGCAGACTCTCATCAGCCCATTTCGGCGTACCGAAGTCTTCCAAATCGAAGAAAATCAGGTCGAGACCGATATTAGCGTCCAGGCGGTGATTCTTCATCACGCGGGCCATCTCCATCATCACGCCGCATCCCGACGCACCATCGTTGGCGCCGTCGATGGGCTTCTTCCAGTTGTCTTCATCAGGATCATTATCAGCGTAAGGCCTTGAGTCCCAATGTGATGCAATGATGATACGTTTCTTTGCGTTAGGGTTGAACGCCGCGATGATATTCTTACCGTCAAACACCCTGCTGTCGTAGATACGAGCCTTAAAGTCCTGCACAAACACAGTGTCGGCATAGTCGTTGAGTGTCTCGACAAACCATTCAGCACATTGCTGGTGTGGCAGCGAGCCTGGCACTCTCGGACCGAAGTCGCATTGTCTTTTTACAAAATAATATGCCGAATCGCCATTAAATGCTGGCACCACCACGCTTTTGCGCTCTTTCTTCTGTGTGGTCTGCGTAGGTTTTTTGTCATTTTCGCATGACGCAAAAACCAAAACAATTCCCAATATTAATAATAATTTCTTCATATTTTTATTAGGTAGAGACGTCATATTATGGCGTCTCTACAATTTATTTCACGAATTTCTTTCCGTTAAAAATATATACCCCTTGGTAATTCTCAGGTAATCTCGTGCCGAGGCAACGACCTTCTACTGTGTAGAAACGGTTGTCCATCAATGAATTAACATCATAAATCTCATCAACGCCTTCACATCCGACGAAAGGATAGAATGTCACCAGTCCGAAGCTCGGATCATCGGCTTGATGATAGATATGCGATTCTATAACATCGTAATCCAATGTCGCCCATTGATTTCCTATGGCCGAAATATCGCAGGACGAGTTGTTGTACAAGTCATAAACATTACCGCTATTGCCGTTGTCGTGAATCTCGTTGTGTCCCCAGTCGTCGATGGTGCCAAGGTCGATGTCGTGCATATAAATCGCTGTGATGCCCCAAAGATTGCCGGTAATCACGTTGTCGCGCAGTATCGCCTTGTTGTTTGTGGTGGTGCCGTAAATGCTTATGCCGCTGCCGCCGTTCATCGGGTTATCTTCGTTGTAGTTGTCAATAAACTGATTTCCAACTATCACCGACGATATCGTGGCGCCTTGCTGGTTGTAGCCATAGCGGCCTTCTTTGACGATATTGTCTTTGACAAGCACCTTTGTCGAGCCCACACCCATGAGGTCGGCGACGGATATGCCGCCGACATGCCATGTCGTGGCCCAATGGTCGTCGATGGTGTTGCCTATGATACGGATAGTATCGGCACCGCCTGGTCCAAGGTTGATTTGCGGACTGTTGATGTCTCTCACGTTGGCGTCCAAGGTGTTACTCAGGATCTGCGGCGAAGCCTGTCCGTTAGCTGGCGAGCTGATGGCGGCGCTTTCGTTATCCTGAAAGACACAGTTGGAAATCACAGGATCGCAGTTGAAGATGTCGATGACGGCGCTGCTGTAATCCTTTGTAAAATAAAGGAATTTCACGTCGTTAAACGTCACATCCGACTCGATGACTTTAATGCCGCAGCCGTCGGAGAGATACATGTGATTGAGGTGACAGTCGGTGGCATTCTCGAAGCGCATACTGAACTGGCTCGTCATAGTACCGTATATCTTTACCCTATTTGCCTCGGTATTGGCACAAGTCATTGAACCTTTGATGGTTATGAGCACACCAGGAGCGTCGATACGAGACACCTGGTCGTCGATTTTCAAAACATCGTTAGTCGAGATGGTGATGTCGGCATTGAATGTGAAATTTGTTCCACTGGTGTTTGTCACCACGCCGTCGGATGCCGCCACTAGGTCAGGTAGAGTGTAGGTGGTGCCGTCACCAGGGCTGACCCATTGAGCGTTAATCGCCGAACAAAGTCCGGCGATTAACGCTATTGCTAATAACAATTTTTTCATTTTCTAATTGCTGCTATACCTGGTAATTCTTTGCCTTCGATGGCTTCGAGCAATGCACCGCCGCCTGTTGAGACATACGACACCTGGTCGGCGAGGTTGAACTTGTTGATGCAAGCTACTGAGTCACCACCTCCGATGAGTGAGAAAGCGCCAGCTTTTGTCGCTGCTGCGATAGCCTCAGCGATAGCTTTTGAGCCTTTTGCGAAGGTGTCGAACTCGAACACACCGCACGGACCGTTCCAGAGGATGGTCTTCGAGCCTTTGATGACGTCGGCGAAGAGCTCGCGGGTCTTCGGACCTATATCCATGCCTTCCCAACCATCAGGGATGTTCATCGGGTCGACTATCTGAGTGTCAGCGTCGTTGGCGAATTTATTGCCAGCCACGCAGTCCACTGCAAGCACGAGGTTGACGCCTTTTTCTTTGGCTTTTGCCAAGATCTCGAGAGCAAGGTCGAGCTTGTCGTCTTCACAAATCGAGTTGCCGATCTTGCCGCCGAGAGCCTTCTTGAAGGTGTATGTCATGCCACCGCAGAGGATGAGGTTATCGACCTTGGTGAGCAGATTCTCGATGATTTCAATCTTTGTTGACACCTTTGAGCCGCCCATGATAGCGGTGAACGGGTGTTTGATGTCGTTCATGACCTTGTCGACAGCAGCCACTTCCTTGCCCATGAGGTAGCCGTACATCTTATGGTCTGCGTCAAAATAGTCGGCGATGAGTGCTGTTGAGGCGTGGGCGCGGTGGGCTGTTCCGAAAGCGTCGTTAATGTAATATTCTGCGTATGAAGCGAGGGTCTTGGTGAACTCTTTCTGAGCTGCCTTGACTTCTTTCTTAGCCTCGTCGTAGCCTGGCTCGCCTTTCTCGACGCCACGCGGCTTGCCTTCTTCCTCAGCGTAGAAACGGAGGTTCTCGAGCAGCATCACGTCGCCTGGTTTCATGGCTTTGATGGCATCGCCGGCCTTCATGCAGTCGTCAGCGAAGATGGCTTTCTTTCCGATGAGCTCTTCAAGATGTTTCACGATAGGTTTGAGAGAGTTCTTCGGATCAGGGTTCTTCTTCGGACGGCCGAGGTGTGACATGATGATAAGCATACCATTGTCGTTCAAAACCTTCTTTAATGTCGGCATCGCCGCACGCATACGGGTGTCGTCGGTGATGTTGAAGTTTTCGTCCAGTGGCACATTGAAGTCGACGCGCACGATGACGCGTTTGCCAGCAAAATTAACTTGATCGATGTTTGTCATAGTACTAATTTTTATGTTGATAATTTAATTTTTATTTCCAAAACAAGCAAAAATTCTTTTTATTAACTGACTGATACTGTTCGGTTTAGGCAGTCTATCCTCCTCCACTTCCGTAGAAAGCTCGGCACCTCTCTTGAGATATTTCTCCGTAAAGGTATGAGCGGTGATGCCCCATTTGAGGAGGAAGGTCTTTTTGCCTTTGTTTTTCTTCACCCTGCCTGTCGATTTGCATCCAAAATGATATACGAGACTGTTGCCAACGCCAATAAAATCGCGCACTCCAGCATTCCACATCTTCAGCGAGATGTCGGGGTCGGAATACATCCCCGGGTGGAACTCGACGCTCATGCCGCCGATTAAATCCCAGCAGTCGAGAGGCATCACGTTGGGCGGCCAGGTGCTTCCACGCCAGTCGTTGCGGACGAGGTTGGATTGTTCTTTCAGCAGATCCGTCTCCCGGAAGGTCTCGATGTCGGTTCCAAAGTCCTTCACCACCACGCACGGGTTGTTGCCCGACGGCTCGATGAGGGTGCTCGAAATCATGTAATATTTATGTATATCTTTTTGATTATCAGTCAGTTGGTTGATGCGTTCAAGAATCGGCACGTCCCAGTTCGGCAAGAAATACATGTCGTCGTTGGCATAGAACACAAACTTGGTGTCGATGAGGCTACGGCAGGCGTTCAGGGCGTAACAGATGCCTATGTTTTCTTTCGCATAGATATAGTCAAATCCTTGATTTTCAACCCATTGAAGCGTGCCGTCAACACCCTCGTTGATGGCGATGATGATCTGATGCTCATAGGCCGAGTTTTTGCGGATGCTGTTCACACAAAGCTCCAGATACTTCAGATTGTTCCACGTCGGGATGATGAAGGTGAAGCAGTAATCCTTTTTCTCTGCACGTTTATATTTTTCAAAACTTATCATAACTTCTTGTCAGTCAATTCTTTAAGTGTCTTATACTTCAGCTTTGTGGCTTTCGCGTTGATGCGGCAGATATGCCATCCGTCTTTCCCGTCAAGGAATCCCAGCTGGAAGAAATAATGTTGCACGAAGGCGAAGATTGGCGATACTATCATATAGAATCCGGCATGCCTCTTTCCTTTCATGAAATAATGTTGTCCGCGCATCTTGGCAAACTTAAACATCTGATTCTCATAGTCTTGCTCTGTCGCAAAAGAGTAATGCAGTAGGTCGCCACGAAGCACATTTTCCATAATCTCCGTTGAAAACTGTATTGTTTCGTGAATCTCGCCATTCCAAGACCCCAGGGTGCGGTTCCAGATGCGTATTTTTCTGTCGGGATACCATCCGCAGTGACGGATCCAGTGACCGCAGTAATTCGTCAAACGATTCATACTAAACACGTTATCATCGGAGATATCTTTGTTTTTAATTTCTAAAATCGAATTTTTCAGTTCATCGGAGAGTTCTTCGTCGGCATCGATGCTCAAAATCCAATCGTTAGTCGCGAGACCGTTGGCGAAGTTTTTCTGGTCAGAATAACCAAGCCATTCCTGCTGTACAAACTTGACGTTGAACGACTTACAAATCTCTTCGGTGCTGTCGGTAGAGATAGAATCGACCACGACAATCTCGTCGGCCACATCTTTCAGTGACTCGAGGCATCGGGCGATGTTACGCTCCTCGTTTTTTGTTATTATGACAGCAGTTAACTTCATGTCACTCAACGTTTTGCAGTCGTTTTTTATAGATATAGTTGAACGATTGGAAATTTGACTCGCCATAAGTCTTCATCGCATTCACCACCTCAGGCTTCTCTTCGGCATAGTTTCTCATGTCAACATCTTGATAATGATAGAGTTGAGAAGGCTTGTTCTTACTTCCGATATAATACCAATCGTTGTCGAAGACGCAATATTCGGTGTCACCGCTCGAGAACACCATCGGGCGTTGATCTTTTAACAAGTTGATTCCCAATGTGTTATTAACAAATGAGATATTCAGCAGATCCATCACGGTAGGATAGATATCGACTTGGCTTGCAAATTTAGGATTCACTTCGGGGTTCAGCAACGAGGGGGCGTAGAAAACCAGCGGGATGTGGAAATAGCCCACCGGCGGGGTGTACGACTTGACGTAATCCTTGCCGTGATCGCCCACCAGTACGAAGATGGTATTGTCGAACCATTCAGATTTTGCTGCTGTTTCGAAGAACTTTCTTAATGACCAGTCGGCATATTCGACTACAGCATCTTTATCGCTTGTAAACTTGCTTTCGAAATAAGATGGGATGATATATGGCTGGTGGTTGCTCACCGTCATGATTGTTGCGAAGAACGGTCTTTGGTCACAGGAATCGAAGGTATGGGCCGCATATTGGAGCAGGTAGTTGTCGCTCACGCCCCAGTTGGAACGCTCGGCTTTTTTGTCGTAATCGTCGTAGGCGTAGATGCGGTCGATATAATTTTTATTTAAAAACACATCCAGTTTCTCCCATGTGGCGGTGTGTGACAGGAAAAACATATTGTGATAACCGTTGTCTTTCAACGTCTTAGGCATGCTGTTATATGTCAATACAGGCTCCGACTTCACAGGGTTGAACTGATATGTAGGGTCGTCGTTGAAGGTGTTGGCGTAGCCGCAGAGAGAAGAGAATATTCCCGAGATTGTGTGTTTGCCTGCGGAGAAGCAGTTGTCGAAATAGAGGCTCTGATCTATGAGACTGTCAAGGAAAGGTGTAAGTCCCTGGAAATGGCCGTTGCGCTCGAGCAGGTCGGAGCTCATGCTCTCCATCATGATGAGGACGACGTTATAATTGTTCGGAACGGTATCCGCCTCAAATTTTCTCGAAAGAGGATTCTGAAACTCGCTATCTTCTTGAATATCAAGATATTTCTTCATATTTTGAATTGCCACTTCATCGTCCATCAGGGTGACATCGGTGAGATAGCTGGTTATGAAGGTGTATGTGGGGTTCTGTCCGAGCTGGTTCAGGAACGAGTTTTCGCAGTAATACGAGTCATAGACGCTGATAGGGCGCTCTCGTGTGATATAGCCTCGCATCCCAAAGAAACAGAGCAGTATCAAGAGGAATGTAGAGATACTCTTTGCGATGTAACGCCCTGATTGCCAGGTAGTTGAGTTCCTGATGATTCGTTTGCTGATGATATAAACCGCGATTACCACCAGCACCACTGGGATGAAGAAGAGCCACAGACTCGGGTCGCCCAGCACCATATTTGTAACGTCGGCGAGTCCGTTTTCGCCTTTAAACCAGTCCATCGCGGTAAGGTTGATATGGTCGGCAAACTGGTTATAATACGGGATGTCGGAGATGCTCGCAAATGCAATGACAGCAAGTATTATCGTCATCACCACCGTCATAATTTTTTCAAAAATGACGCTTTTTTTACCGATAAAATCGAATATCGAGAAAATGATGATTGGCAGGGCCAAAATGTAGCTTGCTGTGACTGTATCGAAGTGAATACCAATGAGATAGCCTTGGATTATCGTCCAAAACGAGGCGGTTGAGATCTCGTCGAGGTGGCAGAACATCAGGCCGAGGCGGCAGAGGAAGCACACTGCCAGCACCACAAGATAAAACTTAAGGATTATCTTGGCGCTGACTGGAATATCGAAACGCTTCGTCATTGCATAATTTTTTGCAAAGATACGATATGATTTTCAGAAATGCAAGAAAATAATGCTAACACTGATGGAGGATTTCTCCATTTCGTTTCATTTCATTTCACTCCAGTCGAAATGACAACTAAATACTCCACTTTTTAACGACCTTGTACACAGCGCCGTCGGGGCGTAGAATGCTTTGGAATAGGATGATTTCGTTGACGTTTTGCTGGATGTATGTCTTTTGTTCGATGGCTTGTACGACCTTCTGGAAGTACTGTTTCTCGCAGAGGTCTTTGATACGGCCGAGGGTGAGATGCGGCACGAAATTCTGGCGGTCACGGAGATAGCCGATGCCGTCGAAGGCGGTGAGGACGTCTTCTTCGAGACTCAGGAGTTCTTCGGGTGTCAGCTGCATGCCGAGCCATAACACCCGAGGGGCGTAACGGCTTCCGAAGATGCCTGTTCGGTTGAAGTCCATAGTGAAACTATGATGTTTCTCGACGACTTTTGACACTGCCTCGATGATTTTTGGCTCGTCTTGAGGTGGCGTCTCACCGATGAACTTGAGCGTTAAGTGTATGTTGGTCGGCTTCACCCAGTTAATCATTTTTTCGTGAGACAAACTGCGACGTAAGCCATCAAGCAGCGGTTTGAATCCGTTGTTCTCGGTTTGAATCGGTATTGCTAAAAAGAGTCTTTTCATCACATTTGTTTGTAGTCTTCGGCGAGGCCTCCTTCGGAGGTTTCTTTGTAGAGATATGGCAGGTCGCGGCCGGTTTTATTCATGGTGGCGACGACCTTGTCGAATGAGACACGGTGACGGCCGTCGGTAAATGTCGAGTATATGTTGGCGTCGAGGGCACGGGCTGCCGCGAAGGCGTTACGCTCGATGCATGGTATCTGGACGAGGCCGCAGACAGGGTCGCAGGTCATGCCGAGGTGATGTTCGAGTGCCATCTCGCAGGCGTATTCTATCTGTGCCACGCTGCCTCCGAAGAGCTGACAGGCTGCTCCGGCCGCCATTGCACATGCTACTCCGACCTCTCCCTGGCATCCCACCTCGGCGCCCGAGATGGAGGCGTTGGTCTTCACGATATTGCCAATAAGTCCTGCTGTTATCAAGGCGCGGATGATACGCACCTCGTCGAATTCATAGCTCTTCCAGAGATGATAAAGCGCAGCAGGCAGCACTCCGCATGAGCCGCATGTAGGCGCGGTGACGATGAGTCCGCCCGAGGCGTTTTCCTCAGAAACGGCGAGGGCGTATGAGAACACGAGGCCACGGCTACGCAACGTATGTTGGTATCCCATCGCCTTGATATGATATTGTGCAGCTTTACGAGGCAGGTTCAACGGTCCGGGCAGTCGGCCTTCGGTGCGCAAGCCACGCTCCACCGCCTGTTTCATGGTCTCCCAGACGTTCTTCAGATGCTCCAGCAGGCTCTTGTCGTTCTCGCTCTCAAGCACGTATTCCCAGTAGGTCTTGCCGGTGCGCTCACACCATTTCATAATCTCCGTCATCGTCGTCATGGTGTAGAGGTCGGGCAGGTTAGACGGCTTGCCTTCCTCCTCGAGGGCGCCGCCACCCACGCTGAAGACCGTCCACTCGTCCAAGTCCTTGCCTTCCTTATCTAAAGCCTTGAATGTCATTCCATTAGGATGATAATCTAAGAACACCTTTGGCTGCCAGACGATGCTCACAGGAGCATGCGGCTCGAGCACCTCTTGTATGGCGACGTCAGTGAAGTGACCTTTGCCGGTGGCGGCGAGGCTGCCATAAAGCGTGACCTCAAACGAGGCTGCTTCCGGATGACGTTCGAGGAACTGCTCGGCAGCGAAACGAGGTGCCATGGTATGCGATGATGAGGGACCGTGGCCTATTCTGTAAATCTCTTTGATACTTTTCATTTCTTTTAGTTTAGAGTTTAAAGTGTAGAGTTTAGAGCAGTCAAGAAGTGTAAAGTTTTAAGTTTTAAGTGTAATTGTCTTTTAAACTTTCCACTCTAAACTATAAAACTACTTTCAACTCTAAACTCTCAACTCTACACTATTATATAATTTTGGAATAGCGTTGATCAATTTCTTTGTATAGTCGTTTTGAGGGTTGTTGAAGATCTCATCGGCGTCGCCGAGCTCCACTGGCTTTCCGTTGTACATCACGAGGATACGGTCGGACATGAAACGTACGACGCTGAGGTCGTGGGAGATGAAGATATACGTGAACCCGAAGTCTTTTTTCAGGCGGTTGAGGAGGTTCAGTACCTGCGCCTGTACCGAGACGTCGAGTGCCGACACCGACTCGTCGCAGATGATGAGTTTAGGCCGCACCGCGAGGGCTCGTGCTATGCATATACGTTGTCTCTGACCTCCTGAGAACTCGTGCGGATAACGTTGATAATGCTCAGGTTGCAACCCCACCTCGGTGAGCAGCTCGCACACCTTGTCGCGGCGTCTCTTGGCGTCGGGTTCGATGCCAT
Source organism: uncultured Bacteroidales bacterium (assembly GCA_905236635.1). Lineage (GTDB taxonomy): Bacteria > Bacteroidota > Bacteroidia > Bacteroidales > F082 > Limimorpha. The sequence continues at coordinate 34,330 of CAJOCJ010000002.1, forward strand.
GCACCATCATCGGCTCCGCTATCGCGTCGCCGATGCGAATCCTCGGATTCAGCGACGAATACGGGTCCTGGAACACTATCTGGGCATGTTTGCGATAATCACGTAAGTCGTTGCCTTTCAGAGACATCACGTCTTTGCCCTCAAAGATAATCTTGCCATCAGAAGGCTCCACTAGACGTAGGATCGAGCGACCCAGAGTGGTCTTCCCGCAGCCTGACTCGCCCACGAGGCCGAGCGTCTCGCCCGGATAGACGTCAAAAGTCACGTCATCGACAGCTTTCACGTGGTCATAGACGCGGTTGAAAACGCCTTTTTTGAGCGGGAACCATGTCTTCAGATGCTCCACCTTCAAAATAGGGTCGCGACTGTATATCTCATTCAGATGAGATTCTCTTTCTTGTTGAGTGACAATAAGTTGCTGTTTAAAATCGGCTGTATCGCTCCATGTGCCGTCGAGGAACTCCTTCACTATTGGAAGACGTTTCAGTCGGAAATCCATAGGCGGGCGGCATGCCAGAAGACCTTTCGTGTATGGGTCTTTCGGGTAATTCAGTACCTCTTGAGACTCGCCATATTCGACGACCTTGCCATCGTGCATAACCAAGATATCATCTGACACCTCCGACACCACGCCGAGGTCGTGTGAGATGAAGATCATCGAGAGATTCTCTGTCTGTTGCAGCTCTTTCAGAAGCTTCAGTATCTCTTTCTGCACCGTAACATCGAGGGCTGTGGTCGGCTCGTCGGCTATCAGGACTTCAGGGTTGCATGCCAGTGCCATCGCTATCATCACACGCTGTTTCTGACCGCCAGATAGCTCATGCGGGTAGCTCTTGTATATCGCCTCGGGGCGTGGCAGCATCACTTTCTTGAAAAGGTTTATCACGCGGTGATGCGCCTCTTCCTCGGTGACGTCTTCGTGGGCAAGGATAGCCTCTGTCACTTGGAATCCGCACTGGAACACAGGGTTGAGCGAAGTCATCGGCTCCTGGAATATCATGGCGATGCGTTTGCCGCGAATGTCGTGCATGTCTTTCTCCTCGAGATGCAGTATGTCTTTCCCGTCGAGGGTTATCTCGTCGGCTGTGATTCTCGACTGCCGTTCATTCAGCAGGCGCATCACCGCGAGGTTGCTCACCGACTTGCCGGAGCCCGACTCGCCCACGATACCCAGAGTCTTGCCCTGCGGCACCTCAAAACTGACACCATGCACCGTCTCGTTCCATTCGCCATCGCGAAGGAAACTCACCTTTAGGTTCTTTATATGAAGCAATGCCCGAGTCATTTTGTTTTGTCCTTCTTTTTTTTGTTTTTAGTTTAGAGTTTAAAGTTTAACGTTTAGAGTAGTTTAAAAGCTTTTAGTTGAAAGTTGGAAAAGTTTATACACTTAAAACTTTAGAACTCAATACTTTATAACTACTTTCAACTCTACACTCTAAACTCTACACTATTAAAATCCTTCAAGCTGCATCAGTACCGTTGGTACAAGCAATATTCCCCCTATAATTATTAACATCAAAATTAACTTCCAGACCCATTTGAACCATTTCTGATATGGGATCTTTGCCACTCCGAGGGCACCGATGAGCACTCCCGAGGTAGGCGTTATCATGTTGGTGAAGCCGTCGCCGAACTGGAACGCCATCACCGTGGCCTGACGGCACACCCCGATAAGGTCACCAAACGGAGCCATGATAGGCATGGTGATAGCAGCCTTTGCCGAACCTGACGGGATCACGATGTTGATAAGCGTCTGTATGCCATACATTATCTCGACCGACGCCACCTTGCCGAAGTCGGACATCGATTTCGACAGGCCGTATAAAATCGTGTCGATGATGCCGCCGTCCTGAAGGATTATCACTATGCCGCCAGCGAGACCGACCACCACTGCTGCCGACAGGATATCCTGCATTCCTTCGATGAACAGCTTCGCTATGTCGCTAGCGCTCTTGCCGATTGCCACGCCACTGCAGATGCCCATAGCGAGGAACAGCGACGCAATCTCCATAACATACCAGTCGTAGCCCATCACGCCAACAATGAGGTAGATGATGGTGTAAAGCAGCATCACAAGGATGAAGTTATGCACCGTTTTTCGTAAGGAAAGTATGCCGATAACGGCAAAAATGCCTGTCAATATCGGTATTATCGGCATGGTGAGAGCCTTAGCACCCACCACGAGGGTCGTCTGAGGATTCAAAACAGAGAAAATCGTCATTGCAACAAGCAGGAAAGCATACACAAACCAAGCCGAACGAGGCACATATTTTTCAAACTCCTGCCCTTGCGCCGACGAGTTCTTACGCCAATAGGCATCATCGTCGAACATTATAGAAGACTGCGGATTTCTCTTGACTTTATGGGCATAATGCAGCACAAAGGCGATGCCGAAGATATTGATGACAACCCAACAGAAGATACGGTAGCCGATGCCAGAAAACAGCGGCACTTCTGCTATACCTTGCGCTATGCCTATCGTAAACGGGTTCAGGATGGCGCCCGCGAAACCGATATGTGCAGCCACATACACCATGCAGAGACCCGTAATACTGTCGTAACCCATTGATATTGCGAGCGGTATGACGATAATCACAAAGGCGATGCACTCCTCGCTCATGCCAAAGATGGCACCGAAAAGGCTGAAGAGCAGCATTATCAGCACGATGATGATGTTGTCTATACCTAAAAATCCTATAACACGATGATTTTCAAGTCGTTGCGTAAATTTTAAAAACGAAAAGATACCCATGTCGATGGCACGGCTTTTGTTCATGATCCAAAACGCTCCGCCAATCATCAAGATAAATATGATGATTTTCGACTGCTGCACGAAACCGTTGAAAAGCGCTGAAAACACCTGCCATGTCTGCGGTTGGTAATTGCCGTCCTGATAATAAAACACGCCATCGATGTATTTGCCGGGACGGATAAACCACGTCATGACGGCGGCGATGACGATTATGAAGAAGACAATTACAAAAGTATGCGGTACCTTACGCTTTGACATAAAATATTTTTTGCAAAGATAAGAAATAATATGTAATTTTGCAGTTAGAAAATTATTAAAAACATAATAACATGGTAAATTACAAGGATTTAGGACTGGTGAACACCCGCGAGATGTTTGCTAGAGCGGTGAATGGCGGTTATGCCATCCCAGCTTTCAACTTCAACAATATGGAACAGATGCAAGCCATCATCATGGCGGCAGTGGAGACGAAATCGCCAGTGATTCTTCAGATTTCGAAAGGCGCACGTAACTACGCCAACCAGACTCTGCTTCGTTATATGGCAGAAGGCGCTGTGGCATACGCCAAGGAACTCGGCTGCGAGCATCCTGAGATAGTGCTTCACCTCGACCATGGCGACTCGTTTGAGCTCTGCAAGAACTGCATCGAGATGGGATTCTCATCGGTGATGATCGACGGCTCGGCATTGCCATACGACGAGAACGTGGCGCTGACCCGCAAAGTCGTTGACTACGCTCACAAATACGACGTCACCGTTGAGGGCGAACTCGGCGTGTTGGCAGGCGTTGAAGACGAAGTGTCAGCTGAGGAGAGCCACTACACAAAACCTGAAGAAGTGATCGACTTCGTGACCAAGACAGGTGTTGACTCACTCGCCATCTCCATCGGAACATCACACGGAGCTTACAAATTCACTCCAGAGCAGTGCACCGTCGACCCTAAGACCGGCCGTCTGGTGCCTCCTCCGCTGGCATTCGACGTGCTCGAGGCCATAGAGAAAAAGCTTCCTGGCTTCCCCATCGTGCTTCACGGCTCATCATCGGTGCCACAGGACGATGTTGACATCATCAACAAATACGGCGGCGGACTTAAGGCAGCGGTGGGCATCCCTGAGGAACAGCTCCGCAAGGCAGCGAAGTCGGCAGTGTGCAAGATCAACATCGACAGCGACAGTCGTCTCGCCATGACAGCGGCCATCCGCAAGACCTTGGCAGAGAAACCGGCAGAGTTTGACCCTCGCAAGTACCTCGGACCAGCCCGTGACCACATGAAAGAGCTTTACATGCATAAGATCATCAATGTGCTGGGAAGCAACGGGAAGTTGGCACATTAAAGTGTAGAGTTTAGTAAACAAAAAAGACCTCTGAGAAATCGGAGGTCTTTTTTTTGTTAGACAGAAATCCTGTTATTCTTTCGTGAATCTCACGCTGTTTTCACCAAATTTTGCGATGTAGAGGCCTGTCGGGAGTTCGCTGACGTCGATGGCTTCTTCGCTGCTCACATTGACAACTTTCACCAGAGCGCCAAAAGCATTGTAGATGCTCACCTCTGTGTTCTGTTCAAGCCCATTGATGTATAGCACATCTTTTGCAGGGTTTGGATAAACCGACAACGTTTCGACACCAATTTCAACCACATTGTTATTTGGTCCGAAAACGAGCTTCGTGTTTGCGCGATAATTTATGGCCATTTTATCACCAGTAAATGCACCGAGGTCGTATGGATTAGGATTATCCGTGTCGCTGTTATAAGTCAATGATTTAAAGGAAGCGTCGGTATATTTGAAATAGCGAATTGCCCAGTTTTCAGAGTTCTTATCAATAGCAACCATCAGATTGTCGGTACCATTGTAATAAAACGGTGTGTCAAACTCAATGGTCATCCAATCATCGACATTAGCGGGGATAGTCCACTGACCGGAAAAGACCAGGTTATCCTCTGCAAGTGGCTCAAAATCAACACCATCCTCAAATATGCTTCTCGTCACATTTTTCATATAAACGTTGATGTCGGCAGTGAAGTCGCTGTTGTAGCTATACGCGGTGCGAAACTTTATTGCCTTGATGTAACCGGCAAATTCAATTTCTTCCGCCATATAAATCTGCTCGGTGAATGCGTATTTATAAAACAAATTAATTGGAACACGATCGGTTATCTCAGTACCTTCGCCGATGGTAATCGTTTGAGAATGAGAGACGAACGAAATGAATAGAAGTGCTAAAAGTAGTGTTTTTTTCATATTATTCTTTCGTGAATCTTACGCTGTTTTCACCAAATCTTGCGATGTAGAGGCCTGTCGGGAGTTCGCTGACGTTGATGGCTTCTTCGCTGCTCACATTGGCAACTTTCACAAGAGCGCCAAGAGCGTTGTAGATGCCCACCTCTGTGTTCTGTTCAAGTCCGTTGATGTAAAGCACGTCTTTTGCAGGGTTTGGATAAACACCAAGACTCTCTGCCGCGATGTCATTGACACCGTCTACAATGTTATAATCGATTGTATAAGCGATAAATTGTCCATAATTAACATAACAATATGGAAGATCGCAAATTGACGGGTCGCCATTGAAACTAACTGTCGCATCAGTCAAAAAATAATACCCTGGTGCAGGATCAAGTGTGACTTCCATAAAATAGCCAGCGTTTTCGAGGTCGAACACATCTGACGGATCAAGCACCTGATCTACATTTTTAAACCAAGTAACATCACTAATCGAATATGGTGCACCATCTGGTACAGTCACGTCATAGTTAGGATGAGCGCCCCACACAGGTGCCACGAAATTGGTGATATCAACTTGATTTATAGGATAAAGATTAAAAGAAATATTATCGAGAGCGGTGCAATAGCCGTAAGCGTTCTCACTTATAAATGCAAAATAATACACGCCGTTAAGTCCGCTTAAATTGATGGAGGCTGTTGTCCAATCGACACTTTCCATATTTTGATATCCGCTAAATAAAGTAAAAGGACCATCGGGAGCAGTACTATAACCAACAGACAGGTTGTTAATATCACCTCCCCATGATGGTGTGGCGTATGCAAAACTCAACGTACCCGCATTTTGAATATGGACGGCAGGAGAAACCAAGAAGTCGGTACCACCACTGCTACTGCCGTTTTTAAAGAGCGACCGAATATGATATGCCTCCAATGTTCCCTGGCTGCATGCTGCTGCAACATACCATCTTGTATCATTAGAACTGTATGTCTTCCAGCCGTCATCTATACCATAATTGAAATTAGCTAACAACGGCAAGTCGCGAAGCTCATAGATACCGATAATATTAGGGGCCTGCTGAATATCGCCGTAAAGACACAGCTTGTCTTCGTATGGGCCCACAAACAGACCTCCACTACTGCCATCGTCAAAGCCTGGTGTTGCTGAAAAATCGAAAATGGGGTCTGGATTGAGACTGCCACCGCTTATAGTGTAATCATATATCTTGCAGTCATCATTACAGAAGCAGTAAATGTGTTCGGAACCGTCTGCTTCTTTGTAATATGCCAAACCAGAAACGCTCTCTGGAGCTACATATGTATCCCAATTAACTGTACCATCAAGATTTATTTGTTTCAAGTTGCCAGACCAGTTACCAATAACCCAAAAATAGCCCCCATCGAAAGGATCGTAAGTGATGGCACGCATGTTACCATACTCCGAAGTTGTTGTACTAACCAAGCTCTTGTTGTAAAAATCAACACAATAGATTGTAGTTGTACAGTCAACACCATAAAAATACCGTCCATCGTAAGTCATGTCGCGAAGATAGCCGCAGCCTGTAATTTCGAATTCATCGACCAGGTTGCCTTGCATGTCATACTGGTAAAACTGATGTGATGCATCACTACTCCACGCACTTGTAAAGATGTAGAATCCATCGGTGACTACACCATACTGCCTGCCTGAGGTGGCGCTGAAGCTATACTTCAAATCCCAGGCGTCATTTCCATTGGCGTTTGCCATAAAATCCATGGCCAAAAGCGCTGTCAGAACAAGTAAAAATCTTTTCATAGTATTAAAAATTTGTTGATAATATTTTTATTGCCAATTGAGACTACAAATATCAAACATATTTTTTAAAAAACCAAATTTTTTTAATAAAAATGACGAGGCCGTTTTTTCGAAACCGTATTCGGCCTGCTAACCAGTGTAAAGTCCATTTGTTTTTTGATTAAATCGACGGCTTCAATGCGGACTTTCACGGGGTCGCCGAGTTGGAAGATGGTGCCGCGCTCCTGACCGATGACACGGAAATTCTCCTCATCGAGGTAGTAGAAATCGTCCTGAAGGGTGTTGTAGCGCACCATACCCTCACATTTGTTGTCCTTGAGTTCCACGTAGATACCCCATTTGCTGATGCCAGAGATGAGTCCGTCGAACACATGACCAATCTTATCCTGCAGATATTCAGCCTGTTTGAACTTCACCGACTCGCGCTCCATCTCGGCAGCCTTGCGCTCCATCTCGGAGGCATGCTGGCATAGTACCTCATACTCATTTTGACTCACACTCGGCTGATTTTCAATCATATAACGCTCAATGAGACGATGAACCATCAAGTCGGGATAACGGCGGATCGGCGAGGTGAAATGGGTGTAATATGGGAACGCCAAGCCATAATGCCCGATGTTGACAGTGCTGTAGACAGCCTTTGCCATAGTGCGAAGTGCCACTGTCTCAACAAGATTCTTCTCTCCCCTGCCCTCGACGGCGTCGAACAAGGCATTGTACGACTTCACCAGGTTTTCGCGCGTGCTGATGTTCATCGAAAAGCCCAAACGCGACACCAAAGCGATGAAATTGTACAGTTTCTCGGGGTTAGGCTCGTCGTGGACACGATACACGAAGGTGTAGCCGTGATATTTCGAATCTTTCTTGCCAATCGACTCGGCTATAGTCTTGTTACTCAACAACATAAAGTCCTCGATAAGCATGTTTGCCTCATTCTGCACCTTCACATAGGTGTCGATAGGATGCATCTTCTCGTCGAGCACAAACTTCACCTCTTCGCTGTGGAAGTTGATGGAGCCTTGCGCCATGCGTTTCTCACGAAGTTTGGTAGCCAAGTCGTTGAGTATCAATATTTCTTCTTTGAAATCACCATCGCCTCCCTCAATCATGGCCTGAACTTCTTCGTAGGCAAAGCGGCGGTTTGACTTTATGACCGTCTTTCCTATCCATTTGTTAAGAATTTCGGCTTTGTCGTTCATCTCGAACACCGTCGAAAACGTCAGTTTTTCCTCATTGGGGCGAAGTGAACATACGTTGTTGCAAAGCTTCTCTGGCAGCATCGGGATGGTTCTATCGACCAGATAAACTGAGGTACCACGTTCCTGAGCCTCGCGGTCGATGGCAGAACCTGGCTTTACGTAATGGGAGACATCGGCGATATGGACTCCCACTTCGTGGTTGCCGTTAGGAAGCTTGCGATAAGAGATGGCGTCGTCAAAATCCTTGGCGTCTTTCGGGTCGATAGTGATAGTAAAGACATCGCGGAAATCCCTTCTTTTCTTAATTTCAGATGATGAGATCTTGTCAGAAATTTGGTTTGCCTCTTTCTCGACATCTTTCGGAAACTCCAGTGGATACTCATATTCAAGGAGTATCGACTGCATCTCGACGTTGTTCTCTCCCGGGTAGCCAAGCACTCTCACCACCTCGCCGAACGGGTTGCGCGAGTTGTCGGGCCAGTCGGTCATTTTCACTATGACTTTCTGTCCGTCCTTGGCTTTGTTATAGCTGCCACGCGGGATGTAGAAATTGACCGGCATCGTCTCGCGTTCCGACACCACGAAGGCGTAACCATGTGATATTGAGAATATTCCGACAAACTCAGTACGGGCTCTTTCAAGCACTTCCACAATTTCGCCCTCCACCTTTTTCGACTTACGTTTCGGGAACATCGCCACGCGTACTTTGTCGCCATGAAGCGCCTTTCCTGTATTGTTGGAGGCTATCTGTATGTCCTCGCCGCCGTCTTCAGGCACCACGTAAGCCTTGCCAGTGCTCTTCATATCGACAATGCCGACCACATACTGCGGCTTCGGTCCGTATTCGCTTACCAAATCGGGGTTAAGGACATAGCTATATGGATGATCCTCAACAAGTTGGCCATCGTGAGCGAGGGTCACGAGGACCTGGTATATCACGTCTTTGCCCGCAGCGTCGCGAACGCCCATAATCTTGGCAATCTGCTTGTAATTCATCGGCTTGAATGGGTGCTCGCCGAAAATTCGCAGGATAGTGTTTACGAATGTGCTGAGGCTATTTCTTTTTTTCTTCATAGTTGAGAGTTTAAAGTGTAGAGTTTAGAGACAGTTTTAAAGTTTAGAGTTTTAAGTTTATAGTATTTTGTTTAAATTTTATATGATTTTTGAAGACCTGATAATAGACGAGCAACTTCTTCAATTAAGAAATCAAGACTTAATCGATCTTCAGATTTTATATATCCAAGATCTTCAGCTATTTCGAACTGAGATGACACTTCCATAAGAGAACCATAAGCCATTTCAATAAAATGTGCTTTATCTTTTACTGAAAAACGATTAATACCTTCTGCTATATTTGATGTTATTGAAATAGAAGCTCTCTTTAATTGGCTACATAATCCATACATTTCATTAGACGGAAATTTATTAATTAGTTTATATGTTATTTTTACAACTTCCTTAGCTTTTTGATAAGCAATCAATTTTCTATATCCAAAAACTTCCATAATTTTGATTTTTAATTTTGTTTCTAACTACTTTACACTCTACAACTCTAAACAATAAAACTAACAAACTGACTCTACACTCTACACTCTAAACTATAAAACTTCTTAACTGACTATACACTCTAAACTCTAAACTACAACAATGCAAAAATAATAATAATTTCATTTTTACGTTAATTGAATATGAAAAATATCCTACTCTCAATAGCTTTGCTTTTCTGCGTTTTTTCGGTGAAGTCGCAGGAGGAATGTTTTTCTGTGAAAGGTAAAATCGTATCGCAAGACAGTCTTCAACCTATTTCTAACGTCAACATTATCAGTGAGTTATCGCATTATGGCACGATTACGGACAAAGAAGGCGCTTTTCAGATAAAATCAAAACTGATTGATACTCTGTGGGTTAGCTGTGTCGGATTTGACAGACAAAGAGTTCCTGTTTTAAAAGATAGTGTTTTAGATAACGAATTGATTATCAAGCTAATAAGGAGCAATATAGTTCTCGATTCTGTTGAAATTTATCCTTTCCCCGATTATGAGACATTCAAAAGGGAAATCATCAATATGCCTTGGCGACGGCCATATTTCGTGCCTGGAGTTTCGAAAAAAGACGATGAAAAAATGATAAACAAAAAGCCAGTAAGAGAACCTCCGGCGAGTGTCATGAGTCCTATCTCGTTGATTTACAATAGGTTTAATAAAAGAGAAGTTTTGAAAAGGAAAATGAAACGAAACCGAAAACGGTTTAACAGGGAAATGGAACGCATTGGGGCTGATTCGCTGATGATTCCTGAATAGCCATTAGAAGATTCTCTCCATTAATTGCCATTTTTCGGATGAGGGTGCATCGGGGCTACAGCCTTGAAACTGGGCAACATGGGCTTCCCATTCCGCTTGTCGAGGGAGGGTCGCGAGTCGTGCCATGTCACGCTCGAAATCGAAGTCGTCGACGGTGTCGCATATCATGAAGAGAGTGCGGCCTTTGCGGTAGATTTGCATATCAAGGATGCCGACTTCCCGTTGACCTTCAATGATTTCAGGCCATACATTTTTATGAGCCTCGACATATTTTTGGATCATTTCGGGGTTATCGATGAGAGTGAGAGTTTGGCAGTATCTTTTCATAATTAATTCTTTTTAACCCTATCGGGCAATTTCTTATTTCTGGCGCGGGCCATCGCACCAAAGACGACCTTAATATTTCTCGTTTTGCTCTTTATGGCAATTTATTGAATAAACTAATATCACCACAAAACAAATTGCAGGAACTATAAACGACAATGCGGTGTTTCCAGCATCAATTATCATTGCTTGTAGAGGCGGCAATAAGCTGCCACCTAGAATTGCCATTATCAATCCAGCTGAACCAATTTCAGTATCGGGACCGACATCTTTCAAGGCGAGACCATAGATTGTTGGAAACATCAGGCTCATGCATGCTGAAACGGCCACAAGGCTGTAAAGTCCAGTGCGTCCACCAACCATTATCACAATGAGTGTCAATACGATAGCAATTGAAGCAAAAACAGCAAGCATCTTAGCTGGTTTAAACCATTTCAGCAACCATGTACAGAGAAAACGTGAACCACAGAAAAGAATCATGGCGATAATATTTAGTCTTTGCGACATAATTTCAGCGGTCTGCTCGGCGATACCTTCAGCCATAAAGACCTTCGTCCCATATTGGATTATGAATGTCCAACAGGTTATCTGTGCCCCAACGTAGAAAAACTGCGCAACAACACCTTCTCGGTAAGCTTGATTTGCAAAAAGCCGCTTCACTGAAGGCCCCAAAGCACGCGAGATGCCATTGTTTTCTAATTTATTCGATGGAATTTTTGTTATTAAAATCAAAACAAAAATGACAACAAGTACTATACCTATGGCAGCGTAAGGTCCAACAACCACTGACAAATCGGATTGTTTTAATGTCTCGAACTCTACATCGTTTAAGGTGGCACGCTCAACAGTTGACAATGGGCTCATCTTGGCTTGAATCCAGTTCATCGCCACCCACATGCCAAGCAGCGAGCCAATAGGGTTGAATGCCTGTGCAAGGTTCAGTCGTCGTGTTGATGTCTCTTTTTCACCCATAGATAAAATGAACGGATTAGCAGTCGTTTCGAGAAAACTCAAGCCACAAGTGAGTATAAAATAAGCAATTAGAAACGGATAATAGCTGCCGATTGCTCTTGCGGGAATGAACATTAGGGCACCGAGAGCGTATAGGCCGAGACCCATCAATATACCGCTTTTGTAGCTAAAACGCTTGATAAACAAGGCGGCAGGTAGAGCCATGCAGAAGTAACCGCCGTAAAATGCCACCTGCACCAGTGTGCCATCAGTGACGCTCATGCGGAAAATCTTCGAGAACGCTTTAACCATGGGGTTGGTGATGTCATTCGCAAATCCCCAAAGAGCGAAGCACAAGGTCACCAAGATAAATGGCAACAGGTATTTCTTTTCAACGAGTTTCATAATCTTCTGATGGTTAGTCTTATCGCTTCGGGATGTTTCTTCGCAAACGATTGGGCGTCGGTGACAACGCAGGCGAGATAGCCCCCACCGCCGGCACCAGGCATCTTCCAAGCCAAAACACCAGGCACTGCTGACCACTTGTCTATAATGTCTTGTATACTTTCCACTTTTTCAACTGACTCTAAACTCTCAACTCTACACTCTAAACTAGGGTGAATCATCCCCGGAAACATCGCCACCTGGGCGTTGAACGAGTCTTTATACGCCTTAGCGAATGCTTGCAAGTCTTTCTTTAAAATGGCATCCCAGCAGTCATCGGCGGCTTTAGCCAATGCCTTGACCTTTGTCTCGTTGATGTCTTTGCCTTCGACAACGCTGCAGCCGGGCTTTCGAGGCTCCATTGGAATCATAACCAGATGATTCTCAAGCCATTGCAACACTTCCTCATCTTTACAACTCTCTATCTTCAGAGGCCAATAACGTTTGTCGTAATAATGGCGAACCAGTCCTGGCATGCAGATACCTATCGAATCCTGCGCTCCGCTGATGATGCCGTCGCTACGTTCGGGGTCGTTTTCAAAGCAAAACATCATCTTTGCCAAGAACTCCGGATCCATATTCGGCAACCTCACAGGCCAAATCTTCTTTATCATGTTGCGCGTCGATGTCGAGAGACCGCAGCGTTCGCGTATTTCGAATGTCGGCTCAAGCGATATGGTGATAGCCCATCCCGGCGCATACTGACTCACGTAAGGCTGGTCAATCCACGTGCCGGCAAGATCCAAACGAGTAGGAATCTGGCATAGCTTGTCTTTCAGTGCGGTGCTGGAATGTGCCTCAAGTCCCTCACTGGGCACCCGCTGAAGCACCACATATTCAATACCCCTCTCTTTGCAAAACTGGCGTTTCTCCTCATGGTCGCCGTCTTCGTTAACCACAAGGATATCAGGCTTCACGATATCGACGGTCGGGATAAAATCCATGATGCCGCTACCCGCATTGATGTAAGCGTCTTTCACGTAACGGATGGCTTTGACCATAAACAGACGCTCGTTCTCATCGTATAGCGTGCGGTGACCTTTGTAATGCAATATCGTTTCGTCAGAGCCAATGCCGACATACAAATCGCCATATTGCGCGGCCTGGCGGAAGAATTCCACATGACCGCTATGTAGCAGATCGTAACAACCGCTGACGAAAACCTTTTTCATCGTTCTGCGCGAATAGGATTATTCAAGAAATCCTCGTATGCGAGCTTGATTCCATCTTCTAACTCCGTCTTATAAGTCCAGCCGAGAGCGGTGGCTTTGCTGACATCAAGGAGCTTGCGAGGCGTGCCGTTAGGACGAGAAGTATCCCATTTGATGGCACCTTTGTAACCCACAACTTTTGCAACTAATTCTGTTAATGCTTTAATAGTCAATTCCTTGCCAGTGCCAGCATTGACTGTTTCGTTGCCAGAATAGTTATTCATCAAAAAGACACAAAGATTTGCGAGGTCGTCGACATACAGAAACTCACGCAACGGAGAGCCGTCGCCCCAGCATGTAACCTCTTGTAAACCATTGATTTTTGCCTCATGAAAACGTCTTATCAAGGCCGGCAAAACATGACTATGTTCAGGGTGGTAGTTGTCGTTTGGACCATAAAGATTCGTCGGCATCACTGAGATATAATCAGTGCCATATTGACGATTCAAGTATTCACAGTATTTCAAACCTGAAATCTTCGCCAAAGCGTAGGCCTCGTTGGTCTTCTCGAGCTCCGAGGTTAGCAGGCACGACTCAGGCATCGGCTGTGGTGCCAGTCGCGGATAAATGCACGAAGAGCCAAGGAATTCCAGCTTTTTCACTCCATTTTTCCAAGCCGCATGAATCACATTCATCTCAAGAATCATGTTTTCATACATAAAATCCGCCAAAGCGCTTTGGTTTGCCACTATTCCTCCCACTTTCGCGGCAGCAAGAAACACATATTCAGGCTTCTCTTGGGCAAAAAACGCCTCCACCGCCTCCTGACGTGTCAGGTCCAGCTCTTTATGCGTCCTCAATACCAGATTGTTATATCCCTGACGCTGCAACTCTCTTACAATTGCTGAACCGACCATTCCACGGTGACCGGCCACGTATATTTTTGAATGTTTTTCCATAACTTTAAACTTTTAGACGGTCGACCGACCGTCTCTACTATCAACTACTCTAAACTCTACACTCTCAACTCTAAACTAATCCTCAAGATACATTTTCCTCACCTTCTTCATATCGTGCTCCACCATGATCTTCACCAGTTCTTCGAAGCTTGTCTTACGCGGATTCCAACCCAGCTGTGTCTTTGCTTTCGTTGGGTCGCCGAGCAGCTGGTCGACTTCTGCCGGACGGAAATAGCGTGGGTCGACTTCCACCAAAACCTTGCCCGTAGCCTTGTCGATGCCCTTCTCATTCTCGCCTTCGCCTTCCCAGCGAAGCTCTATTCCGACTTCTTTAAATGCCAGTGTGCAGAACTCGCGCACGCTATGATATTCGCCAGTGGCAATGACGAAATCGTCAGGTTTCTCCTGTTGGAGGATAAGCCACATGCACTCCACGTAATCCTTGGCATAGCCCCAGTCGCGCAAGGCGTTGAGGTTACCAAGATACAGCTTGTCTTGGTGTCCTTGTTTTATTCTGGCTGCCGCCAATGTTATTTTCCGTGTCACGAATGTCTCGCCGCGCCTCTCGCTCTCGTGGTTGAAGAGGATGCCGTTGGCAGCGTACATACCGTAGCCTTCGCGGTAGTTTTTCACTATCCAAAAACCGTATTGTTTCGCCACTCCGTATGGTGAGCGCGGATAGAATGGCGTCGTCTCCTTCTGTGGCACCTCCTGCACCTTTCCGAACAGCTCCGACGTGGATGCCTGGTAGATGCGGCATTTCTTCTCCATCCCAAGGATTCGCACCGCCTCAAGCAGTCGCAAAGTGCCAACGGCATCGGCCTCGGCGGTGTATTCCGGACAGTCGAACGACACCTTCACATGGCTCTGCGCGGCGAGGTTATAAATCTCGTCAGGCTGCACCTTCTGGATGATACGGACAAGCGACGACGAGTCGGTCATGTCGCCGTAATGCAGCGTGATCAGGCGTTTATGCTTCATGTCGCGCACCCATTCGTCGAGATACAGATGCTCAATGCGACCAGTGTTAAACGATGACGAGCGTCGGATTATCCCATGCACGTCGTAGCCTTTTTCCAGCAGAAACTCCGCTAAAAACGAGCCGTCCTGCCCCGTGATGCCTGTGATTAATGCGGTTTTTGACATATCGATTAGTGTTTTATGCAATGCAAAGATACAAATTTTTCAAAAAACGACAAAATTAATAATAAAAAAGGCCGGACTCCCCATGGAACCCAGCCCTTAATTCTATTAAACTACTAAACTATTCTGCTATTAACCCAAAATAGCTTCCTTGATCTTATCAACGATATACTTCACATCGTTGTCTTTTACATATGGACCGCTCGGCAGGCACATTCCGACTTTGAACAATGCCTCTGAAACGCCGTTCAGGTATGCCGGAGCGTCTTTATAGACTGGTTGTTTGTGCATAGGTTTCCAAAGAGGACGGGCCTCGACGCCTGCGGCGTCGAGCCACACGCGCAAAGCTTCGACATTGTCATTCGGTTGGCAGTCGGTGGTTGCCGATTCAGCAGCATGAATAACACCTGCAGCACCGCCGACAGCACCTTGAACGATGGTCTTGTAAGCGTTCTCCTGACCTTTGATTCTGATGCTCGGGTCAATAGTGATGGTGTTAAGCCAGAAATTGCTGTCGTAACGCTCATCGGGGTTGCCATGGATCTCAATGCCTTTCACGTCTTTCAGAAGCTCTTTGTAAAGCTCCATGACGTGTTTGTGATGGGCTATATGGTCGTTGACAATAGTCATCTGGCCGCGGCCTATACCTGCGCAGATGTTACTCATTCGGTAGTTGTAGCCTATTTTCTCATGCTGGTAATACGGATAGCTCTCGCGATATTGCGTAGCGTACATCATGATTTCGCGCCATTCGTCTTCGTTGGCGGTAATGAGAGCGCCGCCTCCCGAGGTGGTGATCATCTTGTTGCCGTTGAAGCTCAAAACGCCATATTTTCCGAATGTTCCGAGCACCTGTCCTTTCCAGCGTGAGCCGAATCCCTCGGCAGCGTCCTCGACGACAGGGATGTCGTAACGGTTAGCGATTTCCATGATGCGGTCGGCGTCGTATGGCATACCGTAAAGTGCAACAGGGACAATAGCTTTCGGCTTCTTGCCTGTCTTGGCGATACGGTCTTTGATGGCCTTCTCAAGCAGTTCGGGATCCATGTTCCACGAGTCCTTCTCGCTGTCGATGAATATCGGTGTCGCGCCAAGATACGTTATCGGGTGGCTCGAAGCGCAGAATGTGAAGCTCTGTACGCAGACCTCGTCGCCCGGTTTCACGCCGCATGCTATCAGTGCGAGATGTACGGCTGCAGTTCCTGCTGAAAGAGCCACGACCCGCTTTGCGAGGGATTGCGGCTCGGAGGCCGCAATGAGGGTAGTCCCATCATTCCGCACTTGATGCGGAATCTCATTGACAAAATCCTCGAGATCTTTTTCAAATCCGTTGACATTCGGTCCGAGCGGCACCACCCAGTTGGTGTCGAAGGCCTCTTTGATATACTTTTGTTCAAGTCCTGCCTCCGACATGTGCGCGAGGCAGAGGTAAATACGATTTTGTGGCATATAAAAAATGTTTTTATTTTACTTTTTTCGATGAAAGTAAAATAACGGGAATCTTATTTTACTTTCGGTAAATAAACTAAAATCACAAGGTTACGTGTTTTCAAATTTCCCACTTTGGGATGTCACTTTTTTATCCCCTTTTATTTTGAAAATATCTTTGTTGTAACCAACCAACACCTTGTTGTTTAATTGTAAATTTTCGGGTAATCCCAAATGACTATATAGATAGTCTCGAGCCCGAGCCTCCTTCACACCCAACAATTGTTTCCGATTCGCAGGGATGATATCGTCAGAGTGATGAAAATACAAAAGCATAGCGTCTCCACCTTTCAAACGATTTACTACATCTTTCCATAAGTTTGCATCAGTCTCTCCAATAGACACACCAAAAAGGACAATAATACTTGCGTTATGAATCAGTTCTTTGCATGTCAGATCATTATCACTTCGCATAGCATCTATCGCCATCGGTTTTACCAACAAATCTTTTACGGACCGGTCTTGTTTGAATGATTCGTTTGATATCTGTTGTTCGTCGTTGACGCCGATTAGTATTGTATCTCCTAACATACCGTGACGGTGGCAGACATTGCTCACATTATAAAATGTATTGCCAATAGTCATGTTTCTTTTATTGACGGGACCCAACAGCCATTCTATTGTGCTGGTATAATTCAATGTGATTATATCTATGTGGGTAATTCTTTGATCCCTATCATAATGTGCGTTATAATGTGCCTTATAATACCTTTGGTCTAATGGCTCAAGATACCTGTCCGGTTCAAACAGGTCTTGTAAAAACTTTAAGTTTTGGTTAAATACTTTCCTTTGAGATTCTTTTTGCAAATATTCGGCAAGCTTTTCCGACAAATCGAAATACATATCGGTCAGCTCCTCGGATGAATTGACATTTTTAGTGAATTTGCCCAATGCGAGCTCCATATCCGACCAATCATCAATTTTTTCATCTATCTCCTTTTTCATCGTTTTGACGGCTTCATTAGGCGAGTCACACTTCAGATAATAAGGATAGAAATCTTTATATCTGGTATTCAATCCTTGTGCCACATCAAAGCCGTTGCCAATAATGTATAGTATGTTCATAAATTAAAACGTAGTGAAGTTAAATTATTTCTCACTCATATTAGTCAGGCAGAGGTAAATACTATTATGCTCCGACATATAAAATCCATTTTATTTAGAATCAATAATCAGATTCTCTATCTTTGAGATATTTAGCATACCTTCTTTTACTGGCATATTGAACTTTAGGATTGCATTGCTTCGTGTACCAGCTTTCGGCTGATTGATAACAACATCTTTTATAGTAAAGTTAACATCATTCACAGTTTCTACTGGACGATTGCTTAGTTGTACATTTTTTAAGGGAGTTCCTGGTGCCGCATTAATGGTTAATCCTTCAACGCTGATTTCTTTTATCCCGTCAAATGGAAGAACAATACTATCACTTTTCTTAATAAAGAATAAGTAAAACTCTTTCACATCCTCCGCCATATTGACTGTCAAATTTTTTATTCTGATATTTGGAAGGCATTTCTTGGAAAGCTCATGTCTCTTATTGATTTCACCAGACACATCCATTGGTCTGCAAAAATAATTTCTCTTTGGTGTTACGTTAAACACACAATTGTATAATTCTATATCATGAGCCACAAATGCATTGTACGACCCGCCATACTGAGAAGGGACAAAATCTGTAAAAGTGCAATTATTGAAAACTATCTTTCCAAAAACGGATGCGTGACTATTGAAACGGTCAAAGAAATAGACTTTGTCGTAAAACAAATCTCGCCCATAACAATGAATGTCAAAGCGATTTATTTGAGAATCATTTATATGAACGGTATTTACATTGTTGGTTCCAAAAACGCCCCAATTTCCATTACCGTACATATTATATACTTGGAAATTCCACACATTATTCAAAGAGATGCCATAACCAGAATGGTCTTTCTGGGAATACGTGCCGTCAATACGCACATTATCAAACGTCACATTAGTACTATTATAAAAGCGTATTCCCCTATCATCAGTCAAGGTACTCGGTGGTGTATAAATGCTAACATCTGAAACATTTACATTGTCAAATCCCGATATATAAGCTATATGCGTAAGAAATGAGCATGCTTCGTCTCGAATTATTGTTAAGTTTTTAAAAACAAATGGCTCATTTTTTACTTTAATATAAGAACAAACAGGGGAAGAATCGTCGTTGTCATAAGGCATAATGACACTATTTTTAGCTTTCCCGTTCTCTATTAGCAAAATATCTTTGCGCTGATGACCATATCCATGACCTTTTCTATTCAATACCCAAGGATTTTCATCTTCAATAAGAAGAATATAACGACCTTTTTTCAATGCATCGAGCGAGCGGAAGTCTCCGTCGTCTATCAGCTTTTTCGGAACATTTATAGGAGTTTCTTTTTCCTCTATTCTAAACAACCAGCAGTTTTTTGACGTGTTTTTAACAATAAAAACGCACCCTTTGAAATCGTTATATTGTGTTAGCGGTATACTGGATGGTTTCCCTGGAATCTCAATTAGAAGAGTATCTATGCCGGAATAATTGACGTTAACACCTTTGGCTACGGCAGCTTTATGGGTTTCCAACAGCACATTGTATCTTTCAACTCCGGTTTTTGCTTCTGCCAATCCATAATCATATGGTGATATGTCTCTTTTTCCTGCAAAATAATGTTTCAAAGAAGAACATGACGACAGGAAAAACGAGAATAACAATATTATGACTATCTTATGATTTAAAAACTTCATTTTCTTAATTCTTTCGGTTCACGAAACTCTTTCTTGCCACATGTTTTCAATATGATCAGCCATGCCGTCTTCAGTATCAACACAAAATCATACCAAAGCGTACGATGATTGATATAATAGAGCTCCAGCTTCAGCTTCTTTGGCATAAATTCCTTTTCGTACGACTCTTCATCTTCAAACAGTTCGCCATGTGTGTAATCGTATAAACTTGCCGTGCTGGTAAGGCCTGGTTTTACATCCATAATATGAACATATTCGCCAATATAAACCTTATCCGCATTTTCCTTGTCCTCAGGCCGTGGCCCCACGACACTCATCTCCCCTTTCAAAATATTCACCACTTGCGGCATCTCGTCTATCTTGGTCTTACGGATAAACTTGCCAAACGGGAAGATTCGGTCATCATTCTCCAGTGTAGTCAGACGCACCTTGCCGCTATCCACGCGCATGGAGCGGAACTTGTAACACGTAAAAAGCCGCCCGTCCTTACCGACACGAGCAGCTTTATATATCGCCGGTCCCGGACTTGTAATCTTGATGATGATTATGGTCAGCAGATAAATTGGACTGAATACAATCAGAAACAAGACGGCAAACAGCAGATCGAAACAGCGTTTTATAAAGTCATACATGATTACACCAGTTTACGTAGCATCACAAATTCTTCTGCGGCTAGCATTCCCACACAAAGGCCTGCGGCTTTGTCTGTCTCACGAAGATATTGTACCGAACGGGGGTGAGGATACTCCCTCAACTCAGTCGAATAGCAAGCAAAGGCCTTATACTTTTGTTCAGCATATTTAGTTATATCAACAAAATAGTTAGGCATAAACATTGTATCTTCCTTATTAGGCGTCCATTCTGTTGACGATGGAACACGATAGCAGTATAATTCCTTCACCACCTGCCCCATCACCGGACGAACCGCCACTAAAGTCGACTTAAACACATTCTGGTGGTCCATATTCACATCGCCCCAAAAATGAGTGAACACCGTGTCGGGCTTAACCTCATCGATAACCTTTTCAATCACTTGATTGATTTCCACATGAGGTGTGGCATCCAATCTCATGTCTGGCAGACCACCATAATGAATTGACTTTATGCCAAGTATATCGGCGCAATTTTTAGTTTCCTGTTTTTTGGCTTCTATAATCTCTGATAATCTATCAGAATCCCTATACTGTGAAGAACTGCCATCTGTTACAATAAGCAAATGACATTCTATGCCTGTTGCAGATAATTTTGCTATTGTTCCGCCGACACCGAGAACTTCATCGTCGGGATGAGCGGCTATAACTAATACTTTTTTCATTCTATTTCACGTTTTGGAATTGATTTTATTACTCTTGCTGGTCTGCCAGTGGCAATGGTCCATGCAGGGATGTCTTTTGTTACTATTGAACCAGCTCCTATAATGGCTCCGTCACCAATGGTGACGCCAGGCATTATCAGCGTTTCCATACCAACCATTACTCCCTTGCCAATATGAATTTCTCCAGTTCTATAACCTAAACTGGCGGCATTATCCCCCACACAATAACCCGTCAAATCACGCTGGTGACACAGCAAACGACAACCACTTGTGATATGGGTGTAATCTCCAATATATATCATATCTGCATAGCTGGTGTCCATACGTACATAGTCACCAAAAAAAGTGTTCTTTCCCACATGACACCCCATCTTCCTAATCAAGTATGGACGCAGTTTTCTTGGAGCAAATGGCTCCATATAAAACCTGTCAAGCATCTTTTCCAGATGCTTCAGATGAATGTTCCTGAAGAACTGTTTTATCACTCGCCACAGGCTCACATCGCCGTATTCCTCTTCGGAATAGTTGAAACCCAAGGCTCTTAACAACTTGTACGTTGTGCTTAGCTTTTTCTTTTCCATTAAGCTGTTATTTTACCTTTATACTCTTTTACCCACTTTACGGCATTCACTGGCGAAGTAAAGAAACACAAAAAAGCTTCCCATGCGGCATGGAGATATTTGTGCATCTTGTAGTACACGAAGAACAGCACGCCGTGATGACGACACAACACTTGCCTCTTTTCCTTGCCCGTAAGTAGATAAAAGTATTTCTTTTTATTCTTGATCAACATCTTCTGTCCTGCCAATTTCTTGGGGCCAGTAGATACTTGTTCTCCTTCGTGCTGAAAGTTCTTTATGAGCGTAACAGGCAGATAACCGAACTTAGGCGTAGCATCCAAGGCTTTCTGCATTAGGATATACTCCTGGCATGATGGAACTATATCAAACCCACCAATCTTCCGAATGAAGTCGGTTCTGAACATGAATGAATTCGTTCCAGAAATATGATACATCAGATGGCTACGAATTAAGTCGTCATTCGTCATACCTTCCCACAGATGCTGGTGCCTCTCCGATACTGGAGCACCGGTTTCATATAGGAAGGTCGCACCATCCATTACGCTCACATCCCAGCCGTTTTTCTCCATTGCTTCCACCTGAACTTTCAAACGATTAGGCAGATACACATCATCATCATCTAGGAAGGCAATATAGTCGCCTTTTGCTATTTCTATGGCCACATTGCGAGATCCCGCCCCTCCCAAATTTTTCTTATTCTGAACATAGTGAATTCGCGCGTCGGTGAATCCTCGCATAACTTCCTCTGTCAGTTTACGTTCTTCCGAATCTGAAGGATTGTCGTCTACTATAATATACTCGAAATCGGTGTACGTCTGGGCTAATACCGACTCGATAGCATTCTTTAGATACTGATGTCGCTTGTATGTCGGAGTGATAACTGTTATCATAAAAATACTATTATTTGTTATTCAATAATGCCTCTAGCCATCGATTCTTGGTATAGAAATGCTTGTAATTTTTTTATTTTTATTAGCTTTCTAAACGGAAACAATAATTTCACAGCTAATCCTAGCAAAGGCTTGTAAATCATCTGTATATCACAATATGCCTTACGGAACTTGAACTTTTCCTCCAAGAATGGCTGGATATTCGAATGCTCTGTTATACTCCTAGCGCCATCACAGACATAATTCAATTTGAGCTCTTCCAGATAATATCGGTTCATTTCCAAAATCAGCCCATACATCGGATAGGTGGATTTGGGGGCATTTGGATTGACACCCATACTTACATAACTACAATAATCACCAATAATACGATTAATTCCAAAACCTTCTGCCATTCCAGTTTCTTTGTCAACAGCCAGCCAGAAATCCCCATCACCGCTATTTACACGACTTGCCCATTGTTCTCTTGTTACAGACATATTCTGTCCAAATCTTTCTCTGGATTTGTTGAACAGATCAAAACCCAGTTCATTCATTTCTTCTGGAGAGACCTTCTTGAAATCGTATGTCTTTTGGGACTTCCTTACTTGATTTCTAACTTTGACCGGAAGCTCGTCTATCCCACCATATACGTCTTTGATGACATACCAAAAAGAAGACGGTTCTTGCTTATCCCAATTATATACATTTTTCACAAAGCGCCCTCCCTTTTTTAGAAGATTGCGAGCCTCGTCTTGGGTTATCTTAACTGATTGGTGAGGGATAGTATTCACCCAACCACCTTTATAAAGACGGAATGCTTCCATTTGTTATTATTTGTTTATTACGTATCTACCCCATCGCGTCCTGTACCCGGCAGCGAAAGGCCGAAATCCTGCTTTTTCAACCCCACGTGTACTTGGGGCATTCTTGGGGCCAACTATCATATAACACCTTTTTTGAGGGTTGTCTTCTACAATCTTACTCAGTAAATACGGATAATAGCCACGTCCACGCTCATCTTTCATAGTCACACATGGACCAACATGCAAACCTGTTTTCGGCATAAACTGAAATTGCGGTATCCAAGTTACCACATCTGCCTTGCTAACAAGCTTGTCCTCTCTCCATAATTGGTACTCCAGATATTTCCCTCCAAAAAGAGTTTCAATAGACCAGAGGAAAGTACGTAGAGAGTTAAAAAGCCTCGGTTTTACTGTTTTAATGTGTAATTTCTCTTCTGGATATTTAAGAAGCGACCCACACGGAATAACACTATGCTTAAAATAAACTTCTTCTTTCATGCATTAACTTGTTTAAGCTTCTGATTGTTGTACTTTTATCTTCCCGAGAATAACTTTTGCTTCCTTCGGAGCAAAATCCCAATAATGCGAATCATTAAGTCTTTTTATTGTGTCTTCATCAAAACGATATTTATATATTTTTGCAGGTGACCCGAAAACAATTGCATAAGGAGGAATATCTTTATTTACAAAAGAGTTAGCTCCAACAACAGCACCATTTCCAATGGTCACACCTTGTCGAATAATACAATTGGCAGCAATCCATACATCATGTCCTATATACGTAATTCGTCCAGAAATACATTCATCACTTAATTGAGGAGATGTTGATGCCGCCCAATAAGAATGTTCCTCTCCTCCTATCTGACAAGAAGGAGCTATACAAGTATAATTACCTATATGAACATTGTTAAATATGCCATAACGTCCGATAAAGCACCATTTACCTATCTTACATCCTCTATAAAAACTATTTAACCTGACACGAGATGTCGCACTAACACTATTTCGTCTTAATGCAAGGAGGGGCTTTTTCATTAACGAACCCAACCAAATAACTATGTATTTTAAAAAATGTGACATTCTTAATAATTTTGTAAATAGTCGAACAATTCGGGATTCTTGTTTATCGCATATTCTTGAGGCAAGGCTTCCAAAGCCTGAATCTTCTTATTGATATCATCAGCGGTCAATCCGTTGACAAATGAGATAATCTCCTGTTTGTCTAACGCATTGATGTGGTATCCTATACCCAATTTTGTAACTTTTTTCGCCAAAAATGTATTTGAACTGACTATAATTGGTGTGCGGAAGAATATGGCTTCATACATCTTGTTCGGCTCGGCATATTGAGCGTTGATATAGGTCGCATCATATGAAGCTAACACCAAATCAATCTTTTCATAAATGGACGGCAAATCATCAGGATTTCGGAATTTTCCGTGGAAATGAACATTATCATATTTGTCGCATAGTGATTTTAATTCTTCTCCATACTCAAGTATAATTCCATACGCATGGAATTCATGTTGCGGGAAATGCTCAGCAATCGTTGTTGCAAAATTTATTACCGAATTATATCTAAACCCTCCGACAAATGCTATAGACAAATGGTTTATATCAAAGTCATGTTTCTGATAGGGCAAATTCATCATTAATGGGTTGACTCTATTCGCTACTACCACAATATTTCCCGGCCTATCATCTCCAAAATGATAATCTATAAAACCCTCTGATGTCATTACCGTAAGCAATGATTTCTTAATCATTTTCTTATCAATATTACCCAACCACCTCCTTAATAATTTGTTTTTCAAGCCCGTATATGGCATGTCGGATTCCTCATATATAAAAGGTCTTCGGCATAACAACCTGGCAGCAAATGCAATATTGAAAAAGAAATAATAAAAGATTACGTCTTGCCCCTTGTATTTCCTAAACAGCGGTTTTAACGATTTATAATAAACCTTCAATCGTTCATAGTATGATTGTTTGCGTGAAAAGACGCCTATTACTGAAATATTAAAATTCGCAGGCGACGCATATCCTTCTTCGCCTTGCTTTTCAAAGCCATAAACATCAACATCATACCCGTTATCAATAAACTCACCTACTCTTTTTAAACAGCGTGTTAGTGTTATATTATTGAGAACAAACACTATCTTCTTTTTTCCCATATCTCTTTCTTTATACAATTTTTGAACTAATAAAGTCAACTATCGCTTGGGCCCGTCTATCAATAGTGAGACTCTCAGCTTTAAGCAATGCTCCTTTAGAAAGATTCTCTCGCAAATCAGTATCGTCTCGCATAAGCCTGATGGCATTCGCTATTTCGTCTATATCATTAGGATCCACCATGATACTATTTGTTTCATCAAGAACATCCCAATTGAATGGCAAATTACTACTTATTATCGGCAGGCCACAAGCCATTGCCTCAACAACAGCATTACAGCAGCCTTCAGCCCGAGTAGGAAGCACAAAACAATCAGCAGCGCCAAGGTAAATTGGCACTTGGTCGTGAGGCATTGGCCCCTTAAATAATATCCCGTCGCATTGCGGATCTTGTTCTCCTTTACCAATAAAAATACTCTTAACTCCCCCTGTGCGATTAATTGCTTCAGCAATGCGCTGTGCACCTTTCCTGTCGTTGAACCAACCAACAAATACCACAATAAACTCATTCTGAGGCAACCCTAACTGCTGTCTACACTCACTTTTATCACGCTTATGGAACAATTCAACATTAACAGCATTGGGGAATACTCCACACTTTTCGATTGATGTCAATCCAAGCTTAATACTCTCATCACGATTCTTTGATGATACACATATCACTCCTGACACATATTCTGCAAACTCACGGACATCCAATGGTGCTGCGAACATTTTGCTTATTTCGCTCTCCCCAGATGCAACGAGCAATGGAATATTGTTCTTCTTTGCAAGTTCGTAACCACAGTAGGCTGCACTCCAAAAATGCCCATAAATCACGTCGGGTTTTGTATCAAGTTTTCTAAAAGCTCTTTTGAATGCCCTTTTATGCGCCCATAACGAAAGATTAAACTTTCCTATTTTAAACTTTGAAAAGGACAAATACCCAGGTCGAATAACTGTGACCTTTCCTTCGCCAACAGCATATTCCTCTTTCGATACAGTCAAACGTTTGTAATGGGAAATGCTGAAAGGAGCCAACACACTACAATGAATCCCCTGAGCAGCAATAGCATCTACCAATTGCTTTACGAAAGCATAATCTGACGTATTATGCTTGCTCGGGTATTTATAGGTAATAATACATATATTCATATTCTATTTCTATGTTGAAGTATTTCCTTGTATATTCTTTTGATTGCTTAACCGCCCCATACAATACCCCAGACACATAGTTGCATATATTGACATATCGCCATATGACATGGAGAAAAAGGAACGAATAAAATTAGAGATAAGCAATAAACTCATGGCCAAAAAAAGCTCCTCATCATAACGTGATTTTTTAGTACTTTTATAAAATCCCATCCAATAAAGAAGATAGACAAGCATACCAAAAACACCTTGATTAAGAGCTAACTCTAACCAGTCATTATGTGCCGATTGCCCAAGAATTGACAGTGGAGTATAAGCTCCATTGCCAAACAAAAACAACAAAGGATTTGTTTCATTTAAATAATGGTTTACCAAAGTTGCATATATGACATCTCTTCCACTGGAATCCCCCTCCATTGTCAGTTCAAGGCGTTGATTAAAAAAATCGCTGCTCTCTAATAAATATTGAATCACATAATATCCCGCAATTATAACAATAATGCCAAACACTACAACTCGAATTTTTTGGACACTTCTCGAATGTTTAAATGAAACTAGCAGGAACCAAATAATACAAATGACACTTACTAGTATGGCGCCTCGTTTCATAGACATGAGAATAAAAATCATGGTGTATGAAAGACCAATATATTGTATTATTTTTCTTTTGCCGTAAAACGCCAGTAATGGAATCATTGCGAGAAATTCATAGCCAAAGTTATTTGTAAACTCTTCACGGTTTGATCCCGCTAACATAGCTTCGGACAATTGTTGTTGATAATGTTGGTAATACTGCAATGTCACGCTGACAAAAAAGAACAGGACCCACCTCTTCAAGCTTGTTGCATTTAGCTTACCTTGGCGTGTAAAAACAAAAAACGGATAAATAGGCAACAATGAACTCCATATATGAAGCAAATACTTGTACTTTGATACTGTTTCCCCGGAAATGGTCTTATACGTCGTCGGATTAAGAATTAATATTATGCCATAAATTGTAAACATGGCGACCAACACACACAGACCTTTCATATAAGAAGGCATCTTGTAATTGTTGAGTGTATAAATGAAATAATAAATTGACACTCCCAACAAAAACAATAAAATGGCCTGTGAATAAATAGTTCCCGCTCGTCCAAAAACATATGTCTGCAAGCTATAAACAAGCCACAAAAAAATATATATATTACTAAAGTTAAAAATACTAGTTTTTTTCATAATTCAACTTTGTATCATCCATTAATTGCTATTATGGCTGATCATCCCCCCAAACAATTCATCATAGGATTGAGGATCAAATCCTCCAAAACCACTAGTTGGGAAGAATGTGATTTCACCAAAATACACAACATCTCTGACATTAAAGAAATCTATTCTCGAGAATGGCTTACCTTCAGCAAGACTCTCAGCCAATTTCCACATTTTTTCATATTGATTCGGCTTTTTAAGACACCCGTCGGCAAATGGCAAATAACGCGGTTCGTGAAACGGTTGATGCACCCAATTAATGTCAAAAAAATCAACACATTCTTTGTCATTGCGACCAGAAATAACCTGGCAATACTGTGGTTGTCCGTTAAAACAAAAGAATTTATAGTCGGGCAGGTCATTTGTAACACTATCCGGTTCAATATACTGTTCTGCCAATATTCGACGCGGTACATTTTTATATGGCCATTCACGCAAAGAGCGATATATATCCTGTTTAAAACTTTTCTTTAGTTTTATAATAGCCTGTTGTCTATCAAAAGTATCCTTATCTTTACATATCACAACACCTGAACTGCCGCCACCATGAGTGGTTTTCAGCACAAACTGATTCGGAAGTCTATCCCATTCTATATCTTCAGGCTTATCCCAAACTCCTATAGTTGGGATAATATATTTTTCTCCTATAATTCCTGCTACATAATCTTTTACCGTCGATTTATCGACCATCATCGTATATTCTGGTTGACGGTTATACAACTTTAACCACTGCAACTTTTCACTAAATGTTTTTGGATTTTTCAAATCCAATTTTTTACCCATTTTAAGTCGGTATAGCCATTTGATATATATCTTGTCAGGCACCCATCCTCCATAATGTTGCAACAAAGAGATGAATAGTACTTTGGGTTTATTGAAATATCGTGATAGAGGTAACATTTTTAATTAATTTAATACTCTAATTACTATTATCAGTAACACTTTTGTTTTTTCTTTTTTTAAAGTAATCTTTAATTATTGACATGTAAATATTAAAAGGCTCTAAATTAAAGAGTTTTGATATAATTACATATAATCCGACAAAAATCAACGGGTAAACCAGCAATGACAATATTGTTGACAATAACAATACCGTGGATAAATAATACACGCCACAACCCACTATCAATGCTATCAAAAGAAATACACCAATATCTTTTAACTGTTTGAAAAAGCCATAATGAATGATTTTTGTATTAACAGCTGCTGCTATCACCCACCAAATAAAACCAGCGGCAGCCAAAGACCATGTAATGCCAATAACTCCATATTGAATTCCAATAATTAGTAAAGCAACTCCAATTACTTTTTTTATCAATTGCACCCAGAAATATAAATCGCTTTTGCCTATTGCCAAATATATATTTGTATTTATTGCATTTAATGGTATGAACATGGAATAAATACACATAATTCTAAAATACGGGATTGACTCAATCCATTTGTCTGTAAAAAGAAAAATTACCAGGTCTTTAGCAATAACTATCAATAACACTTGTAGTGGGAAAAACAGATAAGTTGTGCAAAGTATATTCTTTCGAACAGACGACTGTAGGACCGCTTTGTTGTCAGATATCTTGGAAAACACAGGGAAAGTAACCCTTGTAACAATTTGGCTTATGGAACTGGATGGAAGTTGGTCGAGTTTTTTGGCTTGCGAATAGTATCCAAGATCTTTTGCCGTAAAATAGCGTCCAATAACCAAGCCTTGTACGTTCTCATACAAACTGTTAAGCAATCGACTGATTAACAACATCGAACCAAAGCCAAACAAGCTCTTAAAAGAGGTCCAACTAAAGACCCAAGAAGGCCTCCACTTGGTTAACACCCACAACAAAATTGCAGTTATCAATGCAGCCAAGATATTTTTCACAACCAGCGACCAAACTCCAAATCCTCTATATGCCATAATGATAGCCACGGCAACGCCAATAGACATAGCTATTAGATTGATTTTGGCTATCAATTTGAAGTCCAGGTTTTTTGTCAAAATACTTGTTTGAATGACCGAAAAACCATTTATGATCAATACCACACTTGTCGCTCTTAATACATCCTTCAAAATTGGCATATGATAATATGCAGCAACATATGGCGAACATATGAAAAGAACTATGAACAGTATGACTGCAACGAATAAATTCCAATAAAATATAGTAGAAAAGTCGACCTGTGAGGCATCTTTCTTTTGAATAAGCGCAGAACCAAAGCCTCCGTCGATAAAAACCTCAGACAGAGATATAAAAATCGCCAGCATACCTATACAACCAAAATCATCAGGTATCAACAATCTAGCCAACACCAGATTGCTTACGAAAGATATGGTCATTGTTCCGAAACGCTGTACAGCATTCCAGAGCATGCTTGATATGGTTTTCTTTTTTAATTGGGAATTATCCATGACGGAACAAATGCTTAACACGTCTCACAACTGGAAACAGCTGCTTCTTGATGGCCTTTGTTATTTGTCTTCTTTTATACGGAATATAGATTGAAGGAATTCTGCAAGCGTAGGTTAAGGAATGTGAACTATATGCATTAGCGAACTTCTTCCTGCCTTTTTTGGGTGAAACTGGTTGATGAAGGGCAATGTTACTGTTTAATATAATTTCCATTGGAATTGTATCCAAAGAACAACATTCAGATATCAAGCCAATTAAGTATTCTCCTTTTTCTGTTAGTACACTAACTTGCGAAACACCCCATGAATTATAGTGACTCATTCCCGGTCTTGCTGTATGATAATCACCAACAATCAAATCTGATATAAGTCCAAAATCTTTATTCTTTGATTTGTATTTACAAACATGACACGATGGACGCTTCAAATATTGGAAAGCCATACCATAAGTGGTTTTATCAAATCGCTTTAGATAATTACGCCCATTAATAAAATCTGCTTTAATATAGTACGGCTTCCATCCTTTTAATTTATACCTTAGAGAAAAATAAGTAATTGTTGAATTATACTTCTTTTCTAAATAGCTACAAAAATCTTTTTGAACTTTAGGGGATGTCGGACCATGGCATATAAGGGAAATCGTGTATAAATTATCAGAATAATTGCCCACGTAATGGTATACGGCAGACAATTCACACGGCAACCCTATAAACAGGACCTTATTGCCATTTTTTAAATCTGCTAACACATCGGCATATATACTACCTTTTCGAGCTTGTGCATATTTTGAAGTCCTTAACCGTTCAGCATCATCTATTTGTGATACTCTTGTAAAAACTGCTTCTTTGAAATCATCGGAATACCTCACTCCACAAACAACACCACCAGAATCAATAAACTTTTGACTAATAGCCGTAGCATATCCTCCTGATGCACTATTTTTCAAGTCTTCTTGTTTCAACGAATACCCTCCAAAACTCTCCTTTATGGTCTGAGATATCCTGCCTGGAGATTTCACAGGACAAACAGAAAGACAGCGCCCACAATTAATACAACTATTCTCATCATCTATCGACGGATAAAGAAAACCCTCTTCATCACATCGCATTGAGATGATATGTTTAGGACATGATATGGCACAGACTTCACATCCGCAACAATCACGTTTTTTCTGGTATAAGTCTTTATTGTTCATTAATTCTTAATGCTGTTTTAAGATATTGAAGTGAATCTTCTCGTTTTGCCGAAACAAGTTCTTCCACAACATCATAGTCTATGGATGGTATGTTTGTGTTATCCCAATTAATCTCTGGGTCCTCAATTAATCGGTTAGTACAATCCCACATTTTCAAAATATTATTGATGCGCGAATTGCGGGATCCCTTAGAATTGCTTTTATAGCGATAAAAAACGAAAAATTGTTTGTGATTTATTACTGAAAATGCCAAACCATGGAAAGAATCCGTAAACACCACTTCTGCGCCTCGCACCCAATTGATGAAATCTTCTGGGCTAACAGCACCAACATTCTCGTCTGCAAACGTTCTGTCTATGTCGCTATAACTTTCACAACTTAGAATTGAAACTAGATGAAGATTATGCTTTTCAGCGTATCTCTTGGCACATAATTTGCTCTGTTCGTCATTACCCAAAAAATAGCAAAACACATATTTTTTATCACACATCTTCTTAACTGGTATGGTCTTCTCCCATTCTTCTTTGGTCAGTAAATACGTGGGATCCGCCACAACCTTAACATTTATATCATTATTGCAGACCTTGCGAATTATTTCCGCACCTTGTTCTTCCCTTACCGATAAAAAATCAATATTTTTCCACATTTCTCGAGAACTCTTCCAACAATAGCGTGGATAATATGACACGCCAAGACTGGTGGCATAAGATATTCTGTCAACACCTTCCGGCACAAATCGCAAAGAACCCGTGTTCTCAAATGCTGCTCCTGGTGGCCACATCTGATCACTTCCTATCAACACAGCCGAATATGATTTTGCTCTTTCCACCAACTCTTCATAACTTTGAAAACTTCTAATATTATGTAAGCGGCTTTCGCGAAACTCCTTGGCACATATCGCCCTGTCCTTGCGCAGTTTCTGGAACTCAGCATCGTATTTTATAGACTCTTTTTTCTTCTTATTAAACTTTATTCTCCAAAAATAAAAGATAATTCTCCAATCAGAATATTTAAACTTTCTTAGTTTTGGGGATCTCTCAATTATTTCAGTATTTACTCCCAGTTTATCTATAGCATACTGGGTTGCAAATGCCTGTAAATGAGCTCCGTAATTTGATAGAGGATTAGCCATTATTAATCCTACTGTTTTCATGTCTTTCATTTTATTATTATTTGAAATGATTTCTAAAAGCAAACAATTGTTTGTCTCTGTGAGATTCACACTCTATGAAATTCCAGATAGACAGAAGTCTTTTCTTTGATACTGCGGATGGTAACAAACCCATGTTATAAAGCTTCTTGAAAAGACGATTTTGATAAGGTTGATATAAACCCAAAATTTGTTTTGCCGATTTTGAATAATAATTGACCTCTTCTTTCTGAAGATATTCAACAGAACTTATTATCTCATTTAATTTGTTTATCCTCGTATGGAAATCTGAATCATTTATTGGATGTACACCAACAACATCATTGCATTGAACATACGGATATAATCGGTCGATTTTCACAAGTCCATTATCGAATTCTAGCATAGTCATATACCCTTCATTCCATGATGCATCATTATATTTAGGATTATCAAAACAGAAGTTTCCCAGGCCATATATTATAACCTTGTCTTTATACTCTTCATATCCGGAATAACAATGCTGATGTCCGTTAATAACCGCATCAGCTCCCGCATCAATAAAAAAGCGATATGTTTCCTGCATACGGCACGAGGGGAGTTGATAATGTTCATGACCGCCATGAACTATTACAAGCACATAATCAGCATTCTCTCTTGCTTCTTTTATGCTGTAAAATTGGCGAATTGGATTTAAGGGATTTGCTCCTGCTGTATCTTTAGTAGCAATGGAGAACTCATGCTCGCAACAATTAATGATTGCTATTGTTTCTTTGCCAATTCTTTTATACAAGATTGTCCCCGCCTCTGCGAGATTAGCACCAACTCCAACAACATCTATTCCTTCCCTCTGCATTACGTTTTTTGTGTCCAAACAGCACTCCTCCCCTTGATCAAATATGTGATTGTTGGATAACGTACAACACTTAAAACCCGCATATTTTATAGCTAGTACAGACTCAATAGTTCCTTGTAAGTTGGGACCACATTTAGGTATTGGTCGGGGACTAACCCCTGGGGAAACTATAGGAAATTCAAAATTTACTATACTGTAATCAGCAGATGCTATTGTGGGTTTTATTTCATCGAAAAGAGCACCAAATTGATTATTTCGAATAGCAGTGTCTACTCTGTATCTCTGGCAAAAATCACCAGCTACTAAAACTTTCATATTCTATATATCCGCATCTGATAATTCAAAAACTACAAATCACGCCCTAAATATGATACACCCCATCAAGTGGGCAAATATTATGGCAATCCAAAATCACCTTACCCTTGAGTTTGTCCCAGTTTTGCTTAATATGGTCATGCTTAACCATAATAACAACCATATCAACTTCGTTGAGGAACTGGTCGAAGTCCAAAATCTGGTTTGGAACAATTTCTTTATTGGTAAAGAACGGATCAAAACTCTTCAGAGGACGGGCCAAATGGCGCTCCTGGATGTCGAGCATCTGCAATGTAGGACTTTCACGCACATCATCAACGTTCTCCTTATATGTGATGCCATACAATCCGACTTTGCGATTGTCGGTAATGCCATTTTCCTTCATTATCTCATATATGCGCTCCAACACAAACACCGGCTGGCTGTCATTAGTTTTCATCGACTCGTCAATGACTTTTGCCAATTGAGGATAATCGCCGACCAAGAACCATGGGTCAACACTGATGCAGTGTCCGCCCACACCCGGACCTGGCTGCAAGATATTTACTCTTGGGTGCATGTTGCAGATGCGGATGATCTCATACACGTCCATATTGTCGTGACGGCAAATACGCGAAAGCTCGTTTGCGAATGCGATGTTCACTGCACGATATGTATTCTCAACTACTTTGGTCATTTCTGCAGTACGGATGTCTGTCACAACAATTTCGCCTTGGCAGAATGAAGCGTAGTATTTCTTTACTTTCTCACCAATTTCTTTGTTGTCGGCGCCAATGGTACGGTTGTTGTGAAGCAATTCATACACCATATTACCTGGAATGATACGTTCTGGAGCGTGAACGAGATTGATATCAACACCTATCTTGAAGCCATTAGCTTCAATCACAGGGCGAACGTATTTGTCCATGGTTCCCGGTGAAACTGTTGATTCCACAACCACTGTGGCACCTTTAGGACAAACTCTCATCACTTCCTTTACGGCTGCAACCACATAACAAGCGTCAACTTTCTTTGAAAACTTGTCGTAAGGCGTTGGCACGCTGACGATATACATGTCGGTCTTCTGATATTCGGTGGTAAATTTAATTCCAGCCTTGACAGCCGCATTGAAAAGTTCATCAAGACCATCTTCCTTAAATGTTGTCTTGCCTGCATTAAGTGTGGCTACAAGTTCTTTGTTATAATCTGTTCCAATGACCTCAACACCGTGTGATGCCATCATAAGCGCTGTCGGCAGTCCGATATAGCCGAGTCCAATTACATTTATCATATTCTATGAATTTATTATTTTCTAAAAACATTTACAATTCTCTCGCAAGCCAGTCCATCGCCATATGGATTCACTGCTTTGCTCATTTTTTCATAAGATTTCGCATCGTCCAACAATGTGGAAACCTCATTAACAATTAAGTCATGATTCGTTCCAACAAGATGCACTGTGCCACTTTCAAGAGCCTCAGGTCTCTCTGTTGTATCCCTCATCACCAAAACCGGCTTACCTAGTCCAGGCGCCTCTTCTTGAATGCCGCCACTATCAGTGAGGACAACTGTTGATTTCTCCATGAGATATACAAATTCCAGATACTGAAGCGGTTCTATAAAAAAGAAATTCTTATAAGCTGTCAGATCCTCTCCAAACACTTCATGAATCGGTTTTCTCACATTAGGATTCAAGTGCATCGGATAAACAAAATCAACATCAGGATATTTCTCTGACAAATCCTTCATAGCTGTAACCATGCTGATGAACCCTTCGCCGAAGTTCTCTCTTCTGTGTCCCGTGATGAGTACAAGTTTCTTTCCTCCATCGAGACGTGTCACGTCATAACCAGCCGCTTTCAGCACATTAACTTGCTCATCGGCAAGAGCCTTGTCGCTCTTCAGTTTGCCAACCACCATATGCAGGGCGTCTATCACCGTGTTGCCTGTGACAAACATCTGTCCTTGGGCTTTTTCTTCTTTTAAATTCTTTTCGGAAAGCGGTGTGGGTGAGAAATTATATGTCGCAATTCTTCCCGTAATCTGGCGGTTCATTTCCTCGGGCCATGGGCTGTAGATGTTATTGGTTCTCAAACCGGCTTCTACATGTCCTACAGGAATCTGCTGATAGAATGCTGCCAGTGCCGCGGCAGTAGATGTCGTAGTGTCACCATGTACCAGCACCACATCAGGTTTGCATTCTTTGAAAACATCACGCATCCCTGTAAGCACACGGGCGGTAACATCGTACAAATCCTGCCCCTGCTTCATTATATTGAGGTCATAATCAGGCTTGACGTCAAAAATTTTCAGCACCTGATCGAGCATCTCGCGATGTTGTCCCGTAACACATACCACGGTGTTAAAATCCTTCGGATATTTCTGAAATTCTTTAACCAAAGGACACATTTTAATGGCCTCAGGACGAGTGCCGAAAACGAGCATTATAGTTTTCATGTAAAATATTGCTTAATTGCTAATTGGCATATAGCCTTACTTATATGTGCTCCTCCACCCCACGGAAATGAACATTAAGCTCGTGTAGGTGTTCCAAAAGGATGCCCAGAGGCGTGCCTTCTGTCATCTTCGCAAAGGCATTAACATCTTTAGGGAAGCACTTGCCACCATATCCAAACTTGCCATCCGGACCAGGCACGTAGGTATGCGTGTCGTTGATGTAGCCAGAAAGAAGAATGCCTGTATGAACTTTGCGCCAGTCAGCACCCATCTGCTCACAATATTCGCGGCAGGCGTTGAAGTATGTAACCTTATATGCGCCAAACACGTTGTGCATGTACTTGGTAAGCTCAGCCTCCAATGGGGTCATCACTGTATATTTCTTGCCTACAAAAATCTTGGTAAGCAATTCGTGTGCACCAGTAAACACCATCGTCTGCTTCTTGAAATCCTCAATATGTGTGCGTTCGGTGAGGAACTCCGGCATATAGTGAACCTTATGGCCGGTCTCTTTAGAAAGCATCTCGCTCGTACCAGGAAGAATGGTTGTGCGGACAAACACTGGCACATCCGGGAGTTTTCTGATTAGTTCCTTCATGAGTGTCAAGTTTTGTGTGCCATCATCTTCTGTAGGAACATGAATCTGCAGGAATGCAATATCTATCTTACTTAAATCATCGTTATATCCCTTTGGAGGATCGCTGATGAAAAGTTTGCATTCAGGATTGTTGTGCTCCAACCAATCTTTCAAGGCTCCGCCCACGAAGCCACATCCAATAATTCCAACGTTAATCATAGTGTTTTAATATTAAAAGCTTATAGTTCTTATTTTAATTTATTAGGATAATCAAGAGAAGAGATGAACAAGCAGGAATTGCGCTCGGCTTTGCCGCTTGGCTCATCCAGGAACCATAATTGAGAGACCAGCGGGTTTCCCTTTCTTATATCTGAGACATTCAGACTGTGTGGATGACCTTCTTACCCCTCAGCGACCACCGGCTGCGCGTAAAGACCGGGGACGCTGTATCTTTAGATTATCATTTTATTTTTTTAAAGAGTTTTTTATACTCATCAGCTTTCTTTCTCCTCTCATCTACTTCTTTTTGTGAAGCCACCCTCCCCTTTGTTCGCTCGCCATAGTAGCGAAGGAAATTCCTTTTTAAAAATTTCTCAGCATAGTCCATGATGTCAGGGTCTTGAAGTAATAAAGCATTACGAAAACCAGCTCTGTCCATAGGTTCATCTTCATCTTTACGCGAAAGATAGTCCTCATACATAGCATTGAGCCAGACGGCAAGGAACTCTTCAAAACAGGAAAAGGTCCTATCCCATACATGGGCATGAGTTCTATTCTTCCCTCCTATAATGGCATTGACGGACTGCATATTGACATCACGGTTCAATATAACTGAAGCTTTCTCCAAAACATTGGGTAGCATCTGTGCCAATTCTTCACTCAACTGCTGGATTTCATTTTCAAACATAACCTATAATTATTCGTTATTATAGTAATCTTGACCATAAACAGTACCTATTGGATATCCAAAGAGCATAAAACCAACAACATCAGGAGGTTGAAGTTTGTACCGCTGCCTATCGTTTATCAAATAATCGTCACGTACTTGCATTAGCAGACGGCCAAGTGCGTTCTGACCGACCAAATAATCACCATCGGGCATGGCTCCCCATATACTATCTTTTACCGAATACTCTACAATTGACTTATCTCCTGTCTCTCTTAAAACAACAGAAAATGTATCCCAGTTCTGAATCAATTTAGTTGCAAGACACCAGCCCATTACTTTAAACTTTACAACATCCCAATCCTTTCTAACATAGTCCTGATATTTTCTACTTATCTCTTTAGCCACCATCGGATTGCTCTGTTCGATGATTTCCCTTTGTATTTCAGGGTACAAGGGAAACTTGCAAGCTTGATACAGGCATTCACTTGAATGAATAAGCACTTCGTTGATGAACAACGGGAATCTTGGGGCCATATTGGATAATTCCCCAAAATGCGCAGATGTCTTGGCAAATGAAATGACATCTGATTTGTAATATCTTCGAATACTTGCCATACCTTAGCTTCTTTTTGCAGGGAACAATGGTTTCCAATTATGTCCAGGGACCTCCCACCAGTAAGCGAGTGGAGCATTATTAGGGACATTCCTCCATGTAAAGAATAATGTGCCAACACCCATTGTCTTATAGCTTGGATAGATAAAACCTAAAGGGCGCACATGGCTACCTAAATTCTGTATTTGACTAATAATGTATAATCCTTTGTCAACTAACAGCCTCTCGAATTTAATCCTATTTTCAGAGGATGTAAAAAATTTTTCTTCTGCAGGTCTGGATTCAGGTCTAAATGCATAATCTGCGTGTCTGTCCGCTTTTAAGTTTTCCCAATAGTTGATGGCTTCGGGTGACAGACTGTCTTTCACCGGTATTGCAACAGCATTGAGTCGTTGGGTTCCATAACCATAATACAACTTTAGGTGATTTTCGACCTCATAATAATGCCAAATATGGATGTTACTCATATTGAGACCAGGGCACCGCTGTTTTTCCAAACGATAACAGGTCATCTGTTGTCCGAAACGATGTTCGACGATTAAGTCAACTTCAAGAGCAATTTTATGTTCATTTAATAGCACCAGCCTATTATCGCTATTTATCCATCCAGTTAAATCATCTAACAATGTTCCACCTGTAATCAGTACATCATCGAAATAGATAAACAATTTCTTGGGGTAATCGGCATAATCTATAACTTCAAGACCGTAATCATTCCTGATGATTTCTTCAACCATGTCAACTATTACATTCTGACTTTTCCCAACTGGTTGAAGCCTTAAAAATGCGACGTCTTTAAGATATGACACCACATCAGCATAGTGATATCTTTCAATATGTTTCTTTATATAATTACGAAACAATTCTATTGCTTCTTCTTTGGTCAGATAGGTCTGATTAAGAATATTCTCTGTCTCAGCAAGCATGAATGCCGCATCATCGCCAAACTGTAATGCCCAGTCGCGAATACCATCACGTGTAATTTGGACTCCCTCGTCTTTGCGAAAGTCCTTAATTTTATCGAAAACTTGTTCTATCAGGGCATCCATTGTGTCAGCAGTTTGTTAAATAAAACCTTCATCCCAGCCATCAGAGAAATTCAATGACGGGTCACTACATGTAACGGTTATAACACTTCTGTCTGGTTTCGTTTGGAAAGTCCTGCACTTGTCTTTTGACTCGTATACTACATGTATCCAATCACCGTTCGCAAAAACAATATGATACTCCTTTCCAAATAGTACGGAACCATGAGATTCCATTTCTGTCGCTGTAACCTTTACATCTTCTCTTTCAATGCTCGGCAAATGAAACATATCTCCTTCCTCCTCACATTCGGCCGCTTTATTTTTTATTAGCTCTATAATCTGTTTCATCAGTGTTATTACTTATAATGATAACTATAATGCTTCCCAAAGAACGTTAAAACTATATCCTTCTGCCTCAAGCAGCGAGGTTATTTTGATATCCTCTTTCTTGAACTCAAACAATTTACCTCGCATAACATCAAGAACAGCAACATTGGAGTCCTCTGGTAAAGAGTCAGCAAGTTTTGTATGCATTAAAGATAGAATCAAATCGGCATGACGCTTATCAAGTGTTTCATCAACATGAAGGAACATCTTAATAAAATAAGTCTTTCCCTTAATAATAAGCCCCAGTTCCGGATTTAAAGAAACTCTTGTTCCTCCAACCATAACTACTTTTCGAGGAGGCGTTATCCACGTCATCTTCTTGCTGCCCCAAAACTTGACGTAGCCCTTTATGGCTGCATTATAATTGGCCATACGGTCTTCATGAACTCTTTCAACGACTTCAGCTAGCTCATCTTTGCTACCATTAGAAGAATGTACGCTTTTAACTGCATTACGGAACTGCATCCAGTAATCAGCTTGCTTGTTGTGACCTTCCTCGCGTTTCTTTTTTGCTTGGGAAACCACAGTAGCTTTTGCTGCCCCTGACGAATTCACGTAATCCATAAATTCGGTAAGAGAAATTTGTATCGACTTATCCATAACTATTAGATCTTTTTTTACTTAAAATTCATCAATAAATGACATAGGCGAAGTCAGTCGTTCTAGAATAATACGAACCTTTGCCCCTGTATTATATCGTTTATGTGAATTAAGAAATACTTCTATCCACTTATCAGGAATAAGCACCTTGTATCCATCACGTGTTCGTGATAAAACAATTCCCTCATATTCAAATCCAAACTGGAATGTATTATTGTCAACAGAATTTTTGTTTGTAAAACAAGACAACGACAAATATACCCGATTCCTTTCCACGTCAATATCCTTTACTGCCAATGGCATTGACTGAATATTATTATAAAGACAGGTCAAATCATCTACAAAACCGTCATTCGCCACATCTTTCACATTCATAGTTAATCTATATTCTTCATCAGCATATGTCAACAAATACTGGACAAATTGCTTGTTGCTCTTTGATGGTTTCAGATTTCGTATAATCGTACCCTTAGGATATGATTGGGAAAATGATTCTAAAGGATACGGTATAAACGGCAGGAATGAACCTATAATAGAGTCACCTCTTTCACTGATCTCTTTTATCCTAACTTTTACTTTTATTCCAGGATGACAATCAAAATGATTTTTACCACGAAACGTTTCGCGATTCGGGACGAACAATCGCAATTGTCCTATTTTGCCATGAATTCCAAATTCGTCAATTGTCTCTACCATAGCCTCAACATCTTTTCCCTGGTATTGCTGACAAAACAACTTATATGGATTGTCTTGAGGCTTTCTTAAAGTGACATACACCAACCTGTTGTTTAAATTAACTTCAGATACAGTACACTCAAGAAAATCGCCCAAGTGAATACCCTTGCGAACATTCTCATTGTTGTTTTCATCCCATGAAAGATCCCTTTTCTTCAAAAAAGCAGTGATACCTTCTTGTATTTCACCAACCAACGCATCATTCTCTCTTTTACACACCTCGAATCTAACCTTATCACCTTTTTTAACTTGAATATTCAACCATGGGTCAATAAGAGTTGGCAGGCCAAGAATCAAGTTGTTATTATCTGGTTCCAACGCTTTAATAGTCATCCTAATGACCTCATCAATTTGAAAACGCTTATAGAGCAAAAGGAATCGACTGTATGTGAGATCGTTTCTAAGCGCAATTCCTGTTGTTAATGAGTTTGGCACCTGAAATTTTATAAAAGCATCGTCCACATATTTTACCTTTGCCTCAATTTCCATTCCTATCTTATAAGCAGAAAATGCAGTTATTGGATCACTTTTAGTTCCTGCTATTGAGAATTCAACATCACCTTCTCCGTTTATTTCAATAGGCTTTACGAATACATATGTATCATTGACAAAATAGTCAGTAGGTGAGGATATTTGACTATTACTGAAATTGTGCTTATAGACATATCCTTTAATACCATTGTAATCAACAGTCACTCTATCCGTACGAATATTCGTTATTATCGCTTCCAACTCATCACCATTAGACATAGCAGTATTAATCTCTTCGTACGCCCTTGTAAGCGAACTTTCTTTATCGATTGTGATACAATAACACTTGACCTCTCGCCCCTGACGGTCATCAAACTCTCTAGGTTTCTGTAGTAAATTAAAATTGCCAGTTTGTAACAAGCCTTTGAATACTTCGTCCAATATTTCTATCTTGTCTTCACGCGCAAGAAGATAGAATGTATTGACACCAAAAGCAAACCCTTTTTTAATCCTGTTGAGATAAGGTTTTAAGCCGTGGTTATAATATGTTTCTTTTTTAGCGACTAACAACACTCCAACTTTGATATCGGGACGAACAAACGCAAGTTGTGTATAATCGTCGGGATCGCGTGTAGCTATCTCATACAAATAGTCAAGAAAATCATCAGCCTCTTTCTCGTATTCAACATCTGGAGTTCTTCCTATTAGTAAGTTGCCGTACCCATCAAGTTCTCGAATCATCAATCTTGTGAACAGACCCGCATCGTTGATACTTTCAATTTTATTTATGACAGGTTGATTCTCCTTCATGTCATAAGCATACTCCGTAACAAACCGACTTAACGCACTTTTACTATTACTTCGAATACGCTGCAATACATAGCGGATTACAGACAAATCCAGAGATTTTCTTAACGACTGGCTCAAGTAAGGCTTTGTGTGCACCAAGAACGCATCCCTTACATACGCCGTAGTTGCCTTCACTATATTAGCCGTGTCATTCCTAGAAAACCGCAGTAGTACCACTGCCTCGTCATCCTTTACCCTTGTTTCGAAGTCATCTCCATTTACCCATTCAATTACCAATGTGGGTATAGAAATATCCTTCATTTCTTTGTGAAACTCTTTTAAGGCTGAATCGCATGAGCCTTCCACACGATTTTTGATGGTGCTTTTCCTAGCCCAAAAAGAAAATTTTCCGAAAAACTGGGTAATAGATGCTTGTATCAACTTCAACTTTTCGGGATAAAAGAAGATAAAAGCTATCACAAGACCTGGGATACCAAGGCTTAAAACTACCACTAATATTGCTTTGACTAGTATATCCATCTTTATGAATTCAAGATAGCATTAATACAATCTGGTTGGTTGCAGTAAAAATCTAAATGACGTTTCCCATCATCTTTACGACGCGGAATAAATACACCAATATTATCAGTGTCTATAATCTGACCACACCGTGCACATTGCACACGATTTTCGCATATATCTTCCCATATACCTAGTTTCGTGAGAACTTCTTCTAAGTTTTCATCAATTACTGCTTTCATAACACTATATTTTTCCCATCTCTTGTTTGAGCATGATTCCTGGCTAACTGAGGCTAGTTCTCGAATAGGAGGTTTGCTTCTGTAAACTCACCATGAATATGTTACACATATAGTACCAATTATACACTTTTATCTGTACTATCCCTTATACCTCTCCGCAAACTTTCTATATATACTGCTTCGACTTGCACATCATACTGAAATCCTGTAACGACTGTATAAACTCGCCGGCATTCAAGAAATAGCTCGGATAAGCTTCCTGCAATTCTTTCATGTCTGATACCGAAACCAAAACCACAGCTGCATTTGAATCATCAATAGACTTCTCAACATCTGCGTAATATTGGGTTGCTTCGTCTAATTTATCCGATTTAAAATGTCTTAACTGTACAAATTTATCGGAAAATTGAATCAATATTACAGCATATCCTTCCTTTAACGTGTGTTTATCCGTAATTTTAACTGCGCTTACTAATGCCTGAAGCTGATCCAAAAATTTGTAGTTTTGATTCAATTGAGCGTATTTAATGCAGTAGTCTTTTTCGGTCAACCCAACAAAAGAATCTGCGACAGGCATCCCTTCTTTGCGTGCAAAAATCGCACTTGATAGTTTGAAAAATTCAAGCCAATGCTCATCTCCCAAACTAGCTTTAAGCGAAGATTTTGTAATAAGTTCAGCTGTTTCAACCGCCATTGCCCAGTCATGCTGCAATCGCGTTCTTAGTTGCAATTCAACTCTCAATCCATTATAATCATCGTCATTGCTAACATATTTGTATGCAAAATGAATGCTACGATAGCCACTCTCCTTAGGTGAAGCAACATAGTCGTAAGGTTCGCGATCGACAACGAAATGTTCGAACTTCGCATTAATGATAATCTGTTGTGCCTTCAGCAGTGAGGGAATATTTTCAAATACGAATCGTGCGCCGCCAATATCCTGAAGTCCACCCAATCCCATAGTAGGATTGTGTCTCAACTTCGCGACTATTGATGTCATTCGCTTAAGACGATGAGATGAGAAAGCCGCAGTTACACCTGCATTTGCAAGTATCTTTGTTACTTCTGCAACCAATTCCTGTAAAGGAATCATATGTAGCTTTCGCCAATCTTCAACAACTATATTAGCGTCAGTATACACAAATCCCGTTTCAGGACCAGCTAACAAAGCTTTCCCGGCATTATCTATTTTTTTTCTGGAATACTTCATTAAAGATACTCCCTAACTCTTTTATATTAATCCAAAAATAACCTCCACGCAATTTCTATTTATAATACCCCTTATACCACTCCGCAAACTTCCTCAGTCCCTCTCTCAAGGTAATCTTCGGCACAAAGCCGAAATCTCTCTCCAATGCGCTCGCATCGGCGTATGTTACTGGCACATCGCCTGGCTGCATCGGGACGAGTTTTTTGTGTGCCTCAAAGTCATAATCTTTCGGCAAAACACCCGCTCTCACAAGCTCCTCTTGTAATATTTGTACAAAGTCCAAGAGGT
This sequence comes from uncultured Bacteroidales bacterium, assembly GCA_905236635.1. Taxonomy (GTDB): domain Bacteria; phylum Bacteroidota; class Bacteroidia; order Bacteroidales; family F082; genus Limimorpha. The sequence goes on from CAJOCJ010000002.1 coordinate 78,617, forward strand.
TTTCTGGCTGCCCGCCACCAATGTTGTAAATCGCATACGGAGGAATCGGCAAACCATCAGCGCCAGTCTTTCTTGCTGGAGCCTTTTTCATAACTCTTACAACGCCTTCAACAATGTCATCCACATAAGTAAAATCCCTTCTGCAGTTGCCATAGTTGAAAATCTGTATTGTCTCGCCTTTCAATAGCTTGTTGGTAAATCCGAAATAAGCCATATCCGGACGTCCAGCAGGACCATAAACCGTGAAAAACCTCAATCCTGTGGTCGGAATGTCATAAAGCTTTGAATAACAATGTGCAAACAACTCATTGCTCTTCTTTGTCGCCGCATACAGACTCACTGGGTTATCCACCCTGTCATCAACACTAAACGGCACCTTGGTATTTCCGCCATAAACACTTGACGATGAAGCATATACCAAATGCTCCACAGGATAGTGACGACATGCCTCCAAAATATTGTAAAATCCAATAATGTTGCTCTCTATATAGGCATCAGGATTCTCGATACTGTATCTAACACCCGCTTGCGCCGCAAGATTCACTACTATATCAAAATGATACTTCTCAAAAAGGCTGTCAATCAACTGCTTATCAGCCAAATTACCCTTAACAAATGTCCATGAATTGGAGTCCTTTACTGCATCTGCTGTTTCAGCAATCTGCTTTAGTCTATAATCCTTCAACGACGTGTCATAATAATTGTTAACACTGTCCAATCCGACTATCTGATTGCCCTTTTCAGACTTTAAAAGTCTTAATACCAAATTGGCTCCGATGAAGCCTGCAGCTCCTGTAACAAATATATTCATGATTTACCTTCCCTTATACATTTCCTCGTAATATCTCTGATAATCGCCACTCGTCACGTTATCCATCCAGGCCTGATTGTCGAGATACCACTTAACTGTTTTTTCGATACCTTCCTCGAACTGCAGACTCGGTTCCCAGCCAAGTTCTTTCTGAAGTTTCGTCGAGTCGATGGCGTATCGCATGTCATGTCCGGCACGGTCTGTCACAAAAGTGATGAGGTCCATGTCCTCGCCTTCTTTTCTGCCAAGAAGCCTGTCAACGGTGTTGATGACAACCTTGATGATATCAATGTTTTTCCACTCGTTGAAACCTCCGATGTTATATGTCTCTGCCACTTTCCCTTTATGGAAAATGAGGTCTATCGCCCTTGCGTGGTCTTCAACATATAACCAGTCGCGCACATTCTCGCCCTTGCCATATACCGGTAATGGCTTTCTGTGGCGTATATTGTTGATAAACAACGGGATAAGCTTCTCTGGAAACTGATACGGACCGTAGTTGTTCGAGCAGTTTGTCACTATTGTCGGCATACCGTAGGTGTCGTGGAACGCTCTCACGAAATGGTCTGAGCTAGCTTTTGCTGCCGAATATGGCGAATGCGGCTGATACTTCAGATCTTCGGTAAAGAATTTGCTTCCGTATGCCAAATGGTGTTTCCCCGACGATGCTTTCGTCGTGAACGGAGGCTCTATGCCTTGCGGGTCGGTAAGCTCCAGTGCACCATACACCTCATCTGTCGAGATGTGATAGAAACGTTTGCCCTCCCATTTCTCCGGCAGGCTCTCCCAATACAATTTTGCCGCCTGCAGCATGCTGAGCGTTCCCATCACGTTAGTCTGGGCAAAGGTGAACGGGTCTTTTATCGAGCGGTCAACATGACTTTCGGCTGCGAGATGAATGATGCCATCCACATGCTCGTCCTGCATCAGTTTGTAAACTCCCTCGAAATCACAAATGTCCATCTTGACAAATTTATAATTCGGTTTGTCTTCGATGTCTTTAAGGTTGGCAAGATTGCCAGCGTATGTCAACTTATCGAGATTGATAATCTTATAATCAGGATACTTGTTGACAAACAGTCTCACGACATGATTGCCGATGAATCCTGCACCGCCGGTGATTATTATATTTCTCTTGTAATTCACTTTCATTTTTCAAAAAGAAGCACAGGCCTTACGAGAAAAGGCCACGTTCGGCCTGTATCTTCACCAATGGATAAAGTAACTATTATTTGATTCCAAATGAATCCGAATTGATTTCTGCTTTCATCTCATCAATAACTTTCAATAGATATTGACCATACTGGTTTTTGAGCATCGGCTTGGCGAGTTCGCGCATTTTTTCCTCGCTAATCCAACCGTTTCGGTATGCTATGCCCTCCAAACAGGCTATCTTCAAACCCTGGCGTTTCTCGATAACCTCGACAAATGTTGATGCTTCTGAAAGCGAATCATGTGTTCCCGTGTCAAGCCATGCAAAACCTCTGCCAAACACCTGAACCTTCAACTCGCCATCTTCCAGGAAATGCTGGTTAACTGTTGTGATTTCCAACTCACCTCTTGCTGAAGGCTTTATGTTTTTCGCAATATTTACAACTTTATTCGGATAGAAATACAATCCCACAACGGCATAATTGCTCTTAGGATTCTTCGGTTTCTCCTCGATGCTCAGGCAGTTGCCTTCTCTATCAAATTCCGCCACACCATATCGCTCAGGATCTGAAACCCAATAGCCGAAAACAGTAGCTTTCTTATTTTGCTCAGCATCTTTAACAGCATTTCTTAGCAACGAAGTGAAGCCCGCACCGTAGAAGATGTTATCGCCCAAAACCAAACAGGCACAGTCGTTTCCGATAAATTTCTCTCCAATGATGAACGCTTGTGCCAAACCGTCCGGACTCGGCTGCTCGGCATACTCAAAATGCACTCCATAGTCGCTGCCGTCGCCAAGCAATCTCTTGAATCCCGGCAAGTCGTAAGGTGTAGAGATAATCAAAATATCTCTTATCCCTGCCAACATCAGTGCTGAAATCGGATAATACACCATCGGTTTGTCATATATCGGCAAAAGCTGCTTGCTCACTCCCTTCGTTATCGGGTAAAGACGTGTGCCGGATCCTCCAGCTAATACTATTCCCTTCATTAATTGAAAATTGAGAATTGAAAATTATTTCTCCTTTTTTAAGGTTTTGATAATTGCCGTTAGCATTTTTATCAATTCAAATCAGTCGCGTTTGAATATGTCTCTTGTATAAACTTTATCTTTCACATCATCTAAGCATGAGTCATAACGGTTTGCGATGATCGCCTGACTCTGTGCTTTGAATTTCGCCAAGTCATTAACTACCACACTCCCAAAGAAAGTACTGCCATCTTCAAGTGTCGGCTCGTAGATGATAACCTTCGCGCCTTTGGCCTTAACACGTTTCATTACGCCCTGGATCGACGACTGGCGGAAGTTGTCAGAATTCGACTTCATCGTCAAGCGGAACACTCCGATGGTGATGTCGCCTTCCTTGCTTTGGTCGTATTGCGAAGAACCAGTATAATATCCGGCCATCTTCAACACCTGGTCGGCAATGAAATCTTTTCTTGTTCTGTTGCTCTCCACGATGGCGCTCATCATATTCTGAGGTACGTCAGCATAGTTGGCGAGCAACTGCTTCGTATCTTTCGGTAAGCAATATCCGCCATAACCGAATGACGGGTTGTTGTAATGTGAGCCAATTCTCGGGTCAAGACAGATACCATCGATTATCGCCTGGGTGTCAAGACCTTTAACTTCAGCGTATGTGTCCAATTCATTGAAATAAGAAACACGCAGAGCTAGATATGTGTTGGCGAACAGCTTCACCGCCTCGGCCTCTTTCATTCCCATAAACAATGTTGGAATGTCTTCCTTGATTGCACCTTCTTGCAATAGTTTAGCGAAAGTCTTGGCTTTTTCTTCAAGATTCACACTCACAATCTTCTTAATTGCCTCATTCTCCTCATCGAAACCATCGATCTCTTTCGGATATCCGACAATAATTCTTGAAGGATAAAGATTGTCGTACAAGGCTTTGCTTTCTCTCAAAAACTCCGGTGAAAACAGCAGGTTGAACTTTTTCACACCCTTGGCTGCATATTTCACATACAGACTTCTCGTGTATCCCACAGGAATAGTCGATTTTATCACCATCACCGCGTCAGGATTAACGCTTAACACCAGGTCAATCACCTCCTCCACATGGCTCGTGTCGAAGAAATTCTTCTGCGGATCGTAGTTTGTCGGAGCAGCAATGACCACAAACTCTGCGTTTTTGTATGCCGAAGCACCATCAAGAGTCGCTGTCAGGTCAAGCTTTTTCTCAGCGAGATATTTCTCTATATACTCGTCCTGAATCGGCGATTTCTTGTTGTTAATCAGTTCAACTTTCTCCGGCACTACGTCAACTGCCGTCACATGGTTATGTTGTGCGAGCAATGTTGCAATACTCAAACCCACGTAACCTGTTCCTGCTACTGCAATGTTCATATTTTTAATTTTAAATTTTTTCTACATCACTTGCGTTCAACGTTTGAGTCGCCACAGCCGCCACACCTTCGATCTTAACAACCACCCGCTTCTCATGGCGGTTAGGCATACGGACGAAAACGCCCTCAACACCTTCAAACGGACCAACCAAAACCCTGACCTTGTCGCCTTTCTTCAAATCGATATCGGGATCTACAGGCTTCGAACCCATGGTGCGCACCACCTTGATGAAATCAGCCATCTGCTTGTCGGGCACATACTGCGGCCTGTTCTCACCCGTCTTGGGATCCTTAGCCATCATGAAACGAAGATAGTCGAGCTTGCCCTGCTTCACCTCCAAGAGGTTGCTGTAAGTGTCGCGCACAAAAATGTAGTTGTGCACCAGCGGCTCCGTCTTCCACCCGATCGACACTCCTTTGTCGTTGTAAATCCTCTTCCTCACCGTCGGCACATAATGCTCGACCTGCATCTCCTCCAAACGCTTCGACGCCGCTATCTCACGCTGATAAGTCACGCGCAAAACATACCATGCAACCGTGTTTTTATCTATTATATTCATTTATTAAAAAGGACACAGTTCTAGGACCGAATATACCTCGGGGACATCGAAATCAGCTAAGTTATTGGATTTCAATTATTTACAAATTTTAATTGGGATTTTCCTGTTACGGAAAATAGTCAAATGCAAAGATAAAAAATTATTAAATAGGTTTAACATAAATTTACAAAAAAAATTAAGGCACCGAATTCTCAGTGCCTTAACATTTACGTTGCCCAACCAGGGTTCGAACCTAGACTTTACTGATCCAGAGTCAGTCGTGTTGCCAATTACACCATTGGGCATTTCTGACCGCAAAATTACACATAATTTTTATTCGTGCGACAAAAATTTTGTTTTTTTCTTATCTTGCTGATAATCACTGACTTGCCAAGCCGATTCACCGTATTTTTTCATCTCCTCTACCACCTCGGGATAGTCTGAAACATAGTTTTTCTTCTCTTTTTCGACATAATTGTACAAACCGACCTGTTCCTCGCTCGGCTTGTTGATCAACAACCAGTCCCTATCCAACACCGCATATTTGTCGTCAGCCATAAAATAAACATACCGTCTGCTCTCGCTCAACAAATCGATGCCGAAACTGTTATTAACATACGTTTTTCTCAAGATTCCCAAAACCGTCGGGAAGATATCCATCTGACTTGCAATAGCCTCATTATCAACGGTTTGCAGATTCTTCGGCATATAAAACACCAACGGCGTGTGGAAGTAACTCAACGGGATGGAATAGTCGGTATCCAACGCTCCGCCATGGTCGGCGACAAAGACAAACAAAGTGTTGTCGAACCACGTCTTCTCCTGCGCCATCTCAATAAACCTCTGCAACGACCAATCGGCATACTCCGTAATCTGATACTTCACCTCCTCACTGCGCGGCTCAAAATAGTCGGGAACATAATACGGACCGTGGTCTGAAGCGGTCATCATCACCGCAAGGAAAGGCCTGTCGTTACTGGCCATATCATCAAAAATAGGCATAGCAAAACGGAACATGTAATCGTCTGGAACACCGAGCGTCGTCTTCACCTCCGATATGGGGTAATCGGCCTGCGACACTATCCTCTCCACTCCATTCTGACTCAAAAATCCGGCCACATTATCAAACTCCTTGTCGTGCGTGGTGAAATATGCCGTCTGGTACCCATTTTTCTGCAAGGTCGCCGCCAAGCCATCGTACTGCAAAACAGGTATCCTCTTCAATGGCATGTTCCTGAATATCACGGGATACGACACAAAAGTGCTGTAAATGCCGCAGTAAGTGTGGGTTCCGGTCGTGTAACAATTGCTGAAACTCAACGACTTATCCATCAACGAATCCAAAAAAGGAGTGAGATTTCTCGTGTTTCCGCCATGAGCGGTCTTGTTGTAGCTCATGCCTTCCATAATCACCACAATGACATTGTAATCGTTTGACACACTGTCACTTACGACCTCTCGCACTATCGGAAACTCCTCATTCGGGTTTTCTATTCCTAAATTTTTCTGCACCATGGCAATGGCAGACTCGTCCGACATAAACCTAACCTTCTGATTGTCAGGATTTTTGCTGTCAAGATAGCTCCGTGCCAAGGTGAAATTAGGGTTCAAACCAAGCTGGTTCAGCATGGCATTGTTGCAAAAATATGCCGTGCCCACCATGATAGGCGATTTCTCGTTAAGTCTGCCTCGCATCCCGATGAAAACCAGTCCCCAAAGCAACACAGTGTATATTCCATATCGCACATAACCAACTGATTCCCAACCAGTTGAGTTCTTTAAAATTTTATTTGCAAAATACCAGAAGACAAAACCTGACACCAGCACCGGCAGCATCATCAGGATGTAAGTCGGCTCCTCGAAAACCATCTTGAAGACAAACATGCTGTCGCCTGTTGCCATCCATTCGAAAGCGGTGATGTTGAACCTGTCGAAAAACTGGTCAAAATACGGGATGTCGGCAGCGCAAATACCGAAAGTTATTGTAAAACAAACAGTTAGAAAAATGGTATAAATCTTTTCAAAAACTCTGCTTTTTCTGCCAAAAAACGAAAAAACCGTCAAGATTATCGTCGGTATGGCAATCACGAAACCTATCGTCACGATGTCGAACCTCACGCCCATCACGAAGGCCTGGAACACTTCCCAGAATGTCGTTTCTCCCACGCGGTCGAGGTTCAAAAGCAACAATGCTGTTCTGAATGCTAAATATATTGCTAACAGCAATACATACAGTTTAACGGTAATCTTAACAAAATTAGGTATAGTTTTCATTACCTGAACAATTTCTCAACGTCTTTGATAGCATTCGGCAAGGCCAAAACAACGACTCTGTCTTCAGCTTCGATTTGGAAATCGCCGGTGGCGATGTAACTCACTTCGCCTCGGATGATACCACCGATGATGGCTCCTTCCGGCACATGTAACCTGTTGATCGGCCGCATGGTGGCGAGACATCCGTCGGGCACCATAAACTCCATGATGTCGGCGTCGATGCCGCTCAGACATTTCAGCGTCGAGACGTTGTCGCCAAGGGTGTATCGTACGATGTAGCTCGCTGCGATGAGTTTCTTATTAATAATGGTGTCAATGCCAATACTCTGCGAGATGTCGATATAATCGATGTTATCGACCAGCGCTATGGTCTTTTTCACGCCGTAAGCTTTAGCCTGCAGGCATGTCAGGATATTCGTCTCGGTGTTCTCCGTCACCGCGATGAAGGCATCGACGCTCTTGATACCTTCTTCCTCAAGCATATCCACGTCGCGGGCGTCAGCGTTGACTACCAAGGTGTTAGACAACGAATTCGTCAGCTCGTAACAACGGTCTTTGTCCATCTCGATGATCTTCATATCCATGTCGTCTTCGAGACGTTTTGCTGTGATACGTCCCACGCGGCCGCCACCGATAATCATCACGTTGTGGATGTTGAACTTCTGCTTGCCGCCCAGCTGCATCAGCTCGCGCACAGCACTCGGCTTGGTGATGACATAAACGCTGTCGCCCGCCTTGAGGGTGTCGTCGTCGTGCGGGATGAACGTGTTCTGGCGTCTGTGTACCGCCACGAGCTTGAAGTCGAGGTGTTTGTAACGCTCCGCTATCTCAGCAAGACTCTTGTTGATGACTATGGCGTTGTCTTCGAGCTTCATCATGTACATCTCGAGCTTGCCTCCTGCGAAGTCGTAAGCCTCCGTCGCCGCCGACTGCTTCAGCAAGGTGATAATCTCTTGAGCAGCAATGTCTTCCGGCGAGATGATGCCGTCGATGCCGAGGTCCTGGTAGATACGCCATGACTCCGGACTGAGGTTCTCCATGGTGTTGACACGCACGATGACACGTTTGGCACCGAGTTTCTTCGCCAAGATACCCGTCAAGAGGTTAATATGCTCGTCGTGAAGCACCGCTATGACCATGTCGGCCTTCTTCACGTTGGCTTTCTGTAAAGTCTTGATTGACGTGGAGTCTCCGGCAATCGTCATCAGGTCGGAGTGCGACTCCATCATCTTCAAAAGCTCCTCGTGTGGGTCCACGATGGTGATGTTATGGTCGCTGCGTTCCAAGGCCTCCGCCAAGTGCATGCCGACTTCACCGTCTCCAGCAATGATAATATCCATATTTCTTTATTTTAGTTGATAATTGATAGTTGAAAATTGACAATTTTTAAATTTCGAACCCTTTTAACCAATTACAACTATCAACTGTCAATTATCAATTATCAATTCATTATCAATCCCAATCCCTTGCGACAACAAAATACTGTCGGAATGCCTCCAGTTCAAAATCATCCAACTCCGCGGTGAACACATTCTCTCCTTCCGCTGCCTTCTCCACCACACGACCCTTCAGATTCAGCACCATGCTCTCTCCCTTGTATTCGATGTTGCTGTCGTCAATGCCGACTCTGTTCACTCCAACCACAAACGCTTGATTCTCAATGGCTCTAGCCCTCAGGAGCGTGTTCCACACTTCCGATTTTTTCTTTGGCCACTCAGCCGTAAAGATAGCCACGTCGTACTCAAACTTCTCATCCTTGAAGCTGTTTCTGTCCCACACCGGGAATCGCAGGTCGTAGCACACAAAAGGCCTTATTCTCCAGCCTTTCCACTCTATCGTGATGCGTTCCTCGCCGTTATTCAGCCCCAGCTCGCCGCCCATCGTAAACAGATGTCGTTTGTTGTAAATATAATACTTCCCGTCGGGTTGCATCCAGATAAAACTGTTGTAGTAACCCCCGTTTTTCAAAATTATGGTGCCACACACCGCAGCGTTTTTCTCCTTCGCCTTCTCAAGTATCCACCTCATCGTCACGCCGTCGAGCTCCTCAGCAAACTCATTCGGATCGGCAGGAAAGCCCGTGGTAAACGTCTCCGGAAACACGATAATATCAGTATTTTCAACGTTTTTCAACATCTCGTCAAGATGCCTACGATTGGCCTCCGGGTCTCTCGCGATGACGTCGCTCTGCACACATGTGACTCTCAAATTCATAAAATTTCGTCAAAAAAATTTCACAAATATACTACTTTTATTAATTTTTACTACTTTTGTAAAAAATTTTTTCACATTATGAATAAAAAATTAGCATTACTGATTGGTATCTTGGCATTTTTTGCAATGAATGTCACGGCACAAGATTATAAATATGGTGTTTATGTCGGAATCGGTTTCAACAATATGAAAATCTCCAACGACATGTATTACGACGACAGCCAGCCATTCACGACAATGACGATAATCGGTATCGACACCACTTATTCAGTAAAATATACACCCATCGATGAAGTGAAAGTAGACCCATCCACTTCATTTTCATTCGGCGGCTTTTACGAGATGCCAGTAAGCGAAAAATTGGGACTGCAGTTACATCTGTTATACAACCAATACGGCTATACTATGACAGGTAAAGTCGATCAGCCTGTGACTGGAACCGAATTCTCGGAAGAGTACGATTATAAAGGAACTTTGAAGATTTCGAACCTCAGTGCGTCAGTCTTGTTAAAATACTATATCCCCACCTACAACCTGTCAATAGAAGCCGGTGTCACGCCAAGTTACTGTATCAGAATGACTAAAGATGTAGAACGCGGCGTGCTTCATAAATCGCTCAACTATAAAAAGGACGAATATAATCCGCTGAATGTGTGCGGAACCATTGGCGCAACATATTATTTCCTCGACAACTTCATGTTATCCCTCAAGGCCAACCTCGGTCTGCTCAATGTGCTGAAAGTCAAGAATCCTTATTATCCTCTTGATGAACAAGGCCACGAGCAGGATATCCAATACACATACAGCGACACCAAGTCAACGACCAATTCCGTTTATATCACAGCAGGATATAGGTTTTAGTAGTACTTGATGAGATTTCTCCACTGCGGTCGAAATGACGTTTCATGAAAATCACCAAAGATAAAATAAAGGAGCTTTATGCTGACAAGCGTTACCAGTCGTATTTCGACGTGGGACTGTTCTTTGTTTTGATTTTCAGCTTTCACTTTTTATATAATTTATGGAATTACGTCCTTGACTATTGGCCGCTGAAAGGTGCTGTCGACAAGCTCTTCATGTGGGCGTCGGGACTGCTTTTCGACCAGAGTACATGGACGTTGGAGCATATATTCGGCATAGATTATTTCACCCAAGGCAGGACTATAGGTTTCCTGAACAACGAAGGTGCTTTTTCTTATGTCACAGTGGCGCCTGAATGTACCAGCCTAAAACAATGGCTTCACTGGATTTTCCTCATGCTCCTCTACCCAGGACCATGGAAACATAAAGCCTGGTATATCCCGGTAGGATTGGTGATAATAGAATTCACCAACGTGGTGAGAGTCGTCGGAATATGCCTGTTTTTGAGACCATATCCTAATGATTTCTCACTCGCTCACGATGTGATTTTCAAAATAATGTTTTATGTGGTGATTTTCCTGATGTGGGCTCTGTGGAACGACCATTTCCACCATAAAAGAGTTAAAAGATGATAGTTAAAAGTTAAAGGACTCTTTTAACTTTACTCTTTTAACTTTTAACCAGAAACTACTCCGCTGAAATTTCTTTAAGCGTAGCCTGATAAGCAGTAAACACATTGGCCCTCGAGATATAGCCGAGGTACTTGCCGTTATCGACAATCACTATATTATACTTATGTGATTCCTCGAATTTCTTGACAATTTCCTCCATCGACTCATCGTAATTTATCACATATTCGGGATAAACCATGATTTTCTCGACCGAAGTGCCATAAAGACTTGTGTCGAACATGAATTTTCGCACGTCATCGAACAGGATATGTCCTTTGAACTCGCCATTTTCGGCCACCACTGGGAATATGTTTCTGGATGACGAAGCTATGACCTTCACCAAATCGCCAAGAGTCTGATCAGGACGTATGGTGCTGAAATTCGTTTCTATCAGATTGCTGGCGGTCATCATGTTAAGGATGGTCTCGTCCTTGTTGAACGACACCTTCACGCCTTTTTCGGCTATGCTCTGGGTGTAAATAGACTCACGGAAGAAGATTCGGTTCACCGCCAAAGACAGCGCCGACACTATCATCAGAGGCACCATCAATGAATAGCCATTGGTTATCTCCGCGATTAGGAAGATACCTGTCAGAGGGGCGTGCAACATAGCCGCGATGAGTCCGCTCATACCCACAAGGGCGAATTTGGTGACGTCGAGTTCGCCAAGTCCCAAGTTGTTGATAGTCATAGCATAAACTACGCCCGTCATGGCACCCAGGAACAAGGCCGGAGCGAAGGTGCCGCCCACGCCGCCTGCTGCAAACGTAAGCGAGGTGGCAAACGCCTTACACAGGATTATCGCCACGAAGACGAGTATCACCACCCAGATGTTGTCGCTAAACTGCTGGAACAGGCTGTTGTTCAAGATATCTGTGGCGCGGCCGTTGAGAGCAGCGTTGATGGTCTCGTAACCCTCACCATACAACGAAGGGAAGACATATATCAAAGCGCCGAGACATAAGGCCGCGACGATGAAGCGACGCCAAGGGTTTTCAATCTTTCCGAACTTCTTCCCGACGCTGAAATACACCTTCATAAAATAGGCGGAGACGAGGCCCACCACGATGCCCAAACCCACGTAATACAACGAGTTTGACGGGATGAACGTTTCCGCTATTGTAATCTCGTATTCGACGGCGCGCCCGAGGAAATAATATGAGGTAAGGATGGCGCAAAAAGCCGAGATTATGATCGGGATGAGCGCCGTCATAGAGATGTCGATCATGAAGACCTCCATGGCGAAGATGACGCCAGTGATAGGAGCCTGGAAGATGGACGCCAGCGCCGCCGCACCACCCATGCCTATCAACACGTTGATCTGTTTCTGGTTGAGTTTCAGGAGCTGGCCGATGTTAGAGCCGATAGCGCCACCTGTGGATACCGACGGACCTTCCAATCCCACCGATCCGCCGAAGCCCACCGTCAAGGCGCTGGTGATTATCGACGAGAACGTGGTGTAAGGCTTCACTATGCCTTTGTTGCGCGACAGAGCATACAACAAGCCCGGGATCCCATGCCCCACCTCACGACGAATGATATAGCGTATCACGATGATAGTCAACAAGATACCTATTGCAGGCAAGACAAAGAACATAAGGTCGACGCTGCGGTCGAAAGTCCTGAGATAGAAGAAGAAATCGCGTATTGAATGGGCGAGAAACTTGATTAAGACAGCAGCCACGCCAGCCAAAAATCCCACAGGAACAGCCAAAAGTATCATGAACTGCCTATCGGATAAATGGGCTAAACGCCACTTATTCAATGACTTAAAGAAAATTTTCGCCCTTGTTTTCAATCTTAATCTCATATCGCAAAAATAAAAAATGAATTTTTACAATGAATATTTTTTTTAATAAAAAATTGTTTTTATTTTTGCATTGTGAATCAGTGGCATCAAAAAAGCATGAAAATCATCAGTTATAACGTGAATGGAATACGCGCTGCGATCTCAAAAGGATTGCTGGAATGGCTTGACGTCGTCTCGCCGGATGTCGTGTGTTTTCAAGAGCTCAAGGCCACTCCCGACCAGATTCCGGTGATGGAGATCGAGGCAATGGGCTATCACTGCTATTGGTTCTCTGCCAAGAAAAAAGGCTACAGCGGCGTCGGCATTCTCACAAAAAAAGAACCCGACAACGTGGTTTTTGGCATGGATAACAAGATATATGACGACGAAGGACGTTTCTTGAGAGCCGACTTCGGCGATCTGTCGGTCGTCAGCGTGTATCATCCTTCCGGCACTACTGGCGAAGAACGTCAGGATTTCAAGATGGAATGGCTCGACTTCTTCAGGAAATATGTCAACAATCTGAGAAAGACACGGCCTAACCTGGTGCTTTCGGGCGATTACAACATCTGCCACGAGGCCATCGACATCCACGACCCGATACGTAACGCCACAAGCTCGGGCTTCCTGCCTGAAGAACGCCAGTGGTTCACCGACTTCCTCAGCGACGGCTACATCGACAGTTTCCGCACGCTCTGCAAAGAGCCCAACCATTACTCATGGTGGAGCTACCGTGCCAACGCAAGGGAGAACAACAAAGGTTGGCGTATTGATTATCACATACTTACAGACAGTTTGAAAGACAGACTGGCAGGTGCCGCCATTCTTCCAGAAGCGAAGCATTCCGACCACTGCCCTATTTTAGTTGAAATAAAATAAGATTTTAATATGATAGACGAACTCATTCAATGGTTTGAAGAACACAAAGATGCTCTCATCGCTAACATCCCCAATTTCATCTATGGAGCCATTGCTCTCATCATTGTCATTTGGCTGATATGGTATTTCAAGTCAAAGAGAAGAAGAAGACATTTCCGCTTCCACTGGCACCACTTCACATACGTGATTGGTTTAAGGAAGATCATGTCACGCCGTTATGTCGGCAAGGTGCATGTGCATGAGAACTTCGATCCGCTCGTCGATTTCCTGCCACACCGTCATATCATCTTCAACGAAGAGACTCTTGAGGAACCTAACCTCATCAGAAAACAAGTTCTATTCAAGCTTTATCGTATCGCCGACAGTATGCCGGCAGGCGTGAACCTCAAGATTTACAAGACTTTCCGCTCAAGAATCAAGATGAGTGAGAGTTTTGAATCGGTCATAGCCCAAATAACAGCCGAGAACCCAGGCATAGGCCGTCACGAGGCGATGAAACTCGCCAAATTCAAGACCGACGACCCTAAGGGCAGCATGGGCGGTCACGAGACCGGCGGCGCAGTGGACGTGGCATTATGCAACGACAAAGGCGAGGATCTCGACTACGGTACACGCTTCCACGAATACAACGACTCCACCTTCACATATAGCAGTCATGTCACCCCGCAACAAAGGAAAAACCGCAAGCAGCTTGTCAAGATCATGAAGAAACAAGGCTTCGTCAACTTCCCGGGTGAGTGGTGGCACTTCTCATACGGCGACCGCATGTGGGCAGCATATAAAGGCAAACGCAACGGCGGCATCTACGGCTCAGCAGAGATCGATACGGGACAAGGCACCTACGGCTTCACCATCCCTGTCACCAGGACAAAATTCGAGAAGCATTAAAACCGATGGAGATAGCAGCGTTAGTCTCCGGCGGCGTAGATAGCTCTGTGATAGTGCCTCTCCTCAAGGAGCAAGGCATAGACCCTCATATTTTTTATATCAAGATAGGCCTCGAGGGCAAGGAAGACCTCATGGACTGCCCATCAGAGGAAGACATCGAAATCACCACCTTCATCGCAAAAAAATACGGCTGCAAGTTCGACATCGTCGACCTGCAGAAAGAATACTACGACCGCGTGGCGCGTTACACCATGGATGCGGTGCGCAAAGGGCTCACACCCAACCCCGACGTGATGTGCAACCGCTTCATCAAGTTCGGCGCCTTCGAAGAGAAGGCCGGATATCAGTTCGACCGCATCGCAACGGGGCATTACGCTCAGCAATGGATCGATGATCAAGGTGTTGCATGGCTTGGAACAGCCGTTGACACCTTTAAGGACCAGACTGATTTCTTGGCAAGGATAACATATCCGCAGCTTAAAAAAGCGATGTTTCCTGTCGGAGGCATCCCGAAGAGCCAAGTCCGCGAGCTAGCCGAGAAGTACGGCCTGCCCAGCGCCCAACGCCATGACTCACAAGGCATCTGCTTCCTCGGAAAAATCAACTACAACGACTATATCCGCGAATATGTGGGCGAGAAAGAAGGCGACATCATCGAGCTGGAGACAGGCAAGAAACTAGGCAAACACAAGGGATTCTGGTTCCACACCATCGGCCAGCGCAAGGGATTGGGACTCGGCGGCGGACCGTGGTTCGTGGTGAAGAAAGACACCGACCAGAATATAGTATATGTCTCGCAAGGCTACGACCCCGAGGCACAGTACGTCGACACCATCGAACTCGTAGATGTGCAGGCGATGAACCCCGTCATCAAATTCACTGATAATCAGCCGATTAGATACAAGATACGCCACCAACCCGAGTTCCGCACGGGTAAAATAAACATCACACCCAAAGGACTCGTAATCCACTCGGATGTGATGATTTCAGGCGTCGCCAGCGGACAGTTTGGGACCATCTATCATGAGACCGAACCTGTCGTCTTAGGTAGCGGCGTTATTGACTAATGCTTTAATCTTTTCAATATCCTTGGTATAGCCAGCATCAGGAAACTGTCGTATTTCAAGCTGTTCGGATCGATACGGCGCAGGTCGCGGTACGAACAGATGTCGATATGGGCAAGATCCTGAACATTATTCTTCAACACCTTGAAATATGCTTGCCGCTTCTGGCCAAAAAGACTCTCATACTGCATGCGCTCTTCGTGATTTATCGGACGATAGCCCATGATAAGTCTTTCGACAACCCAGCGGGCGTGCTCGCTAATCGAAAGGGCCTCGTTGTTCTCTTCCCATTTCTTGTAGTTTTTGTCGTTATTTATGGCAAAAGCCCTCAACTCAAAGCAGTCCGCGGAATAAATGCTTGACAATCCGTTTTTCACCTTTATAGGATCGTTCTCCCATTGGGCTTTGTCAATCAACGGCTTGATTTTGTCTCGCAACAAATACTCAAAAGCGTCGAGTGCCATGGCATAGCGTTTCGTGCTGTGAATGTCTTCGGCCGTCAGATTGTCGATAAGTGCTCCTAACTCATAAATCCTTTGTGCCAATACAGCTTTGCGCGTATCGACAGTATAGACATCGTCGTGTCCTTTCTTATTTACAAACTCGTTGACGTCAGATTCAGTAATCCTGACACCTTGCAAATCATCGGAGAACTCTTTCACAGTGCGCAATTCGATGTCAAGGTCGCAGTCGGCACGCTTCAAATAATCCACAAGATGGCAGAGATATTCCTCTTTCTTCAACTCATCTTCGATAGTCGCGTTCTGGCTGACCAATGTGATTACGGTAGGCTTATTGCTGATGTAATGTGAATACAAGGCAAGATGGCGGACCACCGAGAGCATCAGCGGGCTGTCGCCGTCGACCACCACGTCCTGCTGGTTTCCGTCGAGTCTGTCGAGCACGAAAGCACGCGATTTATACCAGTTTCCGACCGTTTCTTCCGAAAATTTGTTCCCGTTTCTGTCTCTCATATATTCAAACGGGCATTCTCTTAAGGTATTCTTTTTCATAACGCGGCCTCCTTTGTATTTTCATCGTAGCTCGACGGGCGCTGATACAGGCGTAAGCCAAACCACCCGAGAGATTCCATAACATGTTCTATGACCAGCGACTGATGCCATTCGAAATCATCAAGGTTATTTGTGATGATGAAGACATACATCTGCAGTTGCATACCTTCTTTCACCTGGTCGATCCATTTAACCACCAGACGCGGCAGCTGTGAGACATCGGGCTGGCTCATCAGCCAATGGTATAGGTACAATCGGTACATACGGGCATTCAGCGCACCTTCTTTTATCTCATTTTCCGGAAGGAAATCAAGAATATTGTGCTGTTTGTTGAAATCTTCCGACTTAAACATATCTGCCTCCTGTTGAGAAATGGTGTGGAAGCACTCGGTGTCAACGATAAAAGTCTTGTCAATACGCCATCCGTATGTCTTTCC
Organism: uncultured Bacteroidales bacterium; assembly: GCA_905236635.1. GTDB lineage: Bacteria > Bacteroidota > Bacteroidia > Bacteroidales > F082 > Limimorpha. The sequence continues at coordinate 95,573 of CAJOCJ010000002.1, forward strand.
GCTTGACATGTGCTGCAGATTTATGAAATGGTCGGCATGCAGCGTACTGATAGGGATTGTTGAAGTGGTGGTGTCCCAGTTGTATAGCGTCACAGTGGTAAGTGTCACTTTCCTCACCTCACCGTCGACGCCCAGTTTTGGCACCTGAATCCAGTCACCGATGTTCAACAGATTGTTGGCGCGAAGATGGATAAATGTCACCACGCCTTTGATCTTATCTTGGAAAATCAAGGTAAGCAAGCCGCCGATTATGCCAAAAACGATGGTGTTATTGTTGCCGCTTTGGATATTGAATATCAATATGAATCCCAGTATCCACAGGCCTATTGACAGCAATATTATGATTTGGCACCATGTGATGCCGTTTTCTTTCTTGCGAAGACTGAAGATGTTCGTCAGGGTGTTGCATAGGCCGATGACAAAAACCACAAACGAAGTCAGTGTCAACAGCTGCAACCATTGTGCTATATGCTTGTCTTTGCAATACGACCAAATTGCCATCGCCAGAAACACCACAAACAATGCCCCCACGATGGTCCACCACCTGTTTTTTATCAACCACTTATTACCTAAACTCTTCATATTTTAAAAGTTTTGACGGTACAAATTTACGACTTATTTTGTCAAAATCACATCATTTTCGCCACAAGGCATAAAAATCGAGTCGTTATACATCTCCACTGGAGCTTCGATTTGGTAAACTGTGTTTTGAAACTCTAACGGAATAAACAATGACACAACTCCGTTATCATCGGCTGTCGTTTCAAATCCATTGACACTGACTGCTATGTTAGCCTCGTTTTTCTCCTCATCTGGATTGTACATTTTGAAATGGACATTGCCATATACCGAAGGGTCTCGCTTGATGTTCAGAGTCACGTCTTTGGTCAGCGTCACGACGGTGTCGATGTCGATGAAATCGCGGCATATCACCGAGAAATGCACTGGTTTGTTAAGAAAACGGTGAGGAATGTTTTTAAATGCCGCCTGCCCTTGTTCCTTCTTTATGGTGTCGGTCTTCACTTCGTTGTCGAGCATCATCGAGACCACCGCTTCCTTTAACGGTGGCAGGTTGTCGTTGTGTACCGATGTCTCATTGAGGCGTGCCGTCACATCCACTGGCTGGTTGGCAACCCATATACCGATGATGGCAGCCAACGTCACAATAGCAGCGAGACAATAACCCAAAATCTTACGTGTCAGCTGACGTTTATGACGTTGCCAGATAGTGTCGAACTCCACCCCAAGAAGCTTGGAGACAAGCTGGACGTAGGCCCGCTCACGATTAAGCCACGGCCTGCGGTAAATCTTTTCATGGATGTTGGCGCCCAGAATCTCAGGCAGTCCCAAAGTATTGACAACAGGATTGAAACACTCCGTCTCAGGGTCGCCGCTATGCGGAATGCCATCGACGATGAAAAAGTGTATGTTGTCGGTCCGCCCCAGGCTATGGAAGAACTCTATCTCCCTTCCGACCCATTCCGACTTGGCAGAGTTGGGCGAGCATATCACGATGAGGTTTCGTGAGGCACGCAGACGTTCCTGCAGCTCTTCGTTGAGTCCGCCAGGCTGTATGTCGGTAGGCGCGAAAAACACCGGACTGATAGGCTTGCGTTTCCAACCACGCTCACTGCACAACGTCGCCGGCATGCGGTAATGCTCCAGCTTCTTCTGCACCTTCTTACCCCATTCCGTGTCCTTCGAGTTGTAAGAGATAAAGGCAAAATATTTGAAATTGTCAGCCATAATTTTATTCTTTTTTCTGTTTTTTCATCCTATCATCCAAAACTTCAAGGTTTTTCTGCATACGCTCCACCTCCGACTGATATTCCTCGGGGTTTGTCTTGGCAAGTTTTTTATATAATTCCAAAGATTCGGTAAATGCGGTTTTGCACTCGTCATAACGATTGGTGTTAACGTACAAGATTCCCAATCCGTTAAGCGTTCCCGCAATATCCTCATCGTATGATTTGTTTTGTTCCTTCGCCAACCAACGATATGTTTCTATGGTTTTCAGATAATAAACCTCGCTATCTTTGTACTTCTTCTCTTCCCGCAACTCTCTTGCTTCTGAATCCAAATAGTCGGCCATGTTTTCTATATGCTCTTCCACGTAAACCATATCATAATCAATGGTAGCACGCTCATCAGGCTCCAACTGATTGTATAAATCCAAGGCTTCTATAAACATAGTCACACTCTCTACATATCGTTCTGTTCTGTGATACAAATTACCGACTTTGACTTTCATGAGAACAAGTTTCGGAGCAAATTCATGATAATTATCTTTTGTCAGCTGCTGGTATATTTTATATAATTCATCGTCTAACGGCTCACATTCGGCATATCTTCCCTTATCGTAATAATAATGTTCAAGACCCTCCATCGACCATGCATACTTGACTGTGTAAACGCGGGGATTTTCTTTCACCAGACGTCTGTATATCTCCATCGATTCTTTAAAACAAGCCTCGCATTTATCAATATTTTCATTGTATGACCTATACAATTGTCCCATCCCATATAAAACTCTTGCCAATTCAGCCTCGTAATCACGAGGATTTTCTTTCACCAAACGTCTTAATATCTCGACGGCTTCAATATAGCATTTCTCCCCTTTTTCGAGCAATTTGTTCTTTTTACTTGAACTGTTTTCTTTCGCTGCCATATTCTTGTATAACATGCCGTATTCGCTCAAACATTTTGCCAGTTCCACCTCGTAAGTGGCAGGTTCAGCCTTGACAACACGCCTGTATATCTTCAATGCATCGACTAACAGTTTCTCGCTTTCTTTATAACGCTGCATAGACTTGTATACACTCGCCAAAGCCATCTTTGAATTGGCAGCCAAATAACCTATCGCAGGTATCTCGTCACAAGCGGCTTCGGGGTTGATTTTAACAAAGCCGTCAAAAAAGTCCATCGTTTCGAGTAGCAACTCCTCACACTCCTTGAATCGCATCGTACTTGAATAAATGGCGGCAAGATTGTTGGTTGCAATATTTACGTTAAACAGCCACTCAACCTTGTTTTCCATATCAAGAACTGCATCTCCCGATTCTTTAAAGTCCACCAGAAGCTCATCCAAAAGGTCTATTTCCCTCTTGAAATATTTCTCCGCTTTGGCATACTCGCCTTGGTGGTAACAATGTATTCCAGCGTCGAACTGCCACTCATATCTCGTTGTGTCAAGTTCAGCCCTCGTCACAATATAAAAATCCGCCTTCTCGTTGTCGAACTTAGCCAAACTTATGGTATAAAGCTGGTAGAGATGCTCCGCGTCTTTCTCCTGTTGCTTGAGCATTGCCGCCATGTCATCGTTGGCCTGCGCCATGATGCCATGTGCTTCGGCTATCTGTTTGTCGAGTTTTGCAAGGGCGTCTTTGTTACGCTGCAAAGCCTCCAACGGGTCGAACATCTCCTTGATCAGCATGTCGGCACGTTCAAGTTCGCCATTCTCTATGCATAGGTTTATCTCGCGTTCGCGCTCATCAAGGGCGTCATAGTCAGTGTGGGCATAATGCTCCGCGAGACCGTCGATTAGCAACTGATAGTTCTCAAACTTCTTTTGTAGCTCCGTCATCGCTTCGAGGTATACCTTTTCGGTTATGGCGTTGTCGTTCAGCTGCCGCTCGAGTTGCTCTATCTTGGCGTCATAGTTTCTCTTCGCCACCTCAAAAGCCTTGTCTTCTATGCGTTGTTTGTCGGCTTCAAGTTGTTCCGACGGCACCATGACAATAACAAGTCGGACCTTGTCGGAAAAGGCCTGTTGCCGGCCAATTAAGCTTGTTTCGTTGAGGACATATCCTTTCTTCTGCACCTGTTGGATGGTGTACGCGTCGCCGTTCTGCAGTCCGGGTAACAGTATGGCCAAGGTGCCGTCATTGCCGCTCAGCATAGTGTTATGCTGTCCCTTCACCCTGACGCTAACACCGCTCAGAGCTTCGCCAGGTTTCTCCGGCCGTCCTAGGGTCTTGACGTAACCATGCTGTGTCTGCGCAAGAAGAACATCCGCCACAGAAAGCAACATTATCATTATTATGGTCTGGATTTTCTTCATTGCTTCACTTCTTTTATTTTTTGTCGAGTCAAAATGGACTCATCGCTATCTTCGCCGTATAAAATGGTCTTTATCTCCAGCGATTTTTCAAGACACGAGAGGGCTTTGTCGTATTGTTCCAGATTGATATACTCATTGGCCAAATTGTCGCATAGCGCCGCTATCCGTTGGGCATATTCAAGGTCGCGCATTATGGCTTCCTTGTCGGCAGCGGCCTTGTCTATCACGCTTTGCGCGAAGGCGATACGCTCCTGTATCTCTTGTTTTGCTGCTCGGTTACGCTCGAGCACCGTCTCAGGATCAAAAATGGTATGGATAAGTGAGTCGGCCTTGTCTAGTTCGCCGTTCTCAATGCAAATGTTTATCTGATAATCAATAGAGTCGAGCTGGTCGTAGTCGGTACGCGCATAACGGTCGGCCATAGTACCTATCAGAGAGAGGTATTGCTCATATTTGTTTTCCAAATCATTAAGCTCCTGGCGGTATTTCTCGGTAGTAATCTGGTGTTCTTTTTGCCGCTTTTCAAGCTCTGCCAGTCGCTTCTGGTAGTTGTCCTCCGCCACCTGATAGGCCTTTTCCTCAATGCGTTGTCTGTCGGCTTCGAGCTGTTTCTTGTCAATCATGAGAATCATTATCGGAACTCTCGACGAACACACCAGCTGACGTCCTTTGAGGTCTGGGTCTTTGAGCTCGTATCCGTTTTTTCTCACCGACATGATAACGAGTGCATCGCCGTCCTTTTTGCCAGGAATGGAGATATTGAAATTGCCTTCTTCGTCGCTGATGACAGGGTTCACCATGCCTTGTGCCTGTATCACCACACCTGTCAGCACTTCGCCGGGCTTATCGGGCCGCCCTATGGTCTTCACGCATCCCTTCTGTGTCTGCGAAAACCCTATCTCCGCAAAGAGCAATAACAACAATATGGCGGCCATCTTTTTCATTATGAATAATTTGACCTTGCAAAGATATGCATTTTGGTTAAAAGATAAAAGAGAAAAGTTAAAAGAATAAACAAAAAATGGGGACGCGCGTGCGCGTCCCCATTATATAAACCGTAAACAGTAAACTGTAAACTAGTCTTCTTCTTTCTTTGATTCCTCGTATGCCTTCAACAGCTTGGTCTGGACATCGGCCGGGACCTGTGCGTATTCAGCATATTCCATCGTGAATGAACCACGACCTGAGGTGAGTGAGCTCAATGATGTAGAATATCTATCCATCTCTGCGAGCGGCACTCTAGCGCGGATAATCTGGTAATGTCTGTCTGAATCCATACCCATAATGATAGCGCGACGGCCTTGGAGGTCGGTGTTCACAGCACCCATCATATCTTCTGGCATGCGGACTGTCAAATCGTAGATAGGCTCCATGATCTTCGGACCAGCGGCCTTGAATGCGATAGAGAATGCCATACGACCTGCAATCTTAAATGCCATTTCGTTTGAATCGACCGGGTGCATCTTACCATCGTACACATAGACGATGATGTCACGTGCGTAAGAACCTGTCAGAGGACCCTCTTCCAGACGCTCGTTGATACCTTTCAAGATGGCTGGCATGAAACGTGCGTCGATAGCGCCACCGACGATGCAGTTCTTGAAGATGAGCTTGCCGCCCCATGGGAGGTCGTACTCCTGAGTGTCACGGACCTGGAGGTCTGTTGGATCAGTGTAGCCTTCATAGTAAGGAGCCAAGCGCATGTGGACCTCACCGAACTGACCTGAACCACCTGATTGTTTCTTGTGACGGTAGTCACCGTTAGCCGACTTGGTGATGGTCTCACGATACGGGATCTTAGGTGATGCGAACTCAACAGCGATCTTATGGACGTTGTCGAGATACCACTTGATGGTGTTGAGGTGATACTCACCCTGGCACTGCAGGATGTTCTGTCTCAACTCACGCGACATACCTGTGATGATAGTCGGGTCGGTCTTGTGCATATCGTTGAGGATACCGCCGAGTTTCTCGTCTTCCTGTGAGTTCACAGCCTTGATAGCGACTGAGAAGATAGGAGTCGGGAACTTGATAGCCGGGAAAGCGGCGTCGGCCACTTTTGCATCCATGAGGCTGTCGCTCACGCGGACATCTTTCAATTTGATTGTCGAGATAATATCGCCAGCGCAGGCTTTCTCCACTCTCTCGCGGTTCTTACCGTTTGAGACGAGGAGCTGTGAGATACGCTCCTTGTTGCCTGTACGTGGGTTGACGAGGTCCTGAGCCTCTGTCACTGTGCCACCATAGATACGTGCCATAGCGACGTCGCCGACGTTCTGCTCGTTAGAGATCTTGAAGAAGAACATTGCTGTAGGCTCGCTCACGCTGTTGTGGAACTCTTTGCCACTCTCTGTCTTGATAGGGGCAACGTGTGCCGGGGATGGGCAAGCGTTGACGATGAACTCGAGAAGACGTGCCACGCCGGCGCCGCTCTTTGCTGCACCGCAGATCACTGGGAACATCTCGCGTTTTGCGATACCCATACGGATACCGGCTTCCATATCTTCCTCTGACAGTGTGCCTTCGTCGAAGAACTTCTCCATGAGGGCGTCGTCACCTTCTGCAGCGTGCTCGATGAGAGCGTCGTGGAGCTCGTTGGCCTTGTCAGCGAGGTTGGCAGGGATGTCCTGTACCTCAGGAGCACCATTGCCGTTCTTGAAAACGAGCATCTTCTTCATGATGAGGTCGATGACAGCGTTAAAGCCTTCACCAGCGTTCACTGGGAACTGGATAGGAGTGACCTTGTCACCGAAGTATTCCTTCAGCTGATGGATGGTGTCGTCGAAGTTGGCGTTGTTGTGGTCGAGCTGGTTCATGAAGAACACCACCGGCTTGTTGGTGTTAGCGGCGTGTTTCCATGCGTTCTCAGTTGTGGCCTCAACACCTGACTGTGAGTTGACAGTGAACACTGCTGTGTCGACAGCGGTCAGACAAGCGACGATATCGCCAGAGAAATCGCTAAAGCCAGGAGTATCCAAGATGTTGATTTTCTTGTCGTTAAAGATTGTGTAGCATAAGCTGGCGTTAACAGAGATACCGCGCTCTGTCTCGATAGGGCGGTAGTCTGACACTGTGTTCTTGCTGGTAGTGTCGCCTTTTCTGTTGATGAGCTTGCCTTCGAAAATCATGTTTTCTGCAAGCGTGGTCTTTCCG
>CAJOCJ010000003.1 GCA_905236635.1 uncultured Bacteroidales bacterium
GCTAACTGTTTTGTAACTTAATGTATCCATTTAATTTTGTTAATTAATTTTATTGTGTTTTTTACACTATTTTCCTACCCAAAATTTGGGACTGCAAAATTACAAATAAATTTTATACGAAAAACATTAATTTAGGAAATATTTTTTCCTATTTTGTCAACGCCTGAAAACACTCTTCAATACTGGCATCCGCACGATGCATCACATTCATTTTTATGTTCTCAATCGTGTCATTTGCAACCACGATACCTTTATTAATTATAACAATACGCGGACACATCGCCTCCACCTCCTGCATGATATGCGTCGAGAGAAGAACTGTTTTTTCTTTTCCCAATTCTGAAATCAACCCACGAATCTCAATCAATTGATTCGGATCAAGACCTGATGTGGGTTCGTCGAGAATCAAAACCGAAGGGTTATGCATCATGGCCTGAGCTAAACCTACACGCTGACGGTATCCTTTCGACAAAGCACCTATCTTCTTGCGCATCTCGATGGTCAGACCTGTCTTTTCAATCATCTCGTCGATGCGTTTCTTCGCCTCTGAACCTGTAATGTGATGAATTCCGGCAACAAATTCAAGATATTCGCGCACATACATGTCGAGATAAAGCGGGTTGTGCTCCGGCAGATAGCCCACGCGTTTGCGGACCTCCATCGGGTTGTCGATGGTGTCGAAACCTTCAACCGACACTGTGCCTTCCGTCTGCGGAATGAAGCAGGTTATAATCTTCATCAGCGTCGATTTTCCGGCTCCATTCGGACCTAAAAGCCCCACAATCTGGCCTTTCCCAATCTCCAGATTTACATCATTCAGCGCCAGCTGCTGGTCATAGCGTTTCGTTACGTGGTTTATCTTTATTGACATGTTTAAATTTTTGGATTGCAAAAATACAAAATTATTTTTAAAAAACAGCTGCATATCAAAAATTGTTGTATCTTTGCGGCAAATTTCAGTGGACAGATTTGATTGATTGCAACCACAAGAAAAAATGCTAAAACAGTATTTCTTTTTACAATCTCAAATTATCCATATTTATTAACACTGTAGGGACGTATCGAATACGTCCGGAAAAATTAAATTATGGGTTATTATTTTACATCAGAATCAGTATCAGAAGGCCATCCAGATAAAGTGGCCGACCAGATTTCGGATGCCGTCCTCGACGAAATGTTGCGTCAGGACCCGGAATCAAAAGTTGCTTGCGAGACATTGGTGACCACAGGTCTCACCGTCGTGGCAGGCGAAGTTAAATCAGAAGGATACGTTGATATTCAAGACACTGTCCGTCGTGTCATCGAGCGCATTGGCTATACAAAAGCGGAATATCAGTTCGACAGTAAGTCGTGCGGCGTAGTGTCTGCGATTCACGGTCAGTCGGGCGATATCAACCGTGGCGTGGAACGCGAAAGTGCCGAAGACCAGGGCGCCGGCGACCAGGGCATGATGTTCGGCTATGCCTGCAAGGAGACACCCGACTATATGCCGCTCACAATAGTGCTCTCGCACATGCTTCTCATGGAGCTCGCCAAGATCCGTCGCGAAGGCAAGAAAATGAAATACCTTCGTCCTGACGCGAAATCACAGGTCACGGTGGAATACGGCAACAACTGGAAGCCGTTGCGCATCGACACTATAGTCATCTCAACACAGCACGACGAGTTCCTCGACGACGACGCTGCCATGATTAAGAAAATCGAGCACGACGTCCGCACAATATTGCTCCCAAGAGTGAAAAAGCTTCTGCCTCAGAGAGTTAGAGACCTCTTCAATGCGGATATGAAGCTCTTCGTTAACCCAACTGGTAAGTTCGTCATCGGCGGACCTCATGGCGATACCGGTCTCACAGGCCGTAAGATTATCGTTGATACCTACGGCGGTCGCGGCGCACATGGTGGCGGAGCGTTCTCTGGCAAAGACTCGTCAAAGGTTGACCGCTCGGCAGCATATGCAGCACGTCATATCGCGAAAAACATAGTGGCAGCTGGCGTTTGCGACGAGGCTCTCGTGCAGATAGCCTACGCCATCGGCGTGGCAAAACCTGTCGGTTTCTATGTCAACACCTACGGCACTGCTCACGTGAAAGACGCCAACGGCAAGAAGATGAACGATGCTGAAATCGCTGAAAAGATTAAGAAATTGTTCGACCTTCGTCCGTATGCCATCGTGAAACGTTTCGGACTGAAGAACCCTATCTTTGAGCCTACAGCATCGTACGGTCATTTCGGCCGCGACTACTACACCGCCAAGGTCGAGGTTATGTACAAAGACAAGGACACCTTCACCGAAGACGGCAAAAACTACAAAAACGTCGAATTCTTCGCCTGGGAGAAGCTCGATATGGTTGAAAAGATTCAGAAAGCCTTTAATTAATCCGTCATTTCGACCGACCGTAGGGAGTGGAGAAATCTCATTTAATTTGTTTGAGATTTCTCCATTTTGCTTTGCTAAAGTTGAAATGACATTTTTTTCAAAAAAATTACCAATATTTAATAATTATTAGTAATTTTGCATCGAAAAATATAAATGATATGAAAACTACATCTGTTGCATTAGGCAGTTATTTTGATGAATTTATTAGTTCTACCATTCAAACAGGCAGGTATAACAACGCTAGTGAGGTGGTTAGAGCAGGTCTTCGTCTTCTAGAGGAGAGAGAACAGAAGGTGGCGCAACTGAAAAACGCCATCCACGAAGGACTTGAAAGTGGCCGGAATGATGATTTCGACCCAGAAACCAATTTGAAACAACTGAAAACCAAACATTATGAAAAAGTATCATCTCACAAACAAAGCAATCGAAGATCTCAACGAGATATGGATTTACACGGTTGAGAAATGGTCTGAAACGCAGGCTATTTCAGCGTGATGCGGGTGATTCCGGCGCCGCCTGTTTCAAGGCTTGCGTCATTAAATGATTGGACGCATGACTGCTTGCTCAGGTATTCTCTTATGAGTTTGCGCAAGATGCCGTTGCCTTTGCCGTGAAGAATGCTTACTTCTTTGATACTCAATAGTGTGGCCTCGTCGAGGTATTTCGCCACGTTGTCGATGGCCTCGTCGCCACGCTGACCGCGGACATCAAGAGTGAGGTTGAAATGCTGCGCCTTCTCGTTGATATCGTTCATGATGCTTTTGTGCAGATACGACGGGTTGTTGGCGGCTTTCTTCGCCTGAGTCTTGCTCATCTTTTTAAGCTTGTTGGCAGTAGTGCGCAGCCTGACATCTCCAAACTGCACCATGACATCGTTGCCGGATATCGACAATAGCTCTCCGACGACCTCTAACTCAGTGATACACACGGTGTCGCCAACTTTGAGTTCTTGATTTGTGACTTCTTCTTTCTCTTCTGCTTTCTGCTTCTTTGAGAGTTCTGCCGCTTCTTTCACGAGTTCGTCTTTCATCTCCTTGAGTTCCTCGCGAAGCTCCTTGGTGCGGTTCTTATCTGCTTTCGTCTCCTTGATCTCACGGATGGTGTTCTCAATCTTTGCGTTAGCCCTGTCGATGAGTGCCTGCGCTTCTTTGTTGGCGTCTTTCATCAGCTGGTTCTTGCGTTTCTCGATGTCGGCAAGATGGCCTTTGTATTTTGTGACGACCTCGTCAAGCAGTTGGTCAGCCACTTTTAGTTCATATTCCTTCTTTTTAATCTCTTTTTTCTCGATTTCGAGTTGTTGCAGTTGTTTGTCGAAGTCGAGATGCTCACGGCCTGATATCTCTGCCGCATTGTCGAGTATTTCCTGAGGAAAACCTATCTTTTTCGCTATCTCGAAGGCGAACGACGAGCCTGGCTTGCCAATCATCATCACGTAGAGCGGCTGCAGGTAGCGTGTGTCGAACAACATCGCGCCGTTGACGATGCCAATATGGTTGTCGGCCAGCAACTTGAGGTTAGCATAGTGCGTTGTGACCACTCCGAACGACTTCTTCTCATTCATTTTCAACAAGATAGCCTCTGCGATTGCGCCTCCAAGTTGTGGTTCTGTGCCGGTGCCGAACTCGTCGATGAGGAACAGTGACCGCTCGTTTCCGTTTTCGATGAGCGCCTTCATGTTGATAAGATGCGAACTGTATGTAGAGAGGTCGTTTTCGAGCGACTGCTCATCGCCGATGTCGATAAACATATCGTGAAACACGCCACATTTCGAGTCCACCTTGACAGGAATGGCCAATCCGCATTGAAGCATGTATTGTAGCAATCCTATCGTCTTGAGGCATACCGACTTACCGCCTGCGTTAGGACCTGAAATCACAAGTATTCTGTTGTTGTTGCCCAACTTCAAATCTAACGGCGTAATCTTTTTTCCTTGCCCTTTTAATTTCTCTTCTAACAATGGATGCCGTGCCTCTATCCAGTCGAACATCGGTTCGTCGATGACTTCCGGGATAACGCAGCCGTATTCGTGGCTCAAAAGTGCCTTCGCCCTGATGAAATCGAGCAATCCGAGGAGTCGCCATGCCATGATAAGACTTGGGATTTCTGGCCTCAGAATCTTCGTGAAAGCCAGCAAAATCTTGTTGATTTCGCGTCTCTCAGCATATTCCAGTTCCTTGATTTCGTTGTTGGTCTCAAAAATCTCGGCCGGTTCGATATATACCGTCTGTCCTGTTGCCGACTCGTCATGGATGAAGCCTCGCAGCTCGCGTTTGTCGGCTGCACGCACAGGAATCACTGGTCTTCCGTCGCGTATGGTCATCTCGGCAGTGCTGTCGGTCCAACCTGCGTTCTTTGCCTCGACAAGAATCTTGTGCATACGATGGTCGATGGAACTCTGTTTTCGCCTTATGTCTCTACGTATCTCAGCAAGTTCAGCGGAAGCGTTGTCGGGAATCTCGCCCTTGTCGTCGATGAGACGGTTTATCTCTGTAAAAATGTGATTATCAATGGAGATGCCTTCTGCCAATGCCTTCAGATAAGGCACCTTTTCAGACGATTCCGAACTGAAGAACTTGAAAATATACGACAATGCCAATAGGGTGGGCTTCAGTGCAAACATGCTTTCGAGGCTGATGACGGTGCCGTCGATGGCGAGATGATGGAACTCCTCGCGCAAATCGTTGTAATCCCTCACCGGGAAAGGCACTCCGTCCTGTAACAGTGTCTCAAAGTCCTGAATAAGGCGCATATAAGTGCGGATCTCATCGACATCGGTGCTAAAACCCATCTTGCCGATGAACTCTTTTCCCATCTCGCTGATACACAGTGCGTTGAGGCGTTCTCTCACAGCCTTGAAGCCAATCTTATTTTCAAATTCCGACGGATAAATCATTCAACTTAGATTTGAGCTGCAAAATTAGTAAATTAGTTAATAGATAAGAGTTAAAAGTTAAAAGAGTTTGAATATATTTCTTTTAACTTTAATCTTTTAACTTTCAACTTTTAACAAAAATCATTATCTTTGCGAAAAATTACGTCATGATACGATTTGAACTTTGTGCTAACGGATATGAGTCATTGCTTAACGGCGTCGATGGCGGCGCCGACTGCGCCGAGCTCTGCGAGGCGCTTGAAGTCGGCGGACTGACGCCATCATTGGGAACATTAAAACGTTGCACTCAAATAATGCAATGTGTGGATGAGATAGATAGCGGTTCCCCACGCCGTATTCCTGTTCGAGTGCTAGTCCGCTGTCGGCCAGGCAATTACATATACAACGACGACGAGGTCGCCATTATGTGCGAAGACATCAAGACGATAAAGAATCTCGGCTACGAAGGCGTGGTCATCGGGGTACTGAACGCTGAGGGCGACCTCGACGTCCCTGCCATCAAAAAGATGATGGCGTCAGGCGATGGAATGAAATTCACATTCCATCGCGCCATCGACGCCTGTAACAACCCTATCGATGCGATGGAGACGCTGATAAACCTTGGTTTCGACAAAGTGCTTACAAGTGGCTGCAAACCAACGGCTTACGAAGGCATTGATATGATTCGTGAGTTTCAGACTCTGTTCGGCGACCGCATCAACATCATGGCAGGCGGCGGAATCAACGAAAGCAACGTCGAACGTATCATCACCGCAACCGGAATTTGCAATGTTCATGCCTCATTGACATCGGAAGTCGCTGATAATCATAGCGATTTATATCCCAACGATATTGATAATACTGGCGCTTCGATGACATATAAAGTTTCAAATTTAATAAGGATAACGGAATTTGTTGACGTCATTAATATATAAGTCTGGTTCGCTTTTCGCCAGGTTGTCTTTGGTGCGGTGGCCCGCGCCATACTGCGGCGGCCGAGCATTGTATGGCGCTTGACTTTTTGGTTACTTTTTTGTCAAGAAAAAAGTAACAAGAAATAATTAAGAGAAAAGGAATAAAAAATGAGAATATATAAACTAATAATTATTTGTTTGTTTGTTGCGTCTTGCCAAAGCAAAAATCATGAGGTTTCACAGTCTCTGAACGAGAATTGGAACCTCAAAACCGATACCTTATCCATTGATTTACAAGTAGATATCCCATCTGTAATCCAATCCGATCTGTACGAAAACGGTCTCATCCCGCATCCGTATCTTGGCAAGGTGGAGCAGGACCTCCAATGGATTCCGCAACGCGAATGGGATTATTTTTTGAGATTTGATGTCGATAAAAATGTCTTTGAAAAAGATAATATCGAATTGATTTTCAATGGTTTGGACACCTATGCCGACGTCTGGCTCAACGGCGAGAAGATACTTCATTCCGACAATATGTTTGTCAAATATCAGAAAGAGGTGAAAAATCTTCTGAAAAAGCATGACAACGAGTTGAAAGTGCATTTCTATCCTTTTGATAAACAATGTGATAATCTCATCGAAACCTATCGCCTCCGTTTTCCGGAAAAATATGCCGTGATGCGCAAATGCGGCTACCAAAACGGCTGGGACTGGGCACCAAGATATCTAAATATCGGCATCTGGAAAGACGTAGAACTACTCGGATGGAACGATTTTAAAGTCGAAAATGTCTCCATCCTTACCGAGAACCTTATCGGAAACGATGCCGAAATGTCAGCAAACATTAGACTTTCCACCGATAATCCTCGCGATTTGAGATTTGTTGTTTCAAAAGATGGCAACAAACTGGCAGAACAAGCAGTCTCTATAAACGGCAAAACACATGTCAAGATTCCATTCGTGGTTGAAAATGCAGACCTCTGGTGGCCCAACGGGATTTGGGAGCATACCATGACAGATTTTGTGGTCGAGTTTTTTGAAAATAACGAACTCATAGATTCTCAAAAAGTTAGGACTGGAATTCGAAAAATCGAACTCATTGAAGAGCCCGACAGCATCGGAAGTGCCATGTATTTCAAGGCAAACGGCCGAAAAGTCTATATCAAGGGCGCCAACTATATCCCAGAGGAGATGATAGAGACTTGGATGTCTAAGGACAAGACCGTCAAACTATTAGCTGAATGTGAGGCTGCACATTTCAACATGCTCCGGGTGTGGGGCGGCGGCATCTATCCTCCCGATTATTTTTACGACATCTGCGACAGTCTCGGCATTATGGTATGGCAGGATTTCATGTTTGCCGGCACTACGTATCCATATTCCGACGAGTTTTTGAATAACGTCAAAGAGGAAGCAATCCAGCAAGTGATTCATTATCAGAACCATCCGTCGCTGGCACTGTGGTGCGGCAACAACGAGGTGAGCGAGGGTTACGTCAACTGGGGCTGGCAGCAGTCGATGGGCTGGACCGACGAAGACTACGCCGAGATGAAACATGGCATGGACACTCTGTTTGTGGATATCTTCTCGCAAGTGGTTGAAAATGAAGATGGTACCCGTGACTATTGGCCGAGCTCGCCGAAAAACGGTTGGGGCAAAGCAGAAAGCCTCACCGAAGGTGACGTCCATTATTGGGGCGTGTGGTGGGGCGAGCTGCCATACGAGGCTTACCTCGAGAAAGTGGGCCGTTTCAATAGCGAATTCGGCTATCAGGCATATCCGGATCTGTCAACACTGCTTGCCATCTCGCCCGACCTGGACGACGATGTGATCCAAGCACATCAGAAACACAACAGGGGAGAGGCGCTGATACAGAAACATATTGGCCGTTACGTCATTTCGACTGAAGCGAAGCGTAATGGAAAAATCTCAAATGAATCAGATGAGATTTCTCGACAAGCTCGAAATGACGTGTACTGGAGTCAATTATCCCAAGCCTATGGCATCGGCCTTGCCATAGAAGCCCAGCGCGCCGCAAAACCTCGCTCCATGGGCACACTCTACTGGCAACTGAACGACGCTTGGCCTGTAATCTCTTGGTCATCAATAGATTACTATGGAAATAAGAAGGCGTTGCATTGGAAACTCAAGGAACTCTACGACGATATATTAATAGGTGCTATCCCAACCACCGACGGCAACTTCACCGTTTACGCCAACAGCGACTATTTCGAGCCTGTCGACGCCACCTTGGAGCTCAACGTTTGCGATTTTGACGGAAATGTCTTGAAATCTTATTCCGAAAAGGTGTTTATTCCGGAAAACGGCTGCATACATCTGCCACTCGACGTGAACGATTTTGTTAAAGAATTTGACAAAACTTCAATTTATATCAAGATGCAACTTCTTGATAATCAAGATAATTCTGTATATGCCGAGAGGCTTCAATATCTCGTTTATCCGAAAGATTTGAAACTCAAACCCATTGATTTACAGCCAGTTATAGAAGTGAATAAACTTGGTTATGGAGCCATAACATTCAATTCCACCACCTTGGTAAAAGACGTTTATTTGGAGTTTCCAGAAAACACGAAAATCTCTGAACTATCCGACAATTTCTTCGACATTGAACCGAACAAGCCTAAATATGTGACATTTAAAATGGATTATAACAAAAATGCGAGCCCCATAATACCAGAAATTAAAGTATTGACACTCAATAATATATAGTAGAAATGTTGTTTCAGTCCATAGAGTTTTTGATATTTCTGCCAATAGTTTTTCTGCTCTATTGGTTCGTTTTCAAGCGATTGAAATACCAAAATATGCTTGTGCTTGTCGCAAGCTATATCTTCTATGGATGGTGGAACTGGCGTTTTCTGATTCTCATCGCAATCACCAGTGGTTTCAGCTACTGGAGCGGCATTTTAATTAAAAAATATGAAACAAAGCCTAATAAAGCAAAATGGATTAGCGCAGGTAATATCATACTTAACTTATTGATACTCTGTGTGTTTAAATATTTCAATTTCTTTGCGGAAAGTTTTGTACAGCTGTTCAACGCCTTAGGTATGCATCTCGACTGGGCCTCGGTTTCTATCATCCTGCCAGTGGGCATAAGTTTTTACACCTTCCAGGCATTGAGTTACACCATCGACGTTTACCGAAAAAAGATTGAGCCAACCCACGACGCCATTGCGTTTTTCGCTTACATTAGTTTCTTCCCGCAACTCGTGGCAGGTCCTATCGAACGCTCAACCAACCTCCTTCCGCAGTTTCAGAAAGAACGCAATTTCAACTGCGAAAATGGTGTAAGTGGATTGCGCCAGATGCTATGGGGATTCTTCAAAAAGATAGTGATTGCTGACCAATGCGCGAAATATGTTGACGTGGTCTTCGCCGACTACGCCGCTCAAAACGGAAGCACACTGCTCCTCGCCGTATTTCTTTTCTCGATACAGATCTACGCTGATTTTTCGGGTTATTCCGATATAGCCATAGGTACTGCTAAGTTGTTCGGTATCAGACTGATGCGCAACTTCGACAACCCGTATTTCAGTCGCGACATAGCCGAGTTCTGGAGGAGATGGCACATCTCGCTCACCACCTGGTTTCGCGATTATGTCTACATCCCTCTTGGAGGCAGTCGAGTGTCGAAAGCGAAAATTGTCCGTAACACATTCATTATCTTTTTGTTAAGCGGTTTTTGGCATGGCGCCAACTGGACCTTCATCGCATGGGGTGCCTATCACGCAATATTATTTCTGCCGCTGATATTACTCGGGAAGAACCGTAAGTATTTAACAAACATCGCTGAAAATCAATGGGTTCCAAATGTGAGAGAACTGCTTCAGATGCTTTTGACGTTTGTTTTAGTGGCCTTTGGCTGGATTTTCTTCCGCTCTGCAACGATTGGCGACGCATTTTTGTTTATCTCGACCATATTCAATTCGTCAATAATAGGTCCTATTATGCTTGTTAATGGGATGAATATCAATATATTACTGATTTTTATTCTAATTATGGCATTTTTGGAATGGTTTAATCGTAATGGCGATTTCGGCTTTGATATTGTGAAATGGAATGTCGTTTTCCGTCATCTGTTTTATTACGCATTGCTTTTTTTAATTTTATTATATATCGCTGAAAATGAATCGTTTATATATTTCCAATTTTAAGAAATGAAGAGGTTTATTAAGAAATTGTCGGTCTTTTGCATCCCGCTGCTGGTTTTGGTGGCTTGGTACGTTTATGTGATGGCAAACATGACTGGCGACCTCGGAAATCTCGGAATGATTCCTTTCGGTTGTTATGATGTGGGCGAAAAACCTGGTTTTATTGAATATTACGACGCTTTTTCTATTGAAGAAGCACAAAATGCCGATATTGTTGTGCTTGGCGACTCGTTTACCAACAGAAATGTCGACAGTTATATGAATTATCTGGGGTATGCTCTCGGCAAAAAAGTCTGCCATCTGTATATCGCTAATCGGGAAACTAATATTTGCGCTGTAGCTAATAAGCTGATTGACAATGAATTACTGCCAAATTGTAAGGTTTTTATTCTCGAATCCGCTGAACGCACCGCTGTTATGCGCCTCAGCAATTGTTTTAATGATGCTAAAATCACTTTTAAAGAACGTAGTGAGGATTCCCCTAACAGATTTAATGTATCTAAATATTTGAACCTCAATAAATTAAGTTCGTTGATAAAGTTAAAATTGAATATTGATAATCCTGTTAAGAAACTACAACTTGACGGTGACTTTTTTACGAACAGATACTCTGATAAGCTTTATTTTTATGTTTCAAAAACGGATGATGATGGCGATTTGTGGTATCGTAAGTATAATGCGCAAGATTATGCTAAAGCTAAGTCTAACCTATTGAAACTAAGAGATAAAGCTGTTGCAAATGGTATCGATTTCTATTTTTTGATGCCTTCCGACAAGTTTGACATGTATTATGATCATATAATTGACAATCCTTATCCTGAAAATCCAGTTTTTGACTGTTTTTCAGATATTGACACCACATGGTATCTCTCTGGTAAACAAATACTTATGCCTTATTTGAGAGATGGTGTAAAGGATATTTACATGGTTAATGACACGCATTGGTCGCGTATTTCCGCCAAGATAATAGGGGAGCGGCTGGCTCGTTTAATCGAGCTTAAGCACGGCGAGGAACGCTGATTGAGGCACCTCGACGTTGCCGATCTGACGCATACGTTTCTTTCCTTCTTTCTGTTTCTCAAGGAGCTTGCGCTTACGCGAGATATCGCCGCCGTAGCACTTCGCTGTGACGTCTTTTCGTACCTGGCGAACGGTCTCTCTTGCGATGATCTTCGCTCCAATGGCTGCCTGTATGGCGATGTCGAACTGCTGACGTGGTATCAACTCCTTTAGTTTCTCGCACATGCGTCGTCCGAAAGAGTAGGCGTGGTCAACGAAAATAAGGGTTGAAAGCGCATCGACAGTGTCGCCGTTGAGCATGATGTCGAGTTTCACCAGCTTCGATGGCTTGTAGCCGCAGATATGATAGTCGAAAGAGGCATAACCTCTTGATATTGACTTCAGTTTGTCGTAGAAATCGAACACGATCTCGCTCAATGGCATCTCGAAGGTGAGTTCCACACGGTCGGTGGTGAGATACACCTGGTTTTTCAAGATGCCTCGTCTCTCGATGCAAAGCGTCATGATGGAACCTACGTACTCGTTTTGCGAGATGATCTGTGCCATGATATAAGGCTCGTCGATGTGGTCGAGCTTGGTGGCCTCCGGCATGCCGCTAGGGTTATGCACATCCACTACGCTGCCATCGGTGAGATATGCCTTGAACGACACGTTAGGCACCGTGGTGATGACGTCCATATTGAACTCTCTGTCGAGACGTTCCTGGATGATCTCCATGTGCAGCAATCCCAAGAAACCACAACGGAATCCGAAGCCCAGCGCCGCCGACGATTCCGGCTCCCATACCAACGAGGCGTCGTTCAGTTGCAGCTTCTCCAACGAGCTCCTGAGTTCTTCGTAGTCATCGGCATCTACAGGATAAACGCCAGCAAACACCATCGGCTTCACGTTCTCGAAGCCAGCGATGGGCTTGTCACAAGGGTTGTCGACAGAGGTTATAGTGTCGCCGACTTTCACCTCTTTCGAGGTCTTGATGCCGGAAATGATATAGCCCACGTTGCCCGCCGACAGCTCTTTCTTAGGCACCTGCTTCATCTGAAGCACGCCGATCTCGTCGGCGTCGTATTCCATGCCGGTATTGAAAAACTTGACGTTTTCGCCAGTCTTAATAGTTCCGTTCATGATACGGAAATAGGCTATGATGCCTCTGAATGAGTTGAAGACAGAGTCGAAAATCAAGGCTTGAAGTGGTGCCTCGGGGTCGCCTTTCGGTGCAGGGATGCGCTTGACGATGGCCTCCAAAATCTCCGGAACGCCTTCTCCTGTGCGTGCCGAGCAGCGTAAAATATCTTCACGCGGACAGCCTAAGAGATCCACAATCTGGTCCTCCACCTTCTCGGGCTGCGCGCTTTCCATGTCGATTTTATTCAAAACAGGGATGACCTCCAAGTCGTGGTCGATGGCCATATAAAGGTTACTAATCGTCTGAGCCTGAATGCCTTGCGACGCGTCAACGACCAGCAAGGCGCCTTCGCATGCCGCTATCGAACGTGAGACCTCATACGAAAAGTCGACGTGACCGGGGGTGTCGATAAGATTCAGGGTATAGACCTCTCCCTCATGCTCGTATTTCATCTGGATGGCATGGCTCTTGATGGTGATGCCACGCTCGCGCTCAAGGTCCATATCGTCCAAAACCTGATCCACTAACTCTTTCTTGGTCAAAGTGTTAGTGAGCTCGATGAGTCTGTCGGCCAAAGTGCTTTTTCCATGGTCGATATGAGCTATAATACAGAAATTTCGAATCTTATCCATAAAAAACAATTAATCTTGCAAAGATACTAAAAATCTTAATATTCCACCTAAATTTTATTTTTAAAAAAAATTCTTGAATATTGCTTGTTTTATTAAAAAATAGTGTCTAACTTTGCAAAACAATTAAAACATGAAATTTTATTAACAAAAACATATCATCATGGCTAAGAAAATTAGAATTGGTATCAACGGTCTCGGACGAATCGGCCGTTTGGTGCTTCGTGCCGCACAGAAACGTGACGACATCGAAATCGTTTACATGAATGGAACGTGCCCTGTTGACTATCAAGCTTATATGCTGAGATATGACACGATGCATGGTCAGTTTGACGGAACTATCGAATACAACCTCGAGAAGAGTACGCTCATCATCAACGGTAAAGAGATTCCAACAAGTGTTAGCCGTGACCCAGTTGGCCTGAAATGGGGCGAATATGGCGCGGATTACGTCATCGACTCGACTGGAAAGTTCCTCACAAGGGAAGCTGTACAGCCACACCTTGACTCAGGTGCGAAATATGTTATTTTAGCGGGTCCTTCGAAAGACGACACCCCAATGTTTGTCTGCGGCGTCAACGACAAGACTTATGTGAAAGGCACCCAAGTCGTGTCAAACGCATCATGTACCACCAACTGCTTGGCACCTCTCGCAAAAGTTATCCATGACAAATGGGGCATCGCCAGCGGTTTGATGACGACAGTCCACTCCACAACAGCATCACAGAAACCTATCGACGGTCACTCATTGAAAGACTGGCGTGGCGGCCGTGCTGCAGCAGGCAACATCATCCCTTCGACAACAGGCGCCGCAAAGGCAGTGGGCAAAGTCATACCTGAGCTTAAAGGCAAACTTACAGGTATGTCAATGCGTGTCCCTACATTGGATGTGTCAGTGGTTGACCTCACTTGTAACCTGGTTAAGCCGGCCACATATGACGAGATCTGTGCTGAGATTAAGAGAGCTTCTGAAAATGAACTCAAAGGTATCCTCGGATATACCGAAGACGCTGTCGTTTCAAGCGACTTCCTCGGTGACATCCGAACCTCAATTTTCGATGCAAAGGCAGGTATCCCGCTGACCGACACCTTCGTGAAACTCGTCGCATGGTACGACAACGAGATAGGTTATTCAAACAAGCTTCTCGATCTTATTCACACAATGGCTGTGATTAACGGCGACTATTGATGACTCTACCCGATACATATACGCAGGACGAAAAGATTGAACTCGAACGGCAGTTCAACGAGCTCCTACAGTGTTGGAAATCAAGGAAAAACGAGCAGGATGTGGCTCTGGTGACAGAGGCATTCCTGCTCGCTGCCAATGCTCATAAAGATGCCCGCCGCCGCTCGGGAGAGCCATATATGTATCACCCCCTCGCCGTGGCTACCATCATAGCAGGCGAGATGGGAATGGGACGCACCTCCATCATCTGCGCACTCTTACATGACGTGGTGGAGGATACCGATTATACCCTGGAATATATCAGCGAGCATTTCGGCGAGAAGGTGGCGAAGATAGTAGATGGCGTCACCAAACTCACCAACGAGGACTTCAACGATGAGAAGGCGAGGAGCATGCAGGCCGAGACATTCCGTAAGGTCATCATGAGCATGTCGTACGACATCCGTGTCATACTTGTGAAACTCGCCGACCGACTGCATAACATGCGCACCCTCAGCGCGATGCCTCACCACAAACAGCTCAAGATAGCATCCGAGACGACGCAGATTTACGCCCCGATAGCCTACCGACTCGGTCTTTACAAAGTGAAAATAGAGCTCGACGACCTCTGTCTGAAGTATATCAACCCTGCCGTTTTCGACTCGGTGCAGAAACAGCTCTGTGAGGTTAGAGAGAAGAAACTTAATGAGTTGGAGGAGTTCCTTGCACCAGTCAAGGCGGAGCTGGAACAACGTGGCATCAAGGTGAGGACCATGGCCATCGAGCGTAACGTGAGCTCGGTATGGGAGCGTATGGTGAAGTTCGGCATGTCACTAGAAGAAGTTTACGACGTATATGTCGCCCGTATCATCATCGACTGCCCCAAGGTGGAGGATGAGAAGGTACAATGCTGGGAGACATTCGCCGTGTTCACCAAGTATTACTATCCCGACAATAAAAAGATGCGCGACTGGGTGTCGTTCCCAAAGACCAACGGTTATTCGTCGATACATGCCGTGTTTATGAACAAACAGGGCAACTGGGTGGAGACACAGATACGCACCGAGCGCATGGACGAGATAGCGGAGAACGGATTTGCCGCTTATTGGAAATACCGCGACCAGAACTCCACCGCCGAGTCGGGCCTCGACCTCTGGATGAAGGTTGTCAAGGACCTGGTACAGCAAGCCGACGAGAACCAGGCGACGGCGATAGAGTTTATCGACAGCTTCAAGCTCGACCTCTTCAACGACGAGATCTTCGTATTCACACCAAATGGCGACAAGATAACATTGCCGAAAGGCTCCACGGTGCTTGACTTCGCATATAATATCCATAGCGACCTCGGCAATCATTGCGTGGGAGCTAATATCAACAAAAAGCTGTCGCCTATACACACCGAGCTGAAGATGGGCGACCAGGTGGAGGTCATCACTTCTGAACACCAGGAGCCACAGGAGAAATGGTTTGACTACCTCGCCACCTCGAGCGCCAAGAGCCGTCTCAAAAACGGAATCAAAGAATTCCGTAAGGTATTCAAAGAAAAAGGCAAGGCGATGCTGAGGGAGTTCTTCGAGCATGCCCATGTCGACTTCAGCAAACAGAACCGAAACAAACTGGCGGAGAGCTTTAACCTGGCTAACCGCAACGACCTTTACTATTATGTGGCTATAAATAAGATTGGCCAACAGGAGGTGGAGAACATCCTCAAGAAAAACGACGCCAGCTGGTCGGATTATCTTGTAAAATATCTCACTTTAGGTTTCGTCAGACCATCGTCGAAGAAAAACGAAGAAAAGACTGGCGATGTCGACGTCTCAGGATACGTCATCTCTACATGCTGTAACCCTATCCCAGGCGATGATGTGGTGGCGATAAGCCTTCCGGGAGAGCCTGTCCAGATTCATCATCCCGAGTGTCCGGAGGCCCAGAAACTCATGTCGCGCTATGGCGAGAGCATCGTCAAGGCGAGATGGCAGTTTGGTGAAGAGTTTGCGTTCCTTGCAACGCTTAAAGTGTTGGCAGTCAATAAGATGGGATTTGGAGCTATGCTGTTTGACATTATCACAAACCAAGAAAAACTCGACATGCAGGCCATGGAGATGAAGATTGAAGGCGGCATGGTTGTCGCCATCGTCTCGGTGTATGTCAACAACCTGAAAACCCTTGAGAATCTTATCGAAAAGATTAAGAAACTCGACCTCGTGAAGAAAGTCGAAAGAGTAGGGAAGAAATCGTAAAATTTTTTTGTGAAAATTGTATTTTTGAGTTCAAATTTTTCGTATATTTGAACCGTATTTTGTTTTGTATAAACAAATTATAAATCTTTGATTTATAAATCATTAAATTTTGAATCTTTAAATCTTTAAATATTATTATGGCAAAATTGGATTTGCTTCTAGGATTGCAGTGGGGCGACGAAGGAAAAGGAAAGGTCGTGGATGCCCTCACGCCAAAATATGACATGGTCTGCCGTTTCCAAGGTGGCCCAAATGCCGGTCACACCATCGAGTTCGACGGAAAGAAGTTTGTGCTTCATACCATACCGTCGGGAGCGTTTAACGATAAGTGTATCAACGTGATAGGCAACGGCGTCATCATCGATGCGAAGATTTTGAAAGACGAAATCGACAACCTCGCATCGGCAGGCATCGACCTCCGCAAACGTCTGCTCATCTCGAATAAGGCACATCTCATTCTGCCAACACACCGTGTGCTTGACGCCGCCAACGAGAAGGCTCTCGGCAAGATGAAGATCGGCTCTACTTTGAAAGGCATAGGCCCTACATATACCGACAAGACTGCCCGTCGTGGCTTACGCATAGGCGACATCATGATGAGCGACTTCAAGGCACGTTATGAGAACGCCAAAGCCAAACATTATCAACAGATTAAGGATCTCGACTTCGATATCAACGAGGTGCGTCTCGACGGCATGAACTTCGCCGATTATGAGAAGGTGTGGTTCGAGGCAATAGAATTCCTGAAACAGTTCCAGTTTGTGGAGAGCGAATACCTCATCAACAAATACCTCGATGAGGGCAAGAGCGTCCTCGCTGAAGGAGCTCAGGGCTCGATGCTCGACGTCGACTTCGGAAGCTATCCTTTCGTCACCTCGTCGTCGGTCATCGCGGCAGGCGCCTGCTCCGGTCTGGGTGTCGCACCGAGCCGCATCGGCAAGGTCTATGGAATCTTCAAGGCTTATTGCACCCGCGTAGGAACAGGCCCGTTCCCGACAGAACTGTTCGATGAGACTGGCGAGATGCTGCGTGCCAACGGTCATGAGTTCGGAGCCACGACAGGCCGTCCGCGCAGAACAGGATGGCTCGACATCCCGGCACTGAAATATGCCTGCATGCTCAGCGGCGTCACCGACCTCATGATGATGAAATCAGACGTGATGGACGACCTCAAAGAGATAAAAGTATGCATCGGCTATGAATACAAAGGCCAAGTGATTGACTATCTGCCGTATGACGCCTGCACCGAGACGATGAAACCGGTTTACACCACAATAAAAGGATGGAACCAGAAGATCGACGGCAAGATACCGCAAGCACTCGAAGATTACATCAAATTCATCGAAGAAAAAGTGGGTGTTTCGATTAAGTTCGTGTCGTACAGCCCCGACAGAAACGCTAATATATTAAGATAATGATAATCCTAGAAAAACCATACGTCTCCGCTCCGTTAGTCGAGTATCTGGAGAAATCACAAATAGCAGTTTTGAGAAACGAGATGTCGGAGCTTCTTGTGAAGAAGGGGCATCAACTTAACCTCGTGAACGACAACGAGTTCGTCGAAGGATATAAGAAAAGCGGCAAACTCTACGCTGTGTCGGAAAATGCACTCGTGTGGCTCTATCCACATCTCGAAGGAACCGAGCTTATTGAGAAGGTTAAGATAGTGAAAGACAAAGCCGAATTCCGTAAGATCTGCGCCAAGATTTTTCCTGACTTCTATTATAAAGAGGTGGAAATGAACGAGTTGCGCAGTCTGGACCCCGACAAACTGCCGCTTCCTCTAGTAATAAAACCGGCAGTGGGATTCCTCAGCGTGGGCGTGTATATCGTCCGCAACAAAGAGGAATGGAACAACGCCCTCGACGACATCGACCGTAACTTCGCAAAACAGTGTGCAGTGTTCCCGGAAACGGTGGTGAAGAGCGGAAAGTTCGTGCTTGAAGACTTCATCCAAGGCGAGGAATATGCCGTTGATGCTTATTATGACAAAGATGGTAGGCCAAACATTATCAATATCTTCCATCATATCTTCAAGAGCGAGACCGACGTAAGCGACAGGCTTTACTGCATGAGCAAGGAGATCTTTGAGAAGAACTATGGGCCGTTTAACCAATTCCTCATCGACCTGAATGGCGTGCTTAACCTCCGTAACTTCCCGATGCACATAGAGTTTCGTGTCGACAAAAACACAGGCAAGGCTATCCCGATTGAGATTAACCCGCTGCGTTTTGCAGGAATGTGTCTTAACGATTTGACACGTCATACCTGCGGACTGCTGCCTGTACAGGCCTATTTCGAGGGCATCCATCCCGACTATGACACTATGTGGAACGGTATCGAAGACGATGTGTTCAGCTTTGTGGTGCTCGACAAGCCATACGAGACAAAGAAAGCCTTCAATTTTGAGAAGGTCAAGAAACATTGGCATGGCGTCGTTGAGACACGCAACATCATGAATCCTGACATGAGCGTGTGGGGATTCCTGTTCGTGAAGACCGATAAAGACCATCGCAACGAACTGAACGAAATTCTGAATTCAGATCTTACCGAGTTTATTATATAGTTCGTCATTTCGAGTGAAACGAAGTGGAGTCGAGAAATCCTCCATCACCATAATCCAACATATAATAAGGTTATGAAAAGATTATTGTTTATATCCTTCGCGCTACTTCTGGCATCATGTACCAGCCGTCATTTCATATCCGATGCCTCCCAACGTGACGAGGTTCATCAAGATTTCCTTGCAAAGCAAGCCGCTATGCCTTATGGCGACCTGTTTTCAATTTTTAAAGAGGATTTGGTACAAAAAGACCGCGAGGCCCTTGAGTTTCTGTATGCTTACATGCCTTCCTGCGATGTGGCGGATTATGACAATCAGTATTTTTTAGATAATGTAAAAAAGTCATTCCAGGCAAAAGCCGAGTTGCCATGGGGTGGGAGAGTGCCTGAGAGAGAGTTTAACCATTTTGTCGTCCCCGTGCGTGTCAACAACGAGAATCTCGATGATTTCCGTATGGTGTATTATGACGAATTGTTCAATAGAGTCAAGGACTTATCGATGTACGACGCTGTGTTGGAAGTCAACCACTGGTGTCATGAGAAAGTCAACTATAAAGGCTCCGACTCACGTACAAGCGCTCCGATGGCGACCATCAAGACCTCGTGGGGACGCTGTGGTGAGGAATCGACGCTTCTGGTAGCGGCTCTGCGTACCATATGTATTCCCGCCCGACAGGTCTATACTCCGCGTTGGGCTCATTGTGATGATAATCACGCCTGGGTGGAGGCATGGGTCGATGGCAAATGGCATTTTCTTGGTGCCTGCGAGCCTGAGCCGGTGCTCGACTTGGGTTGGTTCAACGCTCCTGCATCGCGTGCATTGCTACTTCACACTCGCGTTTTCGGAAAATACTTCGGTCCTGAAGAGGTCATCGACAGAAACAACAACTACACCGAGATCAACGTGATCGACAACTATGCGGAGACAGCAAAACTGAACGTCAAAGTCGTTGATGTTTATGATAAAGGTGTCGACAATGCCCGTGTTGATTTCAAGATTTACAACTATTCTGAGTATTGCACTGTTGCGACGAAATACACTGACAATCAAGGTAATACGTGGCTGACAGCTGGCCAGGGCACCATGATGGTCTATGCGTCCAAGGATGGAAAAATAGGCTGGGAAGTCGTGAATGTGGGAACACTCGATACGATAATAATAGAATTAAATAATCCTACATCTTGTCATCCTTATGATTACGACATTATCCCGCCAGCGGAAAATGCAAGAATTCCAGAGGTTTCCGCCGAGATGCGAGCTGAGAACAACCGTCGTCTGGCTATCGAGGATTCAATACGAAACGCATATATTGCCCAATGTGTGGCGGCCCAAAACGAGGGCGATTACGACCGTGAGATGATGGCGAAGACTTGGGGTAACTATCAGACTATCAAGGATTTCATCGATTATGCGAGAACACAGGATAGGGAAGAGGATGCCTATACGCTTCTTCACAACCTCACCGACAAGGATTTGCGTGATGTCACACTCAACGTTTTGATAGATTGTATCGATAATGGTGTCATGAACCCGCGTGTCGCCAACGAGATGCTGCGTCCGTTCCCCGCCAACGGATGCGATGTCGATACTATATTGATTAACAACGACTTAAACGTACGTCAGATTCCTATGTCGCCTGCTGGAGTGGTCAGGGCCCGTGTCACCGATTCGTATTCGTACGACATTTATAACACCACTTGTTCGCGTCGCGGGGAACGGACGCAGCAGGATACATGCATACCCGGTACTCTGATAATCCATTACAATGGTGACGATGATCCACGTTATTACACACATTTTTCAATAAAGAAATTCAACGGTAACACCTTCGATTTATTGGCCTACGATGCTATGGACCCAGGCATGGATGTGGGCATGACCTTGTCGCAGCTGATGGTTGACGGAGGACTTGCACTCGAGCCTGGTAATTACGCCATGAGCAGCGGTCCTCGTCTTGAAGACGGCAGCGTGCTTAACCATTTGGTTTTCTTCACGATACAATCAGGAGAGACTACAGATGTCGAATTAGTGATGCGTTCCGTCGATTCTTTGAAAAGAGGTGAAAAGATTATAGCCTATCTTGACGGTGGGAGCGAACCGACCACCCATGCCATGCATGATATCTCAATTTTAAAAGAAAAATTTGAGAAATATGGTGTAAAAATGACCTTTATCTTCAAAAATGAAGAAGATTTAAAGAATTTTAAGTTGAAGAAATTCAATGGGTTACCTCAAAATTTGGAGTTTAAAATCGACTCCGATGCAGCTTTTGATACTATCAATAATCTACCTTATTTCCAAATTATGAATTCGGATAACGAGATGATTTTTGAAAAACAAGGTTACACAATAGGCCTGGGGGAACAACTTCTTCGTTATTTCACCGAATTGCCGTAGATTCCCAAGAAAATGTCGCGTAAAAGATCTTGGTCAAGGTCTTTGTACGTCTCAATCCACTTCATATATTGCAGGAAATCTTCTTTCTGCTTCTCGGTATAATGGCTTGCGTATTTGTCTGATTCGCTGCGTAAGTCGTTGGCAATGAAATTGTTAGGCATCGACATATATCCTGCGCTGATGCGTTCGTCCATCAGCTTGGCGATGTTGTTGAAGTAATCGCCCGGATTGCTGTCCATCCTTCGAAGGTCGTCTTCTGTGACAGGCTCGCAGATATGGAAATGCACATGTCCTTTCGGCTGCATGATGCCAGTGAGGATGCTGTTGAGGTCCTCTCCTGGGCGTTTCTCATAACGTCCGTTGACCTTTGTAGCGTAAAGTTCCAGTGTTTTCAGCTTGTCGCACGACTCCCATTCATAAGAAACAGCCACCGGCACTATGTTTAGTTCGGCCAGTGATTTGACTTTGTCGTCTCTGCGGCTCATCCAAAACATCTTGATGATGGCAGGGTCGGTGGCGTCGATGCCGTCCTTGGTACGACCGTTACGTTGCGCTATCCACACAGACTCTTTTTCTTCCGTGATAACGTGGCGCATATACTCAGACGTATGCATCAGGTTGTTGTAAAACTCCATCCTGTTGCCTCCGCGTTCGATGCGGAACATCTTGTTGGCCTTACCGAAATCGACGACAAACGGGTGCTCCATAAGGTTGCTGCCAAAGGTGATCTGGCAGGTGTTGTGACCGCCTCCGATATACAGTATATACTGCAGAAACATCGCGTCAAGCACAATGTCACGATGGTTAGAGACAAACAGATAAGGCTTCTTCTCCTTGATGTTTTCCAAGCCTGACCAATCAAATTTTGTGGTGGTCTTTTTTGCCAGAATCTCTATGACTTCCTTTAAAAATCCCACTTGTAACTCATAGATATTCTTGATGTTACGAAGCTTGTTGCGTAATATTTCCGGATCCGTGCCAGGCATCAGGAAGTTCGCAATCGACGGTATCAGCTCGCTGTCGGCGATACGCTGCATGGCGGCCGGGAGCTCGTCGGCGTTGTAAGGTCTTATGTCGTCGAAATTAGCCATTATTTGTTTCTTAAGTCGATAAATTTTATGGGTTTACGGCTCTTTGCCGGATAGTTGATCTTCTGAATCTCCTCCACGGGATGCACCTCAATCTGCGGTGCCACTCTGATGCGTGAGCGGAAGCTGTCTTTGAGTTCTTTCACCACGTCGAATTCGGGCTGGTATTTCAAGCCTATCTTCACCACCACGTCATCGGTGCCGGCCTCGCTCTGTCTCACCTCAATGACATAGTTTTCGACGTAGTCGGTGTTGTCCAAGACGTCGTTGATTGCAGGCGGATACAGCGTCGTGCCCTTGAGTTTTATCATGTTGTTTTTGCGTCCCACGAGAGGGGTGAGGCGATAGGAGTTGCGTCCGCATTTGCAGTGTTCGACAATCTTTGCGGCTATGTCGCCAGTGCGGAAACGCAGCAGAGGCATGCCCTCCACGCCTAGTGTCGTCACCACTATCTCGCCAGGCTGTCCGTCGGGCACAGGAAGTCCGTCTTCGCCGATGATTTCAACTATGATGAGCTCTGGATGCACGTGACCTCCTTGGCCGAACTCGCATTCCGAGAAGGTGGCACCCATCTCTGTCGATGAATATGTGGCAAACAGCTGCACATCCCATTTCTCCTTGATCTTTCGGCCAAGGAGGTTGAGGTCGAAGTTCTGGTCTCTCAAGCCTTCGCCTATGCCTATGATACGGCGTATGCTGCTATTTTTATAGTCGATGTTATGTTCTTCGGCGTATTGTATCAGCTTCAAGATGAATGACGGCACGCACATGATGGTGTCGGGTTGTATGCGACGTATGGTGTCCCACTGCAGCTCGGGGATGCCGTTGCCAACACGTATGACGCCGGCGCCAAGCTCGCGGAGTCCAAGGAAATAGGCGAGTCCCGCCATGAAACGTTTGTCCAATGTGGTCATCAGCTGCACTATGTTGCCGGGCTTGACGCCGGCGCATTCAAACGACTTCTTCTCGTTGAACGCCAAGCGCTGCAGGTCTTTCTCGGTGCATCCGAAGGTGACAGGGTCGCCGAGAGTGCCTGAAGTGGTGATATAATCGATGACCTTCGCCTTGGGGCAGCATAAAAACTCGTCGTTGAAGAGCTGAAGGTCTTTCTTCTCGGTGAACGGAATCTTCACCAAATCCTCGATATGACGGATCTTCTCGATGTTGATGCCGTAGCTCTTGAACATACGCTGATAGTAAGGCGAGTTGTTCTTCAGATATGTCAGCGCCTCATGGAGCAAACCCTCCTGAAACGTCTTTATCTCTTCTACTGATTTATATTCTATATCATTGATATTCATATCTTTATGATATTAAATATGGATTTCTTTAAGCCATTTTATAAATTCATTTTTCCAATTTCTACTCTCTTTGGTGCCAAACACCTCGCTTACGCCAAAGCCATGGTCACCAGTTTTATATTGGATGTATTTATGCTCTATGTTTTTCTCGCTGAGAGCCGTATCAAGAAGGACTGAATTCTGATAGTTGACGGTCTCGTCATCGAGGCAGTTGATGACAAACACTGGCGGACAGTCATCGGGGATGTGTTTCTCCATCGACAACGAATCGCGCATCATTTGGTCGTTCTGCCTGCGCTCGCCAAGTAAGGCGCGACGTGAGCGTTCGTGAGCATAAGGCCCGTTCATCGTTACGACAGGGTATATCGCACCAACAAAAGCTGGACGGTTTTCGGTTGTGTTGGAAAAACATGCTGTCATTAACGCAAGATGCCCGCCTGCCGAGAAACCGACGATTCCCAACCTGTCGGGGTCAATATTATAGTCGGCATAGTGCTCTTTAACGAATTTTATTGCTTGTTGTGCGTCTTCAAGCATATCCGGGTGCTGTTTGCCGTGAAATATTCTTCTGTGATGCCAAAAAAACGCTCCAAATCCAGCCGCCCTATATCTTAATACAAACGCTGATATGCCTTTGTTTTGAAACCATTCAGCCACTTCCTCGCCTTCGTTGACATCATCGAGCCAGAAATAACTGCCTCCCGGACAAACGATCACGGCGGTCCCATCGGGATTGTCGTCAGCCAGAAATGGCATCAACGTGACTTGCTTGCCATGTCTCACATCCATGCCATCCCAGATGCATACCGTATTCTGTGACAAAAGATTTCCGCTGGAAGAAAGCATAAGAGTCAAAACAATTAACTTTTTTATCATTATCATTTTACAATTTTCATGACTTCTTCCTTTGATAACTGACGGTATTTGTGCTGGATATCGGCAAAGAAATCCACCTGGAAATACTCTTCATCGTAAAATGACAGCTTGGAATTGGTGTTTGGTGTGCATTCCAGATAAATTATATCTTCCAATTTAAAACCTTTAGCTTCGCATATCTGGTCGGCGAGTTTCTTGCCTGCATACGTCACTGAAGTGCCGGGGTTATCCTGATACAGCTCTGTCACTATGACATATTTTTTACCATCTACCTCTCTGATTTTCAATCCACAAGACGATTCCATGTCCCATTCACCCTTGAATGGAAAAATCTCATCATAATATTCTGGTGCTACTTTCATCTCTATTGTACCCTTACATTAACATTTCGTTTGCTTCTGTCGACATCACGACCGAATGATTTATTTATCAATTTCCTGTCGCGAGGACGATATGTGCCTTCTTCCATCTCGCGCAATGCCACGTTACAGAACAGTCTGAACATCTTTGATTCCTGCGTCTCACTGGCGTAGAAACTCTTCCAGGCGTAGTCGTAGAGGTCCTGCAACTTCTCTGGTGTCATGTTCTTCGGCTGATACACCACCTGGCCTGCATTATAATGATCCCAGTCGAAGTCGAAGATACGGCCTTGTCTGAGCAAATCGTCATGACCTTTGGTGTGTGGGAACGGTGCGAAGATGGTGAACTCCGCAAGGTCCAGATCTATCTCGCCGAGGAAGTCAATTAGTCGTTTAATGTCGTCTTCAGTCTGATTGTCAAGACCAAATAAAATGGTGCCTTCCACACCGATGCCATAGTCGTGGTAGCGTTTCACGCGTTCTTTGATGTAATCCGATGTGTCATAGACGGCCTGATAAACATACCAAGCACCTGCTTTTGCAGCCAGATCCAGCACTTCTGGGTCATCTTCTATTGTGTGGCTTATCCATTTTTTCTTCAACGGGGCGATGGCTGTGAACAACTCTTTCTCCCATTCTTTATTCTGTGCCAATGAGTTGTCGACGATAAACAGGCGGTTGTTGTCGATGCCTGCCATGTCTTCCACTACCTTATCGACTGGACGTGGGCGGAACTTACGCCCTCCAAGATACGAAACGGCGCAAGGGTAACAGCTGAAACGGCAGCCACGGCTCGCGTTGAATAAGTCGACCATCTGAACGCCTTTGTGGTTGTATAGCTCGCGTTTATACAGGTCGCGACGGCATGGCCCCACGCTCTCGATAGGAGGCTGGTTGCCCATGTAGTTGTAAATCTTCTTCAAACACCCGTTCTTCCAGTCAAGAATCACCTGCTCCGAACGACCTTCCGACTCACCCAAGAACACGCTATCGACATGATTTACCATCTCTTCTGCGTGAAGCATGGTGGAGATGCCTCCAGCGATCACCTTTTTGCCTCTTTTGTGATATTCGTCGGCGATAGCCCAGCCACGTTTTACCTGAGTGGTGAGCATCATCGAGAGGGCTACGAGATCGCATTCCTCGTCAAAATCAATGGCCTCGACATTCTCGTCGGTGAACGAGATGTCAACATATTCCGGCAATGTGGCGGCAAATGCAACTGGCCCGTGGGGAGGCAGATTGAACGTAGTCTGTCCCGGAAGTTTGTTCCATTTCGGGTAAATCAGTTTCAGCTTTATAGTTTCCATATTAAAATAATCCTTCGAATCAAAAATACAAAGATACGGTTTTTTTTATTGATTTAAACTTTTTTATTGATTTTTCTAACAATTTCATTATGACCAACAATGGCTTCGGCAGTCTCAATGGCTGTTATCGATACACCGCAGAAACCATGTATGTTGACGTTCTGTCCGGTAAGGTAAAGGTTTTTAACCTTAGTGAATACTGACATCTGTGAAAGCATGAGGTTGTTGCTGTCTTTCTGGAAGCCGTAGTTCGAACCATACTTGTTGCCATAGAAATCGCGTATGGTAAGAGGGGAGGAGGCAAACGAGAACTCAATGGCGTCGCGGATTTCCGGATAGATATTTTCAACGAGATCTAACAGTTTTTCTGTCATCTGCCGTTTCCATATCTCATACTCCTCGCCACGATGTCCGGTCATAGTATTTCCCCATTGTTTCACCTGTTCAAACTCCATCGGACTTATGATAATCATTGTATCCGCAAATGCACCTTGATTTGTAACTGGCGGCGTCACACTCATAAACTGATTTGGCCAATCCATTTGATTATCAATGTAATAGCACGGATGGTTGATGTATTTGAAAGTGTTTTTCTTGAATTTTATATAAACTTTAAAACTCGAGACCGACTCTGGAACTGAATGAATCCTTTTCTTAAAAGCAGTCGAAAATGCATCTTCAGAAATGACTTTCAACAGCACATCAGGATGCACGTCGGAGATGTAATGGTCGGCATGATAACTGTTGCCATTTTTAGTTAAAACATCTGTAACTAAATGATTATCAACATTTATTTTGACAACTTCCTCATTCGCTAAAACCTTTCCGCCTCCGTTCTCTATCACTTCTTTCAACAGATCGGCCATCTGCTGACTGCCATCGACAAACTGGAAAGTGCCGTTGATATGCAGAACACTCAAAAGAGCATTAAAAAATGCCGGAGTCATGTCTTCCACACCACCGAAAAGCGGACTTAAATACACCAATAATCTCTTTAACTTTGGATTTTGTATGTATTTGTTAATCAAGATGTTATATGGTTTCAAAAAATCTTCGCTAAGTTTGGCAAAATTTGGTTCGGATGAGCTTTCACGAAGATAATAAAGGTCTTCCTCTTGGGACAACTCAAAGAGTTTTTCAATGTAATTCCTAATATTTTCAGCCTCTTCAGGGAATATATCTGAAAGATAATTTATCAGGTTTTCTTTTCCTTTAGGGAGATGATATGTCGCATTATCGTCAGCGATAGTAACTTCGTCACATGAATCGGCATCGGTCGGCAAGAGGTGTAATTTTTTCGTAATACCAAGATAATCAAATATTTGCTTGAGATTGCCGCCTTCGTTGAAACCTCCGAAGATGTGCATTCCTGTCGCAAAACTAACCCCATGACGTTTGAAGGTCTGCAATCCGCCTCCGATTATGGCGTTCTTCTCCAAAACCGTCACCTTGTATCCTTCTTTCGAGAGAATCGCACCTGTAACAAGTCCGCCCAGACCGCCACCGATGACTAATACCGACTTCTTGTTAGCGTCTATGATTTGTTTTTTAATGACTTGTTCACCAATTAGTTGAGAGCAGACAGTCATCGTTCCTACCAGCACTCCCAACATACCGTGTGAGTTGATGTTTTGACCGACCAAGAAGAGATTTGGCACTTTTGTCCTAAAGGATACACGTCCTGCAATGCCTTTGTTCACGTCTTTGGCAAGTCCGTATATTGACCCATCGGGAGTGGAGGTGTAGTCGCGATAGGTGAGAGGTGTGGCGGCATGATAATCGGCTATTGTGTCGCGTAATCCAGGGAAATCTTTCTCGACAGAATCCAAGAGTCGCTCTGCCATCTCGTGCTTGAAATGCTCATAATCAGCACCTCTGTTGCCGATACTAGTGTCTTTCCATCTCTTTAAAGCGTCTATCGACATATATGAAAGAATCACGCCGCTTTTTGCGAATTTAGGACTTTTCTCATGGCAATAGTGCATATAAAGATAACCGGTAGGCCATTTCTCATCAACGATTCCACTCATCTCCCATGGCGTAACTGATTGAAAACCATAGAAATTGGAGTTGAGATAAGGCATGGCCTCATCCTTGAAACGAAGATAGAGCGAGAATACGGAGTTGGTGTTGCCGATGTCTCTAATTCTTGTCTTATAAGCTTCGTTGAAGACTGTATCGTCAACAATATCAATGACTTGCTTCGGATTGATGTCAGATATGACTACGTCGGCAGGATAAAAACTGCCGTTTGCGGTCATGACGCCTTTCGCCATCTTGTTTTCGATGACTATTTTAGTCACCTTCTGCCGTGTCAGCACTCTTCCGCCATAATGTAAAAGCCTGTCATTCAATGCCTTGGCTATGGTGTCGCTGCCTCCTACAATTCTATAAGCGCCGTTGTTGTAGAAATCGAAGATAAAGGCGTGGACCGCAAACGGCGTCTTGTCTTTCTCAGCAGAATATAGCGAAAGATTACCGACCAACACATTTCTTAGTAGCGGATCGGTGATGGTATTATCAATTATCTCATTTAAACTCTTGAATAACAATTCGTTACTCTGGAAATAGCTGTCGTCATCAAGGAGTTTCAAATCTCTAAATGGCGATAATTCTGCCACCTGTTCGACTAGTTCGCAATAATGTTCCAAATTCTTGCGCTGATCGGGGAAACGCTCCGAAAAATGCTCAATGAAAGCCTCGCGACCATTAGGGAATGCGAACTTTTCACTATTCAAGGAAACGATGTCGTATGCATTTTCATCGAGGCGGTTGACTTCTATCTTATCTTTGATTTCCAAATAGTTAAGATAATTAGAAAGCACCTTGCCGTCGTCAAGACTGCCGATGAAATGCATGCCGGTCTCAAACTTCATACCATCACGCTGGAAGCACTGCAAACAGCCACCGATTTGGCCCGCCTGCTCCAAGATAGTGACGTCATAGCCGTTTTTTGCCAAGATGACGCCAGTGGAGAGTCCACCCAAACCGCTTCCTATGATGATACATTTTTTCATTTTATAAAAGATTGATTATCAATTAAATAATCATATTTTGTTGCAATACTATCGTCATTTACAAAATGTAAATTATCTGGAATATAACTACAATGAGATGCAATCAAATACTTGTCTTCATCAGCTTCAAAAGCGTAAATCTGAGTGTCGCGATGCACCAAAGCAAGCGTCCATGCCAATTCTCCATAACCACTATTTGTTATAGCTATAGTGTTGTAATTCAATGAGTTGATTTCTTCGGAATGAGTTTTAATTATCTTTAAGTTTGTTCGGACAACACGTTCAACAGCAGAGCCTTTGTATATGTATTTGTACTTAACTAAAGGCATGACATAATCCACGTCTTCGCGTTGCTTCCTTATCTCTTCAAGATGGTTGATGTATAATTCATGGAAATGCGACCTTAACTCTTTGGCATCCATGGACTTGACCTCTGTCGCCGACATTCTATGACCCACTTCGACATAGAGATTTCCTTCTCTTAAGACGAAGTCATTCTTAGGCATCACATCGCGTGCGCCATGGATAAACACCGGCAAGATGTCGACATTCAATGCTTGTGCCAACTGAAAAGCGCCTTTGTGGAAACGTAATATCTCGCAGGTCACCGAACGTGTGCCTTCTGGGAAGACGACGACGGAATAGCCTCTGTTTACTAGACTCTGCAGACGCTCGACGTTCTTGTCATAGCCATCCGAGACAGGGTAGAACTCGGCAAAACGGATGATGACGCCGTAAATCGGATTTTTCCACACCCAGTCGGCGGTCAATAGCACAACTTTGGGATTCAGCATCATGACACATAGTAGGTCGAGGTGCGACTGGTGGTTTGCTATGATAACAGCAGGCTTGTCGAAGGTCTCGCCATATTTGTTTTCAAGATGGAACTTCACGCCAGGCAACAACTTCAGGGCTATACGCATGAAACCGCATATCATCTGGTGATAACGATAGCGTTTGTTCTTCGTCCTGGGCCATAACACAATGTAGATCAACGTCAAAGGTGTGACGACGACGAAGGCTGCTATGAAAAAGACGATTAACATCAATGCTGTGTAAAGCATGCGTTTCAGAGTCAATGGCACCTCGCGAAGCTTGCCTTTCTTCTTGGTGAGCCAGCCGAAAACAATAGGAGGGAGGTAACACGCCATAAACACGACAGTAGCCATACCGATGATTGCTACCTCTGCCAACGACC
Source organism: uncultured Bacteroidales bacterium (assembly GCA_905236635.1). GTDB lineage: Bacteria > Bacteroidota > Bacteroidia > Bacteroidales > F082 > Limimorpha. The sequence goes on from CAJOCJ010000003.1 coordinate 30,631, forward strand.
GCATCGCAGGATGTTTCGCGAAAATCAGCGTGCCGATGCCGATAAACATCAGGATTCCCGACAAAATCACGCTGTTGCGATAGTTTTTCAGCATTTTCTTGCCGTAAGCGTACTCGTAGAGCAGCCCTTCGGTTATAAATATGGTGTAATCGTCGCCCTGACCGAAGATGAACGTCGCCAAGATGATGTTCACGATATTGAACTTTATAGAGCTTAAGTTCATGATTCCCAATATCCACATCCATCCGACAGTGAGCGGCAAAAATGCGAGAATCGACAGCTCCAGGCGGCCGAATGAGAGACATAGGAAGAAGAACACCACTATGCTGCAGACATATAAAATATAATCAAAGTCATCGGACAATGCCGAAACGAGGTTATTGCCCACGTCGCTGATGCTGAAAGCGTATACACTCCCTGAACCAATCATATTTCTTATTTGCCCCTTCATCTCTTCCGCCTCGTCGGTTGGAACGCGGACGAAGTTGACTATCCTAGTCAAAGTGTCGTGCTGTAGAGTATAAGTCTTGCAAAGCTCAGTCAAGACTTCCATCTCATCTGCCGACTTTGTAACATATTGTTTGTCAATATTTTGTGTAAAAACATTAAATGCGTCAACAGTAAAGCCGACCTTAACGGCTTCGTTTCTGACATCCTCAACTATTCCTGCGTGGTTATTCCAGAAGTCAGTCCATTTTTCGAGCGATTGCTGCTGTTTTTCAATTGATGGCAGCAGTCCGTTAGGGCCGGAAACTGTCATTAAACCATCTGAATTATCCAAGAGATCTACGATACTCTCGTTTTGCTCTAAAGCCTTTTCAAAATCGGCGTTTTCCGAAACCAAATAAATCAAATCGGTCTCGCCATCTTTCTGCATAGACTCGCTCAACAACGCCAGGTCTTCTTTCTGTTGCGCCGTCATGTAATTGATGTTGTGCAAGTCGGCATCGAATGAGGTGCCGCCACTGAAGTAGCTGAGTATCAATGTGATAATGACTATAGGCCAGAAGGCAGATAGCTTGATTTTACGCCATCTTTCGGAAGGCTCCTTGCCGCTGTCGACGAATAGTTTGTGTGTTTTCTTCGGTGAGACTGCAAACAATGGCAGGAATACCATCACGAAAAGTATCGTTCCGACGAGCATCAGCGCGCCGAAGAGTCCCAGGTCGTGCATCGCCTCGGCTTTCACGAAGATCAGACAGGCAAAGGCCGCCACTGTGGTGATATTGCCGATGACAAGAGGCTGGACCACGTCTTTCAGCGCCTCGCGTTTGTTGGGCTCCTGCTTGATATGGTCGAGATAATGCAAAGGATAATTCACGGCGATGCCGACAATCACTGAGCCTATGCCCACTACGATGATGGAGATGCTGGTCTTGAACAGAGCTATCACCGCCAATGCGAAAACCCAGCCGAATAGGATGGAGATGCCAAGCCACAAGAGATTGCGTTTTCTCGCCATAGTAAACATCAAGATGCTGAAAATCAGCACTATGGCGAGTGATATGGAGAGGAAACTGTCGTTTTTCACCCTCTGTGCGTTAGTGACCGCGATAGTCGGTGCTCCAACAGCAGAGATCTTCACATTTTGATGGTCTTGCATCGTCATTTTGATAACATCATCCATCAAAGTGACTAGAACTGCGTTGTTTTTGGTGTCGCTACCTGAGAAAGGCGAGGAGAAAAACGCAAACGCCTTGTCCGCCGCCTCGTTGAAGAGATACTCATCTTCAACGCGATAACCCTCGGCGGCGTTCAGCGCCGTGAGTCGTTGAAGGGTAGGCGAATACAGATTCAAAGGGTCCGATTTCACGCCTTCAATGACGACGCTAGCCGTCGGAAACGCCAGCATTCGCCTGATGTTCTGCATGCATGTCGCCACATAGTCGGGCTCTGCAAGCAATGAGTCCATACGCCTGTAGTCTTTGTCAGTTAAGAACAAAGGCTGGTTTTCTCTTATGAAATCGATGGCATCGAATACCAAGCCGTCGTCAACTTTACAACGTAAGTCGTTGACCAACAGCGCTGTATCTAAGTCATGCCAGTTTCTCTCGAAGTCATCGACAGTGTTCATCAGCTCATCCATGTCGTCGCCCGAGAAGATGATAGTAATCTGTCCTTGGTTGCTTAAATCGTCGTAAACCGAGGTATAACGCTCCTTCTCAGGATCTGATGGCAAAAAATCTGCTATGTTCTCCTTATAATTCAATTTCAATGCCGAGACAACGCATAAGGCGCTGATTATCAATAATAAAACTATTGATAAAACCTTCTTCCCAGCCAAGAAATCATATATTCTAAGGAAAAACTTAGTCATGACGCCTCCTCGCTCTTCTTATCAGCCTTGAAGGCAGTCCGTAAAACAACGCCAATATGCACAAAACAGTGTTTAACACGCTGATTCTCAAGAAGTCCCAGAATGGGCGGAAATGTGTCACGCGTTCCTCGGCTTTCGGATAGAACACGTTTATTTTGATAGGTATCAGGTCAACACCGCGCCACGCCGCTCCCACCAAAAGCTCAAGCTCAGCCTCGTAACGCGAGGTCAGAAGCTTCAGGTTCGGCAGGCTATTCAAGGGATACAGACGATAGCCAGTCTGTGTGTCGGGCAACTTGACGCCCGTCTGGATCTTGAACCAGAAATTGGAAAACTTGTTCGCGAAGGTGTTCTTTCCAGGCATATTCTCTTCGTTGAGGTTACGGCTTCCAACTATCAAAGCCCCGGGATGCTGATTAAATGCCTTGATAAACAATTGGATATCTCTTGGAAAATGCTGTCCGTCGGAGTCTATGGTTATGACGTATTCGAAACCGAGCTCCTTGGCTTTTTCAAAGCCTTGTCTCAAAGCATAGCCCTTGCCGCGGTTTCTGCCGTAGCTCACCACTTTTATCCTCTCTCCAAACGAGGCCAAAATCTCACTGGAATTGTCGGTGCATCCGTCGTTTACCACAATGACATTGGGGCAGAACTGCAACGTGCGTTCCACTACATCACGTAGTGTGCCGGCGTTGTTGTAAGTCGGCATGACCACGCATAGTCCCGATGTCTTAGAGTCGTTCATAACTGAAAATCAACGATATTTTTGCATAAATGATGGCATCGTCGCTCACCACGACCTGCGCCTTGCATTCGTTTTCGTCTTCAACAATATTCGTGAAATCGTATCTTATCTTTTTGCCTTCTTGAGGAATTATGACAGAAAGGAATTTCACATTTTTCACGGTTTTAAGATAAAGCTTGCGACCGAGTTTCTTTTCGAGTAGTTCTCCTGCTGTCTGGATGACGCAAACACCAGGCGTTATTGGATTTCCCGGGAAGTGTGCCTTGTAAATCGGATGTTCGGGATTTGTACGCAAACCGTCGGTGTCCTCAAGAATGAAAAAGTCGTCAATCAATCGCATAACTCATTGATTTTCATATCGTAAAACTGTATCAGCGTCACGTCACCTCCTGCCTCTGTCATCTCCACTTTTTTTATGATGTTGTCATCTTTGCTGAAATAGAAAGTCAGCATGGAAAACATACGCTTCATGTCGCGTTTCTTTGGAGTCATTTCGGCTTTCCAAAATCCGTCAATATCTTTAATATCAACGTCAAACGTGGTTTTGTCGAAAAGTTTCTTGCCTGTGGCGCTGCTCATGATGATGTTTACAATACCTTGATACATCCTTCCAGACTTCGCATCGAGAACCTCTTCAACGCCGTCGGTTATTTTCGTCATTTCTTTTCCATTGACAACCAGGGCAAAAGAGTATGGAGATGTGTACTCCCAGCGCATCTTATCGGGTGCGTCATAACTCATAAGTCCTTCAGATACTGCTGGTTCTGACAGCATCGCAATGGTTTTTTGCTGTGTGAAATGGCATTGCATACACTGCATCGAAGCGGCAGCTTGCGTCAGCATATCAACGACCTCGTCTTGTGTCTGCGCAAAGCCGATTAGACTTGTAAGTGTTAGTATGACAATGAGATACAGCTTTTTCATTTTATTTCATGCTAATTAAGAAACAACCTGCAACGATGAGAAAAACGCCAATCCATCTGGTAAACGGGATGGCTTCGCTGAACATAAAATAAGCCAATATCATGCCAAAGATAAAACTTAGACTTGATAGGGGATAGGCCTGGCTGAATGGTAGTTTTTTCAATGCATACGTCCAAAGCAACAGCGACGATAGGAAAAATGCTATCATACCAAGAATGATCAGGCCATTTTGTATAGTCAAATCCTTGATATAAGCCCAGGACCACTCAAATTCATTTCGGTGAACTCTGTTCAGAAACAATTTGAACATCGCCTGTCCGGCCGCCAAAGTGCTAGTTTGCAACATTATCAATATGAAATATCTCCACCACATGTTATTTTTCTAATAGTGTTAATGAATAGTCTTTTAAGTCTGAATTATTGAGAACCAATATTCTTGTTATTTTGTCATTGCTGATGTCCGATGGGTTGACAAACAAATGTGTCGGTATCATACCTGCCTTCAAACACTGTGCCGCCACATAAATTCCCATACCCGATGATGTAAAGCTTTCGCCGAATAAGTGCTTGTATTTCAATAGCTTGGCATCTCCGAATAATTCTCTACATTCTTCGATATATGCCATATCACTTTCATGGTTTCCGCTGATTCCCGTCAACACATAGTCGATTTCCGATATTTTTTTATTTATTTTTGTAAAAAATGTGCTGACGTTCTGCTTCAAGCTTGCGTTGCTTTGCTGATGCAACATCGTGAATCCCAATAGCTTACAAAGCTTTCTTTCCGGCCTGCTTCCTAATACCACCGATACTGCTGCTTCTCCGCACATCTCGTCGTCCCGACCCATCACTCCACCTTTTTTAAGGATGTTGTAAAACGTCGGAGTCAGCTCATCGTGACCGCCAACAAGGGCTGAGTCTATCTTGCCGAGTCGCATCTGCAGCACCGCATCCTGCAAGGCGCTGTCGAAAGATATGCCTTTGTGCGCGTAGGTCACATTATAGCCGTGGTTCTTCGTCTGGATGGCCACCAACGAGCTGATGGTGTTGTGTGTCGACTGCATGAAATACGTTGGGCTCAACATCTGTTCGCCTTCTTTAGATAGCGCGTCGAGGAAGATCTCAGTGTTCTCAATACATCCGTATCCTGTTCCGGTGATTATCGCATCTACCGACGACAGCCCTGATGCGCTTATTGCTTCTTTCGACGTGGCGATGGCACGTTTCAGTATCTTTCCCATACGCCTTGCCTCGATAGGTGAGACGTAATCCTTGAAACTCGGGTCGATGGAACGGTTGAAAGGCTCTTGATATTCAATTGGTTGCGTCATCCAGTCCTCGCTGAGAGGCTGTTGCACGGATATCTGCTTGGCGGAAAGGACGTAAATAGGCCTTTGTTCAGGTGATTGTTGGTCAAGCCAGCAATGACGGTCAGAACCTGCGCGTGAAATAAGCATCGACGAGTCGTTGCCTCCAAAGCCGAAGGCGTTGCACAAGACGTGCTTCAACTCCTTCTTGACTATCTGATGCACTGGCACTATGCCGTCGTCCATGGGCTGTGACCAATTCAGATTTGCCGGCAGGAACCCGTGTTGCAATGCGAGGATGCAGAACACTGCCTCGATAGAACCTGACGCGCTGGTGGTGTGTCCGGTGAATGGCTTCGTCGACGACATCGGAGGCACTTCCTCTCCGAAAAGCCTCTTCACCGCTTGGCTCTCGCTCAAATCGTTGTTGGGCGTGCCTGTCCCATGTGCGTTGATATAGTCTATCGCTTCTTTCTGAATGCCAGCAAGCTCTAACGCCTCTTTCATCGCCCGGAAGGCTCCCTCGCCGTCGGGTGACGACGCCGTCTGATGGAAGGCATCGCAGGCGTTGCCGTAACCTGAGAGTATCGCCTGGGCCTTCACCCCGCGCCGTTTTGCGCTTTCTTCGGTCTCAAGGACGAGATAAGCAGCGCCTTCGCCGAGGTTCAAGCCGGCACGTGTGGCATCAAATGGCCTGCAGGGCTTGGTGTCGAGGATCATCAACGAGTTGAAGCCGTTGAGGTGGAACTTGGTGATGCATTCACTGCCTCCGACTACCACGATGTCGGCCTCGCCACAACGTAACATGTTGGCGCCCAAGATGATAGCGTTGGCTGCCGATGAGCATGCCGTCGATAACGTGGTGATGAAAGCGAACTTCCCAAAGTGCTCGGCGGTCATCTCGGAGCAGTTGCCACAGTCGTGAACGGCGATGTATTCCTTGTGCTTGTCGTTGTTGACATAGTCGAGATAAAACTGCTCGCTCATGTCCATGCCGCCGACCGTCGTACCCGAGATGAAACCGATGTTTGGTATCATCTCCGATGTGATTTCCGCTTCTTTCAGAGCCTCGTCAAGGGCTATCATCCCCATCAGGGCAGTGCGTGTGGTGATGGCGTCGTCGCTGATATTCAGCAACTTACGCATCTCCTCGTCGTTCATCTTGACCTCGCCAACAGGAAACTCCTTGTGTTCGGTCTTGAGATAAGCAAGCTCGCCAACGCCAGAGCGGTTGTGCAGCAAGGCATCCAATGTCTCCGCCTTGTTGTTGCCAATCGCCGAGATGACGCCACAACCCGTTATCAGAATGGGACCCGTCATTTATTTCTTTCTGTTCTTTGCAATGAAATCAGCCATTACCGCTACTGACCTGAAGATCTCCTTGCCCTGTGTAGGGTCCTGTAGCTTGATGCCGTAGTTCTTCTCCATCATCACGATAAGCTCAAGAGCGTCGATGCTGTCAAGGCCGAGGCCTTCGCCAAACAATGATGCGTTCTCGTCAATGTCTTCCGGTTTCATGTCTTCGAGGTTCAATGCCTCGATAATCTGCTGTTTCAGCGTGTAAATCAATTCGTCCATAACTATTATTTAAAATTTAACTATTTTTCCATTAAAAAAATGTTTGCTTCAAAATGTTCCTCGTCACTACAGTCAACCCATCCGCCAATGATGCTTTTCGTGATGGGGTCTTGGAATGCGTTTTCGAGGTTTCTCATTATAATTTTTTCATCAAAACTGTCAATCACCATGAATGATGTCTCTCCGAAATACTTGTTCCTTATGGCGATTTCACCTGTCACTATGTTTGGCAGGGTATATACAAATATCGCCGGGCTAGGGAAGAAGTTCTCTGGGTCTTGAATGGTCGCCTGATATGCCGTGTCGTCTTGCAACGAGGCATTTCTGTTGAAGAAAATGACAGCTCTGTCTTCGCGAGGATCAAAACTCCTGTCACCTTCAGCATTTAAAAGCAGTTCCGAAGCGATGAATCCAACTTTGCTCAAGGTGTCCATCTTGAAAAACTTCGGATAGTCGCCCACATGCTCGCGATAAAGGTCGGTGAGCATTGCCGAACCGCAGCTCTTGATTGTCAATGCTTTACCATCGACTTTTACCTCGTTAGGCGATATGTAGACCTGATGTCTTATCATCTGAGACCTCCTTTCGCCATGAGCAGTGCCGCGTTGCAACCGCCGAATCCCGATAATAGTTTGATGAAAGCATGTTTCTCTGTGCTTCTGTTTTTATTCGTGACATCCAAAGGATGTGTCACTCCCAATGTCTCAAAACCTCTGGTAGCCAATATGTTATTGTCATCTACGGCCTGCATCGACATGATGGTCTCAAGTACGCCCGCCGCACCCATGGTGTGACCGTAATAACCTTTCAGCGAATTTACTGGAACGCCCGACAGTCCTGCTCTTTCGATGGCTATCGACTCCATCTCGTCGTTGTATGGCGTCGCCGTCCCGTGTGCGTTGACGAACGCCAACTTCGAAGGCTCTAAGTCGCCTAAAACAGCCATCAAGGCCCTGTAGCTGCCCTCGCCTGTGCGCGACGGCCCGCTGATGTGGTTGGCGTCGTTTCTGATAGCGCCACGGTATGCAACCCATTCATTATCACCCACTTTATCTTTCTTGGTGTAGATAATGGTCGCAGCAGCATCGCCGAGATTCAAACCGCATCTGTTGGCATCGAAAGGCTTGCATTCGTCAGGTGACAATGCCTTAAACGACTGGAAGCCCGACACTATGAACGCTGACTGCACATCGCATCCTACGGTCACGACATAGTCAAAATTGCCGGCTTCAAGTTCGCGCATCGCCATGATCTGAGCGCAAACGCCTGATATACAGGCATTTGATACCACCAACGGAGTGTTGGGATTATGAAAATACTCCGTCATCTGCATCGCCGCCATGCCCAGTCGCACACGTTCTTTAGGAAATCCCGTCTCGCGTTTGTCAAGTAGGAACACGTTGCCTTTGGTTGTCGAAAGGATGAACAAAACCCTGTCGGAAGCCGCGTCGATATTGGCGTCGCTGATGGCTTTCTGTGCCGATTCAATAATCATCTTCTCGAAGATGGTGTATCTTCCGTTTTTGTCGTCGTCTCTATTCATCAGCGACGCCACGAAAGGCTCAGGTAGGCCCCACAATCCGTCGTATCTGCGTAATGCCGACTTGCCCGACTTCACCGCCGCGTAGTTTTCCGCCGAGGTGCTGCCGAGAGGCGAGATGATGTTATGTGACACGCAGACTATCATTCCTAATCCTTTGATTCTATGTCGGTTAACGCTATCTTCATATTGGCACGGACTATCTCCTCGCCGTTGATTCTTGTCACTGCTTCGACCAGCGTCATCTGCATTACCTCGCTGATCAGCTCTATCGTGGTCTCGAGTTTTTCGCCCACCTTTGGCGTTCGGGAAATCTCAAGGTTGCTGATAGCACCGATGACGCCGATCTTTACCGTGCTGCCGGCATTCAAGTTGAGGTAGCCGATTCTCGCTGCGCATGTCTGTGCTATGTTTTCAATCAGTCCTGATGACGTAAGACGCTCGTCTTCAACGAAAATGTTATCCTCGCGAATGGTCAACTCGGTCACGGCAAACACATCGTCACACGACACCAGCCTGTCGATCATCACGAAAGGCGGGCGTTGCGGCAACAGCTCGTTTAGCGTTATGTCCTCGATTTTTCTCATTGTTTCCAAAAATCAAAATAGTTAAACCATTGCGTAGGATATGTTCTCACTATATCTTCGATTCTGTGTGCATAATCCTGTGCCAGCTGTCCAATTTGCTCGCGTAGCTTCAGCTGCTTGTCGCATCGTATCTCGTGTACGTAGGCGTGATATGTCCTCATGCCTTCTTTCATCACGAAAACTGCAAGCACTGGTGCGTTTTTTTGTGCAGCCAGAGCAAAGGCACCCATGGGGAAATGTGCTTTTTCGCCAAAGAAATCACATTCGACGTATTTCTGCGAGCCGTAGACTCTGTCGGCAGGCATACTCACTATCTCGCCGTTATCGATTGCTGCGTTGAGTTCAAAAAGATGGGAGAGGTCTTCCTTTACCAAAATAAGTTTGGTGTTATTCTGTGACAGCAACCTTTGGCGGTTTTCCATCACCGTCTTGGTCTCTCCAGCATATACTAACGCATTGAATCTCTTTGACTTGGGCTTTAAAAAATACCCAGCAATCTCATAATTTCCGACATGACTGCTCAACAGAACCAACCCCTCGGATTTATGTTCCATCTCGTCCATTATTTCCTGACCTTCAGCGATAAAATGGTATTTCTTGCCAGCATAAACGCCAAAGCGGTCTAATATGACCTGTCCGAAACGGAAATGGTTAATATAAACATTACCGAATGATTTCCATACGCCATATCCAAACTTGCGACGAAACAGTCTGTACATGGCTTTGTAGCCTTTTCTGCCGAATAGCATGTAAAAAGGTACTATAAGCGCCATGCATCCATATATCAGCCATAGCGGAAAGATATGGAATAAGAATATCAATGAGCGCTGCATCCAAGGAAGACCATCAGTCTTTCCCGACCACTCGTTATGTTTAACAACGTTGGCCATCCTTAGGCTGTCTTCTTCTCAATATAGTCGCAGAAGTCCTTAAATGTCTTGACGCCAGCCATCTCTTCGGTCTTGATTTTGAAACCGAATTTGCGCTCGACGATGACCACGATATCAACGAAATCGAGGCTGTCGACGCCGATATCTTCCTTCAGACGTGCATCCGGGGTGATTTTTTCCTCATCAAGCTCAAGATCTTCAACCATGAACTCCTTTACTTTTTCTTCAATTTCTTTTCTTTCCATAATATCTAAAAACTTTAAACTTAAAAACTACTCTAAACTCTCAACTTTAAACTCTACACTTTCTTACAGACCATGATGCTATGTCCGTGTCCCAGACCGTCGTGAATCGTCTCGACCGCAAGACCTGCTTTTTTCACAAGGCGTTCCATGTCATCTGAATGATACATCTTGCTGTTACCATTAGCTAATGCTGTGAAATACAACGACGTCATCGTCAATGCGAAGGCGGCGGCAGGGTAGTTCTGACGGTCCCAGAATGTCTCCATGATACACAGGCGGCTGTCTTTGTCCATAATCTTTGCCGCTCTCGACACTATGCTTAAAATCTCGTCTTCGCCAAAGCAATCGAGGAACTGGCTCATCCAGATAACGTCATAGTGTTTGTTGGTCGGAAACTGCTGTTTGTCGTCAAGTAAGTTGATGCCGTAGCCGTCGATGCGCTCGAAGCCTTTCTTGCCATTGGTGAATCTCTTCATCATCTCGAGCTGTTGCGGCAGGTCCATGATGGTGACGTTGACATCATCATCAAAATCGACGCAGCGCAGTGCCCAACGACCAGTGTTTCCGCCTACATCGAGCAATGTCTTCGGCTTGTTTCCAAACACAATCTGCAGAGCTTGGTCGAAGGAGTGGTCGGAATAGAAGTGGTCGAATCCGAACCAGCTCTTCTGAACCTGTTCCGGCAGTTGTGAGAGGCCTTCGTAAATCGTCGGCCAGCTGCCGAAATGCTCTAAACCTGAAGGTTTTCCTTCTTTCAGTGCCTCTTCGAGTTTAAACCAACCCTCGTAGTTGACATCGTGGTTGAAGTCGATGTTCACGCGGATGGCAGGGTCGGTGAGGAGGAAAAAACCTGTCTTCGACATGGCGAATCGGTCGGTGTCTTTGTCTAAGATCACCAAACCGATACACAGCGAGCCTTCCATCAATACCTTGACGGCATAGTCGGAAAGACCTGTCTTTGCTGCTATCTCTGCCATCGCCATGCCATTCTCGCTGTCGCGAAGCATGTCAAGGATGCCGAATTTTATCATCAGCCTGCCGACCTGGAAAATGATAGGGCCGAAAGCGATGTAATATGCCATTTCCTGAGCTTCACCTGCTCTCTTGTGTTCTTTGGTATATGCCTTTTCTAGACCTGGAAACAATTTCATCTTTAATGTATTTTCTTGATTATCAATGCACTATTCGTTCCTCCGAAACCGAATGAGTTGGAAAGGATAGTGTTGAGTTCTTTGTTTGTTGTCTTGTTGATGATATTCAATCCTTCTGAATATTCGTCAGGATGTTCGAAGTTGATGTTCGGTGCTATGAATTTGCCCTGCATCATGAGGATGCAATAGACTATCTCGCTGGCGCCCGCCATCCAGCACTCGTGGCCTGTCATCGATTTCGTTGACGAAATAGGGGTGTGGGTGTCACCGAAGAGCTGTCTCAATGCCATTGCCTCGAACATGTCGCCTTGTGGTGTCGATGTCGCGTGTGCGTTGACGTAGTCGATGTCAAAGGCATAGACGCCGGCTTCTTTCATGGCGCGTGACATGGCTCTGTAACATCCTTCCTGGCTTGGCTGTGAGATGTGGCTCTCGCCGTTTGACGAGAATCCGTAGCCGCAGACCTCAGCCAAGATAGTGGCTCCGCGAGCTACTGCGTGGTCGTAGTCTTCAAGTACCAACGCTGCCGCACCACCGCTCGGCACGAGACCGTCACGGTCTTTGTCGAATGGACGAGAGGCCTTCGTCGGGTCGTTGATTCTTGTCGAGAACGCGCTGATGCCGTCGAAGCTGCCCATAGAGAGATAGTTGGTCTCCTGAGCGCCGCCACACAGCACCATATCCTGTAATCCGTTCTTAATCAGCAGTGCACCCAAACCTATTGAGTGGGAGCCACTTGCACAGGCGGCGCTGATAGTCATGTTGATGCCTTTCAGGTGGAAGATGGTCGAGAGGTTCATCGTCACGGTGGAGTTCATCGACTGGAAGATAGCAGCCGAGCCTATCAAGGTGGTGTCTTTCTTCTCCAATGCTATCTCATGTGACTCGATTACGGCCTTGGCGGATGAGTCGTTGCCGAAGAGCACACCGACCTCGTTGTTTTGAAGGTATTCGTCGGTGATTTTTGCCTGCTCGAAAGCCTCCAGCGTTGCCATGTAAGCATATTCGCCTTCTTCGGCGAGGTACATGCGGAGCTTGCGGTCGAGTTTGCCTTTCAGCTGCGGCTTTTCTACTATGCCTGTCAATGGTGAGCGATAGCCGTATTCGATACGCTGTGGGTCGATGCCGATGCCCGACTTGCCTTCACGCAGCGACATGCTGACTTCTTCCTTGTTCTTTCCGAGGCATGACCATATTCCCATGCCGGTGATGACCACTCTTCTTGCCATATATATCTTTTTATGTGTATAACCCTCCGTTGATTGAAATAGCCTGTCCTGTTATGTACGATGCCTCGTCTGATGCCAGGAACGACACCAGGCTCGCCACTTCTTCAGGTTTTCCGAAGCGTCCCATCGGGATGAGCTTCTTTAACTCGGCCTCGTTGAGCTCTTTAGTCATATCTGTCGCGATGAATCCTGGTGCTATGGCGTTGACGGTGACTTTACGCGCCGCCACCTCCTGTGCGAGGGCTTTTGTCGCCCCGATGAGCGCTGCCTTGGCGGCGGAGTAGTTGGCTTGTCCCGGCAACCCTTTGATTCCTGACAGCGACGCCATATTGATGATACGTCCGTTACGATGCATCATCATGTCTTTTAACAGGCGGCGCGTAATATAAAAGAATCCGTTGAGGGTGGTGTCCAAGACCTTGTTCCATTCCTCGTCCTGCATGAATACCATGAGGTTATCTTTGCGGATGCCTGCGTTGTTGACCAACACTGAGATGTAGTCGTCGGGATGCGCGGCTTGCCATGCCTCGAGGGCGTGCTCGATGGCCTGTGGGTCCGACACGTCGAAAGGCATGAGCTCGCCAAAGCCGCCGGCTTCCTGCACCTGCTTAAGGGTGTCTTCAGCGGCCTCCCTGTTCGACTGATAGTTGATGATCACCGCAAAGCCGTCTTTGGCGAGCCGCAAGGCTACCGCCTTGCCCAAGCCGCGCGAGGCACCAGTGATGAGAGCGTATTTCATTATCTTAAGTTCAATTTATTGGTTTTCAAATAGTTTTCAACGTTGGCGATGTCCTTGTAGAACGGCGTGTCTTCGATGAAGAGCGGCACCATCTCGCGGATCTTGTCGTAAATCTTGCGTGAGGTAGGGCAGAGCTTGTCGGCAATTTTGAGGCAGTCTGTCGCCTGTGCCAAGGCGATGTATTGTATCGCCATCACCTGGAAACAGTTCTCGACCACCTGCTTGCATATCAAAGCGGTGTTGGTGCCCATGCTCACGATGTCTTGGTTGTCGTTGTTGTTAGGGATGCTGTGCACGTAGTTAGGCATCGCCAGCGTCTGACACTCTGCCGTCGTTGAGGTGGCGGTGAACTGACAGGCCTGCATGCCGTAGTTCAAGCCGAGCGTCCCGAGGTTGAGGAACGGCGGCAAGATGCCGTTGATACGGTCGTGGAACAGGTAGTTGAGCTGACGTTCTGCCGTCATGGCAAGACGTACCAATGCTATCTTCACCTTGTCTTCCTCAAGCGAGATATAGTCGCCATGGAAGTTGCCGCCATGATATACGTATTGTGTGTCAGGGTCGACGATAGGGTTGTCGCATGCCGAGTTGAGCTCGTCTTCAATGATCTGACGTGCGTTTTGCAGGGTGTCATAGATAGGACCGAGTATCTGAGGGGTGCAACGTAACGAGTAGTAAGCTTGCACCTTATGCTCAAACACCTTGACATCTGCATGTCCGTAGTCAAACAGCTCATGGGCGCGTTTCTTGAGGCACTGCGAGCCCTCTGATAGCTCACGCAGACGACGTGCAATCACCTGCTGCCCTTCATGGCGGCGGCAATTGTTCTCTCCTTCCGACATGTAGTCGTCAAACGAAGAGGCGATCTCGTTCATCCATACTGCTGCCAAAGTCGCCCAGTCGAGCAGGGTCTCCGCATGAAGCTGATTCACCACGCTGATGCCGGTCATCACCGAGGTGCCATTTGTTATCGAGAGGCCTTCGCGGATATGCATCTTCAGTGGGGTGATGCCTAATTCCTTCATCACGTCGGCCGACTTACGCCATTCGCCTTTGTAATGTACCTCGCCTTCACCGATGAGGCATAACGCGATGTGTGCCAACTGTACCAAATCGCCGCTCGCCCCAACACTTCCGTGCATCGGGATAAACGGATAGATCTCGTTGTTGATGAACGAAATTAACAGTTTTGCGACGTCTGCATGCACTCCGGAACGGCATTGCAAGACCGTGCCAAGGCGTGCTATCATGGCCGACTTCACATACACATCGGCGAGCGGCTCGCCAGCACCAGTGGCATGGCTGCGGATGATATTATATTGTAAATCAGTGAGATAACGGTCGTCGACACGCCATTGTGCCATCGGACCGAACCCGGTGTTGATACCGTAAATCACCTTCTCGGCAGCAAATTTCTCCAAGAACTTGTAGCAGGCATCGACACGTGCCATCCAATCGTCGGAGACATCAATTTTTTCGCCTGAGTACAGGACTTTTTCCACTTCGCCAAGAGTTATCCTATCTTTGAAAGTTATCATAATAACACTCCTAAAAACAATATTCTTTAAATTTGCAAATATACGAAAAATATCAACTCTATACAAAAATAATAAAAATTAATAAAGAAAAGCCCTGTAACCATATCGACATCCGGGAATGCCAATGATTACAGGACTTAACAGGGTTTTTAAAGGAGTGTTATTCCTCGACTTCAACTACATCGATTTCTTCGACTTCGACGTCATCAGTATCCTCACAACCGAGTTCTTCGTACTTCTTTTGAATTGACTCAACCCATTTCTCTGAAAGCTTTGTCAATTCCTCTTCTTCTGCTGATGTGAGCTTCTCATTTTCATCGTAGCTCTGCATAGCAAAACCCCATGCCTCTGTTTCCATCTGTTCGCCGACGGCGTTTAATTCTTCGCATGTCGTAACTGCGCTGACGGCTTTTTCAAATTTTTCGATAAAAGCTTTGGCATCTCTAAATTCCTTTGATCCCTTGTTTGTCTCACCTGCGCATGATGCAAATGCGAACAAAACGATGCCTACGAGGGCGATAATTAATGACTTTTTCATGGTGATTTTTTTAGGTTAATAATAAGTTGATATTTAATGAATAATTGAAATTTTTTCTATACAAAAATCTTCTATACCATTGATTTTCAATATATAAAGACCGCTATTCAAAAATGAGATGTCAATGGTGTTTGAAGTGTATGTTGCAATAATACGACCAGATAAATCAATAACATCCACCGATACTATTTCTTTTTCAGATATGATATTGATTATGCCGTCGCTTGGATTTGGATAAACAACGACATAATTGGCATAAATCTCATCGACATTATCGTAATACGTGCTGAAAGTCCAATTTTGCGGTAAGCTGTTATCTAAGTCTAAATCAATGAGTTGCAGATATGGACCATAGCCATCGGCTTGTGTAGGCCACGGCCTGCTGTCGGAATAGCACACCTCATCGATGACATTGCCCCAGGCATCGGCTATGACGATATTCTCCGATTTGTTGGAGAGCTTTCTGTCATATTCTCCAAATGGAGTTTTATTATATACCTGTACGTAAGTCGTTGAGTCAGAACATAATACCAATGAATCGCGGGCTGCAAGACGAGATCCAGCGGGGAAGTTGTAGGTGATTCCCAATTCTCGCAGGTAAAAGCCTGTCAAGTCGACGTCCTCATCGCCGTTGTTGTTGATCTGGATAAATTCGAGTTTGTTCCCGTTGATGGTGTCTAAATCGGCCGGATGATAATGGATCTTTGATATGACCAACGGTGGCAAATCGATATCGTCACAGTTGTTGTACGACCCGATGTGGCTATTTAACCAATTGTATCTGTTCTGTAACCATGTCTTCATAGCCTGCACCTCCGACGTGTGCTGCCCCATCCTGTTCCAACGTTGGTTGTCACGTGCCACGCCTTCGCTAATGAGCTCGTCAATCTCGTCCATTCTGGCACATATTGTATTGTAATTCAAAGGATTACCAACGGCAGTGACTTCAAACCAACGCTTCGCCAGATAGCATCTGAACTCGTCGGTGTCGAATAAGTCTTTCCAGAATTTCGGTCCGACATTATCGTCGTTGTCAAATTGCCACACATCGTAACGGCTCCTGCTTCCGAACTCGTCGTGGCCGTAAGCGAGGTTGTAGTCCCAAATCGGACCGGCACGCAACTTGCCTTTTCTGTCTTTATGGAAGAAAGTGCTTAATTCATAGACATCGACATTCGACGATACTTCGCCCATTATCATAAAATCTACGAAAGATGGTATGTCGATGACGCTGGGAATGCCGTTCTCAATGGAAGTGTTATGACTGCCAGCCTTGTCGGCAAGGTCGAAAAACACATTTTTAATGTAGTTGTGCTGTGCATCGGTGACGTCATCTGGCTTGGGATAATGATGAATGAAAGCGGCGTAATTGGGCCACCACCAACCTCCATATTCTTCCATTTGCCATGCTACCGGATCGTTGCCGGTAGTCTTGTCAGCCTTGGTGATGTAACCGCCGGAGACTTCGGGATAACTGTTGCATGTCTCATCCATCTTCTCGATGTTGACACGCCCTTCGTCTGCTTTGATCTTTTCCATGAAGACGTATAATCCCTTATAATCGCCGTTAATGACAACCTCGCAATACACTCGTCTGGAAGCGTATTGCCCAAGTTTTTCTGACAATTCGTATGACAATACGTCACGCATTCCTGTCTGGTCGAACGCAAGAGAGTTCAGCACCCAGTCGTTTTCCCGTGGCATGCCGAGAATGCTGACGTTGTTGTTGGTGACATTGTCGGCTTGCAGCGTCTCAAGACCATAAGGTTTCTTGGGCAAGTCTTGCGACGAGCTGCCTCGTCTCTCAATGCCTATTCTTCCATTATAATTGAGAAATTCGGGATTATTGGCGTCGGTCAGATAGTTGCGCGACCCGTCCTGATGCCATATTATCTTCATGGTAGCCAAAACCTTAGGCTCGTCAGGGATTGTCACGCCTCCGTCGGTGTCGATGATGACAATAGGCAGGTTGCTGTCGGTGAAAGTCTGTGCCAACGACAGCAGAGGCGCGATAATCAGGGATAATATGACCAGGATCCTTCTCATTATTCTTCTGGGAACTCAGGAACTTCCAAGACTTTTAGCGCTTCTGTAAAGTATTGTGCAGCAGTGAGTTGCGGATAGTTCAAGAGCGCTGACAGTGCATTCTGGTGTCTTGCACGGATTGGAACCATCTGCTCGTCAATCTCCATAGCCACAGGGAGCTGCTCGTCGAGACGCACCTTACAGTTTTTGATGACGTTTTCACGGATGATAGGCGCCACCTCTTCATAATAGCTTAAAAGAATCTTGTTGTGTGCCTCGTCGTCGTCAACAGTCTTTGCCAGTCTGTCGGCATATTTCGCATAGATGGTTCTGCACTGGGCATCGGCATCGTCGTTGTTGGCGGTTATCTTATCGTCAAAAGCCGACCAGCGGTCGATGATAGGCTGTAGCGGCTCCATCTCTTCGCCAAGTTCTGCTGCCTGTTCAAGCATTACAGCCTCGGCACGGCCTTCCTGATAATGAGTCTGCAGATATGCCTCCTGCTCCTCCTCGCTCATTGTTGAGAGCATGTCGATCTCTTCTTTCGTGAGGCCTGTGTAAAGCTCGGCATTTTTATATGCTGCTTCCATGATCTGTGTGGAATCGGCACCCTGATAAGGAACGGTATAAACCTTGCCGGTGAGTTCTAATACCGACATCTGGAACTTCATCAGAGGGTTGGCAATCAGCTTGAGACCCTGTCCGTTAAGCTCTGCTTTTTTATAGCCGACCATCTGCTGTGCAGAAGGTATCTCAGGTAACATGCGCATCAGCGACTCATAGGTGAGAGGCTCGTCTGAATTGATCTCCTGAGGCTCGTAAATCGCTGGCTCCTCGCCGAAATCAATCTCGTTGACGATGGCTTCAGAAGCTTTTTCGGCCGCTTTTTCCGTTGCCTTTTCAATAATCTTCTCTTCTGTCTTCTTGGCTGCTTTTTTCGCCGCTTTGTCAAGGAAACCGCCTAACTGCGCATTGGCACTGAAGGTTCCGAAGATTATAGCTATCGATAGGATGATAAATCTCTTCATGGTTTTTAAAGTCTATTTTATTGTAAAACTTTATTCAAAGTGATATAGTCTGGATATGCAAGCTGCTGTCCGCCAATGTTGATGTACGGCTTGAGCTTGATGCCCACGTTGACCGGGTCGCTGCTGGCACCTGCAAGTTTGAATGCCAAACTGGCGACTGCCTCTGTCGATTCACCGCTGAAAAGCTGGAAAAGATCAGTGGTAATTGGGATTGAGATGACATCGGTTCCGTTAGCGGGAACATTGATACCATTGTTCATTGTGGTGTTGATGACCTGTTTGTCGTTGAGACTCACAATGTAATCCATCTTAATCATTGAAGCTGGCGAGCTGTTGGGATTGGTGACATCGAGATTGACGTTGAAGGAGACCGGCAATGACTTGTTTAACAATGCTTTTGTCAACAAAAGTGCTTGACCGATGTTCAAATCGTCTCTTGACATGCCTTGGCGTAACTGAATGCCGAGCATCTGTACATCGCTGACGCTGTTAAACTTGAAGTCGCAGTTTGCGAAATTCGACATCTGGACCATCTGTTCCAAAAGTACACATGATGAAAGTCCCATTGAGACAAACAAAATGAGGATTAATCTTTTAATTCTTGACATGGTATGATATTTTTAAAATTCAACAATAAATTTCTGTGTTGTGCCGTCTTCTCTTCTTAAGAAATAAATGCCTTTTTTAAGTGTAAATGTTTCTTTATCAACGATATATGTATTTAAGACCTCTTGTCCGAGGCTGTTGTATATAACTATCATGCCGTTACCTTCCACAGTAATACTCCCTTTCGAAGGATTGGGATATATGTGTGTCGTGACATAATTTTCCTCGATACCGTCGGCGGCGACCGTAGCCCAATAGGTGAACATGGCCGTTGCGCATCCGCAGTCGATGGTAAACATTACGTCGAACCAACATAGGGTGCCTGGCTCCAGACCTGGCTGCAACGTCGCCACTCCGCCTATCGTCACAACCTCATCTTGAACAATATTGAAGGTGTTGGTCTGTTCGCCGCCGACGTAGAAATGTATATCGGTAAAATACTCGGTATATGGTGTCATGGTAACATGTAAGCTCTCGTATCCGTCATTCATGATTTGTAATGTGAAGGAGGCCTGTGCACCTGCATGCATCAATGTGTCATTCTGGGCCGGATTGGAATGAAAGGCATATTTCTCAATCATCTCGATAGAGATGTCGTCAATAGAGAGATGATAAGCGCCAGGTGCTGCTACGGCATGGATGCCGAAATAGTCGTAATTACCTGTGATAGTCTCAATATATTCCGAGAAAATATCATAAGAGCCGCTGTCAACCGTAGCGGAAAACAGCAATTGCCTCATGCCTTCCTGTGTCGCTGAGCTGCCTGCCCAGAACTCGACCTCATAGCTGCCGTCGGATATACCCCAAAACGAACAACGGTATTTCAGCTGGTCGTTGAAATATGACGCCATGAACATCCATGAATCGTCGGTGTCGGTATATGCGTACCAGTCGCCCGTGTGTGCTATGCGATTGTGGTCTTTCTCCATGTATCCACACAGCCAGGAGTTGTCGTTACATACCCATCCCAGCGGTGTCTCCCCGTCATGATTGGCATATTCGAAGCTTTCGGAGAATATGCTGCTAGCCTGAGAGATAGCCGCTACCGACAACAATAATATGATGAATACTATTTTTTTCATAGAAATACACCTTTCCAATCTGCAAAGATATAAAAATAAGTTAAAAGATGTAAGATAAAAGTTAAAAGATTTTATTTTTTTAATAAAAAAAGGGACGCGCTCGGCGCATCCCTCCTCTAAACGATAAACAGTAAACTGTAAACCAATTACAGCTTACGGCTGACTTCTTTCTCGGTGTAACCCTCGATGATATCGCCGACCTTGATGTCGTTGAAGTTCTCGATGTTCAAACCGCATTCGAATCCGGCTGAAACCTCCTTCACATCGTCTTTGAAACGTTTCAAGGAGCCGAGTGCGCCGGTGTACACCACGATGCCGTCGCGAATCACGCGGACCTTGGTCTGGCGGTTGACTTTTCCGTCGAGGACCATACATCCTGCGATGTTGCCGACCTTGCTGATGTGGAACACCTCGCGAATCTCGATGTTGCATGTCACAACCTCTTGAATCTCAGGAGCCAACATACCTTCGATAGCTGCCTTGATTTCTTCGATGGCGGTGTAGATGATAGAGTAGAGTCGGATGTCGATCTGCTCTTTCTCTGCAATCTTTCTGGCTTGCATCGTCGGACGTACGTTGAAGCCCACGATGATGGCGTTGGATGCCGATGCCAGCATGATATCTGCTTCTGAGATAGCACCCACCGACTTGTGGATGATGTTGACCTGCACCTCTTCTGTCGAGAGCTTGAGCAACGAGTCGGACAAAGCCTCCACCGAGCCGTCAACGTCAGCTTTAACGATGATGTTGAGCTCTTTGAAGTCGCCGATGGCGATACGACGTCCGATTTCATCCAAGGTGATGTGTTTCTGTGTTCTGATACCCATCTCACGCTGCAGCTGCTGACGACGGTTGGCGATGGTCTTCACCTCGCGTTCGTCGGTCATCACGTTGAAGTTGTCGCCTGCCTGCGGAGCACCATTTAAGCCTAGAAGCAAGAGTGGGGTAGAAGGACCAGCTTCTTTCAACGGCTGATTACGCTCGTTGAACATAGCCTTTACCTTGCCGTATGTAGTGCCGGCGAGTACCATGTCGCCGACGCGCAATGTGCCTTCCTGAACCAGAATCTTGGCGACATAGCCACGTCCCTTGTCGAGTGCCGACTCAATGACGGTGCCTTTGGCGAGTCTGTTAGGGTTGCCCTTGAGGTCAAGCATCTCGGCTTCGAGAAGCACCTTTTCAAGCAACTCGTCGACGCCAATACCTTGTTTTGCTGATATCTCCTGCGACTGCACCTTGCCGCCCCATTCCTCCACGAGGATGTTCATGTCGGCAAGCTGACGATAGATCTTCTGTGGGTCAGCCGTTGGCTTGTCTATCTTGTTGATAGCGAATACGATAGGCACGTTGGCAGCATGTGCGTGGTTGATAGCCTCGACGGTCTGCGGCATCACGTTGTCATCAGCGGCGATGACGATGATGGCGACGTCGGTGATCTTAGCACCGCGGGCACGCATAGCGGTGAACGCCTCGTGGCCAGGGGTATCCAAGAACGTTATCTTCTTGCCTGTGCTGGTCTTCACCTCGTAAGCACCGATATGCTGCGTGATGCCGCCGGCCTCGCCAGCCACCACGTTGGTGCTTCTGATGAAGTCCAACAGCTTGGTCTTACCATGGTCGACGTGACCCATGACGGTGACGACAGGGGCTCTCGGGACGAGGTCCTCCGGGTTGTCAGGCTCGTCAGCCTCAGCGATGGCCTCCTGAACGTCCATGCTCTGGAACTCCACCTTGAAGCCGAACTCCTCAGCCACGACCTGCAGAATCTCAGCGTCGAGACGCTGGTTGATGCTGACGAACATGCCGAGGCTCATGCAGGTGGCGATGACCTTGGTCACAGGGATGTTCATCAAGGTAGCCAACTCGTTGGCGGTGACGAACTCCGTGACCTTGAGGACTTTCTGTTCCTCCATTTCGTGCATTCTCTCCTCCTCAAGCTCGTTCTGGATGTTGTGACGTTTCTCGCGGCGGTGCTTCGAAGTCTTCGATTTGCCCATAGGCTCCAACCTTGCGAGTGTCTCCTTGATCTGTTTCTTGATCTCTTCATCCGTCAGCTCAGGCTTCTCTTCAAAGATAGGCTGTTTGCCTTTCTTGAAGCGGTCTTTGCCACGTTTCTCGTCTTTGCCAGGTTTGCCACCTTGTTGTGGCTTGCCGCCTTTGTTGTCCTTCGGCTTGTCGGCACCCGCAATCTCGTTAGGGTTGACAGGTCCGTTGCCTATACGTTTACGTTTTTTCTTCTTGTCTTTCTTGTCATCACCAGATGTGGCTACAGGCTTGCCTTTGCCGCTCTTATGCTCCACTGGAAGCTCGATCTTGTCGAGGATCTTCGGTCCTTCCAGTTTCTTTACCTGGGTGGGGATGAAGTTTACATCAGAGGTATCAGCGGTCTGCTGTTGCTGCTCCTGTTCGGGCTGAGGCTGTTTGACCTTTTTGTCCTCTTTAGGCTGCTTTGCGGGCTCTGCCTTGGCTTGTTTCTCCTCTTTAGGCTGCGGTTTCTCTTCTTTCTTTGGGGCGTTCTTGGGCTGTCCGTTACCCTTCTTGCCGCCGTCCAAATCAATCTTTCCGACCACGTTCAGCTTGATGGCGTCTTTCACGCTGCTGTCATCCTTGGCTTCTTTGACCTCGGCCTTTTTCTCCTTGGTCTCTGCCTTCTTCTCGACAGTCTTCACTTCTTTTTTAGGCAAGATATTCGACTTGATAGACACGATTTCTTCCTCTTCCTCAATGGGTTTCGGCTTCTCTGTCGTCTCCACAGTGATGGTCTTGCCTTTGAAGGCGATGTTTCCGAGCTGGTCGGCATTCTTCTTAACTTCTTTTTCGCCTTGATATTCTTTTACAACCAAGGCATACTGCTCTGGAGTGAGCTTGGTGTTCGGCGACGGGTCGATGTTCTGGCCTTTTTTGGCAAGAAATTCCACAATCGTCGAGGTGCCTACGTTAAACTCCCTCGCAGCCTTTGATAATCTGATGTTTTTAACTTCTTCGGACATAAAATTCTTTTAATTTTGTTAAATTTTTCTAATCTTTATATTATTTATTCAAAAATTGAAAAAATTCTCAATTATCAATTGTCAATTCTCAATTAATCATCAGCGAACTCCGCCTTCAAAATCTTGAACACCTCGTTCACTGTCTCGATCTCGAGGTCAGCGCGTGATGCCACTTCCTCAGGGGTGTAGGCGAGCACGTTCTTAGCTGTGTCGCATCCCATTCTTCTGAGTGAGTCGATGATCCAGTCTTCGATTTCGTCGTTGAATTCTTTCAGATCGACGTCGTCTTCCATATCGACCTCGTCGCTGTTACGATAAACGTCGATGTCGTAGCCTGTCAGCTTGCCGGCGAGCTTGATGTTGTAGCCGCCCTTGCCGATGGCGAGGCTCACCTGGTCGTTTTCCATATAGACCTCAGCGAGTTTCTTTGACTCGTTGATGCTTATCGATGTGATCTTTGCCGGACTCAAGGCTCTGCTGATGAACAGCTCAGGCTTCGTTGTGTAGTTGATGACGTCGATGTTCTCGTTACGCAACTCTCTCACAATGCCATGAATGCGCGAGCCCTTCATACCCACGCATGCGCCCACCGGGTCAATTCTGTCGTCGTATGACTCAACGGCAATCTTTGCTCTTTGGCCGGGCTCGCGCACGATTTTTCTGATGGTGATAAGTCCGTCGTAAACCTCAGGAACCTCCTGCTCGAACAAGCGCTGCAGGAAGATCTCCGATGTCCTCGAAAGGGTGATGACCGGCGTGCCGTTCTTGTTCTCCACGCTCTTCACGATGGCGTGGATTGTCTCACCTTTCTTATATACGTCGGCAGGAATCTGCTCGATCTTTGGCAATACGAGTTCGATGCCGTCTTCATCAACGGCGATGATCTCTTTGCGCCATGCCTGTGAGACCTCAGCGTTCACTATCTCACCAACTTTATCTTTGTATTTCTGATAGATGTTCTCCTTCTCGTATTCCATGATCTTGGTCTGGAGGTTCTGACGGATAGCCAAAATCTCTCTTCTTCCAAAGCTATGAATATCAACGATTTCCGCAACATCGTCGCCGACTTCGAAGTCCGGCTCTATTTTTATTGCGTCGGAATATGCTATCTGTGCCAACTCGTCCTCGACAGCGCCGTCCTCAACCACAGTGCGGTTGTGATAAATCTCAAGGTCGCCCTTGTCAATGTTGACGATGATGTCGAAATACTCGTCGCTGCCGTATTTCTTGGCAAGCATGGCCTTGAACACGTCGCTCAGGATGTGCATCATGGCCTCGCGGTCGATGTTCTTAAACTCCTTAAATTCGGAGAAGGTGTCGATTAAGTTAAGTGTGTCCATTTTTAAAATTTGATATATGGTCTGACTTCTTTTAATTTATTGATTTTCAATGTTGTAGCGTCGTGATAGATGATTTTTGTCAATTTGCCGTACTTCTTGGCCTCAGCTTCTTCAACTTCAAGAGTCAAGTCGTTGAACGACAAAAGCTTATACATCTTTTTCACGCCTTCTTTATCGGTAATGATCAAATCCTTGCCAATATATTTCTGATACTGTCTCATCTTCAGCAATGGCTCATCGATGCCTGCCGACGACACGCTCAACTCGTAATCCTCAACGTCTCTGTCAAGTTTCTCGTTGATGAAATTGCTCACCGCAACACAATCGTCGATGGTCACCGAACTGTCAGCATCGAGATAAAGCTCAATGACATTGTCCTTGTGTATCAACACGTTAACTACATAACGGTCGGTGCCTTGCATAGCCTCTTCGGCCAAATTGATGATCTGTTCTTTTGTTATCATTTCTTTTTACAATAAAAAAACCTGTTACATTCCGTAGCAGGCCTTCAACTCTTTCCTAATGTTGTCGAGCAAGGATTCGAACCTTGACAGGCAGAACCAAAATCTGCATTTCAATTCTGAATGCGGGTGCAAAAATACACATTTTTTTAATATGATTATAAATTTTTATAAAAATTATTTAAAAAATAGAAAAATGACGTTCATTAACAATTTTTGCTTATTTTTGCAGTTTAAATTGAAAATTTCAAAAATGAATTTCAAAAAACTGAATAACCTTGTAGGATGGGGCGTTTTCGCGATTGCCACCATCGTTTATTTCCTCACCATGGAACCTACCGTGAGCTGGTGGGACTGCGGTGAGTACATCACTACGGCAAATAAATTGCAGGTCGGCCACCCGCCTGGAGCACCAACTTTCCAGCTTATAGGCCGTTTCTTTACGCTGTTTGCTTTCGGTGACGTCACCAAAGTGGCCATGATGATCAACATCATGTCGTGTCTGTGCTCAAGTTTCACGATCTTGTTCCTTTTCTGGACAATCTCAATGCTAGCACAGAAGATTTGGATGAAAGATGGTGAAAATGCTAGCAATAACAACAAGTTAGCGGTTATCGCAGCATCAGCGATCGGAGCCTTGGCTTATACCTTCACCGACTCGTTCTGGTTCAACGCGGTGGAAGGCGAGGTGTATGCGATGTCATCACTCCTCACAGCCATCACTTTCTGGGCTATCCTCAAATGGGAAAAGGTGTCCGAAGAGCCGAACCATTATCGCTGGTTGATACTCATAGCCTACATCATCGGCTTGTCTATCGGCGTGCATCTATTGAACTTGCTGACGATTCCGGCAATAACCTATATCGTTTATTTCAAGAAATACAAGTTCTCTTGGAAAGGCTTTATCTGGTCGGGAATCATCGCTGTGGCTATAACAGGCTTCATCCAGGTGATTCTTATTCCCGCAATTGTGTCGCTTGCCGGCAAGTTCGAGCTGTTCTTCGTCAACTCGCTCGGAGCAAGTTTCAACTTCGGTACGATATTCTATTTTGTGTTGCTTATCGCACTGATAATCATAGGATTATGGCTTACGGCAAAATATAACAGACCAGTGCTTAACACGGTCGTTTTGTCGTTTATGTTTATCCTCATCGGCTACTCGTCGTTCTTTATGCTCGTGATCCGCGCTAACGCCAACACGCCTATCAACGAAAACGAGCCGAAAGACGCCATCTCCATGCTTTCTTACCTGAAACGTGAGCAATACGGCACTTGGCCGCTTATCTACGGACCTTATTACACGGCAAAACCTTACGACATGACCGAAGGCTTACCTATTTATTATAAGGACCACAAGAAAGGAAAATATGTGGAAATAGCCCGGGCACAAGGCGAATGTATCTACGATGACAACGTTCAGACCATATTCCCACGTATGTGGAATGGCTCGAAGAATACGTTTAAGAGTGTCTACGAGCGTTATATCGACAAGTCGAAAATGCGTGTCACCACTCAGAAAAAGTCAAACGGCACCTCAGAACGCGTGGCCATCCCGACATTTGGTCAAAATATGCGTTTCTTCATTGATTACCAATGTGGTTGGATGTTCTGGCGTTACTTTATGTGGAACTTCGTAGGTCGTCAAAACGACACTGAAGGTCAAGGTGAGTTAGAACATGGCAACTGGGTCAGCGGCATCGGATTTATTGACAATCCACGACTTGGCAATCAGGATAACCTGCCTCGAACGATGCAGAGTCCGGCAAATACCAAGTTTTACTTTATGCCATTGATCCTTGGACTCATAGGACTGTTCTACCAGCTGAAACATGACCCGAAAAACTGTTGGGTGGTGTTCCTGCTGTTCTTCATGACAGGTCTCGCCATCATTATCTACCTCAACCAGACTCCTTATCAGCCGCGTGAACGTGACTATTCCTATGCTGGCGCTTTCTACGCCTTTGCAATATGGATGGGTTTCGGCGTTCTCGGCGTAATCAATAGTTTGCAAAAAGTCATTAACAATAAGAAAGTGGCGATGGGAATAGCTACAGCAGCATGCCTCTTCGTCCCAATTCTTATGGCGGCACAAGGCTGGGAGTGTCATAACCGCTCGGGCAAGACATCTGCTCTCGACTGGGGTAAGAACTACCTCGTCAATCTGCCTGAAAATGCTGTGATTGTGACACGTGGCGACAACGATACCTTCCCGCTTTGGTATGTCCAGGAGGTGGAAGGCTTCCGCACCGACGTGCGTGTGTGCAACTACATGCTTTCAGGTGGCTACTGGTATGTGCATCAGATGGGCAGAAAGACATACAAGTCTGATAGACTTCCGCTCTCGCTGACGCCTGCCCAGTATGACAACGGAGTGCATGAGCCAGTGTGGATCTATGACGTAATTGAAGGTCCTGTTGAACTTAAAGACGCCATCGACTTCGTGCGTAGCGACAACCCACGCACCAAAGCCAAAGACGGCATGAACAACACGGTCGATTATTTCCCGACAAGAAATCTGAAAATCACAGTAGATAAAGAGAAAGTTGTGGCGACAGGTATCGTCCCGGAAAGCATGAAAGACGATATCGTCGATGAGATAGTCTGGACCATACCGGAGAAGATCCAGTGTCTGCAAAAGAACGATCTCATGCTTCTCGATTTCATGGCGACAAACAACTGGGAGAGATGTGTGTATTTCACCAGTCTGAACGATATCTCAGATATTTTAAGCATCGACAAATATCTGCATCAGGAAGGCCTCGCACATCGTTTTATGCCGGTCCTCGCGCCTGACTATTATAAAGGTGCAGGCGGTGTGTTTATCGACGGCTCTTATGACCTTCTCGTCAACAAGACTAAATGGGGTAA
This sequence comes from uncultured Bacteroidales bacterium, assembly GCA_905236635.1. Lineage (GTDB taxonomy): Bacteria > Bacteroidota > Bacteroidia > Bacteroidales > F082 > Limimorpha. The sequence continues at coordinate 58,359 of CAJOCJ010000003.1, forward strand.
TCTCAATGATCCTGATGTGACCATCGACCCTGAGAGTATTCGTAATGTTTCGTTCGTGAAGATGGCGTATATGCGTCTGGCTCAATCACTTGTAAACCGTCAGCGCTACGAAGAGGCCGTCACGGTAATGGATAAATGCCAGTATTTCTTCCCAGACGAGAAGATCCCGTACGGCTTCTACTACGAGGGCTACTTCCCGGATTTGTATTACCGTTCGGGCGCTATGGAAAAGGGTGATGACATACTGCAGAAGATAGCGGCAAATGCTACCGATGAGCTGCGTTATTACAAGACGTTGGAGCCTAAATTTGCCGAATATTACAAGGAAGAAATCCACGATGCGTTATCGCTTGTGAATACTATGGCAGACTGCGCAAGACGTTATAAACGCTACGATATCCAGCATCGTCTTGACGATGTTGTCAACGAATATCTGGAGTGTTTCTTGCAATATCTCTAGCCGTCAGTTCGACACTTTTTTATAGCTCCTTATTATGAAATAAATTCCGACGATGACGAACGGAATGCTGAGCCATTGTCCCATGTCAAGTGCCATAGAGTTCTCGAACTCCACTTGTGGCTGTTTGATGAACTCTATGAGTATTCTTGAGCCGAAAATCACCGTACAGAACAGCCCGAAGAAGAAACCTGGATGTTTGTTGATAGTGTCTTTTTTGTAAAACAGATACATCAACACAGCGAAGACAATCACGCAAACCAAGGCTTCGTATATCTGGGTGGGATGGCATGCAGGGATGGCGTCTATGGGTGTTCCTGGAGCCCAGTCGCGCACAAATTTGAAGCCCCACGGGAGCGAGGTCTCATAGCCGTATATCTCCGAATTCATCAGGTTTCCCAAGCGAATGAAAGCACCTCCGATGGCGACTGGAATCACTATCCTGTCCAAAATCCAGATATATGGTTTCTTTATCTTTCTGGCATAAATATAAAGTCCAATCAAGATGCCAATCGCGCCTCCATGACTGGCGAGACCGCCTTCCCAGACGTACAGAAACTTTTCTGGATTGGCAAGATAATACTCGGGCTCATAGAACAAGCAATGGCCTAAACGTGCACCCACAATGGTGAAGATAAGCATATAAATCGTCAGCTTGTCGAGCTGCTCGTCGCTGAGTTTCTCCTTGCGATACACACCGCGCATCACGTAATAGCCAACGACGAACACCATCGCCCAAAGGAGCCCGTACCAAGCCACCGGATGACCACCCAACAAAGGCCAGTTCTCCGGAAACGTGAAAATATATGGGTTGACGTCCCAAACAATGAAATCTAATATCATTTTATCTCAAATTTTCTGTCCAAATCTGTAAGAAATCTTCAATATAACCTAAGTTGTCGCGGTATTTCTCTCTCAACGAAATATCAGGTGTTATGACTTTATTCAATTGAAAATCAGCCTGTTTGCACCAGTTGAAATACCCCTCTTTGCTTAAATGTCTAGCCAAATACTCTTGCTCTGTCTGTCCTGGAGTTGGTACGAGATAAGCATTTCTTCCCAGTCTCACCAAATCCATCAATGATGAATAACCTCCACGGCAGATGATATTTTTGGCGTTTTTTATGAATTTCACAAACGTTTCATCATCTACATGGTTCAACATCCTTACATTGGCAGGAATGTCTTTCGGCATCTCGCAGCCATCGGGTTTTGCCCTGAGAATCAACACGTTATCGTCGATGTCATTGGCCTGCTTCAATATGATGTCTTCAAACATAGTCCTCTGTGGCTCCGGACCTGACAAGATAACAAGATACTTGATGCTTTTTTCCTCCACATCCTGATTGTCGGCATTAAAGCGACTTAAAATACCGAGATATTCTGTCTTGACGCGTTTGCTTTCAGGATGCGACAACTTGCCGGCCAGTGACGGGTCATACTCATAATCGGGAACCCAAACCTCGTTGTATTTCTTGATGTAGCTGTTGTTAAACACATTAATAATAGGAGTGGTCCACTTCCATAAATGTGGCACCCGGATGTGCAGCTGATGTGTGATGAAAACCGAATATACCTCATCACTCCAGCAGCCGAAACGGTTGTCGGATATCACAGCATCGATATTGTGGCTTTTTACTATGGATTCCACCATTTTATGGTCTCTTCTGAAGTGACGCAAAGCCTTTGGAAATGAAGCCATCATCTTGAAAACCTGGGTGTTTGACTTGCTATATATAGGCTCAAATCCAGGGAGTTCTATGAATTCATAATCCGGCAGGGCTTTCTGAAGAAATGCCAAAGGACCTTTGTCGGCAGCAATAATCACCTTGTGGCCTAAGTTTGTTAAGGTCTTAATAATTGGCACACAACGAGTTGCATGACCCAATCCCCAATTTAAAGGACATATCAGAATATTCATTCTAACAGCATATTTTTTGCAAAAATAAAGTTTTTATAGATATGAGAAGAAATTAAAATTGTAAAAATTTTTTAACACAAATTGCAGAAATCTGGAAGAAAACGTATTGCTGTAATGTGTAATTTTGCGTCATGGCAAATCAAAAACTATACGAGATAGCTTTTACGCTAGTCCCAGGTATCGGAGTGGTTAATGGTAAGAAGTTGGTCGCCTACTGCGGAGGCGCCGAGGCAGTGTTTTGTGAAGACAAAAACGCCTTGTTGTCAATATCAGGGATGAATGATAATATCGTGAAAAACCTTGGATCTAAAGAGATTTTGCTTCGGGCGGAGCAGGAGTTGGAATTTATTGAGAAGAACGAGATTAAGCCGCTTTTTTACCTCGATCCAGACTATCCAAAACGTCTTCAGCATTGTCACGACAGTCCCCTGATGCTTTACTACAAAGGTAATGCTGATTTGAATGTCGAAAAAGCCATCGGAGTGGTCGGGACACGCAACATCACAGATTATGGAAGGTATGCAGTGGAAAAAATCATTGAAGATTTGTCATCAGACAACATATTGATAGTCAGTGGATTGGCGTATGGTGTCGATGCCGCGGCGCACAAGTCCGCTTTAAAATATGACCTTGCTACCGTGGGTGTGCTGGGACACGGGTTGCAAACTATTTATCCGGCAGAAAACAGGAAATTGTCATTAAAAATGCTTGAGAAAGGAGGTGTTTTAACAGAATTCATCAGCGGAAAGAAACCCGACAAGGAGAATTTTCCTCAGCGCAACAGGGTAGTGGCGGGCATGGTCGACTGTCTTCTCGTGGTGGAGAGTGCTCTGAAAGGTGGTGCGATGATAACAGCGGAGATAGCCAACTCATACGACCGCGAAGTGTTCGCATTGCCAGGCAGGATTGGCGATATCTACAGCGAGGGATGTAACCATCTCATCAAGGCGAACAAGGCTAATCTTATCACTGGAGCGGCCGATATCAGGTATTTCATGCGATGGGATGTCGAGACCAAAATCGTGGCGAAACAGATGCGTATGTTCCGCGATTTCAGCGATGAAGAACAGAAGGTAATAAGTGTTTTCAATAGCAACAATATCGTACATCTCGATGACATCATCGTGGGGACCGATTTGTCGCCTTCGAAGATTGCGTCGGTGCTGCTTTCATTAGAGTTTGACGGGGTTTTGACAGCCTTGCCAGGGAAACGTTATCAAAAGTTGTAATGTTTTTATTATTATTTATTTATAATTAAATAAAAATCTGTACCTTTGCACCGTTTTTTATTGCAAGGATGCCGATAGGTAGAGTAATCAGGTCAACAGGTAGCTGGTACGACGTTCGCGACGATGCCGGCAAGGTGGTGTTATGCCGTTTGAGAGGCAAGATACGCCTCGACGGTCTGCGTACCACAAACCCAGTAGCCGTTGGCGATCTCGTTAACTTTGAGAAAGAGCGCGACAAGGATACTTGCGTTATCGACAAGATACTTCCTCGTAACAACGTGATAGTGCGTAAGTCGGTGAATCTGTCGAAAGAGTCGCATATCATAGCGTCGAATGTCGACCAGGCTATCCTCGTCGCCACCATAGCGCAGCCACGCACGTCGACGGGTTTCATCGACAGGTTTACGGTGACAGCCGAGGCTTATCATATCCCTGTCGTGATAGTGTTTAACAAATGCGACCTCTACGACGACGAACAGAATGCTATGGCGGAGAGACTGATGCAAGTGTATAACAGCATCGGCTATCAGACTTTTGTGATTTCGGCAAAGACTGGCTATAACTGCGACAGGCTGAAAGACATCATGAAAGATAAGATGAGCATGTTCTCCGGGCATTCAGGAGTGGGTAAATCGGCGCTGGTTAACAGAATGGACCCGAATCTCAATATAAGAGTTGGCGAGATTTCAGAAGTTCATGAGAAAGGTAAGCATACGACAACCTTTGCTCAGATGTATGAACTCGGATTTGGAGGCTATATCATCGATACTCCTGGTATCAAAGAGTTTGCCTTGTATGATATGGAGAAAGAGACTCTGGCTCAGCGTTTCCCCGAGATGAGGGCGCTGATGCACGAGTGCCGCTTCAACAACTGCACACATCTGCATGAACCACATTGCGCAATAAAAGACGCTGTAGCAAACGGTATCATAGCCGACTGGCGCTATGAGAACTATTGTAACATGATGGATGATTAATTGTGAAGAAACTGCTGGCCATATTGCTTTTGATGTTGTCTGTTGGGACATTCGCACAACAGCAGGACGACTGTTTCGTCGTCTCAAAAATCGACATCGTAGGCAACAAGGTCACGAAGCTGTCCACCATGTACAGAGAGATGCTGTTCCACGAAGGCGACACTATTTGCGACAGCGATATGATTAAACAAAGTCGGGAGAACCTCCGAAACTGCGCATTGTTTAACTTCGTCGACTTCGATTGGGTGACAGATCCTGAGAATCCTGGAAGCAAGTCGCTGACAATCAGTGTAGTGGAGCGCTGGTACCTCTGGCCGGTGCCTTATCTTGCGTTTGCCGACCGTAACCCTACTGCATGGCTCAAAGCCCGTGATTTTACTCGTCTTAGCTACGGCGTCGACCTCTACTACTACAACATGTGGGGTAGAAAACATGTGCTCGATCTGAGAATAATCGGCGGTTACAACCAAGACTTCGGCATTTCTTACGATATCCCGTATGTCACCTATCGTCAACGACTTGGAATAAAAGCCGCGACGGGTTATACGCGTGACAGGGAAGTGGCTTACATCACAAATGATGATAAGATAAAGTATTTCAGCACCGAAGACCATTATGCACATGAGTCGTTCTACGCATACCTCATGCCGTATTATCGTTTCGGCTATCGCAACAAGCTGTTTTTGCAGATGCGCTACGACGACCGTACGTTCAATAGCGACAGCCTGCCACTGCTGAATGCCGACTTTGCCAACCCTGACGGCACCCGTTTCCAGTATTTTACTGTGTCGGCGATATTTAAGCACGACTATCGTGACGACCACAACTATCCTCTGGATGGTCATTATCTGGAGCTGGAGCTGACGAAAATAGGTCTCGGAATATTCGATTATTCGCCAGATATCTTCTACGGCAAGATTACTGCTGACTGGTACACTCCAATAAGCGGCAGGTTTTACTGGGCATCCAATATAACAACGAAGATTTCCGACAGCCGTACTGCCCCTTATTTCCTGTCGCAGGGCTTTGGGTATAACAACGACTATGTCCGAACCAACGACCTTTATGTCGTGGATGCTCTGAACTATGCCATTTTAAAGAATAACTTGAAATTTGAAATATTAAAACCTGTTACCAAACACATCCCGTTTATTAAGAACGACAGGTTTGGAAAGATACATTTTGCTATATATGCTAACCTGTTTTTCGATGCGGGATACACTTGGGATGTCGTTGTGCCTGAAGGACTTAACTCCCGACTGGCTAATAAATTTGTTTACGGAACAGGTTTTGGCATAGATTTTGTTACGTATTACGATAAAGTATTGCGATTGGAGTACGGAGTTAACGGACTTGGAGAAGCAGGTTTCTTCGTCCATCTCGTTGCCCCAATTTAACGAAAATATTAAGTTATGAGAATCGCATTGTATGGCAGAGGCTTCGGCCCGGATTATGACGGACTTATGAAAAAGGTCTTGCACGTTTTGAAAGACGCGCAAGCCGATATACTGGTCTTCACAGGCTTGCTGGATGATATCAAGAGATGTGTTGGACAGGCTGCTGATTATCAGATATTTAACTCATACGAACAGCTGAAGGGTAAGGCTGATGTGCTGTTCTCATTCGGCGGTGACGGCACTATGCTTGACTCCGTTGAATATGTACGCGACACCGCTGTGCCAGTGCTCGGAATCAATATGGGACGTCTCGGCTTTCTGTCAAGCGTGTCATCCGACGAGACTCTTGATGCAGTGAAGAAGATTCTCAACGGCGTCTATGAAGTGGAGAAACGCTCGCTGCTCGAACTCGTGGGCGAGAAACAACGTTTCAACGGCATCAACTATGCCCTTAACGAACTGAGCCTCATGCGTAAAGACGGCAGCTCGCTCATCGTGATACAGGTGTTTGTCGACGACAAGCTGCTCAACACATACTGGGCCGATGGTCTTATCCTGGCCACTCCGACAGGCTCTACGGCCTACTCGCTGAGCGCCGGCGGACCGATAGTGGCACCAAACAACGATAGTTTTTTAATTACTCCAATATCCGCACACAATTTAAGCGTGCGTCCCGTCGTTATATCAGATAAAAGTGTCGTGAAAATCAAGGTCGATGGCCGCTGCGATGCGTACGACCTGAGTCTTGACTCACGTACTAAATTGGTAGACAAGAGCTTACAACTTGAGATCAAGAAAGCTGATTTCTCGTTCAATATGGTGAAGCTGCCGGGGAAAGATTTCTTCGAAGCCATCAGAAAGAAGCTCCTATGGGGTAATGATGTGAGAAATTAGAAAATTTTTGCGAAGGTTATCACAAAAATTTGTATATTTGTCAGTTTATTGTGAAAAAGTTTAAACGACTGTCTATCAACAAGTAAGAAAAATTAAACGAATGAAGAATTGTAAAAAACATCTTATCGTTGCATTGATTGTCCTGACAATGGGACAATTTCTTGCTCCGTTGACGGCACACAGCCAGGTTTTGGAGGTGGGTGGCTCCGTCGGACTGTCGTATTATATGGGTGATATCAACCCTAAAAAACCTTTCGTTGACAGCAACTTGGGCTGGGGCGTGTTGGTGAGATATTATGAAGGTACCCGCTGGGCTTTCCGCCTTGCCTACTCAAACCTGCAGCTCAATGGAAGTGACAAATCATCCGGTTATCGTCCAGAGCGTGGACTTTCGTTCAATACGAATGCCCATGACATTGCATTGGTGGCAGAGTTTAACTTCTTTGACTATTTCACCGGAAGCAAGCGAAACGGCCTGTCTCCATATATCTTCGGAGGCCTGTCGGGGTTTTATTTTAATCCTAAAGCCGATGATGGCAAAGAGTTGTGCAGCGTTCTGACTGATGTCGATTACGACAAGGGTACCATAAGTGGAAGTGATGCGAAATATAATAAATTTGCATTGTCAATCCCATTTGGCGTTGGCGTGAAGTACAGTGTGGCCAAAAGATTGGGCGTCGCCCTTGAATGGCGTTGGGATTACACCTTCACCGACTGGATTGATGACTGCCACGCATATTATCCTACATACGAAAGTGGTAAAGAATTCGTGCAATATGCCGACCCTACCGGTTTTGCAGCTGATGATAGTGGTAATAACACGAATGAATATATACAGCGTGGCAATAAGGCTGATAACGACTGGTTCGGATATCTCAATTTTTCATTGACATATAAGTTCAATCTGCCTAATGGCAATGACTGTAATAAGAGAGAAAGATATAAAAACTTTGACTGATGGAGAGCCTGAAAGATAAGATAATAATGGAACGCCTGCCGCAGCATATCGCAGTCATCATGGATGGCAACGGACGCTGGGCAAAACAGCAAGGCAAGATGCGTGTCTTCGGTCATCAGCATGGTGTGGATGCCGTGCGTAACACCACCGAGGCATGTGCCGAACTGGGCGTGAAATATCTTACACTTTATGCTTTCTCAACAGAAAACTGGAACCGCTCGTCTTTCGAAGTCGATGCCTTGATGGGGCTACTGACAAATGCTTTGAAAAATGAGCTTAAGACATTGAACGACAATAATATACGTCTTAACGCGATAGGTGATTTAAAACGTCTTCCAAAATCACAATACGACGCTCTGATGTATGCAATCGACAATACAAAGAACAACACCCGAATGACTCTGACGCTGTGTCTCAGCTACTCAAGCCGTTGGGAGTTGACGAAGATGGTCAAGGATATTGCGACAGAAGTAAAAGAAGGCAAGATAAATCCTGATGACGTGGATGAGGCTTTGATTAATGATCATCTGGCGACAGCGGGCATGCCTGATCCCGACTTGCTGATTCGTACAAGCGGGGAGGAGAGGATTAGCAATTATCTGCTATGGCAGATAGCTTATTCGGAACTTTATTTTACAAATAAATTCTGGCCTGATTTTGGTAAAGAGGATTTGTATGAGGCAATAGTCAATTATCAAAACAGAGAGCGTAGGTTTGGGAAGACGAGTGAACAGATTAAAAAGTGAGGAGATGACTTTTTTGAAGAGGTTTAAAATATTTGCAATCGCTTTGTTATGCTGGTGTTTCTGCATGACAGGCCTTGTCGCAACGGCTCAGATTCAAATTGGTAACGATTTGTCGGAAGTCGACTATTCCCTCCCTCGTGAATACGAAATCGGAGGTATCACCGTCACAGGTGTGGAATATGTTGATCCAGCCGTTGTGGTGATGCTGTCAGGTCTGCGCGTCGGCATGGTGGTTAAGGTGCCAGGAGATAAAATCACCCAGGCCATCAAAAACCTCTGGGAGCAAGGCCTCTTTGAAGATATCCAGATAACTCAGACTCAAAAGGTGGGAGGAAAGATTTTCCTTAACATCGATATGAAAGAACGTCCGAGAATTAGCAAATTCTCATTTAAAGGCGTTAAAAAGTCAGAGGCAGAAGAACTTAGGAAGAAGATAAACATCACTCGCGGCGACGTTGCCACTGAGCATACATATAACAAGACTGCCATAATCGTCAAAGATTATTATGCCGACAAGGGTTATCTCAATACTGAGGTGAAAATGACGCCGGTGCCTGACACCACTGCCGAAAACTATGTGACTCTCATCATTGATGTCGATAAGAAACATAAAGTGAAGATTGGCGAGATTGTGGTGAACGACAACGAGGTGCTTACCGACGGACAGATCCGTGGCGCTATGAAAGAGACCAAACGCAGAGGCAAGTTTGACCCGTTGCGTCCTCTTGGAGCAACCATTGTCAACACGGTTTGGGATCTCATCAGGTTGAAACCTGCCGAAGCCGAAGACGAACTGGTGTGGTATGCCACAGAGAACATACGCCCGAGGATATTCAAGTCGTCGCGTTTCGATGAGGATAATTATGAGGATGACAAGAAGCTAATCATCAAAAAATATAACGAAAAAGGTTATCGTGACGCTAAAATCGTGAAAGACTCGATCTATGTTATGGACGACAAGAATATCGGTATAGCATTGACGGTCAGTGAGGGTGACAAATACTATTTCGGTAACATCACCTGGGTTGGCAATACGAAATACGATACCGCGACACTCAACAAAGTGCTTGGTATCCGCAAGGGCGACGTCTATAATCAGGAGCTTCTTGAGAAAAACCTGACATATAGCGAGGGTGGCTATGACGTGTCGTCGTTATATATGGACGATGGTTACCTCTTCTTCCGCGTTGATCCTGTGGAGGTTAGAGTAGAGAACGACACCATCGACCTCGAGATGAGAATGAGCGAAGGTGATCAGGCCACCATCAAACGCGTGACGGTGAAAGGCAACACCAAGACCAACGACCGTATCATCATCCGTGAGATGTATACGCGTCCCGGACAACTTTACAGCCGTAGCGACATCATGCGAACCATGCGTGAACTCGCGGCGTTGCAGTATTTCGATGCACAGAAGCTCCTCCCAGACATCCAACCTGACCCTACCGATGGCACCGTCGACATCAACTATGTGGTGGAGGAGACGCCGAATGACCAGATTGAACTCTCAGCAGGATGGGGCTACAACAGGTTGATGCTCTCGTTAGGTTTGAACCTCAACAACGTGTCGTTGCGTAACTTCTTGAAAAAAGACGCATGGCGCCCGATACCGTCAGGCGACGGACAGAAGCTGTCGTTCAGGATCCAGACATACGGCACCACGTATATCAACTACGGTGTGACATTCACAGAGCCATGGCTGGGCGGTAAGAAACCTAATGCCCTGACGGTGGCGGTGTATCATTCGACATATAAGAATACCTATACACAAGAAATCGGATATTTCAGACAGACCGGTGTCTCGGTCGGTATCGGTACACGTTTGAAATGGCCTGACGACTACTTCACACTTTACAACGGCGTCAACGTGATACGTTATTCGTTGCATAACTATAAGAGTATCTTTAACTTCGGTACTGGTAACGGCAATTTTAACCTTATCGGATATAACATCACGTTCGGACGTAACTCAACAAGTCACCCGATTTATCCTCGTTATGGTTCTGAATTTGTCCTTTCGCTTGAGGTTACGCCACCATATTCATTATTCAATCCTGTCGATTACGAAAAGGAATATTCAGATCCGGATGAGCGTGAAGACGCCAAATTCCACTGGGTCGAGTTCCATAAGTGGAAGTTTAAGGCGGCCCTTTATACGGAGATCTATGATAAGCTTGTCATAATGACACGCGCCCGTTTCGGCTTACTCGGATACTACAACCCATACATCGGAATCACGCCATTCCAGCGTTTCTGCCTCGGCGGTGACGGTTTGACGGGCGCGTATAACTTCGATGGTCGAGAGTTGATTGGCATGAGAGGTTATGCCAACACCTCCTTGACTCCTGACTATACCTTGAACAGCAACGAAGGTGGTAATGTCTTTGTAAAATATACCATGGAGCTGCGTTATCCTTTGACCCTTAACCCGCAGGCGACGATTTACGCTCTGACGTTCGTTGAGGCAGGTAACTGCTGGCTCGGTTTCGATAAGTTCAACCCATTCGACCTGTACCGTTCTGCCGGTCTCGGTGTGCGTATCTACCTGCCGATGTTTGGTATGCTCGGTCTCGACTGGGGTTATGGATTCGACGAAGTCCCTGGAGCGCCAGAGGCATCGAAGAGCCAGTTCCACTTCTCTATAGGAGGTTCAATAGATTGATGTTTTTCAAAAAATTTAATAATATGAAAACAAGAAACTTGATTTTACTCGCGGTATTGATGGTCTTCGGACTGGCTTCGGTCAAGGCCCAAGGCAACCAGAAATACGCATACGTCGACACGGATTATATCCTGCAGAATATCCCAGAATATGGTGATGTTCAGGAGGAGATAAACAGAATGTCGGCAAATTGGCAGAAAGAGCTTAAGACTCTGCGCGACAAACTTGAGCAGATGAAACGTGATTTTCAGACGGAGGCAGTGCTCCTTTCTGACGATATGAAAAATAAAAAAGAAGCAGCCATCGCGGCCAAGGAACAAGAGCTGACAAACCTGCAGTTGCAGTATTTTGGTCCAGATGGTGAGCTCTTTTCAAAACGCATCGAGCTGATTCAGCCGATACAAGAGAAGGTCTATAACGCTATCACTCAGGTGGCACAGATCAAGAATTATTCTTTTGTGTTTGACAAATCGGCAGGTGCAGCAATTCTTTATTGTAACGACAAGTTCGATATCAGTGACGAGGTGCTAGATGAGATTGGCAACGTGATGCAGACAGTGCGCCGTCAGGATAGAAGACGCGGCGGAAACACACCGTCAACCTCGGGCGGAAGCAGCTCAGGTGGCAATAAACCCGGTGGCGGCGGCGTTAATCCAGGTGGAGGAAAGAAATAAACAACCTAAAATATAGATAGATTAACAAAAATTTTGTATTTTTGCAAAAAATTAGAGAACAATTAAAATTTGAATAGTCATGAAAAGATTAGTTAAAGTATTGGCAATTATGGTGTTAGCAGTTGGACTCGGTTTCGGAGCTAACGCACAGACACAGAAGATTGGTTATGTCGATTCACAAGTTATCATTGATATGATGCCTGAGAGCGCTAAGATTCAGCAGGATCTGCAAGCTTACTACAATGAGCTTCAAGCTGAACTTCAGGCTATGGCCAACGAGTATCAGAACAAGATGAGAGACTATGAAGCCAACGCGGCTACAATGTCAAACATCCTTCGTCAGTCGAAAGAAAAAGAAATCATGGATCTTCAGGGAAGAATCCAGGAATTCCAGGCTAACGCTGAGGGCGATTTCGCTGCAAAACAGGAAGAGCTTTCAAAGCCTATGCTCGACAAGATCAAGAAAGCCATCGATGATGTTGTGAAAGCCAAGGGCTTGGCATACGTCTTCGAGAAGACCGTCATCCTCTCAATCGGTGACAGCGCTATTGACATTACAGCCGACGTCAAAGCAAAGCTCGGTCTTTAACCTAATAATAAAATAAGCGCCGCCCGACGGGCGGCGCTTATTTTTATTAATCAAATTCAACTTTCATAAACCGCAACGCTCGTGTTATGAGTCGAGGCAACGGTTTGTAGTCGTTTCTCTTCCTAAGATTTATTGAGATTCCCAACTTTCTGATGACTGGGATTTTGAATGTCTCCACAAACTCGATGAGAGTGCCGTCGGGGTCTTCCACATAGGTGAAGTGACCGTTGGCGTCGCCCATGTCGAAGTTATCGCCGCTGTCGCACACAAAGTCATGACCGAGAGCCTTGGCGGCTTCCTGTACCTTATTCATGTTACGCACGTCGAAGCAGAGGTGAATGAAGCCAGGGTCGCCCCACCAACGGCCTTCGAGAGTCTTATGTGCCTCAATCTCAAGGTTTTGCACCAACTCGATATGTGAGGTGCCCATCAGGTCGCTGAGAGGACCGCAGACAGGCTTAGAGCGTTTCAGCTCAACTCTGCGTATCTTGCCAGTGCAGCCAGGAAGGTCTTTCATGTCTTCAAAGACATCGGTCTTATCGAAGGCAACTACATCATAATCAAGGAGTTTGCCATAAAACTCAATGGATTTCTCCATATTTGAGACACCAATGACAACACCGTTTGAGCCTCCAGTGATTTTGTCGGCATTGATGAAGCAATAATCGTCTTTCTCTATCTCAAAGATGTTTCCCCAAGGGTCTTGGATATAGAAATGCTCTATGCCGAGAGGCGACGTGGTGATGTCGCTTAGGATGGTTATCTCATTGTCAATGAAATAGTTATATGCTTCATGGATGTCTTTTGTTTTCACCTTGCAGATGTTAATGCCATAGTCTCCGATGCGTAAAGGCTCATTCGGATACACCACTTTTCTGCCTTTAGGTTGCCAGATCTCGAATCCGCCACCACCACGTTGGGAGATGGCGAGGATGGCATGACGTGGCTGAGGTTTGCCGCCGGTATATGGCAACATACGTTCTGCAACACCATCATCATCGACGATAGGGATCTCGATGTTGAGATGCTTATTGTACCATTTCCATGCTGTCTGGAGATCTTCAACTCCTATGCCGACCTGCTGGATGCCACAGATGACTTTCTCTTTTTCTTTTTCGTTTTTCATTATGTTGGAGATATTTTATTTGCAATTTTATAATAAAGCCAAGGTATATACCTATTAATATAAGCCATGAGCAGTTCGCCTTTGCCGATGAGTTTGCGGTGACGTTCGCGTCGTATCGCTCTCACAGCACGTTTCGCCGCCTTGTCCACGTCGAGGCCTTTCGCCTGACCGGCATCCATCTTGGCATATTGCTCGCCATTGCCTTTTAAGGCACTCTTGCTGATAGGAGTGTTGATGCGTCCTGGTATCAAAAATGTGACGTGGATGTTGGAATATTCAAGGTCCAATGACTCGAAGAAGCCGAACAAGGCATGTTTTGATGCGCAATATGATGTCCTCAACGGGAATCCGAAAAGTCCTGCTAATGAGGTGGTTACCGACATATTGACGTGGTCTGACGCCAGAATCTCATCTTTGAACTGTTTTACGAGATATACGCTGCTCCAGTAGTTTATCTGCATTATCTTCTGGTCGATGGCGAAGTCGGTCTCGAGGCCGCGGTCACGTTGTGAGATGCCTGCGTTAAGCACAAATAAGTCGATATGGAAGCCGATGGTTTTTATCTCTTTCACCAGTTCGTCGATAGAGGCGAACTCGGCAAAATTACATTCCTTAAAATAAACGTTGACGCCTTCTTTTTCACAAGTTTCCTTGGTCGCTTGAAGCTGTGCTTCGCCTAGTCCTGTAAGGAAAAGGTTGCATTTCTCCTTAGCAAGACGACGGGCTATCGCGGCGCCAATCCCTGAGCTGGCACCTGTCACTAAAGCGTTTTTGTTTTTTAAAGATATCATCGTATCAAAAAATAATCGACAAAAATACAAAAAAATGCTAATTGGTTCATATTTTTAAAAATTTTTAGATGAAAAATAAAAAAATAGAATTATGTCTATACTGTAAATATTTTTACTATCTTTGCGAGATAATATTTAAACTTATAAAAAATGGAAATTTTTGAAAGAATAGCTCACGATTCCGGTGGTCCGATCGGACAGTATATGGACCGCATTCATGGATATTTTGCATTCCCGCGTCTGGAAGGCGAACTTGGCCCTCACATGCGTTTCAACGGCGTTGACGTGTTGTGCTGGAGTTTGAACAACTACCTCGGCTTGGCCAACCATCCTGAGATAAGAAAGGTGGATGCAGAGGCTGCTGCACGCTGGGGTCTCGCATACCCTATGGGCGCCCGTATGATGAGTGGTAACACTCGTCTGCACGAGCGTCTGGAGCGCGAACTCGCCGACTTCGAACATAAGGAAGACGCCTACGAATTCAACTTCGGTTATCAGGGCATCGTCTCTACCATCGACGCGCTCTGCACCCGTAACGACGTTATCGTGTTCGATGCCGAGGCTCATGCCTGCCTCATCGACGGCAAACGTCTGCATATGGGACAGTCGTTCCACTTCAAACACAACGACATCGTCAGCTGCGAGAAGATGTTGCAGCGTGCCACCGAGGTGGTGAAGAAGACCGGCGGCGGTATTCTCCTCATCACTGAAGGCGTGTTCGGCATGACAGGTGCCCTCGGAATCCTCGACCAGATTGTGGCTTTGAAGAAGAAATATCAATTCCGTATCCTCATCGACGACGCTCACGGATTCGGCTGCATGGGTCCTACAGGCCGCGGCACATCAGAGCATTTCGGGGTGATGGACGACATCGATCTCTACATCGGCGCCTATGCCAAGTCGATGGCAATCATCGGCGGCTTCGTGGCAGGACCGAAAGTCATCATCGACTACTTGCGCTATAACATGCGTTCGCAGATGTATGCCAAGTCACTGCCTATGCCAATAGTGGAAGGCTGTTTGAAACGTCTCGAGATCATCCGCAGCAAGGAAGGCGACGAGCTTCGTAAGAAACTCTGGACTGTGACACGTACCCTTCAGAAAGGCTTCCGTGACCTCGGATTCGAGATCGGACCTGCTGAGGCATGCGTCACACCTATCTTCCTGCCGGGCAACGAGGTACAGGCCGCTTGGATTGCAAAAGACCTGCGTACCAACTACAAGATTTTCTGCTCTATTGTGACATATCCTGTCATCCCGAGAGGCATGATTATCTTCCGTATCATCCCGACGGCAGCGCACTCGCTTGAAGACGTGGATTACACCTTGAAGGCCTTTAAGGAGATCAAGGAGAAACTCGCCAAAGGCGAATACGACAACCCGGAGATGCCGCAGATGGCTATTCTTTAAAGATGAAATACAAATATTTCATAGATAAAGTGATTATCGTGACTGGAGCCAGCTCTGGAATAGGGCTGGCATCAGTCAAATTTTTTGCCTCCCAGGGCGCGAAGGTGGTGATGGCAGCGCGTTCCATCGACAAGTTGGAACAAATCAAAACAGAGTTGCCGTCGCCTGATGACGTCTTATGCGTCAAGACAGATGTGTCGGTGGAGACTGACTGCAAAAACCTTATTGAAGAAACCATAAAACGCTTCGGACGCATCGATATCCTTGTCAACAACGCTGGAATCTCGATGCGTGCCATGTTCATAGACCTCGACCTCGACGTCAGCAGGCGACTGATGGACACCAATTTCTGGGGAACGGTATATTGTACGAAATACGCGCTGCCATATCTGCTCGAGTCGAAGGGCAGCGTGGTGGGCGTCATCAGCACGGCCGGACATATCGGATTGCCAGGCAGGACAGGCTATTCCGCATCGAAGTTCGCCATCAGGGGATTCTTGAATACCTTGAGAGTCGAGCATCGTTACGACGGCCTCCATGTGATGGTGTTCGCTCCAGGATTTACTGCCTCTAACATAAGAAACGTGGCACTTCTTGCCGACGGATCGCCTCAGGGCATGACGCCGCGTAACGAGGAAAAGATGATGACAGCGGAGCGTGTTGCCAAGAGGATGGCGTACGGACTACGTCATCACAAAAATGAGATGCTGCTCACTCCAATGGGAAAAATGACGAAGTTTTTTAACTTCGTCTTGCCTAAATTTGTCGAATGGGTGGAGTATAAAATGATGGCGAAAGAGCCTGAGAGTCCAATAAAAAAGAAAAAATAAACACTGAAGATTATGATGCTCATCAAAGAAATAGCTGTGTATGTCAACATTCTTAATTCAAAAATCAAGAAATGTTTCATCGACAGACTTCAGAAAAACGAGATCAACATCACGCCGGAGCAGTTTTTGGTGCTCGACATCCTGTGGGAGAAGCAGTCGCTTTCACAGCAAAACATAGCCGATATCATTCAGAAAGACAAGAATTCGGTAACGAAAATCATCGACTCGCTTGAGAAAAAGAACCTCGTGAGACGTGTCATGGATAAGAAAGACCGCCGAATCAAAAAGATTGAACTCACAGACGAGGCAGTGGCGATGGAGAAGATCACCACGGAGGTGGCTATTAATTTTATGAATAATGTTATTAAAGGCATTGATAATAAAGACCTTGACAACTACGTTAAGGTTATGCATCAGCTGAATGACAATCTTGAAACAGAATAATTAATCATTATAATTTTGAATTATATGAAAATTAAACTTATAGGATTATTGTGCGTGGGACTGTTGTTTTTTGTTTCATGCAATAAAAACTCAGGAGAAGGCGGTACTGGTACGGTGCAGGGCTATGTTAAGCTCATCAACCATCCGGACGACAACTACAACCTCCCAGCCGACACGATGGATGCAGCAAAAACAGACGTTTTCATCGTTTATGGCAACTCCGATTTCTATGGCGACGATGTGGAGACCGACGACCAGGGCTTTTATAAGTTCAAATATCTGACCAAAGGCGACTATACCGTTTTCTCATATTCGACATTGCCTTCGGGCGAAAAAATCCCTGTAACAGCCACAGTATCATTAGGAAAGGGAGAGACTGCCAATGTGCCTACTCTTTATATCCATCAGGGCAAGGCATACGGTACTTCGATAGCAATGGGTAAGGTGTATGCTATGTATTTCCACAATGACACCTACCGTGGACAGGGATGGGCATACGAGCACCGTGTCTATATCAGAAGGGCAGGGGAACCATATCATTTTGATGATGTTCGCGTAAGCTTGGACGGCGTGTTCGCCTTCCAAAAAC
This sequence comes from uncultured Bacteroidales bacterium, assembly GCA_905236635.1. GTDB lineage: Bacteria > Bacteroidota > Bacteroidia > Bacteroidales > F082 > Limimorpha. The sequence continues at coordinate 76,053 of CAJOCJ010000003.1, forward strand.
TACAACCTGGTGACTATGAGGTGTTTACATTTACTGAAAATTCGACTGAAGTTCCAACTCCGTTGATTAAGGAATTGACGATTGAGAATGCTGGCGAGATTGTCGAAATGGAGCCTGATACGACCTTTGTGGTTAGAATACAAGTTTGATAATCAATAAATTAAGATAATTATGAAGAGATTTTTGATATTTTCGTTTTTGCTTGCGTTTGTGATACCTGCGTTTTCACAGCAGGTCACGCCAGAGACATTGATCAAGCGTCAGAAGCGTAAAGGCTTGACTGTCAAGGAATGGAACACTTTGGCAGGCACAAAACAAGCATTTTTGGACCATGTCACGACATACGACTCACTTGGAAGAAAGATAGAGGAGATAGAGTATGCTTCATACGGCCAGAAGTCGCGTGTTGTGAGCGAATACGTCGACCCTACAGATCCAGCATCGAAGGTGTTGCGCGAGATTGAATACAACGACCGTGACAAAGTGGTGAGGATCAGGAAGTTCGAGTATAACGAAGACGGCTCTAAGAAGAGGCAGTACAACTATTATCCTAACGGCAAGCTGGAGTCGGTGAAGGAATATGAATTGATCTTCAGATAATGTTGAATATCAACGACATATTGAATGAGATGACGCCCATCAGCCTCGATGAGATGAGTGCTGTGAAACTGATGAACCGTGTCGATACCAAATATGTCGCTGATGATTTGACGGTTGCCAAATTGTTTGAGCTGATAAAAGATGAATATTTTGTGCAGGAGATCGATGGGAAACGCGTCGCCGCGTACGACAGCGTTTATTATGACACCGTCGACAACCACATGTATATCATCCATCAGGACAAGAAATTGAAACGTGACAAGCTTAGGGTGAGGAATTATGTCGATACCGGCAACTATTTCTGCGAGGTGAAGCATAAAAACAACCACGGACGCACCAAGAAGAGACGTATCGAGGTGGGGGAGAGCGTGTTTCAGGATGTGAGGTCGGATGCGGCGACGCGTGAATTTGTCGAAAAAGAACTTCCCGACTATGATTTCGATGGCTTCGTGAAGAAACTCTCGACTTCGTTCGAAAGGATAACCGTAGTAAACAAAGGTAAAACCGAGCGAATCACCATCGATTATAACGTGCGGTTTCATAACTTTGAAAATGGCAACGAGACAGGCATTGCGCCTCTTGTCATTATGGAGCTGAAACGTGACGGACGATGCGAGTCGTTCTTTCAGAAGATGCTCTTTGAATTGAGAGTTAAGCCGTTGAGTATCAGCAAGTACTGCATCGGCAGGGCATTGACCGACAAGACGTTGAAACAGAATCGTTTTAAAAAGAAAATAATCAAACTTGAAAAATTGAAAAAACTAAGAGAATATGCTGTTACTTCAGACAATGCAGAACTTTGACCCCGACATCGCCCGCGAGTTTGGCGGTGACGCTTTCGAATCGGGATTCCTCGGTGTGCCACTCGTCGATATGACCAGTTTGTGGACGCTTTTGCTGCGTTTCGCATTCCATTTCCTGGTGTGCTGGCTAATCGTACGCTGTTTCTATTACCCGAAGAGCCGCAGAAACGACTATTATTTCACCTTCATGCTCTTTGCGGTGACAATTTTCCTGCTCATCATACAGATGGACAACATGAAAATGGCTATCAGCTTCGCTTTGGGTCTCTTCGCCATCTTCGGAATGATTCGTTACCGAACGGAGACGCTGAAAGTGAGGGAGATGACATATCTTTTCATCATCATCGGCATTTCTATTATCAATGGTTTGGCGCTGACGGTGAGCTATGTCGAGCTTTGTGTTACTAACTTATTGTTTATCATAGCAATATGGCTATTTGAAAGCGGTGTCATCACAAGGAAACATACCGAGACGAAAATCATTCTTTACGATAAGATTGAAAATGTTAAACATGGTCGCGAAGATGTGCTTATAGCCGATTTGAAGGAGAGGACAGGCCTTGATATCACTGAGGTTGAGGTGGGACATATAGACTATCTGCGCGACGTGGCTTTTGTGAAGGTGACGTACAAGCCTTTTACCAAGACACATAACACCATCAATGATATCACGAAACTCAAGGATTTCTAATGATTTTTGAAAACACGATAATGAAACGATTGTTTTGTAAAGACGTTACATGGCGCGTCTCTACGATGACGGTTTTGTTATTGTTGTTTATGTTACCAAAATTCGCAACCGCCCAGAGAACCACGGATTTTGGCGCAATCCTTCGTGCGGAATATGAGAACAATTTCTATGGAAATTATAATGTCTGGGTGAAGGAAGACCTCCGTTTTGACCATGATTTCTCGAAATATTCACGTTCTAAGACCACTTTGGGCTTCGATTACAAGTTTGTGAGATATGGCATAAAGGTCGGCGCTGGGTTCGAATATGTCAATAAATACACGGAAAGTCGCATTTTCCGGAACCGTTACCGTTTGTTCGTGAGGGCATCGTACAAATATGCCTACCACAACTGGGAATTCGGCTACCGGACACGCTTTTTGATGATGTATCGCGATGAAGCGACGGGTTATTACAACTACACGCCGGTTTTGAGCTGGCGCAACAAACTTCAGGTGTCGTACCAGCGTCGTTTCAGCAGGTTCAAGTACTCCTTGTCGGGTGAGTTGTATTCCGATTTCAACAAAGATAAACGATTGCAGCTCAATACTTTGATGTTTGAGGGCGATGTTGAATACCGATTGACGCGCCGCCAGTATCTGACAGTTTTTTTGAGAGATTACAGAGAGGTTTATATCGAATCAGACCAAATCAGGACTGTTTATTTCGGTCTTGGTTGGAAATTTAAACATTAAGATATGAAAAGATTGTTACTATTAGCTATTTGCCTGATTGTCAGTCAGTTGGGGATGACTCAATATGCTCCTGCAGGCGACAGTTTGAAGACCCGCTGGGCTTCTGAAATAACTCCAGAAAACGTTTGGCAAGAGTATCCGCGTCCGCAGATGGCAAGATTTGATGATAATTGGCAATTAAGCTGGATAAATCTCAACGGATTATGGGATTATGCAATTCGTCCGAAAGGGGAGAATGGCATTGATGAGTTTGATGGGAAGATTTTGGTGCCTTTCTGTGTGGAATCCTCACTTTCTGGAGTACAGAAATACGTTGGGAAAGATAATGAACTCTGGTATCAGCGCGAGTTTAATATTCCAAAATCATGGAGGGGGAAACATGTGCTATTAAATTTCGGTGCTGTCGATTGGAAATGTGATGTTTGGGTTAACGACATAAAAGTAGGTTCGCATACTGGCGGTTACACTCCGTTTAGCATGGACATTACTCAAGTTTTGAAAAAGAAAGGTAATGTGTTGAAAGTCCGCGTTTGGGATCCGACCGACCAAGGTGAGCAGCCTTGCGGCAAACAACATGTGAAACCTCATGGAATCTGGTACACTCCAGTGACAGGAATCTGGCAGACAGTATGGCTTGAGCCCGTTAATGAAAACCATATTGTTGATTTGAAAATAGTGCCAGATATTGATAATAATAAAGTTTATGTGACTCCGCAAATCGCTAATGCTTCAGCTGATAATAGGGTGGATATTGATGTTGCGATATTAAATAATAGGGTTGCACATAAGAGTTCTGACGATGGAGAGACCGTTGAAGTTGAAATGCCTTCGAATGTTTTGTTGTGGTCGCCTGATCACCCATTTATTTATATTGTTAAAGTTACTCTGTATAAAGGAAATAAAATTGTCGACGAGGTCGGTAGTTACTTTGCGATGCGTAAATTCAGTACTGCAAAAGACGAGAACGGCATTGTGCGGCTGATGCTCAACAACGAGCCGATTTTCATGTTCGGTCCGCTCGACCAAGGCTGGTGGTGTGATGGATTGTACACCGCTCCATGCGACGAGGCACTGAAATACGACATCCAGAAAACGAAGGACTTCGGCTTCAATATGATTCGTAAGCATGTGAAGGTGGAGCCTGCGCGTTGGTACTACTGGTGTGACCGTCTCGGAATCATTGTATGGCAGGACATGCCGTCGGGCGGAAAAGGTCCTGGCTGGGTCACCGACAAATATTTCGATGGACCGCTGACTGCGCGAACACCAGAATCGGAGGCTACATATAAAAAAGAATGGAAAGAAATCGTCGATTACCTTTATTCGGTACCTTCGATAGGCGTCTGGGTGCCGTTCAACGAGTCGTGGGGGCAGTTCAAAACCCCTGAAATCGTTGAGTGGACAAAGAGTTACGACCCGTCGAGGTTGGTCAATCCGGCTTCTGGAGGCAACCATTATCCTGTGGGCGACATTATGGACATTCACAACTATCCTGACCCTGAGATGTATTTCTATGAGCCTGAAAGAGCCACTGTCTTAGGCGAATATGGCGGAATCGGCAGAAAAATAGAGGGACACACTTGGGTAAAAGACCAAGGCTGGGGCTATGTGGAGTACGATACTGAAGAAAAAGTCACCAACACCTACGTGGAATATGCCAACAAACTACTGGAACTCATCCCGCAAGGCTTTTCGGCGGCTGTCTACACACAAACGACAGACTGCGAGGTTGAGTTAAACGGCTTGATGACGTACGATAGGGGAGTGGTGAAGTTGAATGAACAGCGGATACGCGAGATAAATCTGAAGATTTCCAACTACTTCAAGAAATAAAAAAAGGACGGCTAGCCGTCCTTTTTTTGCATTAATACACGCCGTGTATTAGTCCTCAACGATAGCTTCGTTAGGGCAAACGCTTGCGCATGTGCCGCATGAAACGCAGTTATCAGCGTTGATTGAATAGATGCTACCTTCTGAAATAGCGCCGACTGGGCACCAGCTGTCTAAAATTTTGTATGCCATAATTTTAAATTTGTTTAGAAATTTTCTGCAAAGATAGAGGTTTTTCCAATACACAACAACATTTTGAAAAATTATTTTTTTTTGCTTTTTTATTAAAAAATATATACTTAACTTTGCAGAATATTTTAAAGAGCATCTAATTTTAAGTAAGGAATATCTAAGTAATTAAAATACAATAAATTAAATCATTTTCTTATGGCTAACAAAACTAAAGTTGTAGAACTTGAACACGTAGTTATCCGTTTTGCGGGTGACTCTGGCGACGGTATGCAGCTGACAGGAAACCTGTTTTCCGACTCAACGGCTCTGGCAGGCAACGATTTTGCCACCTTCCCAGACTATCCGGCGGAAATTCGTCCACCACAAGGTACAGTGGCTGGCGTCAGCGGTTTCCAAGTGCATTTCGGTCACAAGCCGATCCACACCACAGGTGACCTCTGTGATGTGCTTGTCGCAATGAACCCTGCGTCAATCAAAGCTAACATGCGTTGGCTCCGTCCTGGTACAATCATCATCATCGACTCTGACTCCATCACCGAGAAAGCTTTGGAGAAAGCTGGTTATACCGATGACCCGACAGTAGACGGCACTCTTGCTGACTATCAGGTGGTTAAAGCTCCTATCTCTGAGCTTACAAAAGAAGCTCTTAAGGACTTCGGTATGGACAACAAGTCGATGCTCAAGTCGAAGAATATGTTCGCACTTGGTATCGTGATGTACCTCTTCAACCGTGGGCTGGACAGCGTTTATGCTTATTTTGAGACTAAGTTTAAAGGCAAAGACCAGGTGATTAAGGCCAACCGCACCGTCCTCGACGCCGGTTACAACTACGCCGACACATGGGAGCTCTTCACCAACACCTACAAGGTGGAGGCTGCAGAACTCAAGAAAGGTAAATATCGTAATATCACTGGCAACACTGCCGCTGCATGGGGCTTGATGGCCGCATCTGAGAAGTCGGGACGTCCGCTCTTCTTGGGTAGCTATCCTATCACTCCTGCCACCGACATCCTTGCCGAGCTTACAAAATACAAGAACCTCAACGTCAAGGCTTATCAGGCCGAAGACGAAATTGCCGGTATCATGTCATCGATTGGCGCTGCCTATACTGGCTGTCTCGCCGTTACGACGACATCAGGTCCTGGTCTCTCGCTGAAGAGCGAGGCTATGGGTCTGGCAGTGATGACTGAGCTTCCGCTGGTTATCATCGACGTACAGCGTGGAGGTCCTTCGACAGGTCTTCCTACTAAGATGGAGCAGAGCGACCTCATGCAGGCTCTCTACGGCCGTAACGGCGACGCTCCTCTCATCGTCATTGCAGCACGCAGCTCAGCAGGTTGCTTCTACACCGCATACGAGGCAGCACGTCTCGCCATGGAGCACATGACACCTGTCATCATGCTCAGCGACGGTTCTCTCGGCAACGGCTCAGAGGTGTTCCGCATCCCGAGCATGGCAGAACTGCCGACAATCACTCCACCTATCGCAAAGGCTAACGACCCTGAATATATGCCATTCCGCCGCGACGAGAAATGGCTGCGCCGTGAATGGGCTCTGCCGGGAACTCCTGGCCTCCGTCACCGCGTGGGCGGCCTCGAGAAGGAAAATGGCAAGGGTAACCTCTCGACCAACCCTGAGAACCACCAGCTGATGACAGAACTCCGTGAGGAGAAAGTCAACCGCGTGGCTAACGATATTCCGCTGCAGGAGATCTACGGCGACAAGAATGCCGACCTTCTCGTGGTGAGCTGGGGTGGCACATTCGGTACAGTGCGTACCGCTGTCGAGAAGATGATGGGAGAAGGCAAGAGCATAGCTCACGCCCATTTTGACTACATCATGCCATTGCCACGTAACACCGAAGAAGTGTTGAAAGGACACAAGAAGATTGTCGTTTGCGAAATTAACCGCGGACAGTTTGCCAAATATCTGCGCATGAACTATCCAGAGTATCGCTGCGAACAATTCGACAAAGTGATGGGCCTGCCGTTTACCATCGGCGAGCTTGAGAACAAGTTTAATGACCTTCTAAAATAACGCTACTATGGAAAATCAGAAAATAGAAAATCAGGAAGTCATGCTGACAAAAGATGATTTTGCAAGCGACCAGGTGGTGAAATGGTGCCCTGGCTGCGGTGACCACGCCATCCTGAAGGCCATGCAGGACGTATTTCCTAAACTTGGCAAGAAGAAGGAAGACATCGTGGTGGTGTCCGGCATCGGATGCTCCTCACGTTTCCCATATTACATGAACACATACGGTTTCCATAGCATCCACGGTCGTGCCGCCGCCGCTGCAACAGGCGTCAAGTTGGCAAACCCGAACCTCAGCGTATGGATGATTACAGGTGATGGTGACTGCACCGCTATCGGCGGTAACCACTTCATCCACGCCTGCCGTCGTAATATCGACATCAACCTCGTGCTGTTCAACAACCGTATCTATGGTATGACAAAGGGTCAGTTCTCACCATGTACCTTCCGTGGCACGAAGACAAAGACTTCTCCTCAAGGCACATATGAGGATCCGTTCAACCCGGGCGAACTCGCCATCGGTGCTAAAGCTACATTCTTCGCACGTGGCGTTGATATCAACCCGAAAGAACTGACAGAGATCTTCATGGAGTCGTATCACCACGACGGCATCGCCGTTACCGAGGTGCTGCAGAACTGCATGATCTTCTCCAACGGCGTTCATGAGAATATCACCGGTAAAGACGTACGCGACGACATGCAGGTAAAATGCGAACATGGTAAACCTCTCATCTTCGGTAAGAACCGCGACAAAGGTATCCGCCTCAACGGCAACCACCTCGAAGTCGTTAAGATCGGCGAGAACGGTATCACAGAAAAAGATATCCTCGTTCACGACAAGACTATCGAAGATACCGGTATCCACATGATGCTGGCACACATGGCACCGCCTCATTTCCCGGTTGCCATCGGCGTCATCCGCGACGTGAAAGCCCCGACATTCGACGACAGCCTCATGGAGGTCATCGAGAATGAAAAGGCCAACTCGAAGATCAAGAACATGGACGACCTGCTCAATAGCGGTTCGACATGGACGATTTAAAAGTTTAAAAACGGAAAAATCCCGCCCTCGTGACGGGATTTTTTTTATTTTTGCAGTATGAAAAGAAGTTTTAAACCCGGAACAATGCTCTACCCACTGCCAGTGGTGATGGTGTCGTGCGGCGACAGCCCCGAAAACTATAATATCATCACGGTGGCATGGACTGGAACGATATGCTCCGACCCGCCGATGTGCTATATCTCGATGAGAAAAGACCGTCATTCGCATGCGATAATCTCGAGGACAAAAGAGTTTGTGATAAACCTCACGACGGATGCCCTGGCGAAAGCCACCGACTGGTGTGGCGTGCGTTCGGGAAGAGATTATAACAAATTCAAGGAGATGCATCTCACGCCAGAGAAAGCGCAGGTGGTTAGCGCTCCTCTGATAGCTGAGTCACCATTGAATATCGAGTGTAAGGTAGTGGAAATAAAGGAGTTGGGTTCTCATGACATGTTTATGGCCGAGGTGGTGGCCGTCAACGGCGATGAGAAATATTTCGACCCCAGCACGGGTCTTTTCCAGCTCAACCAGGCGGAACTGATAACATACTCGCACGGAAAATACTACACCTTAGGTGAAAAAATAGGAAAATTCGGTTTCTCAGTAGAGAAAATCCAACATAAAAGAAAGAAATAATGGACTACATCAAAGTTAAAGGCCTCCAAAAGGACGAAGTCATCGGTTTGGTGAAAGAATGGATCAAACTTTATCCGCATTCTTTTAACCCGGAAGTGAATCTGTGGTTTTACGAACTTCCTGATAATCAAGTGATTATTGGGTTACATGACGACTTGAGTACCCTGGCGGTGAGTCTTCTGGTGATTTATCTGACTTCGGCATTGAAAGATACGACGGAGACCGAAAATGTGGTGGCATATCTCACTGTCGATGACAACGAGATCTTGCTGAAGCAGAACTACGGCCGTCGCGCGAAAATCATGGCGAAGAGTACCGATGACGACAATACGGGAGTGATAATTTTGCTGGAGAATAACTATTGTGTCGATTATTATTTCCACGGGAAAGCTCATAAAATCAAAGACTCCGAACTTGTTTTTGAAGAGCCGGCACTTCCTGAATCCATTGAGAATACTGAGAAAGACGAGATTTTTGTGGGGGATATCATACCGAAGAAAAAGATTGAGCAGTCGCTCGAGCCTGACGCCTCGCCATGGAAGAAGCTGATGTGGTACGCTATCTGCACTGTCGTCGGTCTCGGCATCGGATTCCTGCTGGTGTATTTATACTTTTAGCGTCATTTCGACCGAACCTCGACCGAAGTGGAGAGGGTAGTGGAGAAATCCTCTATAATCCAAATTAAATAAAAAAGAAAGAGTGTTAACAAAATTCCAGAACTATATCACCGAGCATCACCTTATTAATAAAGGTGACCGCATTCTCGTTGCCCTAAGCGGCGGCGTGGACTCGACGGTATTGGCGGAACTGCTGAGGCGGTGTGGCTACGACATCATGTTTGCACACTGCAACTTCCATCTGCGTGGCAAGGAGTCCGACGGTGATGAGCAGTTCGTGCGCGAATATGCCGAAAGGGTGGGAGTGAAGCTCTATGTGAAACAGTTCGACACCTTGGAATATGTTGAAACACAAAAGGTTTCCGTCGAGATGGCCGCCCGCGAGATGCGCTATGCGTGGTTTGACGATGTTATCGGCGCGGGCGGCTATAAACTCGCCCTCGCTCATCATGCCGACGACCAAATCGAGACGTTCTTCATCAACCTTCTACGTGGAGCTGGAATCAAGGGACTGAAAGCAATGCAACCACGTAATGGATTGTATATCAGACCATTACTCTGGGCTTCAAGAGAAGAAATCAAACAATTTGCGATTGAAAACGGCATCCAATGGCGCGAAGACAGCACCAACAACGACACCGTTTATCTCCGCAATAAAATCCGTCACGAGTTGATGCCTGTTTTCGACAGCATCAAACCCGAGGCAAGAGAGAAAATCCTTGAATCTGTCAATCACCTGGCCTCTGAAAATCAATTATATAGGGAACTTTTAAGGGAAAAACTATCGCAAATTGAGACTGTTGACGGTGTCCTTCACACAATTCCAAAGCGTCATTTCGACCGACCGAAGGGAGTGAATAAATCCTCCACCAACGTAGGCAAACAAATATTATTTGAGTGGGCTAGAAATTTCGACTTCTCATTCTCCCAATGCGAATCAATCCTAGCATCGTTGGACGGCGAGTCTGGCAAGGAATTCTATTCCCCTAACTATCAATTGGTTATCGAAAAAGACACAATTGATATTTTCCCGATCGAATTGACAGATAACCTTCTTACACCAGGTTTGTCGTATTCTAAACAACCTGTAAGGACAACGCATGCGTTGTCCCTACTGATAACGGATAACCCCAATATCGCCCAACTCGATTTTGACAAGTTGAAATTCCCTTTAACTGTTCGTCATTGGTGGCATGGCGACCGTTTCCATCCGCTCGGACTTAAGGGCACTAAGCTCGTTTCTGATTTCTTCAACGACAACGGATTCACCACTTTCCAGAAACGTCACACTCAGATTATCACCGATGCTGAAGGCGAAATCGTGTGGATCGTTGGCCATCGCATCGACGACAGATTCAAGATTACCAATAAGACCAAAACTATTTATGAAATAAAATTTGGTGATTAAATAAAAATTTCCTACCTTTGTCACTTGTATTTGAAATACGAGTTATAGAATTAAATCATTGATAATCAATTAACTATGAAAAAGCTTAAATTGTTTTTCGCTTTAATAATTGCATTTATAGTGCCTCTGGCATCATTCGGACAGGTTTATGACCCGGTGCAGTGGAGCTTTTCATCCGAATCGTTGGGAAACAACGAATACAACGTCATCTTCAAGGCCGACATTGAGGCTGGGTGGCATATCTATTCGCAGGTTCTTGACGGCGACGGCCCTATCCCGACATCGTTCCTGTTTACCGAAGACTCCAACTATGAGAGAATAGGCGAGGTGATGGAAGGCGAGGCTATCGTCCATTACGACAAGGCTTTCGAGATGGATTTGAAATATTTCGAGAAAGAAGCGATATTCACCCAAAAAGTCAAGGTGCTTGGGAAAGAACCGATTGCCGTGAAAGGCGAACTGGAGTACATGGTTTGCAACGACGGCATGTGCCTCCCTCCGACAGTGGTGGAATTCGATATCAACCTCAAAGGCGAGGCCATTGCTGCTGCTGAAACAGTAGATAATGCTGAGACTGAGGCAAATACCGGCGACAGTCTTCTCGGAATGATTCTACAGGCTATCTTGTGGGGCTTGGCAGCATTGCTCACCCCGTGTGTCTTCCCGATGATCCCGATGACGGTGTCGTTCTTCCTGCATGGCAGCGAAAACAAGGCAGCAGGCCGCTTCAAAGCCATTATGTACTTCGTTTTCATAGTGTTGCTTTACACCCTGCCAATCGCTATCATCATCATGGTGACATGGATATTTGGTGGCGATAGCGTCACAGGCGATATATTCAATTGGTTATCAACACATTGGCTTCCGAATATCATCTTCTTCTTGGTGTTTATGATCTTCGCCGCCTCGTTCTTCGGAGCATTCGAGATAGTGCTCCCGAGCAGCCTGGTCAACAAATCGGATGCCAAATCTGACAAGAAAGGTCTCGCTGGAGTCTTCTTCATGGCATTGACACTCGTTCTCGTGTCGTTTGCCTGCACGGGTCCTATCGTCGGCACCGTGCTCATCAAATCGACATCAGGTGAGTTCTGGACCCCGATTCTCACGATGTTCTGCTATGCCTGCACATTCGCATTGCCGTTTGCACTCTTCGCATTGTTCCCGTCGATGCTGAAAAACCTGCCTAAGAGCGGCGGTTGGCTCAACACGGTGAAGGTGATCCTCGGTTTCATCGAGGTCGCGCTGGGATTCAAGTTCTTGAGTGTCGCTGACCAGACCTACCACTGGCATCTGCTCGACCGCGAGGTGTATCTCGGCATCTGGATAGTGTGTTTCGCTATGCTCGGTTTCTACCTTCTTGGTAAAATCAGATTCAAAAACGACGACCCTGTCGAGTCTATCGGCGTGGGACGTCTGATATTGAGTATCATTACGTTTACCTTTGTGGTATATATGATTCCTGGAATGTGGGGCGCTCCTTTGAAGGCTCTCTCGGGTTATCTGCCACCACAACAGACCCTCGACTTCGACCTCAAGCGTATCAATCAGGAAAATGCTGACAAGGTTATCGATTATATCCAGCAGAATATGAAAGCGGTGCCGGCGGCTCAATCTGAGCAGACTGAAGCAAAACCGACGGCAGAGCTATGCGAGGAACCGCGTTTCAACGATATCTTCCATCTGCCTCACGGATTGAAAGGCTACTTTGACTATGAGCAGGCATTGGCATGCGCTAAGGCACAAAACAAGCCGCTGTACGTCGATTTCACCGGCCACGGATGCGTCAACTGCCGTGAGATGGAGGCTAACGTCTGGAGCGATCCGCGTGTGCTTAAGATGTTGCGTGAAGACTTTATCATCGTGGCACTTTATGTCGATGACAAGACCAAACTCCCTGAGGAAGAATGGGTTATGGGTTGCGATGGCAAGATGAAGAAGACTATCGGTCGTAAATATGCCGACTTCCAGATCTCGAAATTCGGCACCAACGCCCAGCCGTACTACTGCCTCATGGGACATAATGGCGAGCTTCTCCACGAACCTCGTGCCTACAACCTCGACAAAGACGGCTTCGTCCAGTTCCTGAAAGAAGGCCTCGACAACTTCAAAAACGGGGTTTCAGTTAGAAACATTAACGAATAGTATCCTCTTGTCATTTCGAGCGAAGTCGAGAAATCTTTAATAAGCAGGGACATTGTTATTAGCTTTGTCCCTGCTTTTGTAAACCAAAAAACATAAAATTTTTCATTTTTTTGTGATTTCTTAAATTATTTCACTATCTTTGCAGTGTCATCAGTCTCAAAGGCTAATGGCAGACATATTGGAAAGACGTTGATCTAACGTTTTATCTGCGGTGTATCGAATCTGGTAAATTCATAACCATCCGCAAGGTAAAGCAATAGACGGCGTCCATGTGTTTTGTATTATGTTAGGGTGTTGCCTGACACCTATTAATATATACAATTCAGCGTGGGCTTCGGCTTTGCTTATCCTCGGATGGTAGGCATACCAGAGCCTGATACACGGGATAGGCATAGTTCAGACTCCCGCGCTTTTTCTTTTATGTTTCAATGATTTTAACAGTTTTGATATTTCGGCATTGGGAGTCTGCCGACTAATAAAGTATTGGCAATATAATTATTAACTAAACTATTAAAATCATGAAAAAGTTACATTTATTTGGAATGGCAGTGCTCGGAGCATTGGTATTAGTAAGCTGCGGAAGCTCAAAAAATCTTGCAGTGGAATCAAGAACTGAAAAAGCTACAAGCCTTGAAGGCGAGAAAGTTGTCGTAGAAAATACAAAACTGCAGGGCATTGAAATGGTTGACGATCTTAGCGATGATGGTACCAAGATGGTGAAAGTTGCTTACAAATGGTACGCTGGCATTGGCAAGGCTAACGATAAGCAGACTGCAATTGAGATGGCAGAATTGGAAGCGCGTGCAACTATCTCACGTGTTGTCGAAAACGCCGTTCTGGCGGAGTCGGAACGCGGAAGCGTGGTGAACAACGGCGATGTGCAGAAAGCGCTCAAATCACACTGGCAGCAGGTGAGCATGAGCATACAGAACGCATGCGAGCCATTCGGTGACACAAAAATTGAATACAGCCCATCGACAAAGATGTACACCGTTACACAGAAAGTTGGAATTCGTGGCGACAAATTCCAGAAAATGCTCAACAACGCAGGCAATTACAAACCTTCATCACTGCAAGGGGATGAACTTCAGCAGTTCATCGACGTCAACAAGTCAATCATGGAAGCGGCAAAAGGCAACTAAACCATGAAGAAGATTTTAGCTATAGCGTTGCTGCTACTCGCCGGGTGTTTCGCGAAAGCGCAGAACTATCCGTCGGAATGGGTGAGATATACCTCCGACGGGTATTTCCATGACATAGAAAGCGCTGATACCAAGCAGGAAGCACTTGATTTGGCCCGCTTCAACTTAGCCAAACAGATTCAGGTTAGAGTGATAGAGGTGAGCCAGATGGATAAAAATGTGATTGACGGACGTTCAAGTATTTTCTACAACTCATCGAAAAAATTATCGACGGATGTTGATATGAATCTCGCCAAGTCGTTTGACAAATACGACAGCACAACCAGAAAACATCAAGTTATCCTTTATATTAATAAGGAAGAGGCTTGCTATTTCTATGAAAATGAAATTAAAATGCTCGTCAACAATATAAAAAATTGTGTTACTATAGCTGACAATTACAGCAGCCAAGGCTTCAAAACCAAGGCTAAAGAAGAGCTGCAGAATGCAATAAAGATGTTCGACGAAGCAGGAAAGCCTATATTCTGGATCAATGTGTTCGGACTGGATGAAAACAAGATTTTGGAGCATCTTAACTCTGTCCACAACGAAGAACAGATTGTGAAACAAAAACTTGCTGAATTGGAATATGGCACGACTTATTGTGTGGTTTGTAATGCCGACAATTTCGGAAAGAACTACCCCAAGTTGCAAAACGAGATTAAAGGTGAACTTTCCGCATCGGGATGCAACTTCGTTGACGACCCCAACCAGGCCGATTACGTGATTTACATCGACGCATCATCGAGAGAATACAATAAAGTAAGCAACGCTGGAGGTGATGCATATTTTACATACGTCGATGCGGCGGTTTCGATTGACAAAAAAGCTACTGGGCAGCGCATTTTTGAAGATGAGATTTCTGTAAAAGGTTCACATACATTGAGTTACAACGAGGCTGGCCGCGACGGTTACAAAAAAATAAGCAAGGAAATCAGTAATATGTTAAAAGAGAACATCAAACTATGAAAAAAGGTGTATTTTTCGCAATTATGTTTGTGGCATTTACTATGGCAGCCACAGCCCAGAACACGACAAAAACCATTAAGACAAACGGTATTGAGATGGTTGATACCATGAACGACGACGGAACCGACCTGATAAAGCGTCCTTATCGTTGGTTTGCAGGAATTGCTGAAGCCGATGTCGAGTCTGTGGCTGTTGAAATGGCGCAACTTGAGGCATACGCTGCCGTTTCACGAGTCATTGAAAATGTTGTAACAACAAAAGCAGAGCGTTCAACACTCGCTGTTGACGGCAAGGTGGCAAAAGCATTGAAATCGTATTGGGAACAGATGAGCTTCAGCATTCAGAAGGCTTGCGAGCCTTTTGGCGATACTGAAGTTAACTACAATGACCAGACTGGTTTATATGAAGTTACAGCCAAAGTCGGCATCCGTGGTGACCGTTATGTGAAGCTTCTTGACGGTGCTAAAAACGCCAAACCTGAAGGTCTTGACAAAGACGAACTCCAAGAGTTTCTTGAGGTTAATGATGCTATCATTGATTCTGCCAAAAGCGATTGATATTGAATAAGAAATGTTGAATATGAAAAGATTTCTGATTTTTACAGCCATGATAATGCTTTCGGCGGTTGTTATGGCACAGAATACAAAAAAAATTGCAATCCTTGAAACAATTGACAAGGAAAACAAGGTCGAATATGGAGTGGAATTTCTGTTGCGCGGTTATTTGACTGATGCCATCAACAGAATGCCTGGCTATGAAGGCTATGACCGTGTTGATATGGCATCAATAATGGGTGAGCATAATTTTCAACGTACAGGATATGTAAGCGATGCCCAAATCAAGAAACTCGGTGAGATGACTGGCGCAAGTTATATTATCTTGGCCGAGGCAGCTATGCTTGGTGCTGATAAAATTATTATCAATGCAAAAATCATAGATGTTGAGACAGCTCGAATAGAGAATACAGCAAGACCGAAGATGGCAAATGTGAGCGACGATAACAGCATGATAAAAGCATGCGCCGAGCTTGCCATCGAGCTTCTCGGAATGAAAAGCGATACTAGAAGCGGTAATGGCGGAGGTTCTGGAAGAACTGGAGGAAGTTATTCTCAAGGCCAAAACTTTACTGAAACGGCCTTCGGCATGAATATGAAAATGGTTTATGTTGAGGGAGGAACCTTCACCATGGGCTGTACTGGCGAACAAGGCAGCGAGTGTGAAAGCGACGAGTCGCCCAACAGAAGAACTACAGTTAGTTCTTACTACATAGGCATGCTTGAGGTAACACAAAGCCAATGGGAAGCTGTGATGGGAACAACAATTTACCAGCAAAGGAATAAAGTTAACTCAAGTTGGTCGTTATATGGAACTGGTGCCGATTACCCTATGTATTACGTGAGTTGGGAAGAGGCAAAAGAATTCTGTTTGCGTCTAAGCCGACAGACAGGTAAGACTTACCGGCTGCCGACCGAGGCTGAATGGGAGTATGCTGCTCGTGGCGGCAACAAGAATGAAGGCACAAAATACAGTGGTGGATGGAGCATCGGTAGTGTCGGATGGTACACTGATAACAGCGGTCATTCTACTCATCCATGTGGCACTAAAATGGGCAACGCATTGGGAATCTACGATATGAGTGGCAATGTGTGGGAGTGGTGCGAGGACTGGTACGGGCCGTATCTGGCATACGACACGGACAACCCTAAAGGAGCCACTTCGGGCTCGGACCGCGTGCTGCGTGGCGGCGGCTGGTTCTACAACGTCGAGGGCTGCCGGGTGTCGAGTCGCGGCAGCCGTAGTCCAGGCGATCGCGGCTACTATCTGGGCTTCCGTGTGGTTCTCATCCCTTAGTTTAACTCAGGAACAATCCGCATTGACTTAAGCCAGGGGAAGCGCAGGATAACTTGAAACGGAACAGACTCGAGCGAGGGACGAGCCGAGTCGTGTAGTGAATAGTAATCCTGCGCTGAATTGATATTTGAAACAAAATAGTTATTAAATATGAAAAGACATCTATTTATTACAGCCTTGATGATGCTTTCGGCAATTGCCATGGCGCAAAACACAAAGAAAGTGGCAATCCTTGAGACAGTTGACAAAGAAAACAAAGTGGCTTACGGAGTTAAACTTCAGTTGAGAAGCAGTTTGACATACGCCATATCAAGTACGCCCGGATATGAAGGCTACGACAGAGTTGATATGTCGTCTATAATGGGCGAGCACAATTTCCAACGCACTGGTTATGTCAGTGACGCACAAATTAAAAAACTCGGTGAGATGACAGGCGCAAGCTCCATTTTGGTTGCTGAAGCAGCCATATACGACGCTTCTCATATCATTGTCACCGCAAAAATCCTGAATGTTGAGACAGCAAGTGTCGAGAACTCGGCACCGCCACAAATTGCCGGTACCGACCCTGAAGCTATGCAGAACGCCTGCAACCAACTGGCTGCTAAATTGCTCGGCAACAGTAGCAGCTCGATGGCTTATAATGCTGGAAGAACTGGAGGCAACGCATATTCAGGAAGCCAAGGTGCGGCAACATTGACATTCACAGTTGGTGGTGTTAGCTTTGAGATGATAAAGGTGGAGGCTGGCACATTCACTATGGGATGCACAAGCGAACAGGGAAGTGATTGTTATGATGACGAGAAACCATATCACCGTGTGACAATCTCACAGGATTATTACATTGGAAAGTTTGAGGTGACGCAGGAGCTTTATGAGGCAGTGATGGGCATTAACCCGAGCAGTTGGAAGGCTTTCGACCGTCCCGTTGAGAATGTCAGCTGGAACGATGCGCAGGAGTTCTGTGCCGAACTGAGCCGTATGACAGGCCGCAGGTTCACGTTGCCCACGGAAGCGGAATGGGAATACGCTGCACGTGGCGGCAATAAATCGACCAATGCGAAATACAGCGGGAGCTCGAGCGTGGCGAACGTGGCGTGGTATGACGGCAACAGCGGCAGCCAGACGCATCCTGTGGGAAGACTCCGCCCCAACGAGCTCGGCATATACGACATGAGCGGTAATGTGTGGGAATGGTGCCTCGACTGGTTCGGAAACTACAGCAGTGCGAGCCAGACCGACCCCATGGGACCAGGTTCGGGCTCCGGCCGCGTGCTCCGTGGTGGTAGCTGGGGCAGCAGTGCGAGGGGCTGCCGCGTTACGGGTCGGAACGGCTATGCCCCCGGCAACCGGAACCACTACGGCGGCATCCGTGTCGTTCTCCATTAGTTAACTACGACAAAATCAATTATATTAAGCTAAAAACGGTTGATTATAATGAAACGTAGCAAGCCGCGAAATGTAGAAGTGCACGGACGTGCATCTTCGAAATGAGAGGCAAGCGAAGCCTCCGGATTTTTGTTAACATTTTTTAACATTTCTTTCTTTTTTCTGCAAATTATGTTAAAAATTGTTAAAAACGGAACAGTTCAACTTGAAGTGCAATTAGTTGATGACAATGTGTGGCTTACACAGTCCCAAATATCAGAATTGTTTCAAAAAGATATATCGGTGATATCCAGACATATCAAAATATTTATAAAGAGTCCAGTCATTAAGAATTATATGTTGCTTGAGAAAGAAACTATCCTGTCAATCTTGTAAACTAAAAGAGACGGGCTTGCCTCGTCTCTCTATCTTCAAAAGCTAATGGCTAATGGCTATTTCGCAAAATGCTGATAGAACTGAATGATCGTCTCGATTCCCTTGAAGAAGTGGTCGAGTCTGTAGTTCTCGTTAGGTGAGTGGATGGCATCTTCGCCGAGGCCGAAGCCCATCAGGATAGACTTGATTCCCAAAACCTTCTCAAAACGAGCGATAATCGGGATACTTCCGCCGCTTCTCATCGGGATAGGCAGCTTGCCGTATGTGTCGAAATATGCCTGTTCTGCTGCTTTGTATGCAGGAAGTTCGATAGGGCAACCGTAAGCCTCGCCACCATGTAAAGTGGTCACTTTCACCGTCACATATTTAGGAGCCACGCTCTCGAAATACTTCTTAAACAGCTTGCCGATCTTCTCGTGGTCTTGGTTAGGCACCAGTCGGCAAGAAATCTTGGCGTAAGCCTTCGACGGCAACACTGTCTTCGAGCCTTCACCAGTGTAACCGCCCCAGATACCGCATAAGTCGAAGGTCGGACGGATACCGACTCTCTCAATCTTGGTGTATCCTTTTTCGCCACGTAAAGCCTTGACGCCCAATGCGTTCTTGAATTCGACCTCGTTGTAAGGTGCCATATTCAGCATTTTGCGTTCTTTCTTCGATGACACGACGACGTCGTCATAGAAATGAGGTATGGTGATGTGGTTGTTTTCATCCATCACGCCGGCTACCATCTCGCATAAGGTGTTGATGGGGTTCGCTACGGCGCCGCCGAACAGTCCTGAGTGTAGGTCGGCATTAGGTCCAGTGACTTCCACCTCCCAGTATGCCAAACCTCTCAAACCTGTTGTGATTGATGGGGTGTCGTGCGATATCATGCTGGTGTCAGAGACCAGGATGACATCGGCTTTTACGAGGTTTTTGTTCTTCTCGATCCATTTCGAGAGACTGCCAGAGCCAATCTCTTCCTCGCCCTCGAGCATGAACTTCACGTTGCAGGGGAGGGTGCCGGTCTGCATCATCGTCTCGAATGCCTTGGCATGCATGAAAGCCTGGCCTTTGTCGTCGTCAGCACCGCGAGCCCATATCTTGCCGTCTTTTATGACAGGCTCAAACGGGTCGGTGTGCCATAACTCTATCGGGTCGACAGGCATTACGTCGTAATGACCGTAAACGAGCACCGTAGGCTTTTTCTTGTCGATGATCTTCTCGCCATAGACGATAGGGTTGCCCTCTGTAGGCATCACCTCGGCCTTGTCGGCGCCTGCCTTTAAGATGCTGTCGCGCCAGTATTCTGCCGCCTTTATCATATCCGGCTTATGTGCCGATTCCGAACTGATAGAAGGAATCCTGATCAGTCCGAATAACTCATCCAAAAAACGTTTTTCGTTTTCCTTGATGTATTTCTGTATCTTATTCATATTATTAAACTTTTAACTTATAACTCTAAACTGTAAAACTGACTATCAACTCTAAACTCTACACTCTAAACTTTTTCAGTACCATTTCGTTTCCGTCAAATTCAGCATATGTATAGTCCCAGATCCAGTTTCCTACCACCGTTGTCACTGCATGGTCGCCGGTCTTGTACTGCATTGGCTTGTGCTGGTGCCCGAAAACAAAGAAATCTATCGTCGGGTCTTTCTCTAGCTCTGCCATGGCGTATTTATACAGACGGGTGTCTTCAATCACGTTATAATATCCGCCTTCTTCTTCTTTCTTAAGCTTCTTAACTCTATGATTATGAGACCATTTCAATGCCACTCTTATTCCGAAATCGGGGTGGACATGACGGAAACACCACTGCAGGAAGCGGCATTCGAACACGCTTTTCAGGAATTTGTATCCGCCGTCGCCTTCGCCGCGTCCGTCGCCGTGAACAAGGAAGAACTTTTTGCCTTTGAGCATCATCACCTCGGGCTCTCTGTGTACCTGGATGCCAATCTCTTGCTGAAGATACGAGAACGTCCAGAGGTCGTGGTTGCCCGCGAAAAGATGCACTGGTATGCCGCTGTCGATGAAATCGGCTAGTTTCCCGAGCAGACGCACATGTCCGCGAGGGACAACAGTCTTGTATTCGTACCAGAAGTCAAACAGGTCGCCCATCAGAAACAGCTCTTCGCACGACTCTTTGATGGAATCGAGAAACTCGAGGAGCATCTTTTCGCGCCTCTGACTGTCCTCAAGGGTGGGGACTCCGAGATGGAAATCTGTTACGAAATAAATCATATTAACTATTGATTATCAAAACTTTATCTCATCCAAACGCTTGAGCATCTCCTTCAAGATGGCGGTCATCTTAGGCTCTGCCACGTTGGCCGCGTTAATCACCTCTTCGTGAGTCACCTGTACTGCTATGTCTTTTCCGCCGAGGTCGGTGATGATTGACATTGCGAACACTGGAAGTCCGCAGTGACGTGCTATGATAACCTCAGGCACTGTTGACATTCCCACGCAGTCGCCGCCGATAATACGATAGTAGTTGTATTCGGCCGGAGTCTCGTAAGTGGGACCTGTGTCGCCCACGTAAACGCCGTGTTGTACCTGGATCTTCAGCTCGTCAGCAATCTTATCGGCGAAAGCCAGCACATTTTTGTTATATGCCTCGCTCATCTCCGGGAAACGTGTGCCGATGCGGTCGTCGTTCTTGCCAATCAACGGGTTAGGCAACAGGTTGATGTGGTCGGTGATGAACATGATGTCGCTTACGCGGAAATCAGGGTTGATGCCACCGCTGGCGTTTGAAAGCACTAACAGCTTGATACCCAAATATTTAAGCACGCGAATAGGGAAAGTTACTTCCTTGGTGCTGTAGCCTTCATAATAATGGAAACGGCCTTGCATCGCCACGACCTTACGTCCGCTCAGAGTTCCTAATATGAGTTTTCCCTGATGTCCGGCAACTGTCGAAACCGGGAAGTTTGGAATCTCTGCGTATGGAATAGAGTATTGAGTATCAATAACATTCACTAATCCACCAAGGCCCGAACCCAACACAATACCCACTTCAGGTTCAAAGCCGTTTGTCTTCGATTTGATAAAATCTACTGTCTCAAGAATTTTTTCCAACATAGTCCAAAATCAAATTATTAAATATTTTTTCTTCTTTCTCATCGTTGAAACGCACCTCTATCGGGGCAACGAAAAGCGGCACGTTCTCAAACCTGTTGAGATAAGAGTCTTTTGTTAATCGCATTAAGTCTTTTTCAGTCGTCACAATGATTTTATTTCTGCCGATCACGCTCTTGTAGCCGTCCAGAATCACGTCGATGTCGTTATAGCTAAAGCTGTGATGGTCGTTGAAATATTTGGTAATCAAAGTGTTGTATTTTCTTTTAAGATAATCTTCAAGAGGATAAGGATTGGCTATTCCGCAGAAGAGATATGCCGACTTGATGTCTTGCAAAACCGTTTCTTTTGCAGCGTTGGTAACTGGTTTAAGACCTTGAAAATCAATATATGTGAAGAAAACTTGCTGATATGGTCTTGCGTGCAGTGTGCTTATCACGTCGCGTTTGTCATAAGGCAGCAGCACGCGTGGTGATTTCGTCACTATGATGATGTCGGCACGTTTTGCGGCGCATTTAATATCACGCAGACCGCCCGCCGGCACCAGCATGTCTTTCTTGTAAAGGTTGTAGTATTCCGTCAGCAGGATGTTCATTCCTGGCTTGATTTTCCTGTGCTGGTATGCGTCGTCGAGCAACACCACCTGCGGAGCGTTGGGCAGATGTATCAATTTTGAAACTCCGTGCGGGCGGTCGGCGTCCACTGCAACCGTTATGTTGTCGTATTTTGTGTGGTAGAGCAGAGGCTCATCGCCGATCTGCTCGTAAGTGGTGCCGTTGCCTGCAAGCACAAAGTCAACTGTCTTACGTCCGTATCCGCGGCTTAATACAGCCACCCTGAACTTGTCTTTCAATAACCTGATGAGATACTCGGTGTGAGGAGTTTTGCCCGTGCCGCCGAAAGAGAGGTTGCCAACGCAGATTGTCGGGACTGTGAAGCTTTCCGAGCGCGCAATCCCCGTGTCATACAGCCAATGGCGGATGTACAAGACAGCCGCGTAAAGCCATGATAACGGTGCTAACAATCTTCTCATTGGTTATTTTTTGATATAAACGTACAAATATACGAAATATTTTTGATTTACAAATCAATAATTTTATTATTTTAGCGAAAAATTTTGAAATGCAAAAAGTTAGCGAAATTGTAGGCTGTATCACCGATATCGCCCCTCTGAAATGGCAGGAGTCGTGGGATAATGCCGGACTGCTTGTCGGAGATGCCAATATGCTGATAGACAAGGCATTAGTGACGCTCGACGTGACCGAAGCTGTCATCGATGAGGCAATAGAAAAGGGCTTCCATCTCGTGATAAGCCATCACCCTCTGATTTACCGTCCGCTGAAACATCTTTTGCCCGAAAACACTATCGAACGCACCATCATCAAAGCGATAAAGCACGACATCGCCATCGCTTGTATGCATACCAACCTCGACAACAGCTATCTTGGCGTGAGCAAATGGCTCGCCGACCGGATAGGACTCAAGAATCTCGAGATCCTGGAGCCAATGAAGGTCGACGAAGATGTCATCACTGGCGGTGGCATGGTCGGCGAGCTCGAAAATGCACTCGACGAGAAAGAATTTTTGGCTCTCGTGAAAAAAAATCTTAATGCAAAAGCACTCCGTCATTCCGATTTTTTAGGTAAAAAAATCAAGAAAGTGGCAGTCTGCGGTGGCTCGGGTTTCTTCTTGCTTGACAACGTAAAGCATTGTAACGCAGACGCTTACATCACCGGAGATATAAAATATCACGACTTTTTTGAGGCCGACGGCAGGCTCCTTTTAGTCGATGCAGGTCACTATGAAACAGAACAATTTACAAAAGAATTAATTGCTGATGCAATTATTAAAAAATTTTGTAACTTTGCAGTTTCAATTTCGAGCGTGAAAACTAACTCGATAAACTATTTTGTATAAATATTAAATTTAACATAAATGGCTGATAATCAGGAACTTAAACTCAACGAAGAAGAACAGATTGAAGTTACCGTTGAAAGAAAATTGGTTGCACTTTACACCCTGCAACAGATTGATTCGAAGATTGACAGTATCCGCAGACAGCGCGGCGAGCTGCCTGAAGCAGTGCAGGACCTCGAAGACGAAGTGGCTGGTCTTGAGACACGTATTGAGAACTACAACACCGATCTGAAGAAATTCAACACCGATGTCACTAACTACAAAATCAAGATCAAAGAGACACAGGCTTTGATAAAGAAATACGAGGAACAGCAGAACCAGGTGCGCAACAGCCGTGAATATGACTCTTTGACAAAAGAGACTGAGTATCAATCACTTGAGATTCAGCTCTGCGAGAAGAGAATCAAGGACGCGACAATTAAAATCGAGGATATCAAGACTAATCTTGAGGCAACCGAGAAGAAACTTGCTGATGTTAAGAGCGAACTCGTGCTGAAACAGTCGGAACTCAACTCAATCGTTGAAGAGACTGAGAAAGAAGAGGAAGGACTTTTAGCACAGTCGAAGGAAAGCGAGGCTTTGATTGAGGAACGTCTGCTCGCCGCCTACAAACGCATCAGAAAAGGTGCAAGAAACGGTTTGGCAGTAGTGCAAATCAAGGAGGGAGCCTGCTGTGGATGCTTCAACAAGATCCCACCTCAACATCAGCTCGATATCTGTATTCACAAGAAAATCATCGTTTGTGAGTACTGTGGCCGTATCTTGGTTGACCAGAACATCGTCAGCCAGTACAACGCCCAAGGCTGATTCCGTTAGTCGAGTCTGAACTTAAAGGAGACGACAACCTGATTTGTGTTGGTCGTCTCTTTTATTTGTGTCTCGTCGGCAACCAACTCACCGCTAGCATCCACGTAGTTCGCAGGATACATTGAGTATTGCGAATAGAGGTCGTACGAGTTCTTGCGCTGGCTGAACACGTATGCCGCGTCGATGGTGAAACGGTGGTGTGTGTAGCCGAAACCGCATGAATATGATGTGGTTCTCAAATCCTTTTTGTCGATGCCCAGCGGACTGCCATAGAAGGCATAGCCTGCGCGGAAGGCGAGGGTCTGCCATCTCCACTCGGTGCCTAATCTGAAGTTCGACGTGCCACGATAAGTGTCCTTGATGAAATTGTTCAGGTTGCTATAGTTATAGTCGTGGCTTGAGGCGCGCATCTTGCTGTAATCGGCATATTCGTAATCGCCGGTAATCATTCCGTAGTTGCCAAAGATCAAAGCTGCGCTGGCGTTGAAACGGAGTGGGGTGGTGACGGTATAGTCGTAGGTGCCAGTCGGCGACTCGTAGTTGTAGTTGCCGTCGGTGAAAGAGGAGTATGTCTCGGTGCCCCAGGTGTCGGTAACCTTATATAAATAAGGAGTATGCACTGCTGCGCCCAGTCTTATCCACTTGGCAGGATACACTATCGCTCCAATCTTCGCATTGATGCCAACACCCGAGTTGTTGAGGTGTGTCGTCTGGTTCCAGTTTTTGAAGACCTCCCCATAAGTGAGATTCGTCTCTTTATAATCTTTCGTTACTTTCCTGTCGAAATAAGGTATACCTACCGATACTCCCAGGAAGAACTTCTCATTGAAATTAAAGCCTGAAGCGAAAGTGAACTCGCGTGAGTGGCCTCTCTTGCTCACACCATATTGCTGGTTGATGCCACCGGCAGGAAGATCGGTATAATAACCATTCTCGTCGATGCCAAAGACACCTGTATATAACAATGGGTATAAGCTATTCGGATAATAATTCTCCAAATCGTTTTCATTCAAGATGCCGTTGGCCTCCATTTCTGAGAAATATGCATCCACCAGAGATGTGTTAGGGTTATCGCCATCGACAAATGAATTATACGTGTAGTTGTTTAATTTGTTGATGCCTACGGCAAAACTCACTGTGCTCAAAGCCCCGTCGTTGACATCCGTCGTCCAAGTCAGGCCGACGTTGTTTAATGAGAGCTTGAAAGCCCTGTCGGAACCGGCGTTGCCTTGATAGTCGGAATCTGTTGATGTGGCTGTAAAGTCAGGGGTGAATACGAATGTTGACTTTCTGAACAATCCCAATCCTGCAGGGTTTATCGCTATTGCAGAGAAGTCGGAACCTACTGCACCCATGGCGTTGCCCATGGCCGCGCCCTTAGCTGTTCCCTGATAGTTGACGGATGAGAAGTCGAGCATGTCGTTTTCATCCTGTGCCATCGCGAACAGTGGTGCTAATATAGTGATTATCAAAAATATGCGTTTCATGACTCTATAATCTTTTATCTGTTATCTTTTATCTGTTATCGATTATCTGTTATCGATTATCTGTTATCTTCTGCCGCCGCTGCGAGATCCTCCTGAGTATCCGCCGCTACGTGAGCCACCACTCGAAGAACCGCTGCTTCTTGGAGAAGAATAGGAGCTTCTGGAAGGAGTGCTGCTACTTCTTGGGGTTGTGGTGCTCGGGCGCGAGGTGCTACTTGGCTTTGTAGTGCTGCTGTTCGGACGCGAAGTGCCGTTGTTACTCGGTCTTACAGTATTGCTGTTTGGCCTGCTGGTCGGGCGTACGTATTCCGAACTTGAACGTGACTGACGGTTCGAGTTTGCCGGAGTGTAAGTCTTGCTGTTTGATGCAGGTCTTGTTGCGCTGGCCGGCCTTCTTGTTGTCGTGGATTCGGCAGGACGTACCGTATTATTTGATCCGCTGTTGTTGGACGGTCTTACGTTGCTTGACGCAGGTCTTGTCGCACTAGCAGGTCTTCTGGTTGTCGTTGACTCAGCAGGACGCACCGTGTTGTTTGTTCCGCTGCCGTTGTTGGATGGTGTAACGTTGGCCGATGCTGGTCTTCTGCCGCTGTTATTAGGATTGCCATTGCCATTGCCATTGCCGTGATTTACTGCACCATAATGGCTGTTGTTGTAACTGCCCACATGATGCGGATGATTTGGGTGGTATGGGTGATGCGGATGGTGTGGGTGATGATTATATGGATAATATGGATAATAGGAATAATACGGATAATAACCGCCCCAATATCCTGTATAATACCAATATGGACTATAGCTGTAGTATGGATACCAGTAAGGATCCCAACCATAATAATAGGTATATGGCCATCCGTAATAATATCCAAATCCGACACCAGCTCCTAACTCGACAGTGACATGTGTCTCAGGAGCAGTTTCTTCGACGATATAGACTGTATCGACGACTCTCTCTATGGTGTCCACAGGGGTATATTCTTGGTAAATTTTTGCGGTTTCAGCACTAGTTTTACGCGTTTCGCTCTTAACAGTGTTGGAATCGAAATAACCGTAATTTGAGGTCACTAGTGTCTTTTCGAACTGCGTGTCCTTGTCGTACGGTGAGTAATATGCGTCGTCGTTGATGACGTTATTGCTTGACGCACAGGCAGTTAACAACATTGTTGCAGCTGCGATGATGATGATTGACCTTTTCATAATAATTCAATTTTTATTAATACTTTGCAAAAATTTTTGTAATTTTGCACACTGAAATACTAACAAAAATCGTACCAAACTTTTAAAAATGGCAAAAGAAATTACAACACGTCAAGAAAATTATTCACAATGGTATAATGATATCGTGAATAAAGCCGAGTTGGCGGAGAGTTCCGCAGTGAGAGGTTGTATGGTGATTAAGCCTTACGGATATGCTATTTGGGAATTCATGCATGACGCTCTCGACAAGATGTTTAAGGACACGGGTCACGTCAACGCATATTTCCCGCTTTTTATTCCAAAAAGTTTCTTCAGCAAGGAAGCGAGCCACGTTGAGGGCTTTGCAAAGGAATGTGCTGTCGTTACGCACTACCGCCTGATGAAGAACCCCGACGGACCTGGCATCGTTGTCGATCCGGAGGCAAAACTGGAAGAGGAGCTGATAGTCCGTCCGACATCTGAGACCATCATTTGGGACACATATAGAAACTGGATCAAGAGTTATCGTGACCTCCCGATCTTGTGCAACCAGTGGGCTAACGTGGTGCGCTGGGAGATGCGTACACGTCTGTTCCTCCGCACGGCCGAGTTCCTGTGGCAAGAGGGTCATACAGCCCACGCCACAAGAGAAGAGGCAATGGCCGAAGCCGAGAAGATGCTGACGGTTTATGCTGATTTCGCTGAGAAATACATGGCTGTGCCGGTCATCCGTGGCATCAAGAGCGCCAACGAGCGTTTTGCAGGTGCTGTCGAGACATTCTGCATTGAGGCTATGATGCAGGACGGCAAGGCATTGCAGGCTGGAACGTCGCATTTCTTGGGTCAGAACTTCGCTAAGGCGTTCGACGTGAAATATCTTAATAAAGAAAATAAACTCGAGTATGTATGGGCAACATCATGGGGTGTCTCGACCCGTTTGATGGGCGCTCTCATCATGGCTCACTCCGATGACAACGGTCTCGTGCTTCCTCCGAAGGTTGCTCCAATTGAGGTTGTTATCGTCCCGATTTACAAGACCGACGACCAGCAGCAGGCTGTTCTCGAATATTGCGCCAAGATGAAGCAACGTCTTGAGGCTAAGGGACTTAGAGTGAAATTCGATGACCGTGACACCCAGAAACCGGGCTTCAAGTTCGCCGAATGGGAGATGAAGGGCGTGCCGGTACGTCTCGCAGCAGGTCCACGCGACGTGGAGAACCAGACAGTGGAGATCGCTCGCCGCGACACCTTGACAAAACAGTCGATTTCGGAGGCTGAGATGGAAGACCACATCCTCGGATTGCTCGACGAGATTCAGGACAGCTTGTTCAACAGAGCTCTCGAGTATCGCAAGGCCAACACTCACCGTGTTGACACTTGGGATGAGTTCAAGAAGGTCATCGAGAACGGCGGATTCGCTTATGCACACTGGGATGGCACCACTGAGACCGAGCTCGCCATCAAGGAGGAGACAAAGGCTACATTGCGTTGCATACCGCTTGACGACGACTATGAAGACGGCGTCGATGTGTTCTCAGGAAAGCCTTCGAAGAGAAGAGTGATATTCGCGAAAGCGTATTAATTATAGTTAAAAGATTATAGTTAAAAGTTAAAGGAGGATTAACAATGTAAACTCTTTTAACTTTTATCTTTTATCTATTATCTAAAAAGGCAGGAGCCTGCCTTTTGCAAATTCTCCGTATGTGACGGAGATGCTGTCGGGCTCACCTTTATAATAGACATCGCCCAAGCCGTTGATTACGGCGTTGATGCGTTCACTCGCATTGATGAAACAGTCGCTATGGGATTGCGACGTTATATTTACCAGTACGGCATCATAGTGCGCAGCATCTATGATGCCGTAACTTCTTTTATATATAACAAGATTGCTGTTGTCGGTGCCGTGGATGTCGAGGCGTGACGTGCCATATTGATAGACGATACGGAAGTCCTTGCAATTATTGAGGTTTAGGTCAATGTCGCCCGAGCCGCCGTCGACCATGAAACGGTAGAAGTCGCCATCTTCGGCGAGGGCGCCATTGTATGTGTTTTTAGTTGTTAAAGTGCCTGATGAGGCAAATTCAAAATTCTTGATGTCTTTAAAATATAAAGTCGCCTCAAGTTCGTAATCGTAAGGGCGAATCCAGTTGCAAGTCGTTGTGTTACTTATGGTTAAGTTGCCGTTTCTGACTTCTGTGGTGATATTGTCGATGATGTTTTTGCCAGTGGTGATCTCAATATAACAGGTGTCGGAACGCACAAGCGAGAGGTTGATATTATCGTTGAGATACACTTCGCTGAAGTTGGGCAGCTCGCGTACTTGCGTCACTATCGGGCCGACCGTAAGCGGGGCCCTCTTGCATGATACAAACGATGCGAGAAAACATAAAGCCAATATTATCAACAGTTTACGATTCATCTCAAAATATTTTATAACCAATTCCGAAACCTATATAATCGGCCCAACCCCAGTGTGTGGTGAGCGAGATAGTGGCAAAAATGCCTTTCCAGATATCTTGGGTCATGTTGAATTTCTGATATATGCGGCCTTCACAGAGGTCTTTGCCTCCCACATGGCATCCGAAGTTGAAAATGAAGGCGGTGTGGCCTAATGCCAGTTCGTACGCGGCGTTGATGCCCGGTTTTAATATCTCAAAATCGGTGAATTCAATGCCTTTGTGACGCAGCACTTCTTTGTCGGTGCAGTCATAAACGAGGTCAAAACCGACACCCACCTTGCTCATCTCTGTAAGACGTTTCAACGCGTTGATTTGTATGTTGTAAGCCGACCATGACCTGCCATAGCCGAGGTATTCGTCGATGTCTTTCCTTGAAGATGTCAACGCGAGATATAGCGATAGATTCTGCTTATCCCACGACTTATATTGCTGATTATCTGATGGTTGCTTTGGAATGCGTTGTTTCGGCTCATTTATGAAATATTTTGCTGCTATTCCTGCGTGGGCGATGTTGAGTCCGTTGTTTGGCGTGCGACTCGAGCCGTTTGAAAAATGTGTGAGTCCGATGAATGCCGACATTCCGAAGCGATTGGTAATCATGCGGCTGTATTCTGCAGAAATGTTGATGGCTGCGTTGAAATGCGAGCCGATGAAGGTGTTTTTCGGATTTGTTTTAGGGTCGAAGGTCTTGGTGAGATATCCGACGCCTATGCCGAGGTTGAAGTTTATTTGGTTTTTCTGACTTTTAAGGCAGTTGAAGGTGATATGCGGAACAAGGGCGAAGGCACGTCCGATCTCAGGCATCTCGCCAATTCCGGTATAAAGGAAACTCAAGCCCACACTGGGATAGTTGGCCTTTGACTGCCATGATTTGCGTCCGAAAGTAACTTGTTTTACGTTGAGTTCGAAAATAGGGAAGTGGGTGCTGAAGACCTTCATCTCCGGGTGATGGCAGATGGTGAAGCCATAGCTGGCACGAAACTCTATTTGCAGATTCGGCTCGATGATAGTATCATTGCTTTTTGCCGATAAGTTGTTGATTATCAACAAAAATGAAAATATTAAAACCGAATATCTAAAAATACGTTTCACGTTGCAAAGATATGAAAAAATGTGTAAATTTGCAAAAATTTTAATCATGGACAAGAGATTAGAGGCATTCCAGAGGCTATTGGATATCATGGACGACTTGAGGAAAGGCTGCCCGTGGGATAAAAAACAGACTATTGAGAGTCTGCGTCATCTGACGATAGAGGAAACGTATGAGTTGAGTGAGGCTATTTTGGCGTCTGATTATCAGGATGTTAAGAAGGAACTCGGCGATTTGATAATGCATATCGTTTTTTACGCGAGGATTGCAGATGAGAGAGGATTGTTCGACATTTCCGATGTGATAAACAGCATCTGCGACAAACTGATTGTGCGCCATCCGCATATCTATGGCGACGTGAAGGTGGAGACGGCCGAGCAAGTGCTTGAAAACTGGGAGAAAATCAAGATCAAGAAAGAGGGTAACAAGAGCGTTTTGGGCGGTGTCCCTGCAGGTTTGCCGCCGCTTTTGAAGGCTTATAGGATGACCGACAAGGCGTCGGGAGTAGGCTTCGACTGGCCGAATAAGGAAGAGTGCTGGAAGAAGGTCCTCGAGGAGATGGACGAGCTGCAGGAAGAAGTGAAAAACGGCGGCAGCAAGGAGAGACTCGATGAGGAGTTTGGCGACCTGATGTTTGCGTTGGTGAACTATTCGAGGTTTATCAAGGTTAATGCCGACGACTCGCTGGAGCACGCCAATCTTAAGTTCAAGAAACGTTTCATGTATATCGAAGAGAGGGCCAATGAGATGGGGAAGAGCGTGGCGGATATGAGCCTTGATGAGATGGAAGAACTCTGGCAGGAAGCGAAGAGAGTTTAGAGTTGAGAGTGTAGAGTTTAGAGTAGTTGAGAAGTTTAAAGTGTGAAGTTTTTTTTGTGGAGGTCAAATATTTTGTATATTTGCAAGTTAAAATGTGATAAAAAATGAGTGAATTGGCGAAGAGAACGGTATTCGGGAGTTTGTTTGTGATAGTTGTTATCGGCAGTATCCTCTGGTGCCGTTGGGCGTTTTTTGCGGTGCTACTTCTGACGGTAATAATTGGTTCACAAGAAGTTAGCAAACTCACGATGAAAGACGGCGGCCGAGGCTTGACATTTTGGACTGTCGTTCTTGGAACGTTGTTTTTTGCGCTGAGCGTCTTGTTCTTCGAGATTTCACATATACTGCAAATAATTCTGTTGCTTATACCTTTATTAATAGCATTGTTTTCCAAAAAATATTCATTTGAGAAAGTAGCTGTAAGCTGCTGGACGTCAATGTTTTTTGTGGCGTTGCCGTGCATTCTGATGATGGAAATGTATGACAAGACCTTGCTGATCACATTGTTCTGTATGATTTGGATAAACGACATATTCGCTTATCTGACGGGCATGGCGATTGGAAAGCACAAGCTTTTTGAAAGGATTTCGCCGAAAAAGACCATCGAAGGCAGTATGGGAGGTTTGATTATGACTGCAGTCACGGCCTTTTGGGTAAATCATTATTGGTTACATGTGATGGACGACTGGGAGATGATGGGTATGGCAATGGTTGTCGTGATTTTCGGAAGTCTGGGTGATTTGTGCGAGTCGATGATGAAACGTCAGGCTGGAGTGAAGGATTCGGGTAATGTCATCCCCGGACATGGCGGTATTTTGGACCGTTTCGACGCCACGTTTTTAGCGGTGCCGTTTGTTTATTGTTATTTGGAATTATTAGCCTAAATAGATAAAAGATAAAAGTTAAAAGAAAATGTATATTCATAAGAAGGGATATGGTGTTATAGCGACAGTTTTTTCGTTGATGGTTGTGTTGATTGTCGTGATAATCATGTTGCTTAACGCGTTTCTGGAAAACACACATTGGACCATATTAGCGGGTCTGATTATTATTGGCGCGATAGTTGTCGGCTGGGCGATATCATTTTTCCGTGTTCCGACCAGTCGAAAGATCAATCATGATGAGAATGCGGTTGTCTCATCGGCTGACGGCGAGATTGTAGCCATTGAAGAGATGGAGGAGAAGGAGTATTTCCATGACAAGAGAATACAGGTGTCGGTGTTTATGTCGGCTTACGATGTGCATGTCAACTGGTTCCCGATGGACGGCGTCGTGAGTTATGTGAAATATCATCCTGGCAAGAAATTGTTTGCGATTAACCCGAAGTCGTCGGAGCTTAACGAACGCAACTCGGTCGCTGTCAAGGACGAAAAGGGGAGAGAGGTGCTGTTCCGTCAGGTTGCTGGTGTGATGGCGAGAAGGATTGTGTGCAACATCAAGGAAGGCGACAAGGCCGAGGTCGGAAAAGAATTCGGCATGATCAAGTTCGGTTCGAGGGTCGATTTTTTCCTTCCTGTTGACGCTGATATTCAAGTGGAAATGGGGGATAAGGTGACAGGACAGGAGACAGTTTTGGCATATTTGAGATAAAAAAATATTCAAAAAAAGTTGTTGCAATTAAAAATTATTGTTATATTTGCAAGTTCAAATATGAATAACAAATTAGGAAATTAAGAAAATTCGAAATTAATGTTTAACTAAAATCAATCAAAATGAAAAAGTTATCTTTACTTATCGCAATGATTGCCTTTTTGATGGGCAGTTCTTATGCACAAGTTTTGTTGAGCTATGATTTTGAAGACGGCACAGCCGGCGCAAAAATCGCTCAGACTTATGGTGAGCCATGGTCAACATGGTCAAATGCTCCAGGTTCATCAGAAGATGGTGTCTTCGATGAAGCAGGTGGCTCAATGGCAGCTCACTTCACCTACAACAATGACCAGATCATCCAGTTGGGTGGCACATCAGTAGGTGTCTATGACCTTGAATTTGACGCATACGTTCCGAATGGAAAGAACGGCTATTTCAATGTCCTTCACAACTTTGTAACAGGTGGTGGAAATGGCACAGAATGGGCTATTCAGGTGTATATGCACATGACAAACGATGGTCAGAACTCAACACAGGCTCCTGGTCATGGTACAGTCCACGCTGGTAGCAACGGTACATGCGACCTTCCTTGCGTTTATGACCAGTGGATGCACTTCAACGTGCATGTTGATGCTGACAACGACGTTGCACAACTTTGGTTCAATGTTGTTGGCGAAGAGCCGGAAATGTATGCTGAATGGCAGTGGTCACTCGACAGCTTCGGTGAGGAAATCAACGACCGTCGTCTCGGCGCTATGGACTTCTTCCCTCCACAAAATGCTGCTAACTCAGAGTATTACATCGACAACTTGACAGTGACACTCGAGACAAACGACGAGGTTATTGTTGACGACGATTTCGAGGCTTACACTGTTGATAACAAGATTGCTGTTGAGGCTCAGGCCGCTGGCAATGAATGGTGGACAACATGGTCAAATGCTCCAGGTGGTTCAGAAGACGGTGTTGTTGCAATGCAGGATACAAAAGCAGGTCATTTCACATATAACAACGACCAGGTCCTTCTCCTTGGTGATGCAGAAAGCGCACAGTACACATGCAGCTTCGATATGTACATCCCAACTGGAAAAGACGCTTATAACAATGTGCTTCACAAATTTGCAGGTACAGGCAGTGAGTGGGCAACAGAGGTTTATTACAAGACTTCATCAAACGGCACTTCAATCCAAGCTGGTGGTGTCACCACAAACTTTGAGTGCCCATACGATGAGTGGTTCAATGTAAGATATGAGATTGACCTTGACGGCGACGTCGCATCATTCTTTGTAAATGATGTTGAGATTTATTCATGGCAATACAGTTTGCAGGCTGAGGGTGCCGCTGGTGAACGTAAACTCGCAGCTATGGACTTCTATCCACCAACAAGCGCATCTGTTTCAAATTACTATATTGACAATGTGTTGGTTATCAAACACGGTGGCGCTTCAGCTCCACATCTTGCAGTGACACCTGCAACAGTCAATGAGACACTTCCTGAGGACGATATGACCACAGTTGACGTTGTTATTGAGAACAGCGGTAACTCAATCGGTGACTGGATTGGCTGGCTTGATTTCGGCCAAGGTCCTACAGGCACACAGTCAGCAATGCTTTACTATCACAATGGAGAAGAAGCTCAGGGTATCGGCTCATCAGCAGCATACACACGTGAGATGGGTATCCGCTTGCCAGCAACAGCATACGCTGGTTCAGCAATGGGTATGAAAGTTGTTTCAGTCCAGTATCTCGTCGGTTCAACATACCAGGCAGCTGATCACAACTACACCTTCCGTCTCTATGGTCAGGGCATGAACAACCAGCCAGGCGAGCTCCTCGCTGAGAAGACAGTGAACTCATCAGTCGCAGGTGACTGGATCACAGCAACATTTGATGAGACAGTCTATATGACAGGTCAGGCGATGTGGGCAACAGTCCAGTTAGAGCAGAACGCTGATGAATATCCACTTTCAATGGACGGTGGTGAATATGGTGAAGCAGGAGATGGTAACTGGCTCAGCACCAATGGCGGTAACTTCAGCCACTGCTATTCAGCAGGTAGCTTCGGCGGTGCATGGTTGATCACTGTCAACTGCCAGGGTACAATGGTTCCAGCAACATGGGCAACACTCAGTGCAGATGGTGGCTCAATCATGGGCGGTCAGTCACAGACTGTTACTATGACATTGAACTCAATCGGTCTCGAAGATGGTGACTATAATGCAACATTGGTCATCAACACCAATGACGCTGACTTGCCACATGTTGAGATTCCTGTGACACTCCACATCGGCAACAGTGTTGTTGAGGCAGCAGAAAGCGCATTCAGCATCTATCCTAACCCAACATCAGGTATGGTTACAGTTGAAGGCGAGAACGTCGTAGCAGTCGCTATCTACAGCGCTACAGGCCAGCTCATCAACGTGGTAACTAACACAACAGTTGACATGAGTGCATACGGCGCAGGTGTCTACTTCTTCAACATCATCGACAGCGCTAACAACTCAACAGTACAGCGCGTTGTTGTGAAGTAAGAGAATTAACAAACGAGCAGAAAAAGAAAGGACTCCCACGGGGTCCTTTCTTTTTTTTACTGTTTACTGTTTACCGTTTATAGTATTTTCCTTGATAAGTATCACGTTCTTCGAGGCGTTGTTCTATTAGGGCGAGGACCTGGTCGTAGCGGAGGTTGAGCCATGGCTTGGAGACGAGGTAGCGTGGAGGCACCTCGCCGGCGAAGCGTTCTATCACGATGCCGGGGTTGAGGCGTTCGATGAAGTCGATGACGAATTCGATATAGTCGTTGAGCGTGAAGAGATGAAAGTCAGCGGAGCCGGCGAGGTATTCGTCGGCCATCTTCGTGTCTTTGAAGATCTGAAGTTGATGGAATTTCACTGTCGTCAGAGGCAGCTCCGAGATTATGTCAGCGGCATGGAGCATCATGTCGCGGGTCTCGCCTGTAAGTCCGAAGATGAAGTGTGCGCCGACAGGGAAGCCGTAAGAGTGGGTGAGCTCTATGGCGCGGCGTGCCGTGGCGAAGTCATGACCGCGGTTTATGCGAAGAAGAGTCGCGTCGTATACTGACTCGACGCCGAGCTCGATGATGATAGGAGCACTTATAGAACGAAGCATCTCTAGGATTTCCTTATTAATGCAGTCGGGGCGGGTGCCGATGACGAGGCCGATGACGCCAGGAATGGAGAGGGCCTCGCGATATAGCTTCTCAAGCTCATCGACGGGCTTGTGGGTGTTGCTATATGCTTGAAAATAAGCGAGGTACGACTTGGCGCGACGATAGCGGCGCTGGTGGAACTCTATGCCTTCTTCTATCTGTTGGCGAATGCTTTTCTCGGGATGGCAGTACGACGGGTTGAAGGCGTCGTTACGGCAGAAGGTGCAGCCTCCAGTGCTTATCGTGCCGTCGCGGTTTGGACAGCTGAAACCGGCGTCGATGCTGATTTTCTGCACACGGCCTCCGAACTCACGTGTGAAATATGAGTTATAGCTGTTGAAACGACGGTTGTCACCCCAAGGATACATTGCTGGAATTTTTTTGCAAAGATAGGGATTTTTTTTATTATTTTTGCAGGTGGAAAGCAAGGCCCCGTAGTCTAATGGATAGAATTAAGGATTCCGGTTCCTTCGGTCCGGGTTCGAATCCCGGCGGGGTCACATGAAAATGGTATTGTTTGCGGTTAACTTTGCGTTCATAATCACCAATCTATACGGGTGGTTGTTGAAACGGTTTTATGTGCCCGCACCGTTGAAGGAGAAGTTTGACGAGCTTTATCCGGCGCATAGGCAGGTGGCTGCGCTTTATCTGCTCCAGTTGTTTGAGGTGCCGTACCTTATTAATATTGGGGATCCGGCGGCTTTGTTTTACGTCAACGGCACGGCGGTGATGTTCTTCGCTGCCTATACCTATGTGATTGTCAAAGGCTATTTCTTCTTGGATTTGTTCAGCGTCAAGAGGCTGTTTATGTTTATGCTTCCCGTGATTTTGTGCTGGTTGGCGTTGCTGCTTCCTGTTTTTGGAGTCGTTGAATTTACCGAGATATATAAGACGGTGATGTTTTGTATAGTGTCGTTGTTGAGTGCGTCGTATATCTTTTTCCTGTTGCATTTCCGGAATAGGATACATCGGATAATCATGAGAATTGACGAAGATGAGTATTCCAACGATGAGGACTTCCCGCTGCAGTTTGCAAAACGTGTGGAGTGGCTTCCGTTGTCGGTATGCACGTTGATGTATGTCTGTTTTTTGATAGATCATCCGACTGCCAAACTTATACGTGATGCGATATTTATAGTGACGAATGTGTGGTTTGTTTATTATACTCTGAATCCGCATCGTAGCACACGGCTTGACTTGACTAAGGCGATGGAGGAAGAGGAGTCGGAACAGGAAGAGAAGGCTCAGCATTATCGCTTGACGGAAAAGAAATGCAAGGATATAGAAACGAAGATGATGGGTAAGCTGGAAGAAGAGAAGCTGTATCTTGCCGAGCATTTCACCATGAGTGACCTTGCGAAACAGATGGGTGTTAACAAGAACTATCTGACCGAGGTGATCTCACGCAGCGATTATGAGACGTTTTACAATCTTATCAACAATCTTAGAGTTGAATATGCCTGTGTTGTGATAGCCAATAATCCGCAGATGAAGATGGAGCAGGTGGCGATGGAGTCGGGATTCTCATCGGGAAGCGCGTTTGCGCAGATATTTAAAAGGATTAAGGGCGTTTCACCCAAGGATTTTGTACACGCAGAATAAAATTTGTACATTTAGAATAAAATATTTTCATTTTATAATAAAGTATTTGTGCTTCAGACTAAAAACTGAAGCATTTTTTTTGTATATTTTTGTAAGTGAAAGTGAGAAAAATAGTTAAAAATTTCAAGATATGACAACATTTCAGATTATCGGCGTGATTTTTATGGCCGTTTGCGCTGTGGGAATTATCTACAGCCTGAGAAAAGGGGATAAGAGCAGATACCATTATCTCCTGTTGACATTAGTAATGGTTGCTTCCGGGCAGAGCGCTTTCGCGCAGACCACCTGGTCGCTCCAACCGACCTCTTCGGGCAACACCATCACCTACAAGGTGAAACGCTCTGGCGACATCTCAAAAGCCGTCACCGTGAGATACCGCACCGTGGGCCTCTCCTCCTACGAAGGCGAGAACTTCACTAGCGCCAACGGCACCCTTACCTTCCCGGCCGGCATTGACCAACAGACCGTCACGGTGACGACACAGACTCCGTCCACCGAAGCTTACAAGTACTACCAGAGCGGCGCCGCAAGAAAATACCTCTTCGAGGTGACCGACATGGGTGGTTTCACGCTGCTCTCCAGAGAAGACAATGCGGGTGCCGGCACTGTGTTCAACACCTCCTATCTGAACCAAAGCGTCACCGACCTGGTGTATTTTAACTCCAACGGCGCCATAAAGTCAGGTGACGGCAACAAATATGTTGACGCATCCTACTCCAGTTCAAGCTGGGTGCAAGTGACCGATGGTGGCTATAGTCAGGCAGTCCACACCATCAGCACCAACAACCTTTACAGCAACAACAGCTCCGCCACCAGTTTCCGTAGCTATCTGAACGAAATCGGCTACAACATGTACGCCACCGTCTATTTCACCCAGATGGAAGAACAAGACGGCTACCAGTACATCCAAATCCTCGCCGACAACAGCAGCACCTATGATGGTAACGACCCCAATGGCGCGGTCAATGCTCCATCCACTTCATTGTATAAGGCCTGCTTCATCCTGAGCTACGACCCTAGCGGCAGCGTGATGAGCGACGCACATTACCAGTTTTTCCCCCACCGCTACGATTATGTGGACATGGCTGCAGAACAAACGGCAGGCATCACTCACTATGAGTTCGACTACGACAACAGTCACCTTTACCAGCAGAAGTTCAGAACCACATCCTACCAAGCCAGTACATCTGGCTCGCTGGTGCTTGCACCTACGGTCAACAACCTTAACGTGCGTTTCGATGCAGCAGGTTCAGGCGGCGACGACTGGGACTTCAAGAACCTGAAGGTTCGTCTTGCCTTGGTGGATGCCACCAAACCCAAGATCCGCAACAACAACGACATCAGGGTGGCTGACGGCGCTTACGGCTACGGCAACACCGTGTATATCACAATACCTTTCACTGAGATTGTGACCGTGACAGGCAGTCCGACCCTAAGCACCACCTGGGGCGAGTTGAACTACGTCGCAGGCTCGGGCACCAACGTCCTCACCTTCAGTGGACACATTGAAGCTGACTTGGGTACTGTGCTTACCATTAACAGCATCGGCGGCACCAGTTTCACCATCAAGGACCTCATGGGCAACACCTATAACAATACCAGCATCAACAAGACGTACAGCGGCCTCCAAGTTACCAACCCATGGGCAGGCAGCGGCACCGCCAACGACCCGTATATCATCATGGACAGTTACCAGCTCAACTTGCTCTCAAAGCTGGTTTGGGCAGGAAACTACTACGAAAACAAATATTTCAAACTCGGTGCCAATATCACCTATAGCAGCAGTACCAGCTGGAGCAGCACCTCAAGCTTCACCAGTAACTTTACCTCCATCGGTGGTTGGGGCCATTCGTTCCGTGGTATCTTCGATGGCGACGGACACAGCATCAGCGGCATACGTATATACAAGAGCGGCAGCTCAACTGACGACGAATGTCAGGGACTCTTTGGTTATGCTTCCAGCGCTACGATAAAGAACCTCGTCCTTTACAATGCCAATATCGTTGGTTATAAGCAAGTTGGCGGCATCACCGGTTCACATTCAAGTGGCACCATCCAAGACTGCTACGTTTACAACACACGCGCCAAAGCCTCCGACACGCAATGTGGCATTATTAGAGGCTCAGGCAGTGCCACCGTCACCCGCGGCTATTACAAAGACTGCATGGTTGGCAGCAACACGGGCCAGCACAACATCGTGAAACTCACCTTAACCAACGACGCCACCGTCACACGTACACCGGTGACTACTGTTAACTCCACGCTGACCACCTATAGCGACGGTGCCACCATCAGCGGCGAGGAATACTATTCCCCTGACGCCACCATCACCCTTGGCTACAGCGGCAGCGTGCCTTCGGGCTCGTTTGTGAAATACACCGCCAGCACCAGCACCGGCGACATTACCTTTACGAATATCGACGGCAACGTCCTCACCATGCCTGATGCCGACGTCATCGTGAGCGCCGCCATACTGCCTGAGGTGACTTACCTCGACGCCAACGGCGACGCCCATCAATGCAGCGATTACACCATCATCACCAGCAGCACCAGCGATGTGGAGCTGGGCGCCTCAGGAAAGACCCACTGGTATGTGGTGAGCAGCGATGCTACAATCAATGCTATGCTTAAGTTCACAGATGCCACTGCCAACCTCATCCTGTGCAATGGGGCCACACTCAATGTTAACCGCACTAACAGTGGTACGGCAGTTGTTGCCCAAGGCCTCAATATCTTTGGCCAGACCAACGGCAATGGCACCTTGAATGTCACTGCCTCAAATGGTTCTGGTCTCAGTTCGCATGACTTGGGAATTTACGGCGGTATTGTTAGTGCTTCTGGTGGCAACAAAGGCATCAATTCCGGAAGCAATTCCATTACTCTCGGCTATACCGCCGCCGCCAACCGCATTTACGCTTCGAAGTACGGTTGCGCTTCCCTCACCGTGAAAGCTGGGCAGACCCTCACCGACGGCGAAGGCCATCTTTATAACGGCACCTATTCTGGCGACGATCTCTATGCCGCCCTCACCGCGATGGCGACCAAGACCTTGCAACCGGCCTACAGCATCACGCTGCCTGACAACTTCACCGTGACCGGCACCACCGCCGCTCAGGGCTTCGCTCCGGCAGGCGAAGTGGTGACGCTGCACACCGACGCTGGCTACACCATCACCGGCGCGAGCTACACTCCTGCAGGCGGCTCGGCAACCACCATCAACCCTGTGGAAGGCGTGTGGAGCTTCACCATGCCTGCAGCCAACACCATGGTGAACGCCACCCGAAGCGTCAACACCTACACCGTGCATTTTGACGCCAACGCCACCAACGGCATCGACGTCACAGGCACGATGGAGGATATGGATTTCACCTACGGCCAAGCCCAAAACCTCACCGACAACGCCTTCACCCGCGAGGGCTACACCTTCGCCGGATGGAACACCGCTGCCGACGGCAGTGGTGATGCCTACACTGACGGACAGAACGTGAACAACCTCACCACCGTACTAAACGGCGTGGTGACCCTCTATGCCCAGTGGAGCGTCATCCCATGGCAAGGCAACGGAACCAGTGAAAACGACCCCTACATTATTATATATGCCTCGCAGCTCGTGAAGCTCTCCGAGGATGTGAATGGAGGCAACAGCTATCCTAACAAGTTCTTCAAATTAGGCAATGACATTGACATGAACGGTGTGGCTTTCGACGGAATAGGAATAGGCAGTGATATCAATCATAGTTTCGATGGAATCTTCAACGGCGATGGCAAAACCATCAGCAATGTCACCGTTAGCAAGAGTAATCAAGACAATGTCGGCTTTTTCGGTACTGTCCATAATGCAACTATCCGTAACCTTATCCTTGAAGGAGCAAGCATAATAGGAAATACAACCGTCGGCGTCCTTGTGGGTTATGTTTTTGATAATAACAGCATTGAAAACTGTCTTGTCATGAACAGCAGTGTCACCTACACTAATGAGAATTTTTATATAGGTGTCATCTGTGGAGACATCACTATCAGTTATGCAACACTCACTGGTAACTACTATTACAACTGCACACTTACAAATGGTAACAGCACTTCGACCATCAATATAGGTATTGGCAGTTTCTCCTATGGCAGTTCTGACGTTGACGGTGCCCGCAGCATCCACACCCTCGCACTGCCTGAACATGTCACGGCCATCAGCGTCGATATGTTGACTTACGACAATGTGACCTACTACGCCTCCAATGTGGAGGTCACCCTCACGCCTGCCCAGGGTATTACCCTTGCCGATGTCACCGTGAACGGTGTGGCTGCCACCCATCAGCAGGATGAGACCTGGACCTTCACCATGCCTGCCGCCGACGCCACAGTCACCTGCACCAGCAGCGTGCCTTATATCGATGCCGACGGCAACCAGCAGACATGCAGCAGCTACACGGTTATCGATGGTAGTCAGAATAGCTATGGTACCAGCGGACAAACAGGCTGGTATGTGGTAAGCGGCGATGTCACTTTAAATAATAATACAGAAGCACTAAAGCTACAAGGCTCTGACAACTACCTCATCCTCTGCGACGGCGCTAAACTCACACTTAACAGCACCGGTAGTAGTGGTCTCTATGTCAATGGCAATCTGACTATTTTCGTGCAAGAGTCAGGTACCGGCAGCATTGAGGCCGTATCTCATATGGCAAGTATTAAAGTGCAGCACAACTGTACTATCAATGGCGGCAATTTCGATTTAGAAGGCGCTAATAGTGGCGGATTACATATTTACCAAGGCATACTTACCATCAATGGCGGTACTGTCATCGCTACAAGCACAAATGCCAATGCAATACATACACAAAAAGTCGGCAGTGATGTCATTATCAACGGCGGTATTGTCAATGTGACAACCCAAGCTGGTGGAACCCACCATGCCATCAAGGCTGAAGGAAACATCACCCTCGGCTTCACCAACCTCACCGACCGCATCACCGCCAGTAGATACGAGGCATACAACGGCACCCTCAGCGTGAAAGCCAACCAAGCCCTTTACGATGGCACGGCTGTAGCCTACAGCGGCACGCTCACCAACACGCAGATCAACGCCATCGCGGGCAAGACCTTAGAGCCTTGCTTCATTCTCACGCTGCCTGCACATGTGAATGCCACCGGCGTCATCAGCCAGGACGGCACCACAGCTTATGCATTGGCCGGAAACGAAATCACCCTTGCGGTAACCGAAGGCTATGAAATAACCAGCGGCGCAGCGAGTTTAACCATGCCAACCCATAACGTTGTTTTGGATGTCACGGTGCAAGCCATCGCCTATAGCATCTCCTACGACCTTGCTGGCGGCAGCGTGAGCACCGCCAATCCGACGGAATACACCATTGAGACTCCCGACATCACCCTCAACAACCCGACACGTCCGCAATTCACCTTCGCGGGCTGGACGGGCACTGACCTCTCAGAGGCTACATTGAATGTCACCATCGCGCAAGGTTCCACCGGCCCTCGCAGCTACACTGCCAACTGGGAAGCCGACATCGCTGAAAACTGGGGCAATGGCGACGGTAGCCTTGAGGCACCTTACGTCATCACCACAACTCAAGGCCTCGACCTGCTGGCGACATTGGTGAACGAAGGCAACACCTACGAAGGCAAGTACTTCGAGCTGGGTAACGACATCGACTATGTGTCGAACACCACCGCCAACTACACCGCTATCGGCACCAAAACCTGCGCCTTTGCCGGCACCTTCGACGGCAAGGGCTATGCCGTGAAGAACTTCCATATCGAGAGCAACACCGGCTACCAAGGTCTGTTCGGCCACGTGGCGGAAAGCGGCACAGTGAAGAATGTGGTGGTTGACAACGTCGTCATCAACGACAACGCCGGCATCCGTAACGCCGGCATCGTGGGACTCAATTGGGGCAGTGTAGAGAACTGCTTGGTGATTAATACCGTGATTTCTGGTTCATGGCCTGAACCAATAGCGGGCTTTGTTGGCACCGTCACCAACAGCTATTACCGCAACTGCACCGTGGGCAACTGGGCCAACCAGACTAACTGCTACACCATCACCGGAGACACGGGTGTTACCGTGGCTGTCAATAACTATGATTATGGTGTGACGTATAACGGCACGCTGTATGCACCTGAAGGCGCCACTGTCAGCCTCAACCTGAGCTACGACAACGTGCCTTCCGGAAAAGTTCCTGTGTTCATATCCAGCAGCGGCCAGCTTTCCGGCACGGGCAATCCTTACACACTTTATATGGAAAACTATGAAGATGTCACCATCACCGCCAACCTCGGCATAGCTAACGTGGCATACCTCGATGCCGACGGCGTGCAGCAGACATGCCCCGCTGCCCAACTGATTACCAGCGGCGACAGTGGCGATGAGTATGATCCTATGTATTATCGCGGCCAATGGTTTGTGGTGGACGGCAACGTCAACGTCACCCCGAGCATCCGTTTCAGGGATGACGCACATGTGATCCTTAAAGACGGTGCGACACTCAACACCGATATGATGTATGGAAGCTATACACTCACCATCTACGCACAGAGTGGTGGCGACAATATGGGCGTCATCAACGCCACTGTCGCCGCTGAAGGTCTCACTATCAACGGAGGCATCATCAACGCGAACCAAGATAATGACTCTAAACTCTCTTCAAATATAGGCGACCTGGTCATCAATAGCGGCCGCATCACAGCCAATGAAATAAGAGCCGCCTATATTGAACACAAAAGCGCAGCCGACATCATCCTCGGCTGGCGCAACACCACCGACTTCATCACTGCCGGCAGCTATTCTTGCGAGAGCGGCAACGTCAAGGTGAGGGCAGGCCGAGTCTTAACCGACGGCAGCAACGCCTATTTCGG
This sequence comes from uncultured Bacteroidales bacterium, assembly GCA_905236635.1. GTDB lineage: Bacteria > Bacteroidota > Bacteroidia > Bacteroidales > F082 > Limimorpha. The sequence goes on from CAJOCJ010000003.1 coordinate 120,596, forward strand.
AACGCTTACTGCCGACCAGGTGACGGCTATCGCCGGCCAGACCTTAGTGCCGTTCCAAATCGGCTGGGAAGGCAATGGCACCGCCAATGCTCCTTACGTCATCGACACTCCGGAGGAACTCAACACGCTTGCCATGATGGTGAACGGCGGTGAAAATTTCGACGACACCTACTTTGAACTGGGCGCCGACATCGCCTACGAATATACCAGCGACTGGGACGACACCACTAGCGAAGAGAACAACTTCGCTGCAATAGGTGGTGGCAGTAATAATCGTGTTTTCATGGGTATCTTCGATGGAAAAGGTTATACCATCAGCGGTATCCGAATCTATAAAAATGAAGACGGTCAGGGTCTGTTTGGTATGACCTTAGGTGCGGTGATTAAAAACATTGTGCTTACTGATACCCGTATCACTTCCAATAATAGTAATATAGGAGGTATCGTGGGTCTCAATCAAGGCACTGTTGAGAATTGCTTACTCATCAATGTATTAGTTAGAGGTAACACGAATTATAATGTTATAGTGGGTAACAACAACGACACCGTCACCAACTGCTACTACCGCAACTGCGATGGGAACGGGACCAAACTCAGCAATGCCTTCACCATAAGTGCCGGTGAAGACGTCACTGTCACGGTCAACAGCTATAACTACGGTATCGAGTATGATGGCACGCTGTACGCCCCTGAAGACGCTGAGGTGAGCCTCAACTTAGGCTTCACTGGCGACCCGACCGAGCTGGGCTGCTATTATGCCTCGAAAGGCACACTGGAGGGCACCGAGAACCCATACACCCTCTACATGTCTTACGAAGATATCATTATCAATGCCAGAATGCGTGTCCCGTATATCGATGCCAACGGACAAACCGCCTATTGCTACAACTACATACCACTCGAGGGTGATAATTCCGTGTACGGTGAACTCGGCGAGACCTGGTACGTGGTTGACCACGATGTCACTTACAACGATCGTCTCAGTTTCTTAGGAGACGCAAACTTGATTTTGGTGGATGGCGCCACTTTGACCATTAACAAAGAAGACGATGAGCTTGATTATGGTGCGATGTTGAGCAATAGCCTTACCATCTACGTGCAGTCGGAAGGCACAGGCGCGATAGTCGGCATTAATTCGTTCATGGGCTCGGAGGAGAGCATGTCCATTCATGGCGGTCATTTCACCTTTACAGGCCAATATGGATGTATTGCGTCGATCGATGACATGACTATCAACGGCGGACAAATCTCCATTAATAACGAATACTATTGTCTTTTAGCCCATGGCAATATTACCATCAACGGCGGCGACATCACCGTAACGAACGATGGCAGTGGCCACAGCATTTATGGTAATAACGTCACCATCAACGGCGGTAAAGTGAAGGCTTATGTCGAAGACGGCTATGGCATCGCCACCGACGGCACCATCACCCTCGGCTGGACTGATGCCGCCAACGACCTCATCATGTCGGAAAACGGTTTCATTGCTGTCAACGTAATGGTTGCCGCAGGTCAGGTCTTTACCGACGGAACGAACTATTATGTGGGTACCCTCACCAATGACCAGGTGACTGCCCTTGCGGGACAGACACTTGTGCCATACCAGATCAGTTGGGCAGGCAATGGCACCGAGGAGCATCCTTACATCATCACCACTCCAGCGGAACTCGACTGGTTCTCCACGATGGTGAATGCAGGCACTCCTTACGAGAACACATACTTCGAGTTGGGCAACGACATCGCCTACGAATATACCAGTGACTGGGATGACACCAGCAGCGAGGAGAACAACTTCACCGCAATAGGTAGTCTTAATTATTGTGCTTTCTTAGGTGTTTTCGATGGAAAGGGGCATGCCATCAGCGGTATCCGTATCTACAGTAACGAGGGTAAACAAGGTCTATTTGGTGTGACCTATAATGCTGTAATTAGAAACATTACCCTTACTGATACCCGCATCACTACTGTCAATGAAGCTAATGTGGGTGGTATCGTGGGTGTCAATCAAGGTACTGTCGAAAACTGTCATGTTACCAACACCGTCAACATACATAACGTTCCAGTACAAGTGGGCGGCATAGTCGGTCTTAATACTACCGATGCTATTGTTAGAGGTTGTACAAGTTCGGTAAGATTGACAATAGATAATGAGAATTATCATGGATCTTATGGCGGCATTGTAGGTTCGTTAGGTTCTGGTTGTACCATCGAGGACTGTCTCGCCATCGATGTGATCAACGAATGTACCAATAGTTCAGGTCCCATCGTTGGCAGCAACAACGGCGCCGTCAACAACAGCTACTATTACAACTGCACTGTGGGCAGCGAGACCAATATGAGCGACGTTTACGCCGTGAACCATGCCAATAATGTCACCGTGGCCCCGGCGGGCGACGCCTTCGTTGCTTACGACTACGATGGCATCGCCGTCTATAACTATGGCTATGACTATAGTATGGCATACGGTGGCACGTTGTACGCCCCTGGATACGCTGAAGTGCTCCTCACGTTGGGCTACACTGGCGAACCGCAAACTTTTGGTGGCTATATGGCATCGGCAGGCACACTGACAGGCACCGAGAACCCCTACACGCTCTTCATGCCTTACGAAGATGTCATCATCAGCGCGCGCACGAGCATCCCGTATATCGACGCCGACGGCCAGACCGCCTATTGCCAAAACTACACCATACTCGACGGAAGTGAGGATTATATCTTTTACGGCGACAACGACGTGGAGGCCTGGTACGTGGTTGACCACGATGTCACCTACAGCGGCGGCATCTGGATCTATGGCCCAGCAAACTTGATTCTGGTGGACGGCGCCACATTGACGATTAACGATGAGGCCTATGGCGATTATGGGTATTTGGGCAGTAATAATCATTTTACAATCTACGTGCAGTCCGAGGGAACTGGTGCGATAAACGCTGTCAATTCGTACATTTTCGCAAATGGCTTGATAATTCATGGTGGTCATATCATTTTGGAAGGAGTTGATAGTTATGATTGTTTTATTTACTCATCCGACGATATGACAATCAATGGCGGAGAGATATCCATTGAAAATTTGGGTTACTGCATCGATATCTATGATGGCGATCTCACCATCAACGGCGGAACCGTGAATCTGTCAAGTGGTAATTCCTCGTATAGTGTTAATACCATCGACGTTGATGGCGATGTGGTAATCAACGGTGGAGACATCACCGTAACAAACTCTTACGATGGTCATGGCATAGAAGGTAACAACATCACCATCAATGGTGGAAAAGTAACGGCATACGCTGAAGAGGATGCGGGCTTGTATGCCGGCGGCTACTTAGATGGTGCAATCACTCTTGGTTGGACCGACGAAAGCGACTTCATCACCTGCAACCGATATCCAGATTATAACGTGATTGTTACCGAAGGTCAGGCCTTCACCGATGGGGAGGGTAACTATTTTGCGGGCATACTTGGTTGGAGTGAAATCCGAACCCTGTGGGGCAAGACCCTCAGGCCGTTCACCAACTTCAGCCAACCATTCAACATCACTTACGTGACCAATGGCGGCACCCTGCCAGAGGGTTATCCGACAACCTACACCTTCGCTGAGACGGTAGTCATGCCGATACCTACCAAGGCTGACAACACCTTCATGGGCTGGTACTTGTATAGTTACTTCGAGGGCGATCCCGTCACCGAAATCACCGCCGGCACCATGATAGGCGACAAGACCTTATATGCTGAGTGGGCTCCTAAATACGCCGACGTCAGTTATATTGACGAGAATGGTTCACCGCAGACCGTCCGCGCCACCATACTCTATGGCATCGAGACCGACACCCTTCCGGGAGGCATCTACACTTGTTTGCGTGATGTGTATTGCGACAAACTTGTCTTCAACGGCAACACAACCATCATAATAAATGACGATTGCTATCTTTATGTTGAATGTATGGGCAAAGGCATCACCGATTCTGAGAACGGCCTCTTCGTCAACGGCGACCTCACCGTTTACGGACAGGAGAATAGTTATGGCGGTATCTGCTCATACAATGTCCAGGCTTCAGGCGATGTGGCCATCTACGGCGGTTACACATTTATCGGCTACCTCAGTGCCAACAACGGCAACGGCACCATCACCCTCAGTTGGACAGGACCTGACAACGGTTATTATGTTATGGAATACATTGGCAATGTGGTTCTCGCCAAGACATTTATGAATGAATACAATACCATATATGAGGCCGGTCCGGTTGAAGACGTGACCACCATCAACGACAAATGGCTCTACCCATGCGTCACCGAAACGGAAGTCAGCTACTTGGACGAGGACGGCGTGTTGCAGACCACCATGGCCAGAGTGCTTTACGGCGGAGAAGAGGCGGAATACCCAGGAGGTGTTTACACTGTTATGGCCGGCTATGCCAAGAGCAATGCCTACTATGACCGTCTCCATTTCACCGGCGACGCCACCCTCATCCTTCCTGATTATGGCAGTTTTGGCATCGCAGCATACAAGTCAGACGAAGATTACTGGCTTAAAGTTGATGGCGACCTCACAATCTACGGACAGACGATTGGTAATGGCGGATGCATATTTATAAATGACACTATTCATGGCGATGTCAACATATATGGAGGTCAAAACACGCTCGTAAATCTCAATGCCGACAACATCAACCTCAGCTGGACAGCAGTTAATAACGACTACTTTATTACACCTCAAGCAGGCACTGTGAATCTCCTCAAAGATTTCGTGACAAATACCCCAGAAGGCTTTGAGGTGATTCCTGCCGGAAACAACATCCCGTATGATGTCATCAGCGACAAAGAAATCTCTCCATACGCCGAGACCGTGGCTGTCAGCTACATGGACGAGAACGGCGATACGCATACCGAGAATGCCACCGTGCTTTGGGATATCGAGACGAGTCTCGGCGGCGGCACCTATACCTTTATGCGCGATAATTTCTTCAACCAGATCAGCTTCAGCGGTGACACCAAACTCATCGTTCCTGACGGTATCGATATCTATTGCAATGACGTGGATAATGCTCTCAGCGTTAACGGTGACTTGGCCATCTATGGTCAGAAGAACCGCTATGGCACTATCAACTTCAAAGCCACTACCACGGGCGATGTCATCGTTGGCAATGTTTATGTTAATAGCTCTGTCATCAATAGTGGGGGTGATATCCTCATCGTAGGCGGCCAACAAAGTTACAGCAACCTCAAGGCCAACGGCGGCAACGGCACCATCACTCTTGGTTACCTTTCTGACTACGATGTGATCCGATGCTATGACTATGAGGGTACCGTGGCTATCAGGGCAGGCCAGGCAATGCAACACTGGGGAACAGTTTACATGGGCACGCTCACAGCTGATGAGGTGGACGAAATCGAAGGTGGTGCATACCTGACGCCATATCATTTATCGACTAATACCCAGACGATAGCATTGACAGCAGGATGGAACTGGGTCAGCACCTACATTGCGGTAGATGATCCGGTCGCTATGCTCGATATGCTGAAAGAAGGCTTGGGTGATAATGCCGAACAGATACAGTCATTCTATTGCACGACAGAATACGATGGAGAAGAGTGGTTCGGCGATTTGGATGAAGAAGGTATCACCAACGATCAGATGTACATGATTCTCGTAAATACACCATGCACTGTTGAGCTAGAAGGATATACAGCTATTGCCGACCAATACGAAATCACCATCAAACCAGGTTGGAACTGGATAGGGTTCCCTAATCCATATCCAATAGATGTCGTTGTCGCCATGGTCAACTTTGAGGCTGATGAGGGAGACCAGATTCAGAGCAAATATTGCACGACTGAATTTGACGGCGATGAATGGTTTGGTGACTTAGAGGCATTTGAACCAGGAGAAGGATACTTGTACTATTCAAACAGCTCAAGTGTCAAGACGCTGATATTAAATGATGAAGTTATAATTATTAAATAGGTGTGAATGTCGAACGAAAAGAGTGAAGTCTTCGGACTTCACTCTTTTTTTTGTGGAGCTGGAGGGAGTCGAACCCTCGTCCAAACAAGGAACAATCATGCTTTCTACATACTTATTCTGTTGTTGTTTTTCGAGTTGTGCAAGGAAACAGACATCCTAATCGCAACCTTATCTCCTAAAGCTTCACGACGTTGCCGGAGCTTCCGCGTCGCTATCCCGAAATTGCTGAGCACCTCGTTGTCGGACCGGAATCGGGAGGCTCCATCCGCGAGATGTCTCGTCCTCTCACCTTGTGAAAGGATTGAGCTTCAGTCTACTGTACTTCGACTAAGCAGCGAGAGCGTAAGTATTTTCGCCAATTAATTTTTTGCAGTCAAGATTTGCGAGCGTCACTGCGAGGCTCGGTATGCTTACATAACCCTTCTACAAGCTGTCAAAACCGGTCAGCCCCAGATGTCATGTGCTTTTTTCAAAAAGTTTGCAAAGATACAATTAATTTCTGAAATCAGATATATTTTTTTACATCTTCATCGGAAATCGTTGAGCCACAAAGTATTACGAGGCGTCCGACGACGTTTTGCAGCTCGCGTATGTTACCTGTCCACTGTTGTTTTTTGAGTTCTGCTATTGCTTTTTCGGTGAAAGTGGGTATTGGTTTTCCCATCTCGTTGGCCGATTTCACCACGAAGCTGTTGATCAGAAGAGGTATGTCGTCGAGGCGTTCGCGCAGTGGCGGCACCTTCATTATTATCATGCTGATACGGTGGTATAAGTCTTCGCGGAAGTTGCCTTTCGCTATCTCGTCCTGCAGGTTTTTGTTGGTGGCCGCGATGACACGGACATCGACTTTTATCTCTTCTTCGCCGCCTACGCGTGTTATCTTGTTTTCCTGGAGTGCGCGCAGTACTTTGGCTTGTGCTGCGAGGCTCATGTCGCCGATCTCGTCGAGGAAGAGGGTGCCGTTGTTGGCAAGCTCGAAGTCGCCTTTCTTCTGTTTGACGGCTGAGGTGAAGGCGCCTTTTTCGTGTCCGAACAGCTGGCTCTCAATGAGTTCCGATGGTATGGCGGCGCAGTTGACCTCTATGAAGGCGTTGTCTTTACGTGGGCTCATCTCATGCAGCTGGCGTGCCACCAGTTCTTTGCCGGTGCCGTTCTCGCCGAGGATAAGGACACGTGCGTTGGTGGGCGCCACCACGCCTATCATCTCGTTGAGTTCGTTCATGGCAGGGGAGGAGCCGACCATCTCGTATTGTTTGTTCACCACGTTGCGTAGCACTTTCGTCTCGTTGACGAGGCGGTTTTTGTCGAGGGCGTTACGCAGGGTGATGAGCATACGGTTGAGGTCCATGGGCTTCTCGATGAAGTCGTAGGCGCCTTTTTTTATGGCGTCGACGGCTATGTCGATGGTGCCGTGGCCTGATATTATAATGATAGGTGTGTCGGTGACAGCCTTGGCTTTCTCTAGGAACTCTATGCCGTCCATCTGTGGCATTTTGATGTCGCAGAATATGGCGTCGAAGGTGTCGTCGTTAAGCATAGGCAGTGCGTCGATGGCCGATGGTGCCTCGCTGATGGTGTAGCCTTCGTTCTCCAGTATCCCGTGCATGGCGCGGCGGATGGCAGACTCGTCGTCGATGATAAGGACTTTTGCCATTAGAAGTTGGGTTTAAGTTCGGATGACTGATAGAAGTCGTCGATGATACGTACTGCTTCGTCTACGTCGTCAACCACATGGAAGATGCTGAAGTCGAATTCTTTGATCATCTTATTTTCCAGAAGTGTCTGGCGGAACCAGTCGACGAGCGGGTTCCAGAACTCTGAGCCGAACATCACGATAGGGAAGTTGGCGATTTTGTTGGTCTGCATCAAGGTGAGGGCTTCCGACAGCTCATCGAGGGTGCCGAAGCCGCCCGGGAAGGCGATGAATCCTTGGGAGTAGCGGGTGAACATCGTCTTGCGGATGTAGAAATAGTCGAAGTTGATGGACTTGTCGGGGTCGATGTATTGGTTGGCGTGTTGTTCGTGAGGCAGCACGATGTTGAGTCCTACGCTCTTTCCGCCGGCTTCATGAGCGCCTCTGTTACCTGCTTCCATGATGCCAGGACCGCCGCCAGTGATGACGCCGAAGCCTTTCTCTACGAGTTTAGCGCCAGTTTCGACGGCTTTATGGTAATATATGTTGTCTTCGGTGACACGTGCCGAGCCGAAGATGGCGACGCAGGGACCTATTCGCGAAAGCGTCTCATAACCGTTGACAAACTCCGACATTATCTTGAACACCGACCAGGAATCGTTGGCCTTGGTGTAGGACCATTTTCTGTAGTCGATGGATCTCTTTATTTTCTCTATTAGACTCATGACAGTTAAATTTTTTTGCAAATATACAATTTTTAGTTAGAAGTTAAAAGAGTAATGTTAAAAGATTTTTTTGAAAAAAGTTTTTTTGGAATGAAAAATTTTGTATTTTTGCAGCCCGAAACGGATTAGCGGATTTAGCTCAGCTGGCAGAGCGGAAGCTTCCCAAGCTTCAGGTCGCGGGTTCGAGCCCCGTAATCCGCTCACGGTGCGACCGGAAGCTTAGCTCAGTTGGTTCAGAGCGCCTGCCTTACAAGCAGGAGGTCGCTGGTTCGAACCCAGCAGTTTCCACTTGATTTTATTGACATTTTGAGCGTTGTTAATAAATATGTTCAAAAATATTTGAAAAAAAGTTATTGTTCATATTAATAATTTGTGTATTTTTGCAGCCTCAAAGATTAGAAAAGAAAAGAATAAAATATAATTATACAATGAAAAAAGTATTTTTTACATTAGTTTTGATGGTGGCAATGAGCTTAGCAGCAAATGCTCAGGACGGTTTCTTCCAGGGTGAAGGCGGTAGCTACGACAGAGACGGGGGTTCAGGTTCAACTCCTAACATCGGTTTGCCAGTACACAATCAGGGCGCTGACCAGCCGGCTCCTCTTGGTAGCGGATTGCTCGTTCTCACAGCTTTTGGCGCAGGTTATGCCTTGCGTAAAAGAAACAAATAGTGAAGATTAGTGTAGAGAGAAAAAAAGGAGTGTGAAATTTCACACTCCTTTTTTGTTTTATCTCAGTATCTTTCGATACGTCGTCTTTCCTGAGGTTGTCACACCTTTTATGATATAGATTCCTTGATTTGACTCGTCGAAGACTCTTCTGTTGACGATTTGTCCGTTGACATTGTACACCTCCAAAATCTCGATGATGTCTTCATCTTCGTATTCCTGCACTGACGTGGTCAGGTCGCCCATCTCTCCGTTGGGACTGATGTTTTGTCCGTATAGTCCGCCGTTGTTGGCATTGACCCATACCACTATGTTTTGACCTCTGTGGAATCCGGTGCTGTTTTTATCGCTGGTCTTGTTATATAAGTTGGAACACATGTGCGTGAACCATATCGCATTACCGTCCATGTCGAAACCCTGTGCGTCGACGGTGGTTTCCACGCTTCCAGGGCTGCCGCTAAGGTAGTATATTACGCTGAATCCTGTGCCATCTTCGAAGGCGTCGATGTGCACTCCCTCGCATGGTTTGTTGCTGTTGCCGATGATGATCTTGCCTTCGTCCCATAGTCTCTCGCCGTCAGAGGTGATGCGGTTTACCAAAATGTTGTATATCGACTCTGTGCTTGCATCGGTCTGTCGGTAGGCGATGAGAATGTCGTGGCTTGTCGGGTCGACGGTGGCGTATGCGTCGAGGTAGTAGTTGGCAGGATCGGCAGTGTGGACAGGTATTCCGTCGGTGTCGGTGATGGTCGATGCGCCATTCTGGTCGAAGTGGAACACGTAGGTGTTGAAGCTCTCGCCAATGCCTGCGTGCCAGATATAGACGTATCCGCCGCCTTGTCCGTCAGGGATGGCAGTATGGCAGTATGTCACTTGGAATGTCCTGCCCGCCATCAGCAGTGTCTCGGGGCTTATCTGTGTGCCGTCGGTGGCATATCCGGCGACGACGATCCGTTTCTCTTTGTAGAAGCCGAAGCCGCCGCTTATCTTTTCGTATGTCACGAAGACGTTGTTGTCGTTGCTTAGTGTCAGCTGTCCATAGGCGCAGTCAAGGCTGCTGTCGGATATGGTGACGCAAGGGTTGAGTGAGCCGTCAGCGTTGACATACTGAAGGTAGAGGTTGTCGTAGTCATAGCCGAGGGTCCACACGCCGCCGTCGTCGCCGGCTATGCATTCAGCACGTGAGAAGCCCTGTCCGTTGAAGAGCTGCACTCCTGTCTCGCCCCATGCATATGTGCCGTCGGCGTTGATTTTCACGGCATAGGTGTAACCGTCATAGATGGAGAAGCAGCTGACCACTCCGCCGTCGGTTGTCGCAGTCATGGCGACGCCTTCCGACATTGATGAGAACTCATGCGCTGCGATGTGGATGCCGTCGGCTCCCCATTGTGGCTCGCCTAGGACGTTGAGGCGTTGTAATGTCGGTGACCAACCGTTGGAGAAGAACTGCATCCATTGGACATAGGTGTCGCCCTCGGCATTAGTGGCAAGATAAACCTCGCCGGCATCAGCGTCGGCGTTGGCGATGAATGTGTTATTCTCAGGGTCGTTGACCCATTGGGCCTTTACGGTAATAAATACTGCCAAAGCGATGATTAATAGGTATAGTTTTTTCATTTTAAATGATTTTTAACATCGCAAAGATACGAAATCAAAATGAAAAAATCAAGAAAATAATAAAAAATGTGGAGACGTGCCATGGCGCGTCTCCACATTAAACCGTAAACGGTAAACTATTCTTTAATATTCGGTTCTTCGAGGCCGAGGTGTTTCTTCTTGTCAACGGCCTTGAGGTAGATACCAATGAGCAATGCTGCCACGCCGAGGCATGCGAGCATCACCAGAGCCCAGGTGTAGTCGAGCTCGTGTGCGAGGGCGCCCTCAGGGTTGGTTGATGTGAGGACCTTGCCGATGAGCAGTGGGAACAGCCACAGACCGATGTTCTGGATCCAGAAGATGAGAGCGTAGGCTGATCCGATGATCTTCTCGTCGACGAGCTTCGGCACGCTTGGCCACAGAGCTGCAGGGACGAGTGAGAAAGATGCGCCCAAGACCAGGATTGTCACGTATGCCACTATGGTTCCGCCTGCTGCGTTGCCTTTGAACAGAGGCAGGATGAAGGCGAAGGTGAGGTGGCAGATGATGAGCAGCAATGAGCCGATCATAAGCATAGAAGCGGCCTTGCCTTTATGGTCGACGTAGTTGCCGAGGATAGGGGTGATAGCCACTGCGAGGAGCGGGAACACCGCGAAGATTGTCTCAGCGGTGCCGCGCATGTAACCCATGTAGCAGTAAACTACGAGGGCGACGACGGCCAATCCCATGAGACCATATTTCAAGCCTTTGTTTGTCTTGATAAAGTTGCTGGCGAACGAGCAAACAGCGACGAGCAGCATCACGATATATTGGACGATGGTCACTGAGTTGCTTGCCCAGAAGCCTTCACCAGGGGTGAGGGTGAGGTTGCACTGCAGCATGTTGACGGCATATTTCTGGAACGGGAAGATTGCCGAGTAGTAAAGCACGCAGAGTAATGCCACGAGCCAGAATCCGAGGCTTGACAAAATCTTGCCAATGTCGGAGATTTTGAATGGGTCGTCTTTCTCCTCAGCTTCGCCAGTCTGACTGTCGAGTTTCTTGTCCATGAAGAAGTAAACGATGAACATGATGAGGGCGATGCAGAGAAGCACCACGCCGAAGGCCACTGAACGGCTGACGTTGATGTCTTCACCGAGTCTTGCAAAGTAAGGTGAGAAGATCATGCAGGTGGCGACGCCGAGGCGTGCTAATGCCATCTCCGAACCCATTGCCAAGGCTGTCTCACGACCTTTGAACCATTTCACGATACCACGGCTGACGGTGATACCTGCCATCTCGGCGCCACAACCGAAGATCATGAAGCCGATAGCTGCGAGTTTAGCTGATGCTGGCATGCCTGGACGAAGCAGATTACCGGCCTCGTCGACGATCTCGCCATAGAATGGTGAAACTCCGAGTTCATCGAATAACGGGATGTAGTTGAGGTTAGATGTGAACCATGCCTCTGCGCCACTGCCTTTGAAGCTCTCGTGGATGGCATAGTACTTGATCAATCCGCCGACGAGCATCACAGCGCCTGAAAGCACTGCCGTGAAACGCACACCCATCTTGTCAAGGATGATACCTGCGAAGATGAGGAAGAACACGAAGACGTTGAGGAAGGTCTCAGCACCCTGCATGGTGCCAAAAGCGAGGCTATCCCATTCACGTTCGGTCTGCATCAGGTCTTTGATAGGTGACAAGATGTCCATGAAAATGTAGGCGCAGAACATTGCCAACGCCAACAGCAGCAACGCAGTCCATCTCATGGCCGCGCTGTCGCGTAAAGTCTGAAGTTTTTCTGTCATATCATTTAATTTTAAAATCTTTTATCGATTATCTTTAACTTCAAAGATTTCTCCACTCCGTTTCACTTCGGTCGAAATGACGGAATGAAGACTTTAAACTACTTTGTAGGAAGCTGGATGACTTGTTTGTTATAGCCTTTCAGCACTTCTTTGGCGAAGTCGGCGATGCTCTGAGGAGTGATGCTCTTGACAATCTCGTCGTATTCGTCAACGATGTTGATTTTGTCGTCGTTTAATGACACCATTGCTGACAACCAGAAGTTGTTCTCTTCGAGGTTCTCAGCACGTTTCTTATAAAGGTTTTCAACGACTTTTGTCAGGTCTTCCTGTGAAGGGCCATTTTCAGCTACATCTTTGAAGCCTTCATTGACTTTTCCAATGAGTTTCTCATACATCTCGCGGTTGGTGTCGAATGCGATGAGGAACAAGTATGCGTCTTTCGGTTTGTCGCTGACTGTGCCGTAAACACCTACGCCGTATGTGCCGCCTTCTTCCTCACGGATGGTACGGGTGTAGTAGATGTCCATGACGTCGCTGAGGGCGCTCATGTAAATCTGGTTACGGTAGTTGTATTCCATAGTGCCGTTGATAGTCATGTAGATGGTGACTTTCGGCTGTTGCATCTCTTTTTCATAGACACAGGTGATATCCTTTTCTGAGATGCCAAGGCCAATGTCACTCCATTTGTTCTTGCCCTTGCCTTTTTTCAATGATGCGAGGTACTGTTCGACCAATGGCTTGAATGCGTCTTCGTCGATGTTACCTACGAAGTAGAACGTGAAGTTTTTCGGGTCGGCGAAGCTCTTCTTGTAATATTCCATTGCCTTGGTGTAGTCGACATTGTCGTAATCTGCGGCCTTCATCCTCATGCGGAGCGGGTGGTTGCCGTAGAGCACCATTATCAACGAGTCTGAGAACGTCGTCATCGGGTTGTTCTCTTGGTTCTCGACGGCTGCTTTGGTGCGCTGGAGGTATGACTGGAATGCCTCTTCATCGGAGCGTGGTGCTGTGAAGTAGAGGTATATGAGCTGCATCATCGTCTCGAGGTCTTTCGGTGAGCAGGTGCCGTTCATACCTTCTTCATAGTTGCCGATATATGGGCTGACACGCACTTTCTTGCCTGCTAACACTTTCGGGAGGTCGATGGCGCTGAAGTCGCCAACGCCGCCGAGAGTAATGACGTCGCTGAGTTCCTGCAATGTGTAGAAGTCGTCTTGCTTGAGTGCCGAGATGCCGCCCAAACTCTTGGCTGAGAAGCGGATCTCGTCTTCTTTGAAGGTCGTCTTCTTATATATGACTTTCATGCCGTTGCTGAGTGTCAACACCTTGGCGCCGAACTCCGGCATCTCTGTCACTTTCTTGATCTTGCCTGGCTTTGGCATATTGGCTACGATAGGGCCATCGTACACCTCTTCGGCATAAGGCTCCACCTCGGCGGCGTTGGCGTTTTCGTAGATGTCAAGGATTTCCTTTGCGGTAGGCAGCGTCTCGCCGTCTTTCTTTGGTGCTGTCACCGTGATGACGAGGTTGTCATCGTGGATGAGCTGCTCTGCCACCATGTTGATAGCCTCAAGTGGAAGCATAGGGATGATCTTCTGATAGTAGTCATATTCGATCTCGATGCCCATCATCGGCTCGCCGCTGAGGAAGTTGTTGAGGCACTGGTTGACATACACTCTGTTTTCGGTGTTGTTTCTCTCATCGTATTGGCTCTCGACACGTTTCAGGAAGTCGGCTTTCGCTCTCTCGTATTCTGATTCGGTGAAGCCGTATTGTGCCATGCGTTTGTTCTCTGTCACGAGGGCAGTGATGGCCTCGTCGATGCCTGCGGCGTCTTTAGCCATGGCGAAGCTGCACCATGCGTCTTCTGTCGGGGCGATGTAATAGTTAGAATAATAGCTGAAGCCATAGACGAACGGAGGGTTGGCTTTCTGTGTGAGTTCCTGCAAACGGTTGATCTGCATCTGCGAGACCATAGAGAGCATATATTGTGCCATCCAGTAGCCCATGTTGTTTTTCAATGAGTCGGGTGTCGCTTCTGACTTATAGTACAGATTCACCTCGTATGCTGTCGCTTCAGGGTCGGAGGCGATGGCGACGATAGGCACTTCGTTGTCTTCGATCATAAACTGCGGTCTCGGAGCTGGGTTCACCGGTGCTTTGATATCGGCAAACATCTCTTTGATACGTGCTTCGATGGCGTCAGGGTCTATGTCGCCGACGATGATAAGTCCTTGAAGGTCAGGACGATACCATTTGTGATAGTAGTCGCGTAGTGTCTGGTATTTGAAGTTGGCGACCACTTCCGGCAGACCGCCTGGCAGACGGTTGGCGTAAGGGCTGTTAGGATACATGACAGGCAGTATCGCTTCCATGATACGCTGGTCGGCGTCTTCGCGTGTGCGGAGCTCCTCGAGGATCACGCCACGTTCGTTGTCGATCTCGGCTTCTTCAAGAGCGATGAAGCTTGACCAGTCGTGGAGGATGAGGAGGCAGGTGTCGACGAGTCCCGGCAGGTTGGTGGGGACGTTGGTGACCATATACACTGTCTGGTCGATGCCCGTGCCTGCGTTGAGGTTCTCACCGAATTTGATGCCGCGGCTCTGGAGGTATTCGCGGAGCGTCATGCCCGGGAGGTTGGTGGTTCCGTTGAACGCCATGTGTTCAAGGAAGTGGGCGAGACCACGCTGTTCCTCTTCTTCGAGTACCGAACCGACTTTCTGTGCGATATAGAAATCGGCACGTCCTGAAGGTTTCTCGTTGTGACGGATGTAATACGTCAGTCCGTTGTCGAGCTTGCCGACTTTCACGTTGGGGTCGGTCGGACATGGTGCCGGCATCTGGGCTAGACCTGTCATTGCCATCGTGGCAATAAACATTACTGATAAGATGAGTTTTTTCATTTTTGTTAATTTATAGTTTATCATTTTGTTTCTTTATCAACGGGTTAAAACCCATTGTTATATTCTATCATCGCTTCGCGATTAAAAGAGGTGTATCACGTACTTCTCAACAAAATAAGGCTCTGCGTACCATTTTGTGATGGAAGTGCTCTTGCGTTTCCAGTTTTTCGGCACGTTGCGGAGCTCTTCTTCGATGTCGCCACCTTTTAAATATAATATGCCTCCCGCCTCGATGTCATTGGTGATACGCAGTTTGTTGTTGCACCATTTCACGAAGTCGGGGAGCTGGGTCACGGCACGGCTAACTATCACATCGAACTTCTCTTTGATGTTCTCTGCACGTTCCTGGATGGCTGTAACATTTTGTAAATCAAGCTGTTGTATCACGTCTTGCACAACTTTTATCTTCTTGCCGATGCTGTCGACGAGTAAAAACTTGGTCTGTGGAAACATTATCGCCAAAGGGATTCCAGGGAAGCCGCCGCCAGTGCCGATGTCGAGGACCTTCATGCCTGGAAGTAGCTCGAAATACTTAGCGATAGCTAGAGAATGAAGGACATGATGCTCGTAAAAACTGTCCATGTCTTTCCTCGAGATGAGGTTGATTTTGCTGTTCCAGTCTTCGTATAATGGCGCAAGTTTCTCATACTGAGCCATTTGAGCCTCAGATAAAGAAGGGAAATATTTTTTAATTATTTGACAATTCATCAAAACAATATTTGCCATTAATCTTGCAAAGATACAAAAAATAATTTATTTGATAAATTATGTCAAAATATTTTGTAATTTTACACGTTCAAACGACAATGAGCGGGACAATTAGACATATAGCCCTGATATTATTCACGATCTGCGGATTATCCATTTTTGCCCAAAGCAACGGGCAGAACAAGGAAACCCTTGATTATATTGACAAATACAAGGATATCGCCATGGAGCAGATGATAGAATATAAGATTCCCGCATCTATTAAACTGGCACAGGCCATAGTGGAGTCGTCACATGGAACATCAGAGCTGGCAAGGAAAAGCAACAATCATTTCTGCATAAAATGTCATAAAAACTGGACTGGCAAGAAGACGTATTACGATGATGACGAGAAAGGGGAGTGCTTCAGAGTTTATAACACCGTCGAGGAATCGTTCAGAGATCATGCTATATTTTTGACAAGCGGCACCCGTTATGCTTCGCTTTTCGATTTGAAGATAACGGATTACAAAGGCTGGGCTAATGGTCTTAAGAAGGCAGGTTATGCCACTTCGCCTGTGTATGCTTCTGTCTTGATAAAGATTATTGAGGATTACAACCTTCAGCAATACGACCAGATGGTTGTTGACAAAAAATTCAAGCCGAAGAAGAAACATGGCGATGAGAAACCGGAGGTGAAAGAAGAGCCTAAACAAGAGACCAAACAGGATGCCAAGCCTAAGAAAGTCAGCAAGAAACATGCTGCCGACAACAAAGGTGCGGTGCCGGTCTTGGACGATTGTCCTGTCGTTGAGATGACTCCTGACCATCATTTTATCAAAGAAAATTTCGGTGTGAAATTTGTGACGACGAAAGATGGCGACAATCTGGAAAGCCTGGCTAAAGAATTGAAGATGAGCAAGAAACAGCTTATCAAATACAACGATTTAGGCAATAAGACGACATTCTCAGAAGGGGAGGTCCTGTATATAGGTCCGAAACGCCGCAAGGCCCCGTCGGGATACTATGTGCATGTCATTCAGCAGGGTGAGACGCTGTCGAAGGTGTCGCGACTCTATGCCGTGAAGTTGGACAGACTTTATAAGATGAATGGCCTTGACGAGAATTCTATCCTACAGATCGGTCAAGAGATAAGATTAAGATAATCAATTGATTATAATTCGTTTTTGAGATATTTTGCTGTGTAGCCGACAGCCTTTTTTGCTATCTCTTCCGGTGTTCCCACGCTGAGAATCTGACCGCCACGCTCGCCGCCTTCAGGTCCCATATCGATGATATAATCCGCCATCTTGATGACGTCCATGTTATGCTCGATGATGAGCACGGTGTTGCCTTTGTTTACAAGCTTATTCAGCACTTCCATCAAAATCTTGATGTCTTCGAAATGCAAGCCTGTGGTGGGCTCGTCGAGGATGTATAATGTCTTGCCGGTGTCGCGTTTTGCCAGCTCCGTCGCGAGTTTCACGCGTTGTGCCTCGCCGCCTGACAGCGTCGTCGATGGCTGTCCGAGGGTGATATAACCCAGTCCTACATCTTGTAACGTCTTTATTTTCTGTAAGATAGATGGGAAATTCTCAAAGAACACCACGGCCTCGTCGATGGTGAGGTTTAGCACGTCGTTGATGGATTTCCCTTTAAAACGCACTTCGAGGGTCTCGCGGTTATAGCGTTTGCCTTGGCATGTCTCGCACTGCACCTGCACGTCGGGGAGGAAGTTCATCTCGATGACACGCACTCCGGCGCCTTGGCATGTCTCGCAGCGGCCGCCTTTGACGTTGAACGAGAAACGTCCCGACTTATAGCCTCTTATCTTCGACTCGGGCAGCTCGCCGTAGAGCTTGCGTATGTCGTCGAACACCTTGGTGTAGGTGGCAGGGTTGGAACGCGGTGTCTTGCCTATCGGCGCCTGGTCTATCTCGATGACTTTGTCAATGTTTTCGAGGCCTTCGATACGGTCGTAAGGCAACGGGTTCTTCTCGGAGCGGTAGAAATGCTTGCTCAGGATAGGGTAGAGTGTCTCGTTGATGAGCGACGACTTGCCTGAACCCGAGACGCCTGTCACGCATACCATCACGCCGAAAGGGAGGTCGAGGTCGACGTTCTTGAGGTTATGACCGGTGGCGTTATATAATCTAAGGTGTTTTCCTTCGAGAGGCTTGCGGCGTGTCGTGGGCACCTCTATCTTTTTCTTGCCTCGCAGGTAGTCGCATGTGAGACCTTTGCCGTGCATCGCCTCCGCGGGGGTGCCTTGAAACACCACCTCGCCGCCGTTGACGCCAGCTCCGGGACCGATATCGACTATATGGTCGGCGGCGAGCATCGTGTCTTTGTCATGTTCCACCACGATGATGCTGTTGCCTATGTCGCGTAGTTCCTTCAACGAGTTGATAAGTCGGTGGTTGTCGCGCTGATGTAGTCCTATCGAGGGCTCGTCGAGGATGTAGAGTATGCCTGTCAGCTGTGATCCTATCTGTGTGGCGAGACGGATGCGTTGTGACTCGCCGCCCGAGAGGCTCTTTGCCGGACGGTTCATGTTGAGGTAGTCGATGCCTACGT
Organism: uncultured Bacteroidales bacterium; assembly: GCA_905236635.1. Lineage (GTDB taxonomy): Bacteria > Bacteroidota > Bacteroidia > Bacteroidales > F082 > Limimorpha. The sequence goes on from CAJOCJ010000003.1 coordinate 139,140, forward strand.
TTAGCAGGAAGCTTATTCTTTTCTTGATCTCCACTAAGATGTCGTGTGCTATCTCATTCTGTTTCTCGTCGAGGTGTTTCGGCAGGTCGTCGAGCCATTGTGAGAGAGCGCTGACGTCCATGTCGGCGAGCTCTGCTATGTTCTTACCGTTGAGACGGAAATAAAGCGCTTCTTTTTTGAGTCTTTGTCCTTGACATTCAGGGCATTGTGTCTCGTTCATAAAGCTGTTAGCCCATTTCAGTATCGATGCCGGTGCGTTCTCTTCGTTCATCTTACGGATGACGTTGACGATGCCCTCGAAAGGCTGTGAGAACGTGGATTGTGTGCCGAGGTAGTCGCGTGTCACCGTGAACGACTCGCTGCTGCCGTAGAGTATGATGCTCATGGCGTTCTCAGGTATCTCGCTGATAGGTGTGTCGAGGGTGAAGCCGTAGCGTGCTCCTATCGCCTCAAGCTGGCTGAAGACGCTGTTGTTCTTGTATTCGCCGAGCGGAGCGAGGCCTCCTTTACGCAGACTCAGCTTCGGGTCGGGGATGATCTTCTTCATGTCGACCTGTATGACGGTGCCGAGGCCGTTGCATTTCGGACAGGCACCATAGGGCGAGTTGAAGCTGAAGGTGTTAGGCTCGGGGTCTTGATATGCGATGCCGGTGGTCGGACACATCAGCAGCTTGCTGAAATAACGCGCGTCGGTGCCGCCTTCTTCCAGAATCATGAGCATGCCCTTGCCTCGGCGGAAGGCCGTCTCTACCGATTTGGTGATGCGTTCCTTGAAGTCTTCGTGGACCACCAAGCGGTCGATGACAATCTCGATGTCGTGCGTCTTGTATCGGTCGAGTTGCATGCCGAATGTGAGCTCCTTTATCTCGCCGTCGATGCGCACCTTGATATATCCTTGCTGACGTATCTGCTCAAACAGGTCTCTGTAATGGCCTTTACGGCCTCTGACGACTGGAGCTAACACATTGATTCTTCTATCCTTATATTGCTCCATAATCATCGTCGTGATCTGCTCTTCCGAGTAGCGCACCATCTTCTCTCCGGTGTTATAGGAATAAGGCACCGACGCGCGTGCGTAGAGCAGTCGCATGAAGTCATAGATCTCGGTGATGGTGCCCACTGTCGAGCGTGGGTTACGGTTCACCGACTTCTGTTCTATCGAGATGACAGGGGAGAGGCCGCGTATCTCGTCGACGTCAGGACGTTCCATGCTGCCGATAAACTGACGGGCATAGGCGGAGAACGACTCCATGTAACGGCGCTGGCCTTCAGCGTATATGGTCTCGAAAGCCAACGACGACTTGCCGGAGCCGCTGAGGCCCGTAATCACCACGAACTTGTCGCGCGGTATGCGTAAGTCGATGTTTTTCAGGTTGTTCTCACGCGCCCCGTAGATCTCGATAAACTCGTCTTCGGCTATATTTCTGTCTTTTTCCGCCATCAAAACTCCATTGGTGTTTCAGCGATGCTGTCATTCTCAAAGTCGATAATGTCGCCGCCTGTCGCTTCGTTGCAATAGTCGGCAGTGAGGTTGAACGGCTTTGTAGGGATCTTTATCTCGTAAACTTCGCCCTTTTTGACTTTCAACGACTTGGCGCGCAGCCATGGGTTGAAAATCTTCAGCAGTTTGTATGTGATCTCATGCTCGAGAGCAAAGTCAGCCCAGCTGTCGACACTCTCATTGACGATGACGGTCTTATACTTAAATGGCTGATATTCAAGACGTTTGCTGACATAGATACCATATTTCTCCGGATTACCCATTATGGTCTTGAATGCCAATATCCTGAAGATATAACGCTCTGTCTCGTCAGACAGCAGCAGGTCGTAATATGAATGGACTTTCTGTTCCTTCAAGAATTTGCTCAGGCGGCGTGTGCCGGCGTTGAACGAAGCGGCTACCAGCGTCCAGTTGTGGTATATCTCATACGATTTCAGGAAATAACGGCATGCCGCTTCTGTCTCTAGCTCCACGTTGTAGCGCATGTCCACTTCCTTGTTTATCTCGAGCCCGTATTCCTTGCCGGTGGCCTCCATAAACTGCCAGAAACCCACTGCTCCTGCAGGTGAGACGGCGTTGGTGAGGGTGCTTTCTGCTACGCACAGATACTTGAAATCGTCGGGGATGCCGTATTTTTTCAGGATAGGCTCTATCACCGGAAACCAGCGTGACGAGCGTTTCACGAGGAGCATGGTGTTGCTGTGGAAATAGCATACCGACAGCAGCTCACGCTCGTAGCGTTCGCGTATGTTGAACATCTCCAACGGCACACGCTCGCCAGCGAATGTGATATCTTCGGTGAACTCGATGTCGTTGCTACGCAGCTGTATCTGCTCGAGCGACACTGGGCGTTTCTCTGCCAGATTCAATGCCCTGAGTCCCACAATGCACGCCACTATGGCAGCTAGTCCCACTGCCAGCACGACGATCTGTAATACCAGGAAAATCTTCTTGTAATCCATTATAGATGCACCACCTCTCCATATGCTGCCGCTGCAGCTTCCATGATAGCCTCCGACATCGTTGGATGCGGAAAGATGTTCTCTATAATGTCACGTCCTTCGGCGCCGAGTTCGCGTGCCAGCACTGCTGTTGCCACCATCTCGGTGACGTTTTCGCCCACCATGTGGCAGCCGAGCCATTTGTTGGTCTTGGCGTCGAACACCACCTTGATGAAACCGTCTTTGTTGCCTGCCGCCGCTGCCTTGCCTGATGCGGTGAACGGGAATTTGCCTATTCTCACCTCATAACCTGCTGCTATGGCTTTTGCTTCGCTCAAGCCCACTGACGCAATCTCAGGAGTGATGTAGGTACAACCAGGTATATTATTGTAGTTCAATGGCTTAGGATTTAGTCCGCAGAACTTCTCGACGCAGATGATAGCCTCGTGTGATGCCTTATGTGCTAATGCCGGTCCGTGGACGATGTCGCCGATGGCGTACACGCCAGGGACGTTGGTGCGGTAGTAGTCGTCGACGATGATCTTGCCGCGCTCGTTGGCGATGCCGAGGTTCTCGAGTCCGAGGTCTTCGAGGTTGGTCTGTACACCCACTGCCGAAAGCACGATGTCGGCCTCCACGACCTTGTCGCCTTTCTTGGTGCTGATGGTGCAGACGCATTTCTCGCCTGTGGTGTCGACGTTGGTGACCGAAGCCTCAGTCATCACTGTCATCTTCAGCTTCTTAAAGCAGCGTTCGACCTGTTTCGACACCTCTTCGTCTTCGTTAGGCACGACATTTGGCAGGAACTCCACCAATGTAACTTTCACGCCCATAGAGGTGAAGAAGAAAGCGAACTCCGAGCCTATGGCGCCTGAGCCGACGACCACCATGGTCTCCGGAAGCTTGTCTAAGACAAGGGCTTGACGGTAGCTGATGATCTTCTTGCCGTCGATAGGCATGGCGGGCAGCTGACGCACTCTCGAGCCTGTCGCCAGGATGATGTGGTCGGCTTCATATTCGGTGCTATTGCCTTCAGCGTCAACGACTTTCACGGTCTTGTTGGCTGTGAGTGAGCCGAGACCCGGGATGAGTTCCACGTTGTTCTTCTTAAAGAGGTATTGCACGCCTTTGCTCATGCCGTCGGCGACGCCACGGCTGCGAGCTACCACGGCTTCCATGTCGGGATGCACCTCACCCTCGAGCTTAATGCCGTAATTCTCAGCGTGTTGCATATATGTGTAAACAGCCGCGCTCTTCAGGAGAGCCTTGGTCGGGATACAGCCCCAGTTGAGACATGTGCCGCCGATTTCTGCCTTCTCGACAACGCCGACCTTTTTTCCAAGCTGTGAAGCTCTGATAGCAGCCACATAACCGCCAGGACCACTACCAATGACAATAACATCGTACTTCATGATTATCAATGATTTATGTTTGTTTTTAAATTATTTTTTAATGAATGAATTTTAATTGTGCGAAATTACAAAAAATTTTCATATCTTTGCAACATTGTTAGTGGAGATTTTTCTTCATGTTAATATTTGTCGAAAGACAATTTTTTTACAAAAATCAGTTCCTTTAAATTATTTAATTTATGTCAGCAGATTATTTCAATAGTCCGCTCATGCCATATAAATGGTATGTGGTGGCGTGTACTGTGGAGAGGAGACTCTTTAAAAATGTCGATGTATTTATGTATCTATCTGTGAATCATGACAATGCGTTTGAGTTGCTGTATGTCGCGACAGATGAGATAAATCGGCATCTAACCAAGTGCTATCATGGTAGATTTGTTATCAAAAAGAAGAAAAACTATTTGATTATCCGTCACGGGCTGTGGAGAAAGAAGTTTCTGATAATCGCACAAAATGATGACGCGAGTATGGTCGCCTTGTCAAACAGAAGAAAATCAAAGATTTGGGTGTTGTCAAAGAAGATTCCTTATGATAATAATGATTTGGGAAAGCTCTTAAAATCCTTGGAAAATCAGGGTTTTGATATAAATAGTATTGAATTATTTTACAGTTAATAAATCAATAGAAATTTTTGTTATCGAAGATTTGCTTAATTTATTTTTAATTATAAATAATAATTCCGTATATTTGCAAGTTTGATTGATAACAACTATATGAGATGAATATATCAGAATTAACTGCTATTTCGCCTATCGACGGCCGCTATCGTAAGAAGGTTGAACGCCTTGACGAGTATTTTTCGGAGTTTGGACTGATTCGCGCCAGAGTGATGGTGGAGGTGGAGTATTTTATCGCACTTTGCCAGCTCCCGTTGCCACAGCTTAAAGACTTTGATCCGAAGTATTTCCGCAGGTTGAGAAATATCGTCAAAAACTTCAAAGTGGCTGACGCTCAGGAGATTAAGGAGATCGAGAAGACCACCAACCACGACGTGAAAGCTGTGGAGTATTTCCTGAAACGCCGCTTCGACGCGATGGGACTGACGCAGTTTAAGGAGTTTATTCATTTCGGCCTGACATCGCAGGATATCAACAACAGCGCGGTGCCGTTCACCATGAAGGAGGCGAATCGCGAGCTTGTCGTTCCTGCTATCGAGAAAATCATCAATCGTTTGCGTGAGCTTGCCGAGGAATGGCGCGACGTGCCGATGCTAGCCCACACACACGGCCAGCCCGCGAGCCCGACGCACCTGGGGAAGGAGATATATGTGTTCGTCGAGCGGGCTGAGAAACAACTCGAAGAACTGAAACGTCTGCCGTTTGAGGCCAAGTTCGGAGGTGCCACAGGTAACATGAACGCCCATAAAGTGGCATATCCGCAGTTCGACTGGAAAGAGTTCGCCGCCAAGTTCGAGAAGAAACTTGGGCTGAGACGTCAGGAAACGACAACGCAGATTGAGCATTACGACATGATGGCGGAGTATTTCGACACTCTCAAACGCATCAACACCATATTCATCGACCTGTCACGCGACATCTGGCTTTACATCTCGATGGACTACTTCAAACAGAAGATCAAAGCCGGCGAGGTGGGCTCTTCTGCCATGCCGCATAAGGTCAACCCGATAGACTTCGAGAACGCCGAGGGCAACCTCGGAATGGCCAACGCCATCTTCGAACACCTCAGCCGCAAGCTCCCTATAAGCCGCATGCAACGCGACCTCACCGACTCGACGGTGACACGTAACATAGGGGTGCCGCTGGCACATACGCTGATAGCGACAGCGTCATTGTCAAAGGGTTTGGACAAGCTCATCCTCAACGAGACGAAGCTTCGTGCCGACCTGCAAAACAACTACGCAGTGGTGGCAGAGGCAATACAGACCATACTCCGTCGTGAGCAGGTGGAAGGTGCTTACGAGCTGCTGAAAGGTCTCACGCGCACCAACGAGAAGGTGACATGCGAGTCGATAGACGCATTTATCGATCAGCTGCCTGTCAGTAAGGCGGTGAAGAAAGAGATGCACGCCATCACACCGGAGAACTACACCGGTTTTAACTATTAAAACAAAGGAAAAATGACAAAAAGAAGAAATTTCCGCAGGATACTTCATTACGTTAAGCCTTACTGGTTCAGCGTACTGATGAATATCGTCTTCAATATTCTGGCAATAGTGTTTTCATTGTTCTCATTCTCAATGATAGTGCCGTTTTTGAACCTTCTGTTCAACCCCGACAACCTTACCACGGTCAAGCCGGAATTTGCCCTCGACACCGACACCTTGCTGGCGATGCTCGACTATTACGTGAGCTATGTCATTATCTGGAAAGGACAGGCTACTGCGTTGATATTCATCTGCTTACTACTGGTAATAGCATTTTTCCTGCGTAACGTCACGACTTATTTCGCACTTTATTTCATGGTGGGCGCACGTGCCGGCACGATACAAGACATCCGCAACGATTTGTATAAGAAAATCATGATCCTGCCATTGTCGTTCTACAGCAAACACAAGAAAGGCGACATCATGGCGCGCATCACCACCGATGTGCAGGAGATAGAGGTGTCTATCATCAGTTATCTCGACACTTTCATCAAGTCGCCGATAACAATTCTGGCATATTTCGCCTATATGCTCGGCGTGAGCTGGCGACTGACCTTGTTTGTGGTGTTGCTTCTCCCTATTGGAGGTCTCATCATCGGAGCCATCGGCAAGTCGCTGAAGAAAGACTCCCTTGAGGGACAGAACCGATTCGCGGGAATGCTTGCCACCATTGAGGAGACCATAGGCGGACTGCGTATCATCAAGGCATTCAACGCCATCGACTACTCAAGCGAGAAATTCAACGAGCAGAACGGCAAATACACCCGTGTGATAAAGTTCGTGAACCGCAAACGTGACCTGAGCTCCCCGATGAGCGAGTTCCTCTCGTCAATCATCATCTCCATCGTGGTGTGGTTTGGCGCCACCTTGATTTTGAATGCCGCCGCCACTCCTGGGGCAGAACCGAGCATCACAGCGGCAAACTTCATCGCTTACATCGTGGTGTTCTCACAGATCATCTCGCCGGCGAAGTCGTTCTCGCAAGGCTTCTACAGCCTGCAGAAAGGCATGGCTTCCGCCGACCGTATCTTCGAAGTGCTTGACGCTGAGGAGGTTATCGTTGAGAAGAAAGACGCTTTGCCGCTTCCTGACTTCAACGACTCCATTATATATAATAATGTAAGCTTCCATTACAACGAAGTCAATGTTTTGAAAAACATAAATTTGACCATACCTAAGGGCAAGATGATAGCTCTCGTCGGCGAGAGTGGCGGCGGCAAATCGACCTTGGTTGACCTGCTTCCACGATTCTACGACGTCAGCGAGGGCAGCATCACCATCGACGGCACAGATGTGCGTGACTTCATTATCAGCGACGTGCGCGGACTGATGGGCATAGTGTCGCAGGAGAGCATCCTGTTTAACGATACGGTGTTTAACAACATAGCATTTGGAGTCGAGCACGTGTCACGTGAGGCAGTCATAGAGGCGGCGAAGATCGCCAACGCACACGACTTTATCATGGAGATGGAGGACGGATACGACACCATCATCGGCGACAGGGGAATGAACCTCTCAGGCGGCCAGCGTCAGCGTATCAGCATCGCCCGTGCAGTGCTAAAGAACCCTCCGATTTTGATCTTAGATGAGGCAACGTCATCGCTCGACACCGAGTCGGAACGCCTTGTGCAAGAGGCACTTGCGAAGGTTATGACAAACAGAACGTCTGTCGTGATTGCGCATAGATTGTCGACGATTCAGAATGCCGACGAGATACTTGTCATGGTGAAAGGACAGATTGTGGAACGCGGAAAACATGAGGAGCTCATCGAACTGGGTGGCGTGTACAAACGTCTGACGGATCTGCAGTCATTTAATTGATTTGAAAATTGATAAATTTATAATATTAAAAATTCAGAAAATAAACTATGGACTTAAGTAAAGTAGTAGCCATTGCTGGCAAACCAGGTCTTTTCCTTGTCGCTACAAACGGCGGTGGAAAACTTATTGTTGAATCGTTACTCGACGGAAAACGTATTCCGGCTTTCGCAAATGACAAAATCAGCTCACTCGAGGAAATCAGCATCTTCACGACAGGTGAGGACAAGCCTCTGAAAGAAGTGTTCATGAGCATCCACGAGAAAATGGGCGACAAACTCGACTTCGACCCGAAGAAAGCATCGCCGGTCGAGCTGAGAGAGAAGTTCCTCATCGTGCTCCCAGACTATGACGAAGACGCTGTGTATCAATCAGATATGAAGAAGGTGTTCCAGTGGTATCAGCTGCTGAACGACAAGGGAGTCCTTGACTTCACACCTGAGGCGAAAGAAGAAGAGAAGGCAGAGGAAGCCCCGGCTGAGAAGAAGGCAGTGAAGAAGACCGCCACCAAGAAAGCCGCCCCTAAGGCCGCTCCAAAGGAGAATGTGAAGACCGCCGCGGCACCAGCCACAAAGTCAACGAAAAAACCTAAGAAGGTGTAACCACATACTCGTCATTTCGAGCGAAACGAAGTGTAGTCGAGAAATCTCACATGGTTTAACGAGATTTCTCCATTCCGCTCCGCTTCAGTCGAAATGACGTATTGATCATATGAAAAAGATTATTGATTTTCAGATCATCGAGAAGCAGTCGTTTCCGCGTGCGGCATTGCTGCGTCTGAAAGCATCGACACCCTTGCCGGAGTGCCGCGGCGGTCAGTTCGTCAACGTGCGTGTCGACGGCTGCGACAAGGCATATCTGCGCCGCCCTATATCAATACACGACGTTGATTACCAGAACAACACTATAGACTTGCTCATCCAAGAGAAGCATGAGGGCACGCAGAAGCTATGCGCATCTCCTGTTGGGGCGGCGCTGAATGTGGTGATGCCTCTGGGCAACGGATTCACCCTGCCCGACAAGGATGACAACGTGTTGCTGGTCGGCGGCGGAATAGGCATAGCACCTTTATTATATTTTGCAAAACAATGCAACTATTTGCAAAATATCAATTTCCTATTGGGCGGCCGTACGCAGTCAGACCTGATGCTGTTGGACCATTTCCGTAACGAGGGCGAGGTGTTCATCACCACCAATGACGGCTCGATGGGCGAGGAGGGCTTCGTGACGGAGCATAGCCTCTGGAAGACGATGAAAATCAATAAGATATATGCGTGCGGGCCGATGCCGATGATGAAGGCGGTGGCGAAGATGGCACGCGAGAGACACATCTGGTGTGAGGTCTCGCTCGAGAACCAGATGGCATGCGGCATCGGCGCCTGCCTGTGCTGCGTGGAGAACACCAAAGAAGGCAATCTGTGCGTGTGTAAGGAAGGTCCAGTATTTAATATCGAGAGGCTGCTATGGTAAAGACAGAGATAAGACTCAAGGGCTTGACCCTCAAAAACCCCGTCATGACGGCGTCGGGTACGTTCGGCTACGGCGAGGAATATGCCGATTTTGTTGACCTTTCTGAGCTTGGAGGCATCATCGTAAAAGGCACCACCTTACATCACCGCGAGGGTAATCCTTACCCGCGTATGGCCGAGACACCGATGGGTATGCTCAACTGTGTCGGACTCCAGAACAAGGGTGTGGATTATTTCATCGAGACAATCTATCCGAGAATCAGACACTTCGACACTAATGTGTTGGTCAACGTAAGTGGCTCAAACATAGACGATTACGTTACTGCAGCCGCTAAGATTGACGCATTGGAGGATATCCCAGCCATCGAGCTCAACGTCTCTTGCCCCAACGTGAAACAGGGCGGCATGGCGTTTGGCGTTACCTGCTCGGGCATAGAGCAGGTGGTGAAGGCTGTACGTGAGGTGTATCACAAACACCTGATGGTGAAGCTCTCGCCTAACGTCACCAACATTGCCGAGATAGCGCTCGCTGCCGAAGCCGCTGGCGCCGACTCCGTATCATTGATAAACACATTGCTCGGAATGGCTATCGATGCCGAGACGAGAAAGCCAGTGCTATCGATGGTGACAGGCGGATTGTCAGGCGCTTGCGTGAAACCCGTAGCCTTGCGTATGGTATGGCAGGTGGCAAAGGCAGTGAAGATTCCAGTAATAGGACTCGGCGGCATATCATCAGCTACCGATGCGATAGAGTTCCTGCTCGCCGGTGCCTCAGCAATACAGATCGGTACTGCCAACTTCATCGACCCGGCCATTTCCGCCAAGGTAGTAAAAGGAATAGTGGAATACTGTGAGCGTCAAGGAGTTGACGACATCCATGAGCTTATCGGAGGACTTAGATGAGAAAATTATACATATTCATATTTTTGCTGATATTTGCTGTCACGCTGACGGCACAGGTCCCAAGTGGGTATTATGACGGCACTGATGGACTTGTTGGCGATGACTTAAAAGCAGCACTGCATGACATCATTAAAAACGACAGTCATTTGTCGTACAATGGCCTGTGGAATGCTTATAAGGTGACAGACAAAAAGCCGAATGGATATGTGTGGGACATCTATTCTGATGTGCCTGATGGAGAGACGCCTTATGACTACACCTTTATTGATGACGAATGTCATACTAAAGACAATGGTGAAGGCGATTGCTATAACAGGGAGCATCTATGGCCACAGTCATGGGCAACAGGAACCAGTCATGAAACCGACTTGCATCATGTGTTTCCAACCGACAAATATGTCAACGCACAACGCGGTAACTATGCCTTTGGCGAGGTTAACAATGTGACTGAGACGTTCATGAATGGCAGTAAACTTGGAAGTTGTAAATCATCGCTGGGATACAGCGGGACAGTATATGAGCCTATTGACGAGTATAAAGGCGACATCGCCCGTGCCTTGATGTATGTTAGTGTCCGCTACTACACGGAAGACAGCGACTGGCCACAGTCATCATATATGGCTAATAAGTCGGTGTTAAAGGACTGGGCAATAGCGCTGCTGCTGAAATGGCATAGGGAAGACCCTGTGTCACAAAAGGAGATAAACCGTAACAATGCCGTTTATGGCAAACAAAACAACCGTAACCCGTTCGTCGATTACCCCGATTTCGCCGAAATGATTTGGAATCCTAACTGGTCGAGCAGTTATCAGGTGACAGCCTCAGCAAATCCTGCAAATGGGGGCGAGGCCAGCGTAAAAGCCGATGCTACCACAACAGCTTCCATTGATTTCTCACAGCAAGGATATGAGAGCGGACAGGAGATAAGCAGCGTCACCTTGGATGCTTATGCCAGTGTCGTGTTCAACAAAGGTTCCAATAGCAACCAGCCGAAATATTATTCTACTGGCACTGCTATCAGATGTTATGGCGGTAACAATTTCAGAGTCAGCACCAGTATGGGTACAATCACAAAGATTGTGTTGACCTATGGCGACGGCGATGGCACCAATGCTATTACCACCAACACTGGCACCTTCAGCACAAACATATGGACGGGTGATGCCGCATCGGTGACTTTCACTATTGGAGGCAGTTCGGGACATCGTAGAATAAAAGGTATAGATGTCACCTATTCTTATGAAGGTACACCTGCGGCCTCTGCCACTTGTGCATATGGCGCCACGGCCACATTGACGGCGACGCCTAACACGGGATATCATTTTGTGAGTTGGACCATAAACAACACTGTAGTATCGGAGAATCCATACAGCTTCACGGTGACAGGCAATGCCACATGTCAGGCCAATTTTGAAATAAACACCTACGACATCAGTGTAGCGGCCAATCCGACAGAGTGGGGTGACGCATTCATCGGAAACGCGCCGTCACCAAGCGAGCCACATGAGGCATCCGTTGATTTCTCTGTAAAATATGCTTCTGTTACAACATCACAGGTATTAAACGGCACGAACGTAGTTTTTGACGACAACAATGTAAGCGTTGGGTTCAATAAAGGAACAAATAATAGCAACCCACCGACATATTACAATAATGGTAAATCCGTCAGATGTTACGGTGGCAACTATTTTGAGGTCAGCACCAATACGGGAAATATCAGTCGGATTGAGTTAACATACGGCTCCAGCGATGGCAGCAATGCTATTACCACCAATGTGGGCTCGTTCAGCACCAATACGTGGACGGGTGATGCAACAACCGTTAGATTCACCATAGGTGGCACTTCAGGAAACCGCAGAATCAAGACGATTACAGTCACATATGTCACAGGCGGTGGTGCTCCTCCAACGGAGGCAACCTTCAATTATGGCGAAACGGCTACGATAACAGCTGTGCCAAACGAGGGCTATGCTTTTGTCAACTGGACTAACGATGGTCAGGTGGTTTCCACCGAAGCAACATACGAATTCCAGGTGACAACAGATGCCGACCTCGTTGCTAATTTCGGTCCGAATACAATAACCCAGACAAGCAATCTCGTATCCGGCTGGAACTGGTTTAGCACATATATCACGGTGGATGACCCGGTGGACATGCTTGACATGCTTAAGGAGAGCCTGGGAGAGAATGCCGATCAGATACAGTCATTCTATTACACGACGGAGTTTGACGGTGAAGAGTGGTTTGGCGATCTGGATGAAGTGGGAATCTACAACGAGCAGATGTATCTGATTATGGCAAATACAGCATGCACAGTTGAGTTGCAAGGTGCCCCGGCGAATGTTGACGAATATGAGATAACCATCAGGCCAGGCTGGAACTGGATGGGATTCCCAAGTTCTGAGACGATAGATGTCGCTGATGCCATGGCTGACTTCGAAGCAGGGGAGGGCGACCAGATTCAGAGCAAATACTATACGACCGAATTTGACGGTGATGAGTGGTTTGGCGATTTGGAGGCATTTGTGCCAGGACAAGGCTACTTATACTATTCAAGCAGTAATGCCACGAAGATACTGGTATTTCGGACGATCGCGAAAGGACGCAAGATAAGATAAATCGGTTAAACGATATTCACCTCAGGCTTAATTTCCACCCCGAATTTTTCCTTTACGGAAATCTGTATTTCTTTCATCAAATCGAGGATTTCTTGAGGTTTGCCTCCGCCGTAGTGAACCAGGACAAGGGCTTGCTTGTCCCAAACACCCACGTGGCCTTCACGGTGGCCTTTCCAACCGGCCTTGTCAATCAACCAGCCAGAAGGGACTTTGATGTGGTCACTGTCAACAGGATAAGATGGCACCTCGGCATACATTTTCTTTATCTCCTCAAACTTATCCATAGATACAATGGCATTCTGGAAGAAACTGCCGACACTGCCGACAACACCGACCTCAGGCAGTTTTTCAGCACGGATTGTCTTCACCGTCGTAGCCACATTTTTTAAAGTTGGATTGGTTATATTATTGTTAATCAAATAATTACGAATATTGCCATAGTCCAATTTCAACTCGCCATTTTTCTTTAAAACGAAATCGACAGCGAAAATAAGGATGTTTTTTAAAGATTTGAAAATAGAGTTTCGATATGCGAAATGACATTCTTCGTTTTTGAAAACTTTGGTTCCGCCTGTTGTCAAATCAATCGTATGTACTTGATACACGGCATCTTTCACCTCTGCGCCATACGCCCCGATGTTTTGGACAGGCGCCGCGCCGACCTTGCCAGGAATATCGGCAAGATTCTCGAGTCCGTAAAGATTTTTTGAAACCGTATAATCGACGAATTCTTTCCACACCTCGCCACAATAACAGCGAATCATGATATTTTCGGCATCTTCCGACAATGTCTCGATGCCTTTTATATTCGGATAAACGACAAAACCATCATAAAACTCGTTGGAGAAAAGGATGTTGCTGCCGCCGCTGAGGATGAGGAGACGTGGTGGGGTGTCGTAGAGACGTGACAATGTCGCGTCTCTACAGGTGATAAATTCAGGGTTACGCAATAATTCCTGGACATCATCCATCGTTTTCAATTCTTGAAAATACCTCGCCTTGACGTCGAAACCGAAGGTGTTGAGCTCGCGTAACAAAAAATTTTTCTCCATTTCCGAAATTTTTTTCAAAAATATAGAAAATTTGTCAAACTTCAACAGAAAAACTGTAATTTTATAGTTTGAAATTTTAAGTGAATTGAAACGTGTTATTGTCTCGGTAATCAATGACTTAGTGACCGACCAGCGTGTCAACAAGTCGTGCCTGACCCTCCAAAAGGCAGGGTTTGAGGTGCTTCTTGTGGGGCGGCGGCAGCGTAAATCGCCTCCTATGGACGAACGGCCGTACAAAACACGTCGCATGAAGCTTCTTTTCGAGAAAGGCCCGCTGTTTTATGCGGAGTTTAACTTTAGGCTATTCCTATTCCTGCTGTTTCATCGCTGCAACTGTCTGTTATCCAACGATTTGGATACATTGTGGCCTAATTTCTGGATTTCAAAATTGAAAGGCGTGAAGCTGATTTACGACAGCCACGAATATTTCACGGAAGTGCCTGAACTTGTCAGCCGTCCGAGGGTGCAGCGCGTGTGGAAACGTATAGAAGGCCGCATCCTGCCGAAGATGAGCGAGATGATCACGGTCTGCCAGTCAATTGCCGACCTTTTTCACGAAAAATATGGTCTCAAGGTGCATGTCATCCGCAATATTCCGATGCGTGCCATGCTGCCGGCTCCTGCCTCCCGCGAAGAAGTGGGGCTCGATCTGAATAAACATGTTTTGGTGCTACAAGGTTCTGGTATCAACATCCAACGTGGCTCAGAAGAACTCGTCGATGCCATGGAGTATCTCGATGATTGTCAATTAGTTATCATCGGCGGTGGAGATGTTTTGCCAATTTTGAAAGAGAAAGTAGAAGCCAATCATTGGGAAGATAGGGTGAAGTTCTTCCCACGCATGCCATATCAGAAAATGATGGCTATAACACAGCTCGCCGACCTCGGTTTCACCCTCGACAAGGACACAAACCTCAACTACCATTTCAGCCTGCCGAACAAACTGTTCGATTATATCCAGGCGGGCGTGCCAGTTGTAGCATCGCATCTTACAGAGATTGAACGTATCATAACTCATTATAACATAGGCACTTTCATAGAAAATCACGAGCCTAAAACCATTGCTGAAACGATTAAAAATGCGTTAAATGACGAAAAGACGTTGGCGGAATGGAAAAATAATCTTATATTTGCAGCGCAGGAACTCTGTTGGGAAAATGAAGAGAAAGCTCTGCTGAAAATATATGAAAGATACGTCTGAAAATCATATACATATCGTCAGTTTCGACATCCCTTGCCCCGTCAACTATGGCGGAGTCATCGACGTGTTTTTCAAGTTGAAAGCACTGCATGAGCGCGGATTCAGGGTGCATTTCCATTGTTTTGAATACGGAAGAGAACATTCCGAAAGGCTCGAGTCGCTATGTGAGACTACCAAGTACTACAAGCGCGACATGTCGTTTTGGAAGTTTTTCAATAGCAAGCCTTTTATCGTAACTTCAAGAATGTCAGAGAGTTTGATTCAAGATTTGTTGCAAGACGATTATCCGATAATTCTTGAAGGACTGCATTCGTGCAGCGTGTTGCTCGACCCGAGGATGCAGGGACGCAAGATTTTTGTGCGCACTCATAACGTGGAGCACGATTATTACCAATATTTGGCGAAGACCGAGAAAAGTCTGCGTAAAAAGCTGTTTTTAAGAAGTGAGGCGAGAAAACTGCGCAAGTTTGAGCCGATATTGGCGAAAGCTACAGGAATTCTTGCTATTTCCAACAAAGATTACGAGTATTTCAAACAGTCGTACGACAATGTGTATCTGATTCCGGCATACGCTGGCTTCGATAAAGTCGACGTGTTGGAAGGTCAGGGTGAGTATGTGCTTTATCATGGAAATCTTGATATCTCGGAGAATTATAATGCCGCCGAGTTCCTGATAAACGATGTTTTCAAGGGCACAGGAATCAAACTGAAGATCGCTGGCATGAATCCGCCTCGTTATCTCGTAAAACTCATTGACAGTCAACGTAATGTGGAACTCGTCGAAAATCCTGATGACGATGCATTACAAGATTTGATCCGCAATGCCCATATCAATATCCTTGTCACAGCGCAATCGACGGGCTTGAAGCTGAAACTGCTCAATGCTTTGTTCAATGGCCGTTATTGTGTGGTCAACGATAAGATGGTGGAGGGATTGGACATCAACGACTTATGCATCGTGGCGAACACTGCCGACGAGATGAAGACCGTCGTTGCCAACCTCATGACGAAGCCTTTCGTCGAGGAGCAGGTCGAGATAAGAAAGAGTAGGATGGATGCTTTTTACAATTCTTCACGCACCACCGACAAACTCGAGGAGTTACTTGGATGACTCGGTGATTGTGCCGTTGGCGCAGCTTATCACGCGTGAAGGGTATTTCAAAATAAGGTTGTAGTTATGTGTCGCCATCAGTATGGTGGTGCCGTTGTCGCGAATTTTCATCAGAAGCTTCATGACGTCGTTGGTGGTCTCGGGGTCGAGGTTACCTGTCGGCTCGTCTGCCAAAATGACACTCGGGCTGTTGAGGAGTGCCCTCGCGATGGCCACGCTCTGTTGTTCGCCGCCTGACAGCTGGTGCGGCATCGATTTCTTTTTGTCTTGAAGTCCTACCAGCTGCAGCACCTCGTTGATGCGTCTGTTGATGCCGGCTTCTTCTTCCCAACCTGTCGCTTTCAGCACGAAGGAGAGGTTCTGTTCCACGTTTCTGTCGTAGAGCAGCTGGAAATCCTGGAACACGATGCCGATTTTACGTCTCAGCATCGGAATGTCTTTTCTTTTAAGATTGTTGAGGTTAAACCCTGCTATGTTGAAACTGCCGCTGATAGCGGGGATGTCGGCATATAAGGTCTTCAACAGCGACGACTTTCCTGATCCGCTGCGGCCGATGAGATAAACAAACTCACCCTCAACGATGTCAAGGTTGACATCGTTGAGGATCTGTCTGTCGTGTTGAAAAACACTTCCGTTTTGTATCGAAATGATTGAATTCATTCTAGAACTCAACTTTTGGAGCTACCTCTGAGCCAGCCTGAGCCTTGAAATAGCCGACCTTCTCGAAGTCGAACATGCTGGCGATGATGTTACGAGGGAACTTACGGATATACTGGTTGTAATCCATTGCCGTCTCGTTGAATTTCTGGCGTTCCACGGTGATGCGGTTCTCGGTGCCTTCGAGCTGTGCCTGCAATGCCATGAAGTTCTCGTTGGCCTTGAGTTCAGGATATCTCTCGATAGATACGAGGAGTCGGCTCAATGCGCCTGACAACTGGTCCTGTGCCTCTTGGAACTGTGCGAGTTGGTCAGGAGTGATGTTGCTCGGGTCGATGGTGACGCTTGTTGCCTTGGCACGGGCTTCGATGACGTCGGTGAGAGTACCTCTCTCGTGTTCGGCATAGCCTTTCACTGTTGCAACGAGGTTCGGGATGAGGTCAGCACGACGCTGATAGACGTTCTCAACCTGTGCCCACTGTGCCTGCACAGCCTCCTGTTTCATAACCATTGCGTTGTATCCTGACTTGAACCAGAGATAAATTACCAGAACGATGGCAACGATGATGACAAGTGTTACGATACTTTTCTTTTTCATTTTTGTGAAATTTTAGTTAATAATTTATTTGATTGTCTTGAAATTTCTATTGATAAACTCGCTTAACTCTTTGCCTTTCAATAAGTTCTTCGACAATCTTGCGAGGTCGTACAGTTGTGTTATCACCGCTTTGCGTTCTTCGTCGCTCTTCTCCGGCAGGGTGGCGATTGCCGCGTTGTTGGTGTTGAGCATCAGGGTGTAACTGTCAGGCATGTCGCCCCACATCGGCATTCCGCCCATCTGATTCATCTCCTTGTAACGGCGCATCCATTCGTTCTGAATCACCTCCACCGGGTCGTCGTCTTCGCCCAAAGTGCTGAACTCCACGTTGAAATGCGTCTTGTCAATCACCTCCTCAAACGCTTTCTTCACATCTTCCTTCTGCTTGTCATCGAGCTTCGATTCGTTCTTAACTTCCTCTTTCTCAATGAGTTTGTCAATGGTATTCGAGTCAACTCTTGCGAATGAGGTGTGTTCGAACTTCTGCTCAAACGTGCTGATGAAGTGCGAGTCAAGCATGCCGTCAAGCATCAAAACGTTGTATCCGCGCTCCTTTGCCTTCTCGATGTTAGTGTACTGCTCATCAAGATTTGTCGCGTACAAATATACAACATTTTTATCTTTGTTGGTCTGTTTTTCTTCAATTAATTTTTTGTATTCCTCAATGGTGTAATATTTTCCGTCCGTATCTTTGAAAAGCATGAATTTTTCTGCTCTTTCGAAGAATTTCGGGTCGGCAATCATTCCATAGACGATGAAAATCTTGATATCATCCCATTTTTTCTCGTAATCGGCGCGGTCTTTCTTGAAGAGTTCCTCCAATTTTTCCGCCACCTTTTTAGTAATATAGGTCGATATTTTCTTGACGTTCTGGTCGTTTTGCAGGAATGAGCGGCTCACGTTCAATGGGATATCTGGTGAGTCAATGACGCCGTGCAGCAAACTCAAGAAATCTGGCAAAATACCCTCGACGGAATCAGTCACGAACACCTCGTTGCAATAGAGTTGGATCTTGTTGCGCTGGAACTCGTAACGATTCGAGATCTTAGGGAAATAAAGGATTCCAGTGAGGTTGAATGGGTAGTCGACATTCAGATGGATATGGAACATCGGCTCGGTGAAGTTCATCGGGTAGAGGGTGTGGTAAAACTCGTTGTATTCCTTGTCCTCGATGCTCGATGGGGCTTTCTTCCACAGTGGTGCCACGTCGTTGATGATCCAAGGTTTCTCGACTTCTTTGGTCTTCTGCTTGCCGTCTTTATTTGTCTCACCTTCGATTGGTTCCTGTACCTTCTTTGTGCCAAATTGGATTGGCACTGACATGAATTTGCAGTATTTGTTGAGCAATTCACGAATCTTGCTTTCTTCGAGAAAGTCGGCACAGTCGTCGGCGATATAAAGTATTACGTCGGTTCCGCGGTTGCCTTTTGCGATAGGGTTCATTGTGTACTCAGGCGAGCCGTCGCACTCCCAGATCACACCTTTCTCGTCGTCTTTCTGGGCGTAGGATTTAGTGATTAGTGACACTTTCGAAGACACCATAAACGCCGAATAGAAGCCTAGGCCAAAATGTCCGATAATGTTGGCGGCCTCAGCCTCGCTGTTGGTCTTGAATTTCTCAATAAACTCAGTAGCTCCCGAGAATGCTATCTGGTTGATGTATTTGTCAACCTCGTCCTCTGTCATGCCGATGCCGTTGTCGCGCACCGTGATGGTCTTTTTCTTCTTGTCGACTTCCACCTTGATGGTCAAATCGCCCAGCTCGCCGCTGAATTCGCCAGCAGATGCTAATGCTTTCAACTTCTGGGTGGCATCCACGGCATTGCTGATTATCTCACGTAAAAATATCTCGTTTTCCGAGTACAAAAACTTTTTAATCACCGGAAAGATGTTTTCCGTCTTTACTCCAATACTTCCTGTTTTCATAATATTTAATTTTAACTTTTTCTTTTATTTTTTTTAATGGCTTCGCCCCAGAGGGTTTACAGCACGGGCCCGCGCCATACCGCGGCGGCCGAGCATTGTATGGCACTTGATCTTTTCGGTTCATTTTCCATCAAGGGAAAAGGAACAAAAATAAAGCCCGTAGGGCTAAAATCAAATTCTGTGCCAAAATATTTGGACTGACAAAATGTCGCATATCAATTTTTATTATCTTTGCAAAAAAGAAATTCTGATGGAAAAATTCTTCGAAAAACTCGAAAATTCACTTAAAGACAACTCAATTATCAAGATGACATTGTCGAAACCGGTGTCAAAAAATGATGAGTTGCGAAATATCTATGTAAAACCTATCTTATTGAAAAACAATAAGATGTATCAGTTTACATATCGCTACGAGCGTCGTGACGAGACGAAGAATTTTGATGCCGTTCAGATGATGGAGCAGGTGAGGATTCTGGTTCCGGACAAGTTTCAAAACGTGTCACTTTTTACCCTTTCGGAAGATGTGACACTGCTTGTCAGCAAGAAAGGCAAGCCGACTATGATGCGCAAGAAAGTGCAGGAGAGCCGTGAGCAGGACTTGAGCCATGACCACGAGAAACAGCGCCTCATAGACCCGACGAAACCGTGGTGGTTCCTGCTGGGACTGACGACCCGTGAAGGCAAGGTCCTGGCCGACATGCAGCACAAGTTTAAACAGATCTGCAAATATGTGGAAATCGTTGATGGCGTTATGCGTCAGGCCAAGTTGGGTGATGAAATCCATATTGCTGACATGGGGGCAGGAAAGGGATATCTGACCTTTGCGCTTTATGAGTATCTGACATCGCATTACGACAAGAGAATCGTGATGGAGGGAGTGGAGATTCGCAAAGATTTGGTCGAAAAGATTAACGATATTATCCAAAAATGTCAGTTGAATAATTTCAAATTCGTTGAAAATTCAATTGAAAACTACCAACCATTGAAATTGGATGTGTTGATTGCCCTGCATGCCTGCGACACCGCTACCGACGACGCTATATTAAAAGGTATAAGAAACAACGCCAACCTCATCATCTGTGCACCTTGTTGCCACAAGCAGATCCGTCGCGAGATGGAGAAATCGGGCAAGACTGACGCCATTATAAAACATGGTATCTTCCTTGAGCGTCAAGCAGTTATGATTACCGATGCTGTTCGCGCTTTGGTTTTGGATTATTGCGGATACAAGACCCAGGTGATGGAGTTTATCGAGATTGACAACACCCCGAAAAATGTGCTTCTTGTAGGTCGAAAATCCGATAAACCCGTTGATAAAGAAACGGTTGCGAAGCAGATTAACGATTTGTTGGAAAAATACGGCATCGAGGAGCATTATTTGTGGAAGAATTTGTGGAAAAAATTGTCGAACGTATTAAAATAAATCATATCTTTGCAATCCAAGAAAACGACAAAATATTAACATAAAATAAAAGTTTTATCATGCAAAACATCGATTGGGGATCACTCCCATTTGGTTACTACCCAACAAATTACAACGTCCGTTGCTATTACAGAAACGGCGAATGGGGCGAACTTGAATTCTGCTCAGAGACAACTATCAACATTCACATGGCCGCAACATGCTTGCACTATGGTCAGGAGGCTTTCGAAGGCTTGAAGGCTCACCGTGGTGCTGACGGCAAGGTGCGTATCTTCCGTCTCGATGAGAACGGCAAACGTCTGCAGTCATCATGCGATGGTATCTGCATGCCTCGTTTCCCAATGGAGAAATTCGAAGAAGCAGTGATTAAATGTGTCCAGCTCAACAAGGAATTCATCCCTCCATATGAAAGCGGCGCTTCGTTGTATCTGCGTCCATTAATTATAGGTACTGGCGAGCGTGTCGGTGTCAAACCGGCCGACGAATATCTGTTCCTCGTCTTCGCAACACCTGTGGGACCATACTTCAAAGGCGGCTTCCAGGCTAACCCATACGTCATCACACGTAAGTACGACCGTTCAGCACCTCTCGGAACTGGTGTTTACAAGGTCGGCGGCAACTACGCGGCATCATTGCGCGCTCACGTCGAGGCTTGCCACGGCGGTCAGTACGCTTGCGAGTTCTATCTCGACGCAAAAGAAAAGAAATACATCGACGAAGCTGGCGCAGCTAACTTCTTTGCAGTGAAAGATAACACATACATCACTCCACAGTCAACATCAATCCTGCCGTCAATCACCAACAAGAGCTTGATGCAGATTGCTGAGACTCTCGGCATGAAGGTTGAACGTCGTCCAATCGCTGAAGAAGAGCTCGCTACATTCGAAGAGGCAGGCGCATGCGGCACAGCAGCCGTCATCAGCCCTATCTCACGCATCGACGATCCCGAGACCGGCAAGTCATACACCTTCGGTGACGGCAAACCGGGTCCATGGAGCCAGAAGCTTTACAACAAACTCCGTGGCATCCAGACAGGTCTCGAGAAAGACGAGTTCGGATGGAACACCCTCGTTGAGGTGTAAACCCTAAAAGAAAAAGTTTTTTCAAAAAAACACGTCATTTTTTGGTGGCGTGTTTTTGTATTTTTTTTATCTTTGCACGCTAGAAATTTTTTATAACCATTTAATAAACATTATTATCAAAAAAAGATGAAAAAATTAGAACTTAAAAAACTGGCAATGGCATTGATAGTCATAATGTTCGGCTTCAATGTATTTGCTCAGGGTCGTATCGACCTGAATGCTGCCAAGAGTGAGCAGCAGTGCACAAACGTCACAAAAGAAGGGTTCAGTGCTACCTTCTCATTCAGCGGTATTGATGCCACTGAGGTTACAACCGAAAGAGGAGTGTTCTCCAACATCACAATGGATGGAGCATTTCCATCAGGTAATATCGGTGAACCTTGTCTCCCTGCAGCTAACAAACTTATCGCTGTTCCTGTCGGAGCAAATGATGTTACTGTTGAGGTGAAAGGTTACACAACAGAGGTCTATAACCTTGCCGATTATGGCATCAACAAGATTTATCCTACACAGCCGATGCTCCTCAAGAGCGTGAAGCCGGAGGATGTCAAGTTAGAGTACAAAGCTGAGGCATATGCTAAAGGCGGTTATGCAGAACGTCCGATTGCTCAGTTCGAGATTGAAGGAACAATGCGTGGTATCCAGATAGGCGCTCTCACAGTGAACCCTGTCCAATATGACGCTGCAAAGAACATCATCCGTGTTTATAACAACATCGAGGTGGAAGTCAACTTTGGCAACTATGACAAAGAGGCTGCTTATAATGAGTTTGCAAGAACATTCAACCCATATTTCGCAGGTGTTTACAAGACAATGTTCAACGAAAGAGCTATTCTTGATGTCTATGATGAACACCCGGATATGTGGCAGAATCCTGTCAAGATGTTGGTCATCACCAACCGCGCATTCGAATCGACAATTCAGGATTGGGTGACATGGAAGACAGAAAAAGGTTTCTATGTCGATGTCAATTATACCGATGAGATTGGCTCAAATTCATCAGCAATCCAGAATTTTATCCACACCAAATATGCAGAGGATGCTCCTACTTTCCTCATGATCATGGGCGATAAGAACATGGTTCCTGAGTCAGCCACCGGCAGCAACACACATTGTGTCACCGACCTTCTGTATTCAAGTGTTGACGGCGACATGTTCTCTGATATGTATCACAGCCGTTTCCCAGCTGAGAACGTGGCTCAGATGACAGCAATGTTGAATAAGGCTCTCGAGTATGAGCAGCTCACTATGCCAGATCCGAGCTATCTTAGCAATGTGTTGCTCATCGCCGGTGAAGACAGCGGTTGGGGTGTCACAGTGGGTCGTCCTACTATTTGGTATGCCACCAACTATTATTATAACACCGACCATGGTTTCAACCAGGTCAATGAGTTCAGCCATGGCTCATACACCAACTGCTACAGCTACCTCAACTCAGGTGTCGGTTTTGCAAACTACACCGCTCACGGCTCAAACACCAGCTGGTCTGGCCCAAGCTTGACAGTTAGCGATGTCCACAACTTAACCAACACCCACAAATACTTCTTGGCAATGGGTAACTGCTGCCAGGCTGCTGACTGGGGTATCTCAGGCGAATGCTTCGGCGAGGCTATGGTGCGTGCAGAAAACAAGGCTGCTTACGCATACATCGGCTCATGCCCTTCAACATATTGGCTCAATGACTACTACTTCGGCGTTGGCGCTACAAGTCATGCCGACGGTACAATGCCTACAATGGCAGAGACCACTATGGGTTGCTACGATGCTATCTGGACTCCAGATGCATACAACGTAGTTGACGCTATCAGATTCATCGGTAACCTGGCCGGCAATGCTGCCGAGGCTCTCGGTTACACCATGCACGTTGAAAACATCTATGACTGGCAGGCCTACCACACCTTGGGCGATGGTTCTATCCTCCCATATAAGGTTGAACCAACAGACAATGACGTGTCACACTTGCCAACACTTCCTATCGGAATGGACTTCTACACAGTGACAGCAGCTCCTGGTTCATATGTCGGTATCTCAAAGGACGGCGTCCTCTATGGTGCCGGTATGATTGACGAGACAGGTACAACAGACATCCCGATGACTCCAGTGACATCAGGCGGTGACGCTAAAATCGTTGTCACACATCCAAATCATGTCCCATATATCGCAACAGTTCCTGCTGCCGCTATGGTTGGTCCATACATTGCTATCGACAGCTATACTCCAGTCAACGTTCCTAACAACGAGACACAGCAGATGACGATAACATTCAAGAACGTGGGTGCTGACGCTACAACAAGTAACACCAACGTCCTCCTTACAAGTGAGAATGACAACGTCACCATCACCGACGGCACAGGCTCATTCGGTCCTCTCGCCGCTGATGCGATGACAACACTGACAAATGCTTTCTCATACATTGTAGAACCAGGTGTTCCGGATAAAACAAAGATCCAGTTTGACGTGACATCAACATGCGGTTCTGAGACATGGACAGGCAAAGCTACTATCACTGTCGATGCACCAGTCATCACCTTCTCTGAGATGCAGTACCCAGGCGGCTTCACACCAGGTGAGTCACAGACTGTGACAGCAGTGTTCCATAACTCAGGTCATTATCATGCAACTAATGCAGTGGTGACAGCTTCTACGACAAGCACTTATGCTACTATTGTGAATCCGACATTTAATGTTGGCGCTATTGAAGTCGGTGAGAACGGCGAAGCCACATTCGAGGTACAGATTGACGCAGCATGTCCAGAGTCAGCACTTATCCCAATCACATTTGAGTTGACGGCCGACAACGGCATAACAGCGACAGGTGAGGGCAAGGTGTCGAACACATGCCATGTCATCTTCTCACTCCACGACTCATACGGTGACGGATGGAACGGCTGCAAGCTTACTGTCACATTCGATGACGGCACACCGGCACAGGATCTTACTGTTGCAACCGGTCACGACGCTGAGTTTGACCTTGAAATCAATATCGGCACAATGGTGACAGTGACATACGTTGTGGGAAGCTATGCATACGAAACATCATTTGAAATCGCTTACGATGGCGGCGACCAGATCTATGCAAGTTCAGGCACACCTACAGCAGGCGTTGTTACTCAGTTTGCTGTGAACTGCAGCGGTATCAGATACGACATCACAGCTGTCGCAAATCCTGATGACGCTGGAACAGTGACAGGAGCTGGCTCATACATGGAAGGCTCATCATGCACGCTTATTGCCACCCCAAATAGCGCATATTCATTTATCAATTGGACAAAAGGTAATGAAGTGGTGTCAACAGATAAAATTTACACATTCTTCGTGACAGAAGACGCTGAATATGTTGCCAACTTCGGTCCATTCCAAGGCGTGGTTATCGGTAATGGTACAGCAGTTGAATCACATCTGCCGAGTTACTCATATTATAAGTATGGCCTCTCAGAACAGATTTATACTGCTGATGAGATTGGCATGCCAGGCATCATCACAAGTGTTGCATTCTATAATGGCGGTGCAGAGAAATCACGTACATACAATATGTATATCGCCTACACCGATAAGAGTTCATTCTCTAGTGCAAGCGACTGGATCAATGTAACAGCTGCTGATCAGGTATTTGCCGGATCAGTTACAATGGCAGAAGATACATGGACGACATTAGATCTTGACACTCCATTTATCTATGATGGCACACAAAACATTGTCATCGTGATGGATGATAACTCTGGCAATTACACCAGCTCACCTCATATGGAATGCCGGGTGTTTAACGCAGCAGGCACCCAGGCCATGTATTGGTATAGCGATAGCTCCGACTATGACCCAACTGCAATCAGTACATCAGGAACTACTACCAATGTGAAGAACCAGCTCAGACTCGAGATGGAACCAGTGGGTGATATGTATCACATCACAGTGGCAGCCAACCCAACAGCAGGCGGCACTGTCACAGGTGGCGGTTACTATCTGCCAGATGCTCAAGCCACAATCCAGGCAACAGCAAGCACAGGCTATCATTTCGTCAACTGGACAAAGAACAACGTCCAGGTGTCAACCAACGCCTCATACACCTTCACAGTGACAGAAGATGCTGATTTCGTTGCCAACTTCGAGCTTAACACATATGAGGTTACCGTTCAGGCTAACAACGACGACTATGGTACTGTTGACGGCGGCGGCACATTCAACTATGGTGAGTCAGCGACAGTAACAGCGGAAGCTCTCAATGGCTTTGTCTTCGTCAAATGGACCAAGAACAATATTCAGGTGTCAACCAGCGCTACATACACCTTCACAGTGACCGAGAACTGCACTCTCGTTGCTAACTTCGATCTTGACAATATCAACGAAGTAGGTGAGATGACAGTTGAACTGTATCCTAACCCGGCATCAGAGAAGGTCATGATTCAGACCTCTGAGAATGTCCGCAGATGTGAGGTTTACAACATCAACGGCGCATTGGTCGGCGTTATGAACGATTGTTCTGATAACTTTGAAATCAACGTGAGCGATTACATTGCAGGCAGCTACATCGTCCGCCTGATTTCAGATAAGTCAGTACAGATGAGAAGATTTACCAAGGAGTAATATCCGAAAAGGATAAAGATAAAGTCGGGCGGTCGCAAGACCTTTTTTTGTAATTAAAGGTTAAAACTTCAAAAATATTTTATATTTTTGCACCTTAATTATTAAAGCTTAATCTAAACTGTGATATTACCGATGAAAAGAATTATCGTATTACTATTTTCCTGTTTTATTATTGCCAATGTCAATGCGGCATATCTGAAAGACATACCGATGACGGTCACCCAGCCTGACGGCACAGTCCTGCATTGTTTCGCGTCAGGCGATGAGTTTTTCAATTATCTGCACGATGCTAACGGCTATACCATTATTAAGCATCCGAAGACGGGATACTATGTCTATGCCGAAAAACGCGACGGCAAATTGGTGGCGACAGAGTTTGTTGCTGGCCGTCAAAACCCAGAGAGCAAGGGACTTCAACCTTACGCCTTGATATCTCCAGAAGAGTGGATGGCAAGACGTAAAGCATGGGAAGAACCGGAGAAACAGACCAAAAACGGTAACAGAGAACTCAACCACGGCACACTGAACAATATATCCATATTTATCCGTTTCTCTGATGACGAGGAACTGACCAACTCATATACCGCCATTGACAATATGTTCAACGACGTGTCGGAGAACGCCATTTCCATGAGGTCGTATTTCAGGGCTGCATCATACGGAGCAATAGAGATTTCCACCACTTTCTATCCTGGACACAACGGCAGCACCATAATCTCGTATCAGGATACTCAGCCCAGAAGATATTTTGAGCCTTATGACGAAAGTACAAATCCTGATGGCTATCAGGAGAGTGATCGTGCGGAGCGTGAGTTTTCCTTGTTGCAAAGAGCAGTGAACTATATCAACGAAAACTATCCAATACCATCTGATCTTGACATTGATTATGACGATGACGGCTATGTTGACAATGTCTGTTTCATCGTGAAAGGCGGAGTGGGTGCTTGGAATTCCCTGCTATGGCCTCACAAATGGGCTCTATACGGTAAAAATGTGTATATCAACAACAAACGTGTGTGGACATTCAACTTCCAGCTGGCTGACGGAGCAGGCTATTTTGAGACATCTACCATGTGCCATGAGATGAACCACTCATTGAGTGCTCCCGACCTATACCATTATTCATATTCAGGCCCGACTCCAGTGGGTGTTTGGGATCTGATGGAAAGCAATGCCAACCCGCCACAACACTGCGGCGCATATATGAAGATGAAATATGGCCATTGGATTGATGAGATTCCAGAGATAACACAAGCGGGAACATATACCCTGAATCCTATCAGCTCACCGACACCTACAAATATTGCATACAAGGTGGCTACTGATGACCCTGATCAGTTTTATGTGTTGGAATATAGGGATAAAACATCATTGTTTGAAGGTGCCTTGCCAGGATCTGGTCTTCTGATATATCGTATCGACACCCGCTTTAATGGTAATGCCGATTATAATCCTAGCAATGGCTATTATGACGAAGTCTATGTATTTAGACCGGGCGGCTCCACATCATCTACTGGCAGTCTGTCATCAGCATATTTCAGTTCTAACGTGGGCCGGACGGAATTCAGCTCATCAACAAGCGCCTATCCGTTTTACACTGATGGTACTCGTGATTACGATTTCAGGATATACGATATTACAAGTGCGGGAAACACTATATCATTCTCATACGGCACTTCAGCCTTATGTGATCCGCCGACCAACATTGTCGCTACAGTGTATGAGGGTCAGGTGCAACTGTCATGGGACGAAGCCCACAATGCTAAATCATATAATATCTTCAGGAGTGGGAGACTGATAGGAAACACCACAGGGACAAAATATACCGACAGCGATGTCGATTATGGCAGATATTCATATTTCTTGAAAAGCGTAGATGCTGATGGGGCATCATCGGCAGCTTCAGAGACGGTGACAGTGACTGTCGCGCCTGATGGTGCTGTCGTCATAGGCGATGGCAGCTCGGATACCAACGACCTCCTGCCAAGTTATTCATATTACAACTATACTTTATCCCAACAGATATATACCGCTGAAGAGCTTGGCGAGGCTGGAGCCATCACCAGTATTGCCTTCTATAATGGCGGCGAAGAAAAGACACGTACTTACAATATTTATTTGAAGAATACTTCGAAAAACACATTCTCCAGCAAGACAGATTGGGAGACAATGTCATCGTCCGATAGGGTGTTCAGCGGTAGCGTCACAATGAAAGCCGAAGCCTGGACATACATTACTCTTGAAAATCCATTTATCTATGATGGGTTAGACAATCTCGTCCTTGTCGTTGACGATAATACGGGCACATGGTCACAGACACCCCATATGAGTTGCCGTACGTTTAGTGCGCCGTCTCAGACTATTCGCGTTTATAGCGATAACGTCAATTATAACCCGATGGTGCCGCCGACCTCATATACTTCTAATGAATATGCGGAGCTGATGAATGTGAAGAATCAACTTATCCTTACCAAGGGAAATCCTTCGCCTGATCCGCTCACCATAACAATCAGCGCCAACTCAGCACAAGGAGGCACAGTGAGTGGAGGAGGAGAATTCTATTTTGGTGAGACTTGCACGGTAACCGCTACAGTCAATAAAGGCTATCATTTCATTGGCTGGACCGAAAAAGGACAAGTGGCGTCAACAGCATTGGAGTATACTTTTACCGTTGTCCAAGACAGAGACCTGGAGGCTGTGTTTGAAGAAGGTCTGTTGATAGGCAATGGCAGCGCTGCAACAAACGATTATTTGCCTAGTTATAGCTATTATAATTATACGTTGTCACAACAGATTTATACCGCAGATGAAATCGGCATAGAATGTATTATCAAAGGCATAGCATTTTATAACGGAGGGGCCGAGAAGACACGTAATTTAGACTTGTATATAGTGCCAAGCGACAAAAATTCGTTTAAAGATGCTACCAATTGGGAGGTCGTGACGGAATCAGATTTGGTGTTCAGTGGCGAAAAAACAATGATAGCCGACGATTGGACAGCAATAACGTTCGATACCCCTTATTACTATGATGGTACGACTAATATCGTCCTTGTTATCGACGATAATTCGGGCGAATGGACACAGGCGCCTTCTATGAGTTGCCGTGTGTTTGATGCTCCTGGCCAAGCCTTGCATATCTATAGCGACAATATAGATTATGACCCGTTCAAACCTGATGTTTATAATGGTACAATACTCGATGTGAAAAACCAGATTAAGCTTGACGTTGCTGCCATAATAGAACAGACAGAGACTTTGGCGGTTGGCTGGAACTGGTTCAGTATCTACCTTGACGCGGAAGACCCGGTTGATATGCTTGACATGCTGAAGGAGAGCCTTGGCAATAATGCTGAAGAAATCCAGTCACGTTATTATACGACCGAGTTTGACGGTGAAGAATGGTTCGGTGATTTGGATTCACGAGGAATAACGAATGACGAGATGTATCTGATTAAGACCAATAACGCCTCCGCTATAGAGTTGCACGGCACGCAAGCCAAAGTCGGCGAATGCCAAATAACCATTAGAAAAGGCTGGAACTGGATTGGTTTCCCGAGTACTGTAGCTATGGAGGTCTCTCAAGCCATGGCCAATTTTGTACCTGAAGAGGGTGACCAGATACAAAGCAGAAACAAGATGACGGAGTATTCGGACGGGGAGTGGTTCGGTGATTTGCAGATACTGGAGCCCGGACAAGGTTTTATGTATTACTCCAACAGTACAAGGAATAAAATACTTGTGTTTCAGATAAACTGATATTTTAATTAAATTTTGATAAAAATGTTTTCTTGTCCTATACAAATACGCATGAGCGACCTCGACCCGTTTGACCATGTCAACAACGGGGCGCAGTGTAATCTTTTTGACTACGGTCGAAGCCAGTATTTTGAGCATCTGTTCAACCATGAGATTGATTGGATGAAGTTCAGCTATGTGCTCGTTCATGTGGAGCTTGATTTCAAGAAGCCTGTGAAGATTCAAGATAAGATTGTCTGTGAGACTGAGGCTTACGAGATAGGGCATACGAGTTTCAAGATGCGTCAGTATCTGAAAAACGCTGCGACAGACGAGGTTCTTACCGTTTGTCACAGCGTTATTGTTTGTATCGACCGTGCCAAGAATGTGCCAAAGGAGATTCCCGAGGCCGATAAGTTTATGCTAGGATTCAGTTTCTAAATCAAGTTATTCGATTTAAGCAGTTCCTCCATCTGTTTCTGCAGTTTGTAAGCCTCTTCGGCTGCCCTCTCGGCGAAATCCGCGCCGTTGGAGGCGTAGATGATACCCCTTGAGGAGTTTACCAGCAACCCGACGTGGCCGTTGAGTCCGTATCTTGCAACAGCTTGTAAGTCACCACCTTGCGCGCCTACCCCTGGCACTAGGAAGAAGTGGTTCGGCAGCATCGCACGGATTTCGCCGAGTTCTTCGGGATGCGTGGCACCGACCACATACATCATCTTATTCTCATCGGCCCATTCCTGCGACTTCATAAGGACATTTTTGTACATCTCCCTGCCGTCGGCGTTGAGATATTGGAAGTCCTTCGAGCCTTTGTTAGAGGTGAGGGCGAGCAAGATCACCCATTTGTCATCGAAACCGAGAAACGGCTCCACAGAGTCAATGCCCATATAAGGAGCAACAGTGATGGCGTCGGCCTTCAACGTCTCGAAGAACGCTCTCGCATAGTTAGCAGAGGTGTTGCCTATGTCGCCACGTTTTGCGTCGGCGATGACGAAAATATCAGGATAGCGCTGTTTGATGTAATCGACAGTCTTCTGTAGGCTTGTCCAGCCTTTTGCGCCATAAACCTCATAAAAGGCGGTGTTCGGCTTGTAAGCAACGGCATATTCCGTCGTGGCGTCGATTATGGCCTTGTTGAACACAAAGACAGGGTCGTCTTCCTTCAGCAGATGCTGCGGAATCTTGTTGATATCGGTATCCAAACCCACGCAAAGAAACGACTTCTTTGCCTTTATCTGATTTATTATCGCCTTTTTATTCATAAAAACTTTCAACTATCAACTTTTAAACTACTCTAAACTCTACACTCTAAACTCTAGACTAATCCTCAAGTCCTTCTTTGAGTCTCTCTGCGTTTTCTGCCATCTGCAGGTTCTCGATGAATGCCGTCAAGTCGCCATCCATCACTGAGGTGAGGTTATATACAGTGAATCCGATGCGGTGGTCGGTGACACGGCCCTGCGGGTAGTTGTAAGTCCTGATCTTCGCTGAGCGGTCGCCTGTCGACACCATGGTCTTACGTTTCGAGCAGACCTCCTCCATATATTTGTTGTATTCCGCCTCGTAGATACGTGTCCTAAGGATCTTCATGGCCTTCGCCATGTTCTTGGCCTGTGAGCGTTCGTCGATGCAGCTCACCACCACGCCGGTAGGGATGTGGGTGAGACGTACAGCTGAATATGTGGTGTTGACGCACTGTCCGCCAGGTCCTGACGCGGCGCAATAGACCTCTTTCTTGATGTCTTTGTCAAGGAGCTCCACGTCGAATTCCTCAGCTTCAGGAAGCACCACCACTGATGCCGCCGAGGTGTGGATTCGTCCCTGCGTCTCGGTCTTCGGCACACGCTGCACGCGATGCACTCCCGACTCAAACTTAAGGATTCCGTAGGCTCCGTCGCCGATGACGTTGAACACTATCTCCTTGAAGCCGCCCGCAGTGCCTTCGTTGGCATCGACGGTCTCCACCTTCCAGTTCTTTGCCTCACAGAACTTGATATACATCCTGTAGAGGTCGCCTGCGAAGATAGCAGCCTCGTCGCCGCCAGTGCCTGCACGGATCTCCATCACGGCGTTTTTGCCGTCGGTAGGGTCCTTGGGGATGAGCATCAGACGGATGTCTTCCTCGAGTTTCGCCACTTTCTCGGTAGCCTCGTCGAGCTCTTCCTGTGCCATCTGGCGCATGTCCTCGTCTTTCTCAGTCTTCAGCATCTCCTTGGCTTCACTGATGTTTGCGAGATATGTCTTATATTGGTTGAACGCCTCGATAACCGGTTCAAGGTCCTTGTAGTCCTTGTTCACCTTGACGTAACGCTTCATGTCGTTCATCAGCTCGGGGTCGTTGAGCTGTTCGCGCAAGCCTTCCCAGCGTTCTTTAATCGCTTCTAATTTGTCAATAATTTCCATTAGTATTCAAAAATTCCGTATTTACTCTTTATTGTGAGCTGTTTTTTGTCAGATTTCTCAACGTGACCGATGATTTGTGCCTTGATATTGAATGAGTCGGCAATCTTTATCATCTCTTCTGCCGATTTCTCGTCGGTGTAGATTTCAAGACGCGAGCCCATGTTAAACACTTTGTACATCTCCTGCCAGTCGGTGCCCGATGACTCCTGAATCATCTCGAACAATGGTGGCAGCTCAATCATGTTATCCTTGATAATATGTAACTTGTCGATGAAATGTGTCACCTTGGTCTGTGCACCGCCGCTGCAATGAATTATGCCGTTGATTTTTCCTCTTAAATTATCTAAAATAGGCACCATCATTGGCAGATAAGTGCGGGTAGGGGCGAGTACGAGCTTGCCTACATCCACTCCAGGGACCTTCGTCGGCTCGATAAGTGTGTGATTGCCAGAATAGACGAGTTCCTCAGGTATCGAATGGTCGTAGCTCTCTTTGTATTTTTCTGCCAGATAATGTCCTAACACGTCGTGGCGAGCCGAAGTCAAACCATTAGAACCCATGCCGCCGTTGTACTTGTCTTCGTATGTCGCTTGTCCGTATGATGCGAATCCCACGATGACATCGCCGGGTTGTATATGATTTTCAATGACATCCGAGCGTTTCATCCTTGTGGTAACAGTGCTGTCGACTATGATAGTTCTCACAAGGTCGCCGACGTCAGCAGTCTCGCCGCCAGTGAGGTAGATGCCCACCCCCAATGAACGCAGCTTCGCCAGGAAGTCCTCGGTGCCGTTGATGATGGCAGAAATGACTTCTCCAGGAATCAAGTTCTTGTTACGTCCTATGGTGGAGGAGAGGAGCATCTTGTCAGTGGCGCCCACGCACATCAGGTCGTCGGTGTTCATCACCACGGCGTCTTGAGCGATGCCTGCCCACACTGAGAGGTCGCCGGTCTCTTTCCAATAAAGGTATGCCAACGACGACTTCGTGCCGGCACCGTCGGCATGCATGATGTTGCAATATTCGTCATCACCACCCAGAATGTCGGGGATAATCTTGCAGAAAGCATTGGGATACAAACCTTTGTCAAGATTTTTGATGGCGTTGTGGATGTCTTCCTTCTCTGCGGAGACGCCGCGTAGCTGATAACGTTTTTCTACTGGCATTTTATTTGAAAATCAATTTATGTTCGTCGGTGTTAAACTCAAAGCTACCAAACTGTTTCAGGGCTTTCTGTCCGATTACCCAGTCGTATTTCAGGCTGTTGACCACTGTTACCTCAATGTTTTCGACTGTCCTGTCAGCGATGCGCATCTCTCTGATGACGAACTGTGAACGGTCTTTGACCTTACCAGCCATGATGATCTTGTCGATGTTGTCGCCAATGAAGTCATTCTTCGTGATAACGCCGTTGTTAAGCAACTCCATCACTTTTTGTTGTGACACACTGAAGTCGGTGTCGCGGTCGTAGATGATAAACTCGGTATATGCGTTCACGTAGCTCTTGAATGAAAAGTAGCCTTGTTTGTTCTGTGTGAATTCTACCTTGTTGTCGTCAGGATTCAAGCTTATTGTCGCTATCTGGTCGTCGCCGACATCCTCGCGAGGCTTGAAGTCGCGGCTGAGCACCTTGAATTCCGTTCTACGGTTGAGCTGATGAGCACGTTCTCTCTGTGCCTCGGTAGGCAGCTTGTTGATATATTCTTCTGTCAATTTGACGCCATCGACGGTTCTAGGCACGCGTTCGCCATAGCCTTTGGCGGTGAGTCGCAGCGGGTCGATGCCACGTAGGACGAGGTAGTCGCATACCGACTGGGCACGTTTCTGCGACAGTATGTCGTTGCTTGCCTCGGTGCCACGGTTATCGGTGTGAGAGCCGAGTTCGACGGTGATGTTCGGGTTGACCTGCAGAATCTCAATAAGACCTTGCAGCGAGTCTTCAAACTGTGGCAGGAGGTCCCATTTGCCGAGTTCATATTGTATCTCCGGAAGCACCACCGTTCCTGTCGGAATCATAGAGATCTCGTAAGAAGGAGTGAAGTCGTGGCTGAACTCAAGTCCTATGGTGTTGATGGTATCGGTCATGGTGAAGAAGTTGTTCTTCTCTATCGTCAAGACGTAAATATTGCCGACATTCAGCACGCCCTCGTTAAACTGGAATGTTCCTTTGTCGCTCGACAATGTCGTTGCCTTTGTGCCGTCAGTTCCTGCTATGCTCACGCTAGCACCTCCTACATACTGAAGGGTGCTCTCGTTTTTGATTGTGCCGTTGACAGTCAACGCGATTGGTGGCTCTATGAAGTAATAGATGTCGTCGTCTTGTCCGTTGCGGCTTCCTCTGTTAGAGGAGAAGAATCCGCGTTCCTCAGTGGGGTGGAAGACGATGCTGAAGTCGTTGCCTGTTGAGTTGATAGGCGACTTCAGGTTCACCGGCACCGACCAGTTGCCAGCGGTGTCGATAGTGGTCATGAAGATGTCAAGACCTCCCATGCCGCCGTGGCCGTCCGACGAGAAGTACAGCGTGCTGTCGTTGCGCAGGAAAGGAAACATCTCATCGCCGGGGGTGTTTACCACATCCCCGAGGTTGAATGGACGTCCGAACTTTCCGTTTTTGTCTTTGATGGTCATCCAGATGTCTTTGCCGCCAAGGCCGCCACGGCGGTCGGCTGCGAAGTACATGATGGTCTCATCGGAGTTCAGGGTTGGATGTCCCACTATTTCGAGCGAGTCGACGCCTGCAATCTCCACTACTTCGCCTTCTCCGAAAGAAGAGCCGGTACGTCTTGACTTCATAATCTGGCATCCTGACTGACGACGTTTTTCGTTAGGGCAACGTGTGAAATACACGTCGGAGAACGACTTCGTGAAGAACGGCATGCCTTCGCTGCCTTTGGTGTTAAGTCCGCCTTCCTCGTCGACGAGTTCTGGTTTGTCCCAGTTGCCTTTCTTGTCTTGATGTGACTTATAAAAATCGGCAAAATGTTGTCCTGTGATGCCGTCTTTTTCCTTTGCTATGCCACCTTCGCGTGTAGAGGTGAAGATGATGTCGTTGAAACCGGTTGATATCCATGCCACCCCGAAGTCCGACGCCTTAGAGTCAAAAGCCTTCACCTTTGTCACCTCGTATTTCGACGGATACTCAAGCCATTCCTTGATATTTGCGATGTCTTCCGCCGCCCTCTGTCCACGCGGGTCGTCGGGGACGAGCTCGGTGTATTTGTTATACATCTCCAATGCCTCGTCGTATTTCTCGTTGCGTTTCAGCATGTCGCCGTAATGCAGGTAGAAGATGGGGTTGCTCTTCGGGAACTCGCTCTTGAGCACACGTTTGTACTGCGCCGCCGCCTGTCGGGTGTTCTCTGTGAGTCTGTAACACTCGCCGAGCTGGTAGGTGATACGCATGCGCTCGTCCTCGTATTTCTTCTTTTTCACCTTCTTGATGGCCTTCTTGTAGCGCTCTATGGCAACGCTGTACTGACCTCTCTCGAAGGCGGTGTCGGCGCTCTTGGCAGGGCTACGACGCTGAGCGTCAAGAGGTTGAGCTATTCCGAGTAATATCGCTAATAATATGAAAAACAGTTTTTTCGACATAGAACTTTCCTTTTCTATATTAAACAACAAAGATACAAAATCATTGTATATCAAGGTCGTTTTTTGCAAAAAAAATGTAGAGACGTGCCATGGCGCGTCTCTACATTAAATATGTGTCAACACCTATTTTCTTTTCTTATCTTCTGCTTCGAGAAGTTTAGCATCGACCTTTTTGCCACGGAACAGCATGTAAGCCACCGGTGAGGCGATGAACAATGATGAGAATGTACCTGCGAAGATACCTACGAGCAACGCGAACACGAAGCCACGGATTGTCTCACCACCGAAGATGAAGATAGCGAGCAACACCACCAATGTTGAACCTGATGTGTTGATTGAACGGAGCAAGGTGCTGTTGACACCGTCGTTCATTCTCTCATACCAGCTTCTCTTTGGATAGAGTGTCACATTCTCACGGATACGGTCGAAGATAACCACTGTGTTGTTGATTGAGTAACCGATGATGGTCAAGACAGCGGCGATGAACGATTGGTCAACCTCCATTGAGAACGGCAGGATGTTGTAGAACAACGAGTACATTCCGATCACGATGATGGTATCGTGTGCCAGTGCCACGATTGAAGAGGCACCATACTGCCATCTCTTGAAACGGATGGCGATGTACACGAAGATGACCACCAATGAGATGATGACAGCCCAGATAGCCTTACGTGTCACGTCGTCGGCGATGGTAGCACCCACTTTCTGTGATGACATGATACCGAGCATCATATCGCTCTTCTCGCTGTCGGATGTGAACTGGTCGTATGTCATGTCTTTGCTGAAGAAGCCTTTCAAGCCTTCATAAAGCATGCCTTGGATCTTAGCGTCAATCTCAGGATCGTTGCTGTTGATTTCATATTTGGTAGTGATCTTCACCTGACGGCTCGGACCGTATGTCTTCACCTCAGGAGCGTCGTCTTTGAACTCTGGCACGTTGGCGAGAGCCTCACGAATCTGAGCGACTGACACTTCCTTGTCGAAGCGGACCACGTAGTTACGACCACCCTGGAAGTCGATGCCGAGGTTGAGACCGCGTGTTGCCAATGAGGCAAAGCTGATGACGATCATGATACCGCCGATGATGAATGCTGTCTTACCGAACTTGATGAAGTTGAAGTGTGTGTTCTTCAAGAAGTTACGTGTCATATTGGTCGAGAACTTGACCTCTCTGTCTTTGTCAAGCCATCTCTCGAGGATGAGACGTGTGATGAAGATTGAAGTGAACAACGAGGTGCAGATACCGATCATCAAGGTTGTTGCGAAGCCCTGGACAGGACCTGTACCGAACTCGAACAGGATGAAACCTGTCAAGAAGGTTGTGATCTGACCGTCTAAGATAGCTGAATAAGCTGCCTTGAAACCGTCGGCGACGGCGAGACGGATGCCTTTACCTGCTGCAATCTCTTCCTTGATACGCTCGAAGATAATGACGTTAGAGTCAACAGCCATACCAAGGGTGAGGACTATACCTGCGATACCGGGCAGTGTCAACACTGTTCCGAATGAGGCGATGACGCCGAAGAAGAACAGGATATTCACGAGCAACGCGATGTCGGCTGCGATACCGGCTCTGCTGTAGAAGAATATCATGTAGATGAGCACGAGGCAGAATGCGATGATGAATGACCAGAAACCTGATGTGATAGCTTCCTGACCGAGTGAAGGACCGACGACGTTCTCTTCGAGGATACGAGCCGGAGCCGGCAACTTACCTGCCTTGAGGATGTTGGCCAAGTCCTGAGCCTCTTCCACTGTCATGTCACCACCAGAGATCTGTGAGCGGCCGCCCGGGATCTCGTCGTTGACGACAGGGTAGGAGTAGACATAGTTATCAAGCACGATAGCCACCTGACGGCCGATGTTGTCGCCTGTCAAGCGTTTCCATGCCTTGGCACCTTCTGTGTTCATCTGGATTGTCACCTCGACGCGACCGTTCTGGTCGTAGTCCTGACGTGCCTCTGTGACGACTTCGCCACCTAGTGAACACTTGTTGTCGCGGTTAGCCTTCAATGCTACGAGGTCTATAAATTCGACGTTGCTGCCTTCAGCGACCTTGTTAGGCTTCACGCACCATGCAAATCTGAGGTTACGTGGGAACACCGATGAGGTGAGCTTTAACATTCTGTTGATGTTGGCGGTATCTTTAACCATTGCCATACCAACGCGTGCTGTCTCACCAGGAACCAGCTGACCCATGTTGTTCTGATAGTATGATGGGGTGAGGACGGTGTACAACGGGTTGTTGGCCATATACTCCTCACGGGCCTTGGTCTGAGCCTGCTGTAATGAGTCTTCTGCACTCATCTGGCTGAGAAGAGCGACATCTTCGCCTTCTGCTTCTTCTGCCTTTTCAATCTCACCGTCGTCAGCTTTCTGAGCCTTCTCGAGCTGAGCCAAACGAGCGTTGGCTTCATCGAAATACTGATAAATCTCTGAGAAGTTGTATGTCTCCCAGAACTCGAGCTGAGCGGTACCCTGTAACAGCTTGCGTACACGCTTCGGGTCTTTGATACCCGGGAGCTCGACGAGGATACGGCCTGAGCCTTCCAGTTTCTGGATGTTAGGCTGAGCCACACCGAAACGGTCGATACGTGTTCTCAAAATCTGATATGAACGGTCAATGGCACTGTCGGTCTCTTCTTTGATGACCTTCAACACTTCGTCGTTTGTCGAGTTGACGGTGATGCCTTTGTCTTTGAATTCATACAGGAAAATTGAGGCGAGACGTGCATTCGGGTCAATCTTTGCGTAAGCTTCGCCGAAGAGGTCAACGAAGTCCTTCTGGCTGTTGAGGTGCTGCTCGTTAGCCTCACGCATTGCTGCTCTGAATGTTTCGTCATTGCTATTTCCGGCAAGAGCTATGATGATGTCAGGCACCGACACTTCCATCATAACGTTCATACCACCCTTAAGGTCAAGGCCGAGGTTCAACTCCTGCTCCTTGCACTTGCGGTAGTCTTGCCACATGTAAACTTTAATGTTACCAACTGAGTCGAGATAATAAGTCTCTTTTGCTGTCTTGATAGAGTCAAGATAGTACTCGTAGGCATTCTGGTCACCATTGGCCATCTGTTCGGCTATGGCAACAGTCTTCGGACTTTCAGCATAGGCTTTTGCTTTACTTTCCACGTGCCTTGTCACGAACGTAAATGACAACTGATACACTGTGAAAAGTGCCAATAATAATGCCAAAAGCTTAATAACTCCTTTGTTCTGCATTGTAAATCAATTATTTATAATTAAACTTTTTTTAAATTTCCAATACTAAAATTTTTAGCGTGCAAAAATACGACATTTTTCAATGCAAACAAAATATTTTTTTAATATTTTATCCACTTGAAGATTTCTTTCCAGGAAACCTTTTTGCCGTACATCAGAATGCCGGTGCGGTAGATCTTGCTAGCCAGCCATGTGAAGATGATGAAAGTGACAAATAATAAGGCCACCGACGTCACCACCTGCCAGTTTGGCACACCGAACGGGATGCGTAGCATCATGGCAACAGGCGAGGTGAACGGAATCATTGACAGCCAAAGACTTATAGAACTGTCAGGGGCGTTGGCGATGATGGTGGAACATACCATCGGGATGATCAAAAGCAACGAGATAGGCGTCACAAACTGCTGGGTGTCAGTCTCGTTGTCGACAGCCGAGCCGACAGCGGCAAACATGGCCGAATACAGGAAATATCCTCCGATGAAATAGAAGAGGAAGCACCATAAGACGGTCTTGAAATTGATGGAATGTATGATGTCGAAAGCCTTTGTCAAGACCTCGTTACTATCTGTATTTGCTGCTGTTTCCATAATCTGCTCGGTCATGGCAGTGCCTGTAGAGAACACCTCTTGAACGGGTAGGAACGCCGACACGGCAAAATATATTCCAGTGGTGAGAATTGCCCATAGCAGGAACTGTGTCAACCCAACGAGCGCGATGCCTATGATCTTGCCCATCATCAGCTCGAAAGGCTTGACAGAACTGATGATTACCTCGATGATACGGTTGGTCTTCTCTTCGATGACGCCACGCATCACCTGATTGCCGAAAAGGAATATCACAAAATAAATCACCATGGCAAGGACGATGCCGAGCAGGAACTCGAAC
This sequence comes from uncultured Bacteroidales bacterium, assembly GCA_905236635.1. Classification (GTDB taxonomy): domain Bacteria; phylum Bacteroidota; class Bacteroidia; order Bacteroidales; family F082; genus Limimorpha. The sequence continues at coordinate 179,379 of CAJOCJ010000003.1, forward strand.
TCACCAAAGCTCTTCTTCTCCACGTTCTCGTCTTCGCTCATCCTTATGGATTGCACGTAAATACTGGTGTTTGCAGCCTTCACGATGGCGGGGTCGATGCCCGAAGCAAGTAGTTTTTTATGCTCTATAACCGTCTTCATCGTGCTGTTGATGTATTCGGTGAGCGTCATCGGGATCTGTTTCATGCTGTAAATTTCAGCGTTGACAGGCAGATTCAGCGAGGTGCCTGGGATGTAGAGCACACCGTCGTAAACGCCTTCACGAACCAGATTTTTCGCGTCAGCGAGATCGTTGTCTATATATACAAAGGTGTTGACGTCGGTGTCTTTGAACTTCCCGACAAACAGCGTCGATTCATCGCGTACCGCAATGGTTTTCTTCTCGTCGAATTTTTCTGAATTTAACATCAAAATTGCCGGAAGGAACATCAAGGCGGCGAAAAATATAGGCGCCAGGAAGGTGATTAGTAGAAACGAACGCTTCTTGACACGGGTGAGATATTCTCTTTCTATGATGATGCCTATTTTCATAAGTCGTTGATTATGATTTATTTGAAGATGAGACAAGGTTGATGAAGATGTCGTTTATCGACGGTAAAATCTCGTTGAAAGAAACGAGCTCACCTTTGTCGATTATCTCGCGAATCACATCGTTAGGATTCATCGAGTTGACGGTCTGATGTATTTCTTCACCTCCGTCGAAAGGCTTGTAAACGACGTCATAGCTGTGGTTCTTGTATTGCTGCTTGATGTCTTTAACGCTGCCTTCGAGTATCTTCTCGCCCTTGTTGATGAGCATGATGTTGTCGCAGAGCTCCTCGACCGACGCCATGTTATGTGTGGAGAATAATATCGTTGCGCCTTTGTCGCGCAGCTCAAGGATCTCTTGTTTCAAAAGGTTGACGTTTATCGGGTCGAAGCCTGAGAAAGGCTCGTCGAAGATCAGTAGTTTAGGTTCGTGGATGACGGTGACTATAAACTGCACCTTCTGCTGCATGCCTTTGCTGAGCTCCTCCACTTTCTTGTCCCACCAGCTGGCGATGCCGAACTTCATAAACCAATGGCGTAGGCGTTTGTCGGCTTCTTTTTTGTCCATGCCCTTGAGCTGCGCGAGGTAGATGGCCTGTTCGCCGACCTTCATCTTCTTGTAAAGTCCGCGCTCCTCGGGGAGGTATCCGATGTTGGCTATATCATTGGGACTCAATGGCTTGCCGTCGAGCAGCACCTGTCCCGAGTCAGGCATGGTGATCTGGTTTAATATTCTGATGAGCGTGGTCTTGCCCGCTCCGTTAGGTCCCAACAGTCCGTAGATGCTTTGCTGCGGCACCTTGATAGAGATGTCGTTGAGCACTTTTTTTGTGTCATACGTCTTTGAGACATTGTTTATTTCTAGATAATTCATGTATTTTTAGCTGAAGAAGTCTCTAATCTTGTCGAAGACGCCTTTGTCGTTGGCGCCGGGATGCGGCTTGAAGTTCTCGCTCTCGAGCAGCTCTTTCATCAGTTTTTCCTCGTCTTTCGACAGTTTCTTCGGGGTCCACACGTTGAGGTTCACTATGAGGTCGCCGACTCTGTTTTTGCTGTTGATGAGAGGCAGGCCTTTGCCTTTTACGCGGATGATGTCGCCGCTCTGTGCGCCTGCCGGAATCTTCACGTTGACGGTGCCGCCGATGCAAGGCACGTCGATGTTACATCCCAGTGCTGCCTGCGGTAAGCTGATGAAGAGGTTATGGATGAGGTCGCAGTCGTCGCGTTCGAAGTCTTTGCTCTTCTCTTCCTCGATGAGGATGAGCAGGTCGCCCGCTATGCCGTTACGTGCGCCGGCGTTGCCTTTGCCGCGCACCGACAGCTGCATGCCCTCGGCAACGCCGGCGGGGATGTCGAGCTCGATGACCTCTTCGCCTTTGACGATGCCGTCGCCGTTGCAGGCCGAGCATTTCTTCTTTATCACCTTGCCTTCGCCGCCGCAGACGTTACATGTCGAGACCTGTGTGAAGAAACCGGAGCGCATCACACGCTGTCCCTTGCCGCCGCAGGCCTTGCATGTCTCCATCTGGCCGTCTTCCGAGCCGCTGCCGTTACATTTCTGGCATGGCACGTATTTGTTGACTTTTATCTTTTTCTTGACGCCGGTGCTTATCTCCTCGAGTGTCAGCTTGACGCGCACCCTAAGGTTAGAGCCTCTATAGACTGGACGCTGGGCGCCGCCGCCACCGAAGCCGCCACCGAAGTTGAAGCCGAAGCCGCCACCGAACAGGTCGCCTAGGATGTCGCCGAACTGACTGAAGATATCGTTCATCGACGCACCGCTGAAGTCCTGTCCGTTGACGCCGGCATGACCGTAACGGTCGTAACGCGCGCGTTTGTCAGGATCGCTGAGCACGCCATAGGCTTCGGCAGCCTCCTTGAACTTCTCTTCTGCCTCTTTGTCACCCGGGTTCCTGTCAGGATGATACTGTAGCGCCTTCTTACGGTACGCCTTCTTTATCTCTTCGGCTGAGGCGTTCTTCGCGACCTCCAGCACCTCGTAGTAATCTCGTTTCTCTGCCATTGTCTATTGGTTTTTAGCATCCTACGACGACGCGCGCGTAGCGAATCACCTTGCCGTTTAATTTGTAACCCTTCTGAACCACGTCGATGACTTTGTCTTTCATGTCTTCCGAAGGGGCAGGAATCTGTGTCAGGGCCTCGTGTTCGTCGGTGTTGAAAGGCTCGCCGACAGCTTTGATTTCTTCAAGACCTTTTTGTTCCAAGGCACGTTTCAACTTGTTGTAAATCAACATCATACCTTCGTAATGGGTCTTGTCTTCAGCATTTTCCATGGTAGGAAGAGCGCGCTCGAAGTCGTCGATGACAGGAAGAAGTGCCAAAATGGTGTTTTCTGCCGCCGTTTTTATCAGTTCGACCTTCTCGTTGGCAGTCCGCTTGCGATAATTGTCATATTCCGAGTACAAACGGAGGTATTTGTCATTCAATTCGTTGAATTTCTCTTCGAAATTTTCAACTTTTTCCTCTTGTTTTTCGATAGGTTCTTCGGTCTTAATCTCTTCGTCTTCGCCTTTAATTTCTTGATTTTTCTTATGTTTACTCATAATATGTTTTGTTTTACTTTGCTCAAATATTTATTAGGTACAATCAAAATTCATGCCAAAACGAGCGATGTGTCATTTTGGCATAAATCTTATCAAAAAACCTTCTGTCAGACGCGTTCTATGTCGGCTCCGAGCTGTTTCAGTCGTCCGTCGATGTCCTGATAGCCTCTGTCGATCTGGTCGATGTTGTCGATGATAGAGGTGCCGTCGGCCGACAGTGCCGCGATGAGCAATGCCACGCCGGCGCGGATATCGGGTGATGCCATCCTTAGCGCCTTCAGCTGATGGCTGCGGTCGAGACCGATGATGTTGGCGCGGTGCGGGTCGCAGAGAATGATCTGTGCGCCCATGTCGATGAGCTTATCGACGAAGAACAGACGGCTCTCGAACATCTTCTGGTGGATGAGCACGGTGCCTTTGGCTTGTGTCGCCACCACCAGCACTATACTGATAAGGTCGGGCGTGAATCCTGGCCACGGCGCATCGGCGATGGTGAGGATACTGCCGTCGAGGAAGGTCTCTACCTGATAGTGTTCCTGTGCCGGGATGTGTATGTCGTCGCCTATAAACTCCATCTTGATGCCGAGTTTCTTAAAGGTGCTCGGGATGATGCCCAGGTCTTTTATTCCTGCGTCTTTTATAGTGATGTCGGAGCCTGTCATGGCGGCGAGTCCGATGAAAGAGCCTACTTCGATCATGTCGGCGAGCAGACGGTGTGTGGTGCCGTGCAGCTTCTCCACTCCGGTGATTGTCAAGAGGTTAGAGCCGATTCCGTCTATCTTGGCGCCCATAGCTGTCAGCATGCGGCAGAGCTGTACAAGATATGGCTCGCAGGCGGCGTTGAAGATTGTGGTGGTGCCTTTCGCCATCACCGCTGCCATCACGATGTTGGCGGTACCTGTCACTGACGCCTCGTCGAGAAGCATGTAGGTGCCTTTGAGCCCGTCTTTCGGGGCCACCAGACGATAGACGTGTTCCATGCCGATGGTCTCCATCTGTGCGCCTAGGTTCATCAAGCCAATGAGGTGGGTGTCGAGACGACGGCGTCCGATCTTGTCACCACCCGGACGAGGCATGTAGCCTATGCCGAAGCGGGCAAGGAGCGGACCGAGTATCATCACCGAGCCACGCAGCTTGGTGGCGCGCTCGTGGAAGTCCTTGGTGTCGAAATAATCATGGTTGATGCTGTCGGCTTGTAACGTCACCTCGCTCTTGCTCTTACGATCGACTTTCACGCCCATGCCGCGCATCAGGTCGATGAGGTTGTTGATGTCGAGGATGTCGGGCAGGTTGGTGATAGTCACCGGCTCGTCGGTGAGAAGAGCGGCGCAAAGCACCTGCATAGCCTCGTTTTTCGCACCCTGCGGAATGATGGTGCCGTGGAGCTTGTTGCCTCCTTTAACTCTGAATGATCCCATGACTAGTTTTTCTTATTTGGGCGGTTGGGATTACCCTGTTTCGCCTGCTGATTCTTATTATTGTTATTGCTCTTTTTGCTGGCCTGCTTTTTCTTCTGATTCTGCTGCTGCGGCTGCTTGTTCAGTATCTCGTTGGTCGGGATGAGTTTGGTGTCCATCGGGAGCACTATCTCCTCGCCGGATATCTTGTACAGGTCGTCGAGGATGAGCAGGTCGTTGACGGTTTCGCGGTTCCAGTTGAGATAGTCGCGTTTCATCTGGTTGGCGATGTTGATGAGGATGGCCTGTTTCTTCGGACCGTCTTCCATCTCTTTTACCTTTTTCACGACTTCATAGATATATTGTCCATAATGGCCGTAACGGATGTTATTCTTCTGATATCCAACGTGTTCGGGTTTCTTTTTCTGCATCTCGGGAGTTGGGACAGGATATGGACCGTCGACGTCGAGTTTGTAGTCGGCGATGATGTGAAGATGGTCCCAGAGTTTGTGCTGGTAGTCGTTCGACTCCTTGACCTGTGGGTTCATCTGTGCCATCACGCTGACGATGAAATACGCTGCCTCGGTGCGCTGCTTGCGGTCCTCGATGTCCATCAGATGACGTATCATCACCTGAATATTCCTTCCGTATTCCGAAATCACAATCTTTTCTCTCTCTGTGTTATATTCCATAACTCTATTATCTGTTATCTTTTATCTATTATCTTTTATCTATTATCTATCTTTTAACTTTACTCTTTTAACTTTTAACTAGCATCTATTATTGTTTGAGTATGCTCAATTTGGCGAACTTCAGCATCAGCATCTTGTTGCCGCTCTCGTCGAAGTCGACCGACGCTTTCTTGTTCGGTCCGACGCCTTCCACCTTGACGACTGTCCCTTGCCCGAATTTCTGATGGAGCACTCGCATTCCTTCCTGGATTTCTTCGGCATCAGCATAGACGAAGTCGGACGGGGAGGCTTTCGGGTAATTCTGAACGGGTTTCTCGGCGGGCTTTTCGAATCTCTTGTCGCCTCTATATGTCCAGGCGCCTCTGCTCGAGCTGAACGGGTTGAAGCTTCTGTCTTCTTTTATCGTCGTGCCGCGGAAGTTGGCTCTCTTCGGACGCTCGATGAGGTCGGGGTCTATCTCCTCGAGGAAACGCGACGGCTCGCTGAGGGTGATGTTACCCCAGCGATAACGGCTCTCGGCATAGCTGAGGATGAGCTTCGTCTCGGCTCGTGTCAGCGCCACATAAAAAAGACGGCGTTCCTCCTCCAAATCCTCGCGAGTGCTCAACGACTGGATTCCCGGGAAGAGGTTTTCTTCAAGTCCCACGATGTAAACGTAAGGAAATTCAAGACCTTTAGCACTGTGTATGGTCATCAGCGTGACGTAGTCGGCACTCTCGTCTTCTTTTTCGTCCTGGTCGGTGAGGAGTGCCACGTCTTCCATGAATTTCGGCAGGTTCACTGTCATCTGCTCGCCTGTCACCTCATCGACTTGCTTGTCGGAGAACTCCTGGATGGCGTTGAGAAGCTCTTCGATGTTCTGCACGCGCATCACTCCGTCAGGGCTCTCGTCTTCCTTCAAGACTTTGATGATTCCGACTGTCTCGGTGATATGTTTCGCCAGCTCGAAGGCGTTCATCTTGTCGATCTGCGTTTGGAAACTCTGTATCATCGTGACGAAGTTTCTTAGCTTGTTGACCGTGCCCATGTTGAAGTCCGTCGACTGCTCGTTGAACGACTTCAAGACATCCCATATGGTGCATTTACGATCGTCGGCGATGACCTGAAGTTTCTGTTTCGTCGTTTCTCCGATGCCTCGTGCCGGATAGTTGATGATTCTCAGTAAAGCCTGCTCGTCGGTGGGGTTGATTACCAAGCGGAAGTAGGCGAGGAGGTCCTTCACCTCTTTGCGGTCGTAGAACGAGAGACCGCCGTATATCTTATAAGGTATGTCTTGCTTGCGCAACGCCTCCTCGATGGAACGCGACTGCGCGTTGGTGCGGTACAACACCACGAAATCTTTGTTTGCCAGCTGGCGCGACATCTTATAGCCGAATATGGAGTTGGCGACGAGTGTACCTTCTTCGTTGTCGGAGGTGGCGCGCAGTACTGTTATGAGCTCGCCCTCTTCCTTGTCGGACCACACGTTTTTCTTGATCTGGTCTTTGTTGTTGGCTATCACGCTGTTAGCCGCCTTGACGATGGTCTTGGTGGATCGGTAGTTCTGCTCGAGGCGAAGAAGTTTATAGCCTGGATAATCGACCTTAAAGTTCAGGATATTCTGGATGTTGGCGCCGCGGAAGCCGTAAATCGACTGTGCGTCGTCGCCCACCACGCAGATGTTTTCGCGCATTGCGGCGAGTCTTCTTATTATGAGGTATTGAGCGTAGTTGGTGTCCTGATACTCATCGACGAGGATGTACTCGAAGTGACGCTGGTATTTCAGAAGTATCTCCGGAAAGTCGCGCAACAGCACGTTGGTGTTGAACAAGATGTCGTCGAAATCCATGGCGTTGGCGCGTTTGAGGCGACTGTTGTACGTCTTGAAGATCTCGCCGATGAGCGGCTTGTTGGCGCGGCGGTCCTGTTCCTGAATCTCGGCGTTCTCGCAGTAATCTTCAGGGGTGTAAAGGGCTGATTTCGCCATCGAGATACGATGCAGTATATATTTCGCCGGATATGCTTTCGTGTCGATTTCTCTTTCTTTTAAAATGGAATTGATGAGCGTCTTCGAGTCGTCGGTGTCGTAGATGGTGAATTCCGAGGTGTAACCGAGGTTGGCGGCTTCGATTCTCAATATTCTCGCAAAGATAGAGTGAAATGTGCCCATCCAGACGTTACGCGCGGCGCCGGCTTCGACAAGTTGCATGATGCGTTCCTTCATCTCCTTGGCGGCTTTGTTGGTGAAGGTGAGTGCCATGATCGAGAACGGGTTGATGCCCTGTTCAATCATATAGGCTATACGATGGGTTAGGGCACGGGTCTTGCCCGAGCCGGCGCCTGCGATGACCATCACCGGACCTTCGACAGTTGTAACCGCCTCACGCTGAGGCTCATTCAAATTTTTGAGAATCTCTGACACGTTTCAAAATTTACGATGCAAAGATAAGAAATTTTTTACATCGAAAAACACGAAAAAAACTAAAATATCATCTCCAAATTCACTTTCACATCCGGATGCAGCGATTTGCCAACAGGGCAGGTGTCTGCAGCGTGTTTTAGCATCGCTTTCTGGGCGTCGGTGTAGTCGTTTTTCGGGAAGGTGATGGTGATGTCTATCTGTCCGATGCGACGTGGGTCGGCGGCCATGGTCTTCTGAATCTCGTAGGTGGCGCCGTCGATGTTGAAGCCTTTTGTCTGTGCTGTTATTCCCATGATAGTCATCATACAGCCTGCCAGTGCGGCGCATGCCAGATCGGTGGGAGAGAAGGCCTCGCCTTTGCCGTGGTTATCTGTCGGAGCGTCAGTGATTATTGTATTTCCCGACTGCAAATGTGTCATCTCGTTACGTAAATTGCCTTTGTAAGTACCTTTTATTGTTGCCATAATATTATGTTTTAGATTTCTGCAAAGATACAAAATTGTCGAACATTAATGGCACGCATTTTTACTATTTTTTTTGTTATATTGAATTATGTTTGTTTATTTTTAATATCTTTGCATCGACTTAAACGACATTATCATGTAGAAAAGAGACATATTGACATATAAAATAGCGGTTCGAAGCTATTCTTGACCATAAATTACCACTTTAACTCTTCGGAGTCTCCAAATCAAGGAATAGTTGACGACGCCAGTTTTGGCGTGGAATGACTTTTTCAGATTTGGAGGGCGTGGTAACCCTGTGGTCGGAAAAATATACTTCCACGCCTTTTTTATGTCGTGTCAGTAAAATGGCATGAACAATGAACGACAACGACGGCATTCATATTGGGTATCTTATAAAATCGGTCTTCAACGCGAGTGGAATGACCGTGTCGGAGTTTGCGCGTCATATTCACTGCGAGCGCACCAACGTTTATAAGATTTTTAACCGCCGTTCCATCGATGTCGAATTGCTTGTTAAAATTTCAGAAATCTTGAATCACAATTTCCTTGCTGATGTCATGAAATACCATGGTTTTGATTCGAAACCCGTTAACAAATTAAGTTTGAATATCACTTTTGACGTTATTTCCGAAGAGAATGTTGCTAATTTGACAAAAACAATTGAATCTTTAAAAGACTTACAAAAATAATTGTGATTAATTATCACGTTTTAGTGAAATGTAATCACGATTGAGGCTAGAATCTAATGGCCTTTTTTGTCTAAATTTGCGCATATTTATGGCAAGACCTGCGAAGCCGTTAGAGCAGGAAATCAGATTTATTAATATGAAATTAATACTAATTATTTGTTTGGTGATTTTTGTGGTATGGAGAATAACCCATTATAATGATTCTCCTTATGTTAAGGAACGTATTAAAGGACGTTCCGAAGATCAACAGGCGGTTATTCGTTATTTTTGTAATAAACCGGGATTTTTATGGAAAAAGCCGATATCAGATCAAGAATATGATGAAATGGTGAGCAAAATCCTAAATAAAAACGATTATCGACAGAAAGCATTATATAAAATTGGACTTGATGAAACTCAAGTAAGTGAAATTGAACCCGTGCATTTTGAAGGATTCCAATTCGATAAGAACTCATTTTCAAAAAAAGGTGAGGATAAAAAATGGCGTTCGTCAAAATATCAGATCACATGGCTCTTCTTTTCAGCCACACAGGTGTTTCTATATCAAAACACTTTCAATCTTGACGAAGATGGAAAGAAAGAAAATACGGAAGAATATTTTTACAAAGACATTACAAACTTCTCAACATCGACCGATACTGTTGAAACCCCTGAATATGATGAAAGAGAAAGAAAAACTATACTTGTAAATGTCGATGCTAATCGTTTCGCTTTAACTGTACCTGGTGACAAGTTCTATTGTTCGATGGAACAAAATGAATACACTGAAGCTGCGATTCAGGGTATGAAGGCAATGCTACGTGACAAAAAAAATGCATAATTACACAGCAATGACTTATGGGATTGTTTAATTGGAAAAACGAAAACGAATCCGCTTATGTTGGCGGGAAGAAACATTGGGTTGATGTTATCAAAAATAGTGGCGATGGCAACTTGTTGATTTGGAGGCAACCTGAAGAAGACTTCAACACCAACTCAACTCTTATAGTGATGCCAGGAGAGCAGGCCATTTTTATCAATCAAGGGAATATTGGACAAGTGTTCACTTCCGGAACCTATAAGCTATCGACGGAGAACTATCCGTTTATCTCGCGGTTGAGAAATATTTTCTCTGGAGGTATCAGCACATTTAACAGCGTTGTTTATTTTGTTCGTGATGCCGACAGCAAGGAAATAGAGTGGGGTACAATGCAGCCGATACGTTATGGCGATCCGATGCTTGGTCCAGTAAATATTAAAGCTGGCGGAGCATACAAAGTTCAAATATCAAATCCACAGAAGTTTCTTGCCAAGCTCATTGGAAATAATGTTTATTGTGAAACCCAAGACGGGTTATACCAATACTTTGCCAATGAGTTCTCGATGTATATAGCTGATTCAATTAACAAGACACTTCAGATTCTGCAGGCTAAAAATTACAAAGAAGTTTTCCATTATGTCGGCAATCTTGTTGATTTTGCTAAATCAGTTGAGCCTCAGATACAACAAGTTTTTGATGATTACGGATTGAGACTCAAAGCTTTTTCGATTTCACGATGCAAAGACGAATATGAAGATCCCGAGGTTGAGAAGATGATTGCCGACAAGAAACGCATGCAATATCTAGGAGGAGGATGGGCTGCTCAGCAACAAGTCGATATATTAAAAAACATCTCAACAAATGAAGGAGTTGGTGGAATTTTGGCTACTGCTGGTGCTGGCATTGGAATGGGACTCGGTATCGGAACTGTGTTTGGAAACATGACTCAACAAACCATGGGACAAAACCCATTGCAAACACAACCAGATCCAACGGCTAATTCAATAACTGAAAAGCTGAAACAATTAAAGGAATTGCTTGATATGGGATTGATATCGCAAACTGATTTTGACCAAAAGAAAGAAGAATTACTAAAACAGATATGATATGAATGCAAAATCCAAAACATTAATTGGTTTATTGGATGTATTGGCAATAATAATATTCAATGTGTGTTTCTTTTTGTTGACAAGTCAACCTAATATATTGCCCGATGGCCGCACAACTGCGACATGGATTAATTATGGATGTGTTCATGGTGCTTTGATATTATTTATGATAACACCGCTGATTTATCCGCGAAATGTTGGTAAAGATGTGTCCATGCCGATATATTCGGCGACTTTCAGGTTCTGGTGGTTTGAACTCCTATTGTCAGCAATTCTGGTTTTTCTCATAACCATCCCAGTAGTATATAACATTCTGATTCAAGTTGTCTGTTGGGGTGTTATTCTAGCCAAGCTGATTGTTTTGGCGTTGGTTAATCTAGATACCAGTGAAAAACAGCAAAGGCATGAACGAGAGTTGCTGTATGTGAAAACAGCTGAATGTCTGCTAAAGACTAAGCTTAATGATGTTGCTGATAAAGAAGAGTATAGGCATTTGGAGAAGGTTTATGACTATATAAGAACATCTCCAGTTAAAAGTAATTCAGAAGCGCAATCCATAGAGTTGCAAATACTCCAAATGATAAATTTGCTGACAACAAAATCAGATAATACTAATACATTGGCATTATGCAATGATATAATGCATCTTGCACAACAACGCAATCAAGTATTAGCAATAAACAATAAATCACTATGACAAAGGTTCTTGAATTGGAATGCCCGGGATGCGGCCGGCCGTTATCTACAGATATGCGTGAATGCCCCGCTTGCCATAGACCGGTAGTAATAACTTCATTAAGTACGGTTGATTCATGGTCGATGGTGGAAATCAATAAATATGCCAGCACTTACCAAAAAGCTTTGGCTAATGACCCCGCAAACAACAAAGTCAACGGCGCATTGGCAATGTGTTTCCTGAAATTAAAGCTTTATGACAAATCTATTGCTGCATTTGACAAGGCGATTATAGACAATTTTGACAATTCGGAAACATATTTTTGGGCGGCAGTTGCGATATTGAAGGGTAGAAAGGCGTTTGTGTGTCCGCGTTCTGAAATAAACAAGGCGGAGGAATACTTGAATGCAGCCATAATGCTAGAACCCAAGGGCATATATTACTACTACTGGGCATATTTACGTTATGATTTTTACTCTCGTAAGTTTTTGAGAATTCAACCTGATTATAAAACTCTTGTTGCATTAGCAATTCAAAATAAAGTTGCAATAGGAGACGTAGATCAATTATTCACTATTTTGGGTGTTGAAATACCAGAAGCCATTCGGGTTTGAGTTTTCTAATGTAATGTAAGACGCCCGCAAGAGGTCCGGATTTAACAAATCCGATATTCCAATATGGAAAAATTTTAAAAAAACCATATTGGAACATTGGTTTTGTTTATGAATTAATCACATAATCTATTTAGTAATGCTGCCACCATCCACTTGTCACTAATCATATTCACGCCAAAGCATTTCTTACCGGCGTCTTTTATTGAGGCACCGATATGATAAGCCGTGGCGTGGTCAATAATTATGAATCTGTCATGAAATTTATCAGAAAAATGCAATGTCAAATTGGGATATTGTGAATTGAATTTGTCAATGTCGGTTTTCGTTAGCTTTATGTGTTTAGATGTAAATATTTGAATATCAACATTTCCTTTCTTTTTTGAAAGAATGTCTAAAGTTTCATTGTTTATATAATTATCAATCAAAATAATGTCTTTATTTGCTTTCTGGACTATTGAAACCATCAAGCTGAAAGCATCGTAAATCTGGCCGTCGAAAAAAAGTTTTTGCTTGTCTTCTTGCTCATTTTTCTCCAACAAAGTCAAAACATGGTCAATTTTCCTGTCGTTTTCCAAAAGATGAACATCGTGCTCAATAATGTGTTGCTTTATGCTGTCAATTTCTACAAAAATCTTGGCATTGTTCTGCACAAAGTGCCGCATCGCCACAAAAGCATCGATGATTTTGATACTTGTTTCCACTGCAGTGTCACTGTTTAAAACTGAAGCAAGCATTGATACGCCTTGTTCAGTGAAAGCACAGGGAGGATATTTTGTATGCTTGCCTCTCAGGCTTGAAGTCGTGATTTGCGACCTCAAGTCGTTTATGGTCACAATTTGTGACCTTAAAAACTCGTATCTTTCCTGTTCCTCTTTTGTCAATTGAAACATATAATGAGGTGGGAAACGCTTGATATTTCGCTTAACAGCTTGATTTAGCACCTTGGTTTTAACACCATAGATATCTGCCAAATCTCTGTCAATCATGACATTGGCTCCGCGGATGCAAAAGATTCTGTCCTCAAGTTCTTTAATCGAATCTGAGTTGTTATAAACTATAATGTTACCATTGCTTGTATTAATCAAAGGTTTCATATTTATATTAGTTTTGAAATTATCACTGCAAAGATACAATTAATTCTCATTCGTGCAACATGTTCATGAATTTTTTATTAATGGCAATTACACATTGCGTTGTCGGTCAGGTAGATAGGGTGTGTGTGGGCCTGTTGAAAAAATATTTGAAAAAATTTAAAAATTTTTGTTGTACGTATTGAAAAATGTAGTAATTTTGCAGCCCGAAAAAGGTAGTAAATGTTGCCTCATTTACCAATAGTAAGGACCTGATGAAGAAAACGTTATAGGTTCTTTCGCTGTAAGTCGCTCAAACTCAACCCATTAGACTTCGGCGCGTTTTGATAAACAAAGTCCGTATCGTGACTTGTCAAATCCTTACTATGTACGTAAAATGCTTCAGAAATTACCGTTTTTTAGTGGTGATAAGAGAGAATTTTATCTATCAAAATAAATAAAAAGTATAATTTAAACGCAATTAAAGAATGCCAACGATTCAACAGTTAGTCCGCAAAGGACGTCAGAAATTGGAAGACAAGAGTAAATCTCCTGCCTTGGATTC
>CAJOCJ010000004.1 GCA_905236635.1 uncultured Bacteroidales bacterium
GAGTATCTTGGTGAGCCATGCGGCCACAAGTCACATGAACTGCTTCATACACACTATTTCGACAAGTCAGAACATGTTGAGATTAGCGAAAAATAATTGTTGAAAAATTAAAAATTGAATATTATGGCAGTTATTAAATTATCAGAAGATAAAATCAACTTCATTAAGGATGTTTGCAAATCATTCCATAATGATGGTGGTGAAGTTATCAACGTGCTTCACAAGGTTCAGGGTGAGTACGGCTACCTCTCAGCAGAAGTTCAGGAACTCGTCGCTAAGGAGTTAAACATCCCTGTATCAAGAGTTTACGGTATCGTTTCATTCTATTCTTTCTTCACCATGACTCCAAAGGGCAAGCACCCAATCTCAGTCTGCTTGGGTACAGCTTGCTACGTGCGTGGCGCAGAGAAGGTTTTGGATGAACTGAAACGTCAGCTCGGCGTTGAAGTCGGTGGCACAACACCTGACGGAAAGTTCTCATTGAACTGCCTCCGTTGCGTGGGTGCCTGCGGTCTTGCTCCAGTCTGCATGATTGGTGACAAGGTCTACGGCCGTCTGACTCCAGACAAGGTCAAAGAGATTTTGGCTGAGTACAACGACTAATACTTTAGACGTTTAATCTTAAAACATTAAAAAATGGGAAAGTTTGAAATTACCACCAGGAAGAACGGTGAATTCCAGTTCAACCTGAAAGCTTCTAACGGCCAGGTGATTCTCACCAGCCAGGGTTACAAATCAAAAGATTCCTGCCTCAACGGCGTGGAGTCTGTGAAGAAGAACAGCCAGAACAAGGCTCGTTTCGACAAGAAGGTGGCTGCCAACGGTAAACCTTTCTTCAACCTGATGGCTACAAACGGCCAGGTTATCGGCTCAAGCCAGATGTATGCCAGCGAAGCTACATGCGCTAGCGGCATCGCATCGGTGATGAAAAACGCTCCTGAGGCAAAAATCGTTGATTTGACAGAATAAACGGTTAACGCCATTAAAGAAGTAGAGCCGCCACATTCGTGGCGGCTCTACTGTTTTTATGAGATTTATTAACTTCGCTCGAAATAACGGGAGGTTATCTCAAATTAATCTTTTCAACTTTTGTGCCAAAAACCGTCTCAACCTTAATCAGATAAATACCTGATTCATTACCGTTTAAGTTGATGGTGGCATCATCGGTGGCATTCATTTCAAGAATCGTCTGACCGAGCATATTCATCACGCTGATTGTCATCTCACCTTCGCCCTCAATGTTGACGATGCCATCGGTTGGGTTAGGGTAGAGGCGGACATTGTTTGCAACATTCTCAACGACAGCATCCTCGCAGAGATTGTCGTAATTCAATAATAATCCGTCTTGAAGTTCGCCAGAAGTATAAAGGACATCGTCGTTGGAGTTCTTGATAACGAATGAGCATTCATAGTCGGTGTCGTATTCAGGATATGCGTGATACCATCCGTGGTTCCAGTAGAAGCTGAGGTTTTGACTCAACAAAGGCATAACTTTCGTCTCAGCGGAACCTTCTTCCATCGTCACGACTGCTATGATGGCTCCATTCTCATCTGTTACACTGATGGCGGCACCTTTCCAGCCGTTACCACCTGTGTCGGCAAGTTCGAAAACGATGTCGCATTTCGGTCCGACAAGGATGCTGGCGTATTCTTTAGGACTGAAACCATAGTCGTTTTCAACTATAATCGCATAGTTGTATTTGCCAGGCACGAGGTCGCTGTCAGTTAAATTCATAGGCATTCCTGCGTTTTCTGTTATGTTGCAAATCAGCTCGCCATTACGATATAACCTAGCGGTTACGACTGTCAATGGGTCGCCGTTGAGGTCGTATGACGGGTTGGTCCAAGTTATTGTGACGCCGCCACGGCCAATGTTTTCAACGACTTCAAAGTTGTTTATGCTTTCAGGGCGCAGATAATACTCCGGTGTAGCTGGCTGGATGTGTCCGATGAAAGCTGTCATAGTGTTAAAAGCATATTTCGTCGTATTTAGTGCGCCGATAGGGCACCATGCATCGTCTTTTCCACTCCATCCCCAGTTATAATGGAAGTAGTCGTTTTCATCGTAACCGTCGCAAACGAAGGCGTGGCCTCCTTGCCAATCGTCGTCCTGACCGCTGTAATACAAAGGCATGCCCTCGCTGAGACCGCCGTCTTTGAGCATCTGGGTCCATTCTGCATTTGTATAGCTGCTTGACCACCAACTGTCTTTTTCCATGAGATCATCGCATGTGAAGCCAAAATAATTACGCAGTGCATAAGGCACGTCATCCGAATAGGCACCGCTACCATTGTTGCCGTACATCATATCGACGGCGACGCCGCAATGGTGCAGGAATTGGGCGATATAGAAATACTCTTCTTCGGTGCTTGTTGAATCTACTGCGTTAGGCATCAGTTCAAAATGATATTCTGTGGCGCCGAAGTTGGCAGTTTGTTGAGGGTACCCATCAGGGTTATATGTGTGTGTGCCTGTTCCGCGCTCTGGATAGTCCCAATATTTCATAACTTGTCCCATGGCTGTGGCCACGCAGCCTGCATAGACATGACCGCCACTGCCCTCAGAGTCTACAGGACATTGACTGTTGTATGGGAAGTTCTGATGCCATATCGTACGACAGAGAGGTCCTACCACGCTGCGCGACTTTCTTTCCTTATTAATAAGTCCAGTTTCAGCTACCGATTTCCACTCGGCTTTGATGTCGGCTGTGGCCTCAATGTTGTTTGTCCTGACATATTGTATCTCTGTGCTGAAGGAGTTCAATGTGAATCCAAATCCTTCGGCGAGATTGTCGGGATCATAACATCCGCTAGTAGAATAGGCGAGAATAGGTTTTACGCGATCGTCGCCGGCAATGATGACGAATCCGTTGTCGTCAGCAACATTAAACACGTAATAATCAACGGCATCACGGGTTGCCGAAGTGTAAACTAGGTTTAGCTGTGCGTCGGTCTTATGGCAGATTGTGGCATTCATGAATCTCTGACCGAGTTGCTGAGCGTGTTGTGCATCAACCGGTCCTGCAAACATTTTGCCTATCGTCAAGGCAAAAATGGCAATGATTACTAGAGTTTTTTTCATTTTATAAGAATTAAGTTAATTATCTATTATAAGTCTGCAAAGATAATAATTTTTCTTTAAATAGCTGCTTATATCAAAAAATAGATTAAATTTGCATTGAATATAAAATGTTTTTATGAAAAGGCTGATTGTTTTGCTGTTTATAATCATATTGAGTATCAATGTTTTAGCTCAAAATAACAAAGTCAAAATAAACATTGTTTTGACTGAACAATCTGATGCGAATGAATTGATGCGTAAGGCTGATATTTTTCAGACCAAGGCTGAGCGTCGGGATTTTGTCGTCAGCACCTTGAAACATCAGGCAGCAGAGTTGCAGGCAAATTTGATAGAGACACTTGGTATATTGGAAAAGGAAGGTTCGGTTGAAGGAATCAGGTCTTTGTGGATAGTCAATTCGGTGATATGTTACGCTAATGAAGAGGCTATTTATGAGATTTCGCATCGTAAAGATATAATGACAATTTATCGTTGTGAAGAATTTCAATGCCTTGAAGATGAATATGTTACGTCTTATGGATATGCTGACAGTCGTGAGGTTGCCGAAAATATCGTAAAAGTGAATGCCGACCAAGTGTGGGCTCTAGGCTACACTGGTGAGGACGTGCTTGTGGCACTTATCGATACAGGCGCTAATCTCAATCATGCTGACTTACAAGGACAGTTATGGGACGGTGGGGCAGAATATCCCAATCACGGCTATGATTTCTATCAGCACGACAACGACCCGTCGGATACTCACGGTCATGGCACACATGTGGCAGGAACCATTGTTGGTAATGGCACTTCGGGGACACAGACAGGTGTGGCTCCAGGTGCTAAGATCATGGTTCTGAAGGTGTTTCATGGTGAGGATAACCTTTCCGAGATCACTATGTGGGTGGAGGCTATGCAGTTTGCTGTGGAACACGGCGCCGACGTGCTGAATATGTCGTTGGGACAGCCTTTACCCGATGCATCCGTAAAGTTGATGTTGAGACAGGCTTGCGACAACACTCTCGCAGCAGGTGTTGTGGCGGCGGTGTGCGCTGGCAACTCGCGTCAGATCCAGATGTTGGCTCCGGTACCTTATAATATATGGTCGCCTGGTGACTGTCCGCCGCCACATCTCCACGAAGACCAGATGGTTAACGCTGGCGGCACCAGCTGTGTGATATGCGTCGGCGCCGTCGATTTCAACGATAACCTTGGCGGTTTCTCATCGGAAGGTCCGTCGGTGTGGACCGACGTGGCGCAGTATAACGACTATCCATATACCTCGGGAAGCTCAACGAATATTGGGCTTATCCGTCCGGATGTAAGTGCACCTGGAGTGAATATCAAATCGTTGGATTACAACACCACAAACGGCTATTGCCTGAAGAGCGGCACATCTATGGCGACGCCATGTGTGGCAGGGACTATCGCGTTGATGCTGTCGAAAGACCACGAGCTGACACCTGAGCAGATTGACGAGATATTAGAAAGAACGGCAATCCCTTTGTCAGCACATAAAAGCAACGATTTCGGCTCGGGAAGAATCGACGCTTTGGCTGCTGTGAATGCGATAGGTGGTGACGTGATTAACGAAATAACTGATGACGAGATACTGGTGTATCCCAATCCGGCAAATGATATGGTCTATATCACAACAGATATCCCATCGGTGTCAATCTATTCCATTGATGGTAAATTATTGAAAATCAAGAAAATAAATAATAACCAAATAAATATTTCCGATTTGGAAAATGGAGTTTATCTGATGAAGTTAGAATCAGCAGAAGGCAATTATTATAAAACAATAATTAAGAAATAATTATGAAAAGATGTCTTTTTACAATAGCTCTGATTTGTGTGGCATTATTTGCTAATGCACAAGTTATTGACCCTCAATTGCTTGAAGAGATGAATCGTCGTGCTGACGATGATAAGATTGAGGTGATTGTGATGATGAAAGCCCGTTACGACCGCGATCTTCTTAATCAGAAAGCTGCATTATGCGCCAATCGTGCTGAGCGTAGAATATTCATAATCAAAGAGTTAAAGGCTTTTGCCGAGGAGTCGCAGAAAGATTTGATGAATTACCTAGGTGGCAACGCAAAATCCCTCTGGACCTCGAATTCGCTGGTATTTTCGGCCACTAAAGCACAGATTTTGGAAATAGCCAAACGAGACGATGTGGAAAAGATAGGATTAAACAAGGACCAGCTGTGGATTCCTTCTTTTATAGAAACATCAAGTGTGCCCAGCCGAGAGATAACACCGAATCTCACGCAGACCAACGTCCCCGATGTTTGGGCGCAGGGATACACTGGTGCAGGTGTCATCGTGGCTGTCATCGACTCGGGTGTCAACTACAACCATCAGGATATCGCTGACCATCTGTGGGATGGGGGAGACGCCTTCCCGCATCACGGCTACGATTACGTTAACGATGACGACGACCCGATGGACGACATGGGTCACGGCACGCATTGTGCGGGTACTGTGTGTGGTGACGGCACCGCTGGCTCGCAGACGGGCGTGGCCCCCGATGCTACTCTCATGTGTATCAAGAGTATACGCGCCGACGGCTTCGGAGGTTCGGCGAATATAGCAGGCGGTATGGAGTGGGCCGTAGAACACGGCTGCGACGTCATCAGCATGTCGCTTGGTATGGTGTCGGCGGCGGTCACAGATAAAGAGTTGCTCCGTCGTACATGTGTCGCCATCAACGATGTGGGCATAGTGGCGGCGGTGTGTGCCGGCAACGAAGGCCATCTCACTATCTTGGCGCCTATTCCAAATAACGTGCGTGTCCCGGCTAGCTGTCCGCCGCCGTATCTCGACCCCGACCAGATGGCGAACACCGGCGAGTTGAGTTGCGTGATAGCCGTCGGCGCTGTCGACAGCAACGATGAAGCGGCATACTTTACATCGAAAGGCCCAGTCACATGGCAGGACACCGAGTTCGGTGACTATCCGTATGAACCAGGAATAGGCCTTATCAGACCAGATGTGTGTGGACCTGGCGTAGCTATCAAATCGCTTGATTATGAGAATGTTGGCGGATATAAAAACCTCGACGGGACCTCGCAGGCTACGCCTTTGGTGGCAGGTGTCATCGCACTCATGTTGCAGAAAAATCCTAACCTGACGCCGGAAGACATCTGCCGCATCTTAGAGGAGACATCGGTGAAGCTGACGCCAACGAAGAGTAACATCACCGGTGTGGGACGTGTCGACGCCCGTGCTGCTGTTGACGCCGTGGTATATTATGATGATGCCGTCATCGAAAATGAGTTAGCGGAATTCTCAATTTATCCTAATCCAGCAGACGATTATGTCGTTGTTAATAGTGATAAAGAATCAGGATATCAGATCATTGATAATCTTGGTCAAACTGTAAAGTGTGGCACGATAACATCTGATAATCAACAAGTTGACCTTACAAATCTGCCGAATGGCATATATCTTATAAAAATAGACAATCTCTCTCAAAAACTTATTATTACGAAATAAATGTTTATCATGAAAAAATTTACTTTGCTATCAATAATGATGGCCATCTTGACGCTCGTCTCTGTTGAGGTTAGAGCGCAACAAGGAGTGCAGGCTTATGTGTCTGCTTCAGGATATGTCATCTTCAACGCGCCATTCTATAACACTGGAACTGATGGCTATGCCTTCGATTTTGAGAACGACTACGTGGAAGGTCGTCTCATAGGCTGGAATGTCATTGATGCTGACGGCGACAGCTATAACTGGACGCTCTCTCCAACAGGAGAGGGGATGGGCCATAACGGCTCCGATGGTGTGGTGATGTCATATTCATACAGCAACTATTCGGGTGCGCTTGATCCTGATAATTATCTTGTTTCACCACAGTTGACGATAACAGCAAACAATCACTATGTGTCGTTTTATGCTTGTGCTTTGGACGAGGCTTACCCTGCCGACCATTTCGGACTTGCGGTCTCAACGTCAGGTATGGCAGGTTCGTTTGCTATGATTCAGGAATGGACAATGACGGCGAAACAAGGCGGATGGTATGAATATTCAGTCGATTTGAACAGCTATGTCGGGCAAAACATTTATGTCGCAATACGTCATTTCAACAGTCAGGACAACTTCTGCCTATGTGTCGATGACATATTCGTGGGACCTCAAGCAAAAGATCCGCTTGTGAATTGTTCTATTTCCCTTGACGGAAATATGGTGGCAAATGATGTGTCTGGCACTAATTATCTTCTTGATACTGAAGGATTTACAAATAACTCAACACATGCCGCGACTGTCACAGCCACATATCAGTCGGGTGCCACCTTGTCGAATACAGTCGACTGGACATTCCGCTCTGCAGACAATTTCCAAGGCTCGCCATCAGGCTTGCATGCCGACAGCGATGGCAACTCTGTCACTCTCAGCTGGACCTTGCCGATGATGAACTCGTCATACACCGTCGATGAGTTGCTTTATGACTTTGCAGACAGCACCATGTCGGATCTCACTTTGATCGATGCTAATAACGACGGATATAACTTCAGGGTGTATCCTTATGGCGGTTATGGCAGCGGCAAGTGTTTGAAATCAGATTCCTGGATGGCAGGTGGTATAGGCAATACCAATCCTGATAACTTTGTTGTCCTGCCACAACTTATTCCTACTGAAAACGCAGTGTTTTCATTCATGGCTGTAGATAGCGATATGCCTGGTATAGCGCCTGATCCTGAACATTTCGGGGTGGCGGTCTCGACTACTGGCAATACCAATGCCTCAGATTTTACTATGGTTCAGGAATGGAACAGCACGGGCACATATACCGAATATTCTGTTGACCTCTCGGCTTATGCCGGACAGCAGGTTTATGTGGCAATACGTCACTTCAACACCACCGGAGACTGCTATTTTTTATATGTTGACAATATAAAAGTCATCAATGTGGAAGCTACAATCACCCGTCCAGCCAAAGGTGCTATGGTTTATGCTAATGGGGAACTTATAGCATCCTTGAATCATGGGGAGACGACCTTCACACACATGGTAAACCGTTATGATTCAGAGTATTGCATCCGTGTGATTCAAGAAGGAGGCAAAGCTGATGGCACATATTATGCCCTTGCAGCGCCTCAATGTGCTACAGCGCAAGTTGACTGTGTTGCTCCTACAAACCTCTCTGCCGACTATCATGGCCATACTGTTACATTGAATTGGGAACGCAATATCTTCATCGATTTCGAAGATGATCCGCAAGGTTGGACTTTCATAGATGCTGATGGCGATGGCTATGTGTTTGGCGTATATGCTGCAGGCGGCATGGAACCCGACGGAAGCGTCAACACCACGGGCACAAACGCTTCTTTGGCATCGTTTTCATATATCAACGGATACGGCAACCTTACCCCTAATAACTACGCATTCATGCCTAAAACCAAGATACTTCAGAATGCCAGCATCGATTTCTATGCCGCGGGTTTCGACCCGAGTTATCCGGTCGAGACATTCAGTGTGGTCGTGGCATCTGCTGATGGCATGACGATTACGCCCGTCCAGACACAAACATCGTCGTATCCTTATCAGCGTTATCATGTTGATTTGTCAGCATTTGAAGGTCAAGAGGTGTTTCTCGGTTTCCGCCATCATTCTACGGTGGCAGCTTATGCCTTGTGTATCGATAATATCACTGTTACTAATGCGGTGTGGGCAGGAACGGCGAGCATAACTGCGAGATACAACATCTATCGCTCGTTTGACAATGTCAATTATACTCTGATAGGATATGCCGCCGGCGACGCCACTAGTTACGACGACAATGCTGTCCAGAGTGTTGACCAATATTATAAGGTGACGGCCATCAATACGGTCGCCGGCGGCATGACCTGTGAGTCGTCATACGCCATGTCGGCCGACGGAGTGCACGATTATGTGTATGCGCAGACCCTCGGAATAGCCGAAAACGATAGTGAAATAAGCATATTCCCGAATCCGACTGATGGCATGGTAAACATCCACGCGGAGGGTGTTAAAAACATTATCGTGATGAATTCACTCGGTCAGGTCGTTTATGAAACTGTTGAAACCCAAATCGACCTGTCAGAATTCGGCACCGGTTTGTTTATGTTGCGAATCATAACAGAAAAGGGTAGTAGCGTACAAAGAATCATGGTGAAATAATACGAGGAATCTCATACAAATAATGAAAACAAAAAGATTATAACTTTTTGTAAATCATATCAAAAATTATTGTAATTTTGCAGCCGATTTGTGGTGTCCCTCTGCGGACTCAATAGGGAATCGGGTGTGAATCCCGGACAGTTCCCGCTGCTGTGATGGCTAATCGCCTGCCATTATGCCACTGTCAACGACGCTAGTCGAGACGGGAAGGCGGCAAAGCGAGGCCTCAGTCAGAAGACCTGCCTCAAATCATGAAACAACGCTTCCGGGATAGAGGCTGGGATTCTATATTTTATAAGGTATTTCCATTTTTGGATTTTATCTTCATTTTTAGGTATTCCAACATTTTTCCAGAAGTTTTAAAGATAGCAAACAATTTGTAAATCTTAAAAACTTAAAACAAATGAACAAACAAAAAACATTAAAAGTTTTGATGCTTACAGCGGTTTTTGCACTCGGTATGTTTCTGCCGATGACAACAAACGCCCAGAGCGACGGATTTTTCCGTGATCTCAACGAAGATTACGAAAACCGTGAAGGAGGAACTACCTTTAACATCAACAACCAGACATTCGGACAGGATGTGCCGATTGGCAGCGGATTGCTGATAATGGCGGCTGCAGGCGGAGCCTATGCTTTGTCACGTCGCAGAAAAGTGAAAAAGTTTGGTGCGATGGCAATGGCGATTGTGTTGGTACTCGGACTGACACAGTGCAAGAAAAACGTTGAAACAATTGCAACCCCGAACAACCTCGGTGAAGCTGTGCACATCACATTACACGTCGGCGACAACGGCGGCAAGCATTACGTAAACACCGCTAATGGTGAGGTCCATTTTGATACCGGCGATATCATCTATGTCGGAAACGGCGGCAAATACATCGGATATCTTACATATGGCAGCGATTCCTTCAGCGGCACTATCTACAGTCCAAGCACAGATGATTACCTCCACTTCTATTATCTTGGAGGACTCGTTATGCCAGGTGACATGACTATAGGAACTACCACCGTGATTAATGTCAATATAGCCGACCAGCATGGGACTCTCCCAGTGCTCTCATACACACATTCTGCTCAGTATTACGATCCAAATATTACGACCTACAACTGCACTTTGCTAAACAAGTGCGCATTGGTTGAGTTTAAGCTTACTAACAGTGCAACCACAGTTACGGTGGCTGGCATGAAAACAGAGGCCGCCATCAGCTTCGCCAATCCAAGCACTCCTATTGCGGCAACAGGCACCACTGGCGCCATAACATTGCACTCCACCATAGAAAGCGGTACTTCGAAATGGGCAATCCTGCTTCCTGGTGCAGCTGTTAACGGAACGAGGGCCACTGCCGACTTCAGACCATACGCTGTCGATGTTCCAGCTATAGCAGACAATGGCTACTTACACGGCACCACTGCAGTTGAGATAGACAATGTATTACGGGTGTTCTCGGTCGACGACGACAAGATCGTTGAATTCGCACCAGGCAACCTGCAGTATAAAAATGGTACAGGCTGGCGATTCGCAGAACATCAGTACGACTATATCGGTGCATGGAACACCTCAGATTGGGTTGACCTCTTTGGCTGGGGGACATGGGGTAGCGGTAAGGACCCGCTCAACGAAAGCACTACTAACAGCGATTATCAGTGGAGTACTGACTTCCAGGGTACTCTCAACGGACATAACGATTGGCATGCTCTCATCTCTGGAAGTTGGGTGTACTTGCTTGAATTCCGTAATAATTTTGAAAACCTCTTTGGCTTAGCAACAGTTGCTGGCATACATGGTCTTATCATACTTCCTGACAACTGGGAATTACCTTCTGGCTCTTCATTCAATCCAAGCTATGATAGCCCCGAGCCAAGCTATGACATGAATATTTATAATGTTGACCAATGGACGACAATGGAGTCGGCCGGCGCTATATTCTTGCCTGCTGCTGGCTGCCGCATCGGTACAGTTGTGGATGAGGTTGAAAACGAAGGTTACTACTGGTCTTCTGAGGCTACTACTGATCCTGAGTGGGAAGGCTTTATTTATGATGCGGATTTCAATGGCGGTGGTTGGAACTCGGGCGACAATATGTATGCCCACTACGGCCTGTCTGTGCGCCTCGTACGTGAAGTTCAGTAGACAATAGATAAGATTTGTTTTTTCATTAACAATATTATTTGTAATCCTCGGCGCCTGCGGCGCCGAGGATTTTTTTTACGGAAAAAATTTTACATATTTTTGCTTTTTATAAGAAAAATCTCTAATTTTGTAGTTTGTAATCACCACATTTTTAAGGAAATTATTTAAAATTTTTATATTATGTATCTGATAGTCAATAAAAAAGAATTAGCACAGGACACCATCATGATGGAAATCGAGGCGCCTCGTCTGTCGAGAGCCGCGTTGCCAGGACAGTTCCTCATCATCAAAATGACAGAAAAAGCGGAGCGTATCCCGCTCACAATCAGCGACAACGACCCGTGGAACGGCACCGTGACAATTGTTTTCAAGGCTATCGGAAAATCCACCCAGGAGATGGCCAGATATAACGTCGGTGACACCTTCCTAGATGTCGTCGGTCCTCTCGGCCGTCCGTCGGAGTTCATCCACATGTCGTACGAGGAGCGTAAGACCAAACGTTACGTCTTCATCGGCGGCGGCGTGGGTATCGCACCAATCTTCCCACAGGTGAAATGGCTGTATCATAACGGCGTAAAAGCCGACGTCATCATCGGCGCACGTACACACAGCCTCCTCGTCTATGAAGATGAGCTCTCATCGATGTCGAACCTCTACGTCACTACAGATGACGGCACTTCAGAATATAAAGGTCTGGTCACCGACATGCTGCAACGTCTTGTGGATCAAGGTAACCACTACGACGAATGTATCGCCATCGGCCCTATGATCATGATGAAGTTTGTGTGCCAGCTTGCGCAGAAACTCAACATAAAATGCACCGTGTCAATGAATGCCTTGATGGTCGACGGCACTGGAATGTGCGGCGCCTGCCGTATCAGCGTGGGCGGACAGACCAAGTTCACCTGCGTCGACGGTCCTGAGTTCGACGGTGCGAAGGTCGACTTTGCTGAGGCTATGAAACGTCAGTCGATGTACAATAACGTGGTGGAACACAAACAGCTTGAGGCAGAGGAGAAGGCCGAAGGCCACCAGTGCCACGTCGGCGGCATCCTCGACGAGCCTCGCGACAAGAAACATCGTGTGAAAATCACCGAGCAAGACCCGCTCGTGCGTGCCCATAACTTCAACGAGGTGTGTCTCGGATACACCGCCGACGAAGCCATCGTTGAGGCCCAACGCTGTCTTAACTGCGGTCGCCCGCAGTGTGTCACTGGCTGCCCGGTAAATATCAATATCCCCGGATTTGTTAAGAAAGTGGCTGAAGGCGACTTCCTCGGCGCTGCTCAGATCATCGACGAAGACTCGGCATTGCCGGCAGTGTGCGGTCGTGTGTGTCCGCAGGAGACACAGTGCGAGGGCAAGTGCGTGATGGGCGTGAAGTTCGAGCCTATCGCCATCGGAAAGCTCGAGCGTTTCGTGGGCGACTGGTCACGTGAAAATAATATCGACCTTGTGAAGCCTATCAAGAAGAACGGCAAACGTGTGGCTGTCATCGGCTCAGGTCCTTCGGGTCTCACATGCGCCAAGGAGCTCCTCGTGAGAGGCTACGACGTCACGGTGTTCGAGGCGTTACATGAGTTCGGTGGCGTGTTGGCATACGGCATCCCGTCGTTCCGTCTGCCGAAAGAGACCGTCGTGCGTCATGAGGTAGAGAACGTGATGCGTCTCGGCGGCCATTTCTTCAAAGACGTGGTCATCGGACGTACCGTATCCATCGAGTCGTTGATGAAAGACGAGCATTTCGACGCTGTGTTCATCGGCTCTGGCGCCGGTCTGCCGAAATTTATGAACATCCCGGGCGAGAACCTCTGCGGCGTCGTCTCGGCTAACGAGTTCCTTACAAGAAACAACCTGTTATTCGCATATAAAGAAGGCTTTGAGACGCCTAACTACGTGGGTAAGAAGGTGGCTGTCGTCGGTGGCGGTAACGTCGCCATGGACGCTGCTCGTACAGCCTTGCGTCTCGGCGCCGACGTACATATAGTATATCGTCGTTCGGAGGCAGAGCTCCCGGCACGTGCCGAAGAGGTGCATCACGCCAAAGAAGAAGGCATACAGTTCGACCTGCTATGCAACCCAGTGGAGATCCTCGGCAACGAAGACGGCTGGGTCAACGGCATGAAATGTATCCGCATGGGCCTCGGCGAGCCTGACGCATCGGGCAGAAGACGTCCGGTCGAGATCAAGGGTTCAGAGTTTGTGCTCGATGTCGACATGGTCATCATGGCACTCGGGACATCGCCTAACCCGTTGATTTTCAGAACAACTCCAGGCTTGAATGCAGACAAGCACGGCTGCATCATCGCCAACGACAATGGTCGTACTACACGTAGTGGCGTGTATGCTGGTGGTGACGCTGTGAGTGGAGCGGCGACTGTCATCCTCGCCATGGGAGCAGGTAAGAAAGCGGCGAAAGCCATCGATGACTATCTCCGCGGTGAGATGATGTAAAAAAAATTAGGACGCTCGGTAGAGTGTCCTAATTTTTTTGTATCTTTGCATCGATTTTAGGTGTCCTTAAGTGGACTCAATAGGGAATCGGGTGAGAACCCCGGACAGTACCCGCTGCTGTGAACTCTTGAAGCGCCCGCAGATGTCACTGTTTATCCACAATAAACGGGAAGACGCAGACGTAAGGAGTGAGTCAGAAGACCTGCCTGAGATTGAAGACAATAAAAGGCTTTCGGGAATAAAAGTTAGTCGCGTTAATGAAGAGGATATTGACATTATTACTGATGATGTTATCTTGCGCTATGATGGCGCAGGACACTATCGTCTTGCAGACTGTGGAGGTCGACGCCGAAGCGATACGCCGCAACGCCGCCGAGTCCGCCATGGAACGCAAGATGGATACTGCTATCCTCAAGCGACTCAATACCATCACCATGTCGCAGCTGCTCATACAACACAGTCCCGTGTTCATCAAGACGTACGGGCCTGGCGGAGTGGCGACGGCTTCTTTCCGAGGCACCACCGCGAGCCACACCCTAGTGCTGTGGAACGGCTTCCAAATCAACGCGCCGACGCTGGGTCAGGTCGACTTCAGCACCATCCCGGTGTACATGACCGAGCAGGTGGCACTGAAGTGGGGTAGCGGCACCTCACAAAATAGCGGCGGACTCGGCGGCGTAATAAACATCGACAACACACAACATTTCGGCGAGGGACTCATCCTCGACCTGAAACAGACCTACGGCAGTTTCAATACCTTCGGCTCTTACATTACTGCCGGTTATTCATGGGCAAGTCACCTTTTGCGGGTGAAGGCGTATCGTACCTCGAGCGACAACGACTTCGAGTATCTCAACATATGCACGATCCCGCATCAGGTGATGAAGCAAAAAAACGGCGAATACGTCGACTACGGCCTCATGCCTGAATACCAGTATCGTTTCCGTAACTCGTTGATAACCATAGTGTCGTGGAATCAATGGAGCGACCGTAACTGCCCGCAGATAATGACAAACGTAAGCAACAGCGACAACACCAAGGAATATACCGACAACGGCTATTCGCGTAACTTCATCTCCTATAAAACGTATTGGGAGACAGGTAAAATCGAGATAAAATCGGGATATTTCTACGAAAAACAGCATTATTATCTGACATCTTACGCCGATAACGGCATCCCTGCAACACAAGTCGATTCGCATAACGATGCTAACGTGTTCCATCAGATTGCCGACCTGAATCAAGATCTGTATAAATCGTGGAAACTCAACGCAAAGATCCAGTACGATTACGAAAAGGTGATCTCAAACAACTACGACCAATCGGAAAATGCCGATAGAAATATGTTGTCGTTTTATGCCGCTGTGACTGGTAAGTTGTTGAAACCCTTAGACTTACGTCTTACGCTGCGTAACGACTGGGTCGATTGGGATTCGAAAGGTTTCTTCCCGACGGCGACACTCTCATATAGCTCTATCTTTGTCAAAGGTCTGAAACTCAACGTTGGATATAGCCATAACTACCGTAATCCTAGCTTGAACGACCTCTATTGGTATCCGGGCGGAAAACCCGATTTGAAACCTGAAGATGGTCGTACTGTTGACGGAAACATTATGTATTTAAGGACTTTTGGAAGATTCTCCGTCGAGACGACATGGGGTGCTTATTATTCGGAAGTCAAAGACTGGATACAATGGGTGCCGTCAAAATGGAGATTCTGGGTGCCTGAAAATGTCAATACCGTCACGGCTTACGGCACTGAGGCTCATCTGAAGTTGAATTATTTCATCAACGACTGGAACTTTACCGCGTCGGGCAACTACGTTTACAGCCATACCACCGACGAGAGCGGACTGCAGCTGATGTACATACCGTTGCATCATGCTAATGCCTTCGCCGAGGTGAGGTGGAAGACGTGGAACGCGACATATACAATGGAATATACCGGTCGCCGCAAGACACAGATGGATCCTGAGGAATTCTACGGTTTTCAGCTGAATCCGTATACCTTGCATCATGTGTCGCTGGGCAAGCAGATACGTAAGTTTTACGCCGAGTTTCGGATAAACAACCTGACCGATGTCGATTACATGGCAATCCTTTGGCGTCCGATGCCTGGCCGTAGCTATGAAGTGAGTTTGAATTATAAATTTTAAATTTTTATATTATGAAAAGGAATCTGTTATTATTGATTTGCGCGGTTTTACTCGCGTTTGTGTCATGTAAAAATGAGACGAAGACCTTTGAACCCGAGACTTATACAGTCGGTACTGGCGTTTTTATACTTAATGAGGGTACTTTCACATACGCCAATTCGTCATTGTCGTTTTATGATTTTGATAAGGATAAAGCCACTAATAACCTGTTTTTCAGAGTGAATAATGCTCCTATAGGCGATGTCGGACAGTCGTTGGCCTTGGTTGGCGATAATCTTTATATTGTTGTGAATAACAGCAAGTATATTTATAAGGTAAATGCCAAAACCATTGAATATAAAGATAAAATCGATGGTTTTACTTCTCCGAGAAACATGTATGTCGTGGGTGAAAACAAGACATATGTGACTGACATCGCAAGCCCTGGTTTTTGGACTTTGAATCTTAGCAATAATGAGAAACATCTTGTAAATACTGGCAAAGCGACAGAGTGTATGGCGCAAGTTGGCGATGAGGTGTTTGTATCTAATTGGTCGAAATCATATGTTGATTTTGAAAATAACACAGTACAAGTCATTGATTGTGAGAATGATGAGCTTGTCGCTGAGATTGTAGTAGCTCAGGAGCCAAAGGCTATGGTTGTCGACAAGAACAATATGCTTTGGGTTATCTGCAATGGCGGTTGGGATCCTATGCAACCTCAAGACCCTGCGTTGATTTGCATCAATCCAGCCACACGTGAGATTGTCAAACGTTTCGATTTCACTCCAGGTGTTGACAGTCCGGATGGTCTCGCCATCGATGCGGCAGGGGAGAACATCTTCTTCATGAATGGTTTTTATGGAGGTCTGAACATTTATAAGATGTCGGTCGATGCCGAACAGGTTCCTGACACTCCATTAATCTTGTCGAATGGAAAATTGTTCTACAATTTAGCTGTCAATCCGGGAAATGGCGATATATATGTCACTGACGCGAAAAACTACGTGCAAAACGGCGACTTGGTTCGTTATTCTGCCGACGGTACGCTTCTCGGCACCTACGAAATGGGAATCATTCCGAGCTATATGCTTTTCAATTAATATAATCCTAATTTGCTCGGGAACCACTCTGGAAACGGGGTGGTTCTCTTTTTTTAATGGTTATCTAAATATATATCGCTCGTCGTATGATATATTATGACTATCTAAAAACTCTTTAAACTCGTCTTGAGATGATTGTTTTGCGTGATGTGTTTCTGGTTTTGGATATACCGACTTCGTCTTTGGCAACGATGCTAAAATGTGAATGTGATTACATATTCCACCTACTTCCAATGGAATGCCATCCATATTTCGTATTAAACCTCCAAAATATTGAAAACTCGTGGCAAATCTTTTTCCCTAATAACTAATTTGTTATTTTTAACATGGAACATAATGTGAACATCAATTTTAACTAATGAACTTCCCATAATTTTGATTTTTGTTAATAATTTGGTTGATTCCTGATATTTATGGCGTGGGGTGTACCCCCACCATTGGAGGTTGCAAATATAAACATATTTTATGGAAAAATTGAATGAAATGAAATTTTTTGTAATTTTGTCTTTTATTTGAAATCATATAAAAATGAATAAATCTGGTTTATCTTCTATCACAAAAAAATTAATTATGGCTGTCACCGGCGGCGCTCTGGTGCTATTCCTGCTGTTTCACGGCTCGATGAACATCGTCGCCATCTTCTCGGAAGACAGCTACCGCTGGATTTGTGAGTTCCTCGGCGCCAACTGGTATGCCCTCGTAGGCACGGTGGGGTTGGCGGTCTTGATGGTGCTTCATCTCATCTACGCCTTCATCTTATCACTCGAGAACTACAGGGCGCGAGGCAGACAGCGTTATGCTGTCAACGAGCGTCCCGAAGGCGTGTCGTGGGCATCGAAAAACATGCTTGCGATAGGCGCATTCGTCTTGTTCGGCCTCGCATTCCACCTTTATGACTTTTGGGCTAAGATGCAACTCGCAGAGATAAAAGGCAACGCTCCCGTCGATGGCATCGACCAGATAAAATTCATATTCTCGAACAACTACTTCAGCGTCATGTACCTGCTGTGGCTTGTCGCGATATGGTTCCATCTCTCGCACGGCATCGCCAGCGTGATGCAGTCGATAGGGTGGAGCAACATCCAATGGAAACGCCGTCTCGAATGGCTTGGCAACTTCTTCGCCATCGTCATCGTGGCGATGTTTGCTTCGGTTGTAATATATTATTGGTTAATTGTTTAGATATATTTACTTAAAGTGATACTTTAATATAGAAATGGAACTGAATTCGAAGATACCGACAGGCCCTTTGGCCGAAAAATGGACGAAATATAAGGCTGAGCAGAAGCTGGTGAACCCTGCCAACAAACGCAAGCTCGACATCATCGTGGTGGGTACTGGCCTGGCTGGTGCGTCGGCTGCCGCCTCCTTCGGCGAGATGGGTTTCAACGTCAAGGTGTTCTGCATCCAGGACAGTCCACGTCGCGCCCACAGCATCGCAGCACAAGGCGGCATCAACGCGGCAAAAAACTATGCCAACGACGGCGACAGCATACAACGTCTCTTCGTCGACACCATCAAAGGCGGCGACTACCGGGCACGTGAGGCTAACGTGTATCGTCTCGCCGAGGTGAGCAACAACATCATCGACCAATGTGTCGCACAAGGCGTGCCGTTTGCCCGCGACTACAGCGGCTTGCTCGCTAACCGTTCTTTCGGTGGCGCCCAGGTGTCGCGTACGTTCTATGCCAAAGGCCAGACGGGGCAGCAGCTTCTTCTGGGTGCTTACGGCGCACTCAGTAAAGAGATAGAACGTGGCACTGTCAAGATGTACGCGCGTCGTGAGATGATGGACGTCGTGATAGTCGACGGCCGCGCCCGTGGCATCATTGTAAGAAACCTCGTCACTGGCGAGCTGGAGCGTTACTCCGCCCACGCCGTCGTCATCGCCACAGGAGGCTACGGACGTGTGTTCTTCCTGTCGACAAATGCAATGTCGTCGAACGGCTCGGCGGCATGGCAGTGCTATAAGAAAGGCGCTTTCATGGCAAACCCGTGCTTCACACAGATACACCCGACATGCATCCCGGTGCACGGCGACTACCAGTCGAAACTCACGCTGATGAGCGAGTCGCTGCGTAACGACGGACGTATCTGGGTGCCAAAAGACGCCGAGAAGGCACGTCTGCTCCGCGAAGGCAAGATCAAAGCCACCGACATCCCGGAGGAGGAGCGCGACTACTATCTCGAGCGTCGTTATCCGGCATTCGGCAACCTGGTTCCTCGTGACGTGGCATCCCGCGCGGCCAAGGAGAGGTGCGATGCAGGATACGGCGTCAACAACACTGGCCGCGCGGTGTATCTCGACTTCAAAGAGGCTATTCAACGTCTTGGAAAACAAGCAGTGGAGGAGAAATATGGCAACCTCTTCGAGATGTACGAGCGTATCGTCGATGAGAACCCTTACGTCACACCGATGATGATATATCCGGCGGTGCATTATACCATGGGCGGACTCTGGGTCGATTACGAGCTACAGACCACCGTCAAAGGCTTGTTTGCAGCGGGCGAGGCTAACTTCTCCGACCACGGCGCCAACCGTCTCGGTGCCTCGGCGTTGATGCAGGGACTCTCCGATGGATATTTCGTGCTTCCATACACCATGCAGAACTACCTCGCTGACCAGATCAACGAGCCGCATATATCCACTGATTTGCCTGAGTTCGTAGAGGCAGAAGACGCAGTGAATAAGAAGATTACGAGGATTTTGTCGATAAATGGCGATGTCACGACCGACAGCATCCATCGTCGTCTGGGTCGTGTCATGTGGGAGAAAGTCGGCATGACGCGCACCGAACAAGGCCTCAAAGAAGCCATTGAAGAGATCAAGGCATTGCGTGAAGAGTTCTGGCAGCGTGTCAAGGTGCCGAACACAGAAGGCATGAACAACGAGCTGGAGAAAGCTCTGCGTGTCGCCGACTTCCTCGAGATGGGCGAGCTCATAGCACGCGACGCCCTCATGCGTAACGAGTCATGCGGCGGTCATTTCCGCGCCGAATATCAGACTCCCGACGGTGAGGCGCTCCGCGATGACGAGCACTATGCCTTCGTCGCCGCCTACGAATACCAAGGTGCTGATAATGAGCCGGTTCTCCACAAAGAAGAACTCAAATTCGAGAATGTTGAATTGAAACAAAGAAATTACAAATAATGAATATAAAACTGAAAATTTGGCGTCAGAAAAATGCATCTGCTAAAGGCCATTTCGTTGAATATCAATTGAATGACGTCCCTGCGGAAGCGTCGTTTCTTGAGATGTTGGACATCCTCAACGAGCAGTTGGTGTTGAAAGGCGACGACCCTGTCACCTTCGACCATGACTGTCGTGAAGGCATCTGCGGCGCCTGCGGATTATATATCAACGGACATCCTCATGGCAAGTTCAAGAATACCACCACGTGCCAGCTTCACATGCGTAAGTTCAAGGACGGCGACACCATCACCGTGGAGCCGTGGCGTTCGGAGGCGTTCCCAATCATCAAAGACCTGATGGTTGACCGTTCGGCCCTCGATAAGCTTATCCAGGCTGGAGGCTATATCTCGGTGCATACCGGGGGAGTGCCTGACGCTAACGCTATACCTGTCAACAAACACAAGGCGGATCTCGCAATGGATGCTGCGTCATGCATAGGATGCGGAGCATGCGTGGCGGCGTGTAAAAATGGCAGCGCGATGCTCTTCGTGGGCGCTAAAGTGTCGCAGTTTGCGCTTCTGCCGCAAGGCGAGGTGGAGGCCGACGACCGCGTCCAGAAGATGGTGGCACGTATGGATGCCCTCGGATTCGGCTCATGCTCTAACACCTACGCCTGCCAGGCCGAGTGCCCGAAAGGAATATCGGTATCGAACATCGCCAGAATGAATAGAAATTATTTCGCAGCGAAAATTAAAAAATGACAACGTCATTTCGAGCGAAGTCGAGACCTGAGCTTGCGAAAGCATTCACCTTGGTGAATAAATCTCATAAAAAATATAAAAACTGAAAGTTTTTTCTTATCTTTGCAAAAAAGTGTGTAGATGAAAATCGCGGTAAATACTCGTCTGCTGTTGAAAGACAAGCTCGAAGGCATCGGCTGGGTGGCCTATGAATGCCTCAGCCGTATCGTCAAGGCACATCCCGACGACGAGTTTTACTTCCTCTTCGACAGAAAACCCGACCCGAAGTTCATCTTCGCTGAAAACGTCAAGCCTGTCGTGCTTTTCCCTCAGGCGAGACACCCGTTTTTGTATATCATTTACTTCGAGATGTCGGTGCGTCGTGCCTTACGTAAGATAAATCCCGACGTGTTTATTTCGACAGATGCTTATCTAAGTCTGCGCTCTAAGACACCGCAAATCGCTGTGTTTCATGACATTAATTTCGAACATTTCCCGCAGGACTTCCCGAGGATAGCACTCTGGCATTATAAGAGATATTTCCCGAGATATGCCCGGAAAGCCGCGAAGATTATAACGGTATCGGAGTTTTCGAAACAGGATATCATTGACAATTATAAGGTTGAACCCGAGAAGATACAAGTGGCATACAACGGTGCCAACGAGGGCTTTAAACCTATATCTGAAGAAGAAAAATTACAAATAAGAAATCAATATACCTCTGGTTATCAATACTTTATGTTTGTCGGTTCACTGCATCCGCGTAAAAATCTGGCGCGTTTGTTCCCAGCCTACGATTTGTTCAAGGAACGCACTGGCTCCGACGTCAAGTTGTTGATAGTGGGCGAGAAACGCTGGTGGACCGAGCCTATCCAGAAGGCCTACGAGGCAATGCGCCATCAAGACGACGTGATGTTCGTCGGGCATCTGCAGATGTCTGAGCTTCAACGTGTTACAGCGGCGGCTCTGGCGTCGGTCTATGTCTCATATTTCGAGGGCTTCGGCATCCCGATAGTAGAGGCGTACAAATGCGACGTGCCTGTCATCACCTCCAACGTCACCTCAATGCCCGAAGTGGCAGGCGACGCGGCACTGCTGGTCGATCCGTTCAACATCGAGTCGATATCCAGCGCCCTTGAACTGGTGATGGATGAGAACGTCCGTAACTCATTGATAGAGAAGGGTAGAGTGCGCCGAAACGACTTCTCATGGGATAATACCGCGGCCGCCTGGTGGAATGTTATTAACGAATTTAAAAACAAATAATATGGAAAAAATCGTAATGTATCCGGTTGACAATCAACAAGAAGCCGTTGACTTTAAAGCTCTTCAGGAACAATATATCACGGCAGTAGACCGTAAGGTCTTGGTTCTTGGCTCGGGCGGCCGCGAGCATGCCCTGGCATGGAAGATAGCACAAAGCGACAGAGTGTCAAGGGTTTACATCGCTCCAGGCAACGCCGGCACCGCTTCTGTTGGCACAAATATAGCAATAAACATCGCTGATTTTCAAGAGGTTAAAGACGTGGTGCTGCAAAATCGCATCGGCCTCGTCGTGGTGGGTCCCGAGCAGCCTCTCGTCGACGGCATTGTCGATTTCTTCAAGAACGACAAGGATTTGAAAGATGTAAAGATCATCGGACCTGATAAGAAAGGCGCCCAACTAGAAGGCTCCAAGGCGTTTGCCAAGCAGTTTATGGAGAAATATGGCATCCCGACAGCGAAATGCTTTACTGTGACAGCCGACAACCTCAACGAGGGTCTGCAATATCTCGAGACACTCGAAGCTCCGTATGTCCTCAAAGCTGACGGTCTCGCAGCAGGCAAAGGAGTACTGATACTCAACGAGTTAGATAACGCTAAGGCAGAGCTGAAAGAGATGCTTTCAGGTAAGTTCGGATCAGCTTCCGCCAAGGTGGTCATCGAACAGTTCCTCAAAGGCATAGAGGTGTCGATGTTCGTCCTCACCGATGGCAAAAACCACGTCATCCTGCCGGAAGCCAAGGATTACAAGCGTATCGGCGATGGCGACACGGGTCTCAACACCGGCGGCATGGGCGCGGTATCGCCTGTCCCGTTTGTGACACCTGAATTTGTCGAGAAAGTGGAGAGCCGCATCATAAAACCGACCATCGAAGGTCTGAAGAAAGAGAATATCGACTATAAAGGTTTTATTTTCTTGGGCTTGATGAACTGCGACGGCGACCCGTATGTTATCGAATATAACGTCCGTATGGGTGACCCCGAGACAGAAGGCGTGATGACACGTATCGACTCCGACTTCGCGGAACTGCTCGAGAAATGTGCACTTGGCAAGCTCAATGAGGCTCATTATAAAGTGAGCCCCGAGACGTCTGTCACCGTGATGCTCGTCTCAGGTGGCTATCCAGAGAGTTATAAAAAGGGAATGAAGATTACCGGTCTCGAGAACGTCTGTCCGTGCTGCATAGTGGCGCATGCAGGCACAAAACTCGTTGATAATGATATTGTCACGTCTGGTGGACGCGTCATAGCAGTGACAGCACACGGCAAAAACATCGAAGAGGCGAGGGAGACTGCCTATCATAATGCGAAACAGATCGTATTCGAAGGCAAAAACTACCGCCATGACATCGGTCTTGATTTGATGAATTATCATGCTTAAGTTCTTCAAACACAACTATATAGCGCAACTTATCGTGATAGTGCTGCTCCTTGTGGCACTTTGGATTCCCGTGTTTATCTCTCACGTCTCCGAAGTGGCTGTGGGAACGCCAACGACACCGCTTTACAACCTGATAGCAGGCATCTTCGGCTCGTCGAGTCTGGCAATGACGATTTTTGCCTTCATTATTTTCAGTGTTAGCGTGTTGTTTTTCAACTCGATGTTATCTGTTAATCAATTAGTTACACGTAACAGCAGCATCGGCGCATTCGTCTTCGTGCTTTGTATGTGCTGCGTCCCGATACAAGATGAGTTCTACCCGTTCATGCTAGCATGCCCGTTCATCATGATGGCGATGCAAACCGTTTACCTTATCTATCAGGTAGAGAAGCCAGAGGCGTATCTCATGAACGCAGGGCTCTTCGTGGCATTGGCGTCGATGTTTTATTTCCCTGCTATCATATTGATAATCTGGGTGTTACTGTCAATTTTGATAATGGATGTAAGAGGAGTCCGACTCTCAATGATTCCTGTTTTGGGATTGATGTTCCCATATTTCATCCTGTTTGTTATATTCTATTTTAATCAGACTTTAATCGATAATATTCATAATTATTCGTTGGTATTCAACGAGTTAAGCCTTGAGAAACTAGGCATAGGTACCTCCGAGATGATAGTTTTTGCATTGCTGTTTGTATTTTTGATTTTGTCTTTGATGATGATAAAGTCAGGAAATGCTGATAATTCGGTAAGTACACGCAAAAAAGTCAACGTCACGATATTGCTTTTCGTTTTCAGTTTCATCATGCTGTTTATGAAAAAGCCTGTGATGTGTAATGGATTGATATTCTTGGTGTTATCTGTTTTTATCTCGATGGCGCTTTGTTATGTCAAAAAATCGAAACTCATTGATGTTGTATTGATAATTATGATGTTGGCTGTCATAGCTAACCAATATCTGCCTTTATTTGGAATAAAATTATGAACCTGAAGCCGTTTTTCACCGAAAATCTCATTGAGGCCGGCTGTGACGAGGCAGGTCGTGGATGCATCGCGGGTCCGGTAGTCGCTGCTGCTGTGATTCTGCCGCGTGATATGGATTTTCCTGAGTTTGACGACTCAAAAAAACTGACTGAAAAACAACGTGAGAAGCTGAGAATAAAGGTGATGGAGAATGCTGTGACATACGGCGTCGGCATTGTTTCGGCTGAGGAAATTGACGAGATAAACATCCTGAATGCCTCGTTTCTTGCTATGCACCGGGCAATCGACCAGCTTACGGTTCTTCCTGAACTGCTTCTTATTGATGGGAATCGTTTTAACAAGTATAAGGACATAAAGCACCAGTGCATCGTGGGTGGTGACGCGAAGTACCAAGCCATAGCGGCAGCGTCAATCTTGGCGAAGACCACTCGTGACCATATCATGCAAGAGCTTGATAGTCAATATCCTGACTATAATTGGAAAAAGAATAAGGGCTATCCGACGATAGAGCATAAGAACGCTGTGGCGCAATTCGGCATGTCACCTTACCATCGCAAGACGTTCAATATGTCGATTCAGCTTAAATTATTTTAAAATTTGTAAAACAAAAGCGGACCTTTCACGTTCTAATAAAAAAATGAATTATGGCAAATACTAGAATACTTTGGGCTGACGATGAGATAGAACTTCTCAAGCCGCATATCATATTTTTGGAACAGAAAGGTTATGAGGTGGCGACCGCTAACAACGGCAGTGACGCCGTGGACATGGTGCGTGACGGACATTTCGACATTGTCTTCCTCGACGAGCAGATGCCTGGAATATCGGGCGTGGAGGCGCTGGAGAAGATAAAAGCCGAGTTTCCGAACCTCCCAGTGGTGATGATCACCAAGAGCGAGGAGGAGCGTATTATGGAAGAGGCCATCGGCAGCAATATCGCGGATTACCTGATAAAACCGGTCAATCCCAATCAGATCCTGCTTTCACTGAAACGTAACCTCGAGAATAAGAAACTCGTCGATGAGAAGTCGACATCGAAATACCAGCAGGAGTTCCGCAAGATAGGAATGGACCTGAACAACAACCTTGACTACAACGAGTGGGTGGGGGTCTATAAAAACCTCACACGCTGGGAACTCGAGCTGCAGAAGTCGACCGACGAGAGCATCAAAGAGGTGCTTTTCATGCAGAAAAACGAAGCAAACACCCTGTTTTCGCGCTATGTAGAGAAAAACTACTGCGACTGGGTGTCGGGCAAGGGCGTCAACAAGCCTACGATGTCGCACACCGTGATGCGTGACAAGGTCTTCACACGCCTCGAAAGCAGCGAAAAACCGTTGTTTTTCATACTTATCGACAACCTGCGCTATGACCAGTGGAAGGCTATCCAGCCGTTGTTGGAGAACTATTTCCGTGTTGCTGACGACGATATTTACTACAGCATACTGCCGACGACGACGCAATATGCACGTAACTCCATCTTTGCAGGTCTGATGCCGCTCGAGATACGCCGTCATTACCCGAAATACTGGACCGATGAGGAAGACGAGGGTACGAAGAACCAGTTTGAGGGCGAGCTTCTCGGCGAACAGCTGCGTCGTTATGGCAAAAACATCAAGTATTCCTACAACAAGGTGCTGAATCTGGCGGCGGGCAAGAAACTCTACGAGCAGATGAACAACTTGATGCAGAATAAGTTAAACGTCATCGTCTATAATTTCGTCGACATGCTTTCGCATGCCCGCACCGAGATGGAGATAATCCGTGAGCTCGCCGACGACGAGGTGGCTTATCGCTCGCTGATGCTGTCGTGGTTCGAGCATTCATCGCTCTTCGACATGATGAAATTCATAGCAAACAAAGGCTGTAACGTCGTCGTGACTACCGACCATGGCTCTGTCTGGGTGAAGAATCCGATCAAGATTTTGGGTGACAAGGCAGTCAACACCAACTTGAGATATAAATATGGTAAGTCATTGAATTACAATGCGAA
The DNA here is from genome assembly GCA_905236635.1 of uncultured Bacteroidales bacterium. Lineage (GTDB taxonomy): Bacteria > Bacteroidota > Bacteroidia > Bacteroidales > F082 > Limimorpha. The sequence continues at coordinate 26,535 of CAJOCJ010000004.1, forward strand.
AGAGGTGTTTGAGGTGAAAGACCCGGAGAAGATTTTCCTGCCTCGCATCAACGTCTCGACCTCATACGTCTTCGCGCGCGCCAACGACTTCTTTGCATATCCGAATAACTACAACTATTACGTCAACTATTACAGGAACACCTTCCAACATGGCGGTATCTCCATGAATGAGATGATGATTCCTGTCGCATATTTGAAGGCTAAATGATGGAAAAAACGTTCGCAATAAACAGCATCGACGAGCTCTCGCAGGTGTCGGACCTCCTGATATCATGGCGCGATAAGTCTGATATCATCGCATTTTACGGTCCGATGGGGGCAGGGAAGACCACATTGATTAAGAACTTGTGTCATCGTCTTGGCGTGACCGACGAGGTGAACAGTCCGACCTTTGCCCTTGTCAATGAATATCCTACGCCCGTCGAAGGTTCGATTTTCCATTTCGATTTCTATCGAATCAAGAAATTGGAGGAGGTTTACGACATCGGCTATGAGGACTATTTCTACAGCGGACGTCTGTGCCTCCTGGAATGGCCAGAATTGATCGATCCGTTGATGCCAGACCATTTCATCAAAGTCGAGATCGCCTTAGGTGACACCGATAACGCCAGAAAGATAAGATGCATGGTGGTATAATCGTCATTTCGAGCGAAACGAAGAGTAGTTGAGAAATCCTCCACCAACGTAAACATAGAATAAATAGATGATTCTTTATAAAAACGACATCGAAAAACTAAGAACTCTCATTGCTTCACACACAGAGGTGTTCCTCCTTCTTGATGAGAACACCAATCGTTATTGTCTGCAGCAGTTTCACGCGCTTGGATTAAAGAATGACAACATCACGATTATTATCCCGGCAGGAGAGGCGCATAAAAACATCAATACAGTTCAGTATATCTGGTCACAACTTATTGAAAATCATGCTGATAGGAAGTCGTTGCTGATAAATCTGGGCGGCGGCATGGTAACCGACATTGGAGGATTTGCGGCATCGTGCTATCAGAGAGGAATTGATTTTGTCAATATCCCGACCACCTTGTTGGGCATGATTGACGCTTCCGTCGGAGGCAAGACAGGCATTGATTTCCAGGGACTTAAGAATCAAATCGGACTCTTCTCGCAACCTTTAGCAGTAGTGGTTTTATTTGAATTTCTTGAAACTCTTCCCAAACGTGAACTCCTTTCAGGCCTCGCCGAAATTATCAAATATGGCTTTATTGTTAATAAAGATTTCCTGAACGCTAATCTTCCTAATAATCCTACCAATCCTATCAATCCTACTTGGATAGTAAAAGCCATCTCCGCTAAGCAAGAAATCACCGTTGCTGATACCACCGAACAAGGCCTCCGCAAGATCCTAAACTTCGGCCATACTATCGGTCATGCACTTGAGACATATCTCCTTGATACTCAAAAGAGTATAAAACATGGGGAAGGGGTGGCGCTTGGAATGATTCCGGCCTTGTATCTTTCAGAAAAGTATTTGAATTTAGACCATCAAATAACTTTAAACTATAAAGATATCTATAAACAGCAATTCAATAGATTTAATCTGAATGACATTCCTGTTGAGAATTTGATGGATATTATGCGTCACGATAAGAAAAACCAAGGCGGCGACATCCGTTTTGTGCTGATTGAGGATTACGGCAAGCCCGTTTATGATGTGGTCGTGAAGCCTGAAGATATAAAGGATTCCATAACGTATCTCATTGATTATCTGAACGATGCGAATTATTGGGGGAAATAAGAATTTTGATGTTACGGCAAACCTCGTGGGCAGTAAGAGCGAATCAAATCGCGCCCTGATGATTGCCTATTACGGCGGTTTCACGCCCCGCATCAAAAATCTCTCCACCTCCGATGATACGAAATTGTTAAAGGAAATTCTTGATTCATTACAATCTCCTACTAATCCCACCAATCCAACTAATCCTATAACTTCTAGGATTATCAACTGCTACAACTCCGGTACCGTGCTTAGGTTTTTACTGACAGCCTTGTCTGTGGGACCGTGGCGTGCCGCGTCATGTATCCTCACAGGTTCCGAGCGTATGCAGCAACGTCCCATCGGCGACTTGGTTGACGCCTTGCGAGAAATCGGCGCTGACATAAGATACATGGGAGAGGATGGATTTCCACCGGTGGAAATCCATCCCGTAGAGACGTGCCATGGCGCGTCTATGCACAACACAATTTCCGTGGATATCACTAAATCCTCACAATTTGCCTCGTCGTTATTATTGGCAATGCCATCTTTGATTGGGATGCGACGCGCCACGACATTGCATCTCGACGGCGACCTCTCGTCGCTCCCGTATATCGACATGACCATTGCTGTGATGCAGAAATTCGGCGCTAAGATTCACCGCGATGACCGAGATATAGTCCTACAACCATCTGATTATCAAGATGTTGAATATTGCGTGGAATCCGACTGGACCTGTGCATCATACTGGTACGAGGCCGTTGCCTTGTCAGAGAATGGCCATGCCCGACTGAAGAACCTTCACCTAGATTCCAAACAAGGTGACGCCGTTGTCGCCAAATGGTTCGAGAAATTCGGTGTGAAATCGGTCCAAGACGGCGTTGACGTGGTCATAACCCGTGTGAAGCCATTGTCTGGAGTGTCGCATGATGATATGGATTATTCATTCGATTTCATCAACAACCCTGATCTGTACCCAACCATCGCCGCCACCTGTGCTGGTCTGGGAGTGGAGGGTCATTTCAAGGGATTACGCAATCTCAAGCACAAGGAATCTGATAGGGTGGCGGCGATGACAACGGAATTGGTAAAGACGCACGGCCGTGCGTCTCAATCGTCTGTACAGACGTGCCATGGCGCGTCTCTACCAATCTTCGATTCTCACGACGATCACCGCATCGCAATGGCTCTAGCACCGCTGGCAATGAAAATCGGCGCCATTGAAATCAATGACGCCGACGTAGTCTCAAAATCTTATCCTAACTTCTGGGAGGAATTTACTCCCATCCTGAAGTGAGCACATCCACAATGTGAATCATCTTTATCGGTAGTCCCTGCTTCTTGGCATATGAGTCAAGATGCAGATGGCACGAGATGTCGTTGGTTATCAAGTATTCCGCGCCGGCATCTATCGCATCCTTGAGTTTCTTGTCAGCCATGGACGACGAGATGGCCTCGTGCTGCACAGCAAACAAGCCTTTCCCCATGCCACAGCATATCTCGGGATGTTTCAACTCAACCAACTCCAGCCCGTTGACCTTCGAAAGCAGCTGTCGTGCTTCATTTTTAAGGTTTAATTCGCGTAAAGCGGAACAGGAGTCCAGATAAGCGCATTTATAAGGAAATACTGCCTCAAAATAATCCTTGTGTACTTGATTTACAAGGAAATCGGTGATCTCATAGATGCTCCCGACAAGTCTGTTGCACTGCAGATGATGACTCGAGTTATGGAAAATCTCTTTGTATCTCGTCTTGATGAATGCCACACACGAGGCGCTGATGCCTACGATAGGACGGTTGCCCTGGAAGTCGCGTAAAAACTTCTCGCCAAGGGTACGTGCCTCATCGACATAGCCGCTGTTGAACGCGAACTTGCCGCAACATGTCTGCTCGGGGTTGTATTCCACCTCGACGCCCGCCGCTTTCAACAGTTTGAGGGTGTTCATCGCCGTCATCGGGTATAACTGGTCGATTAGACAAGATACAAAGAGGTTTACTGTCATGATAATCAGTGTTTTATATTATTTCAAACCACGTGCCTTCAGGTATGGCTCAATGCTCGGCTCTTCGCCTCTGAACTTCTTGTATTGCACCATTCCTTCGTCGTTGCCGCATTCCTGCAAGCAGTTGATTCTGAATGATTTGGCTAGTTCTGGATTGAACAGATCGCCTGATTCTTTGAAGTAGTTGAAGGCGTCTTTGTCGAGCACCTCGGCCCAGGTGTAAGCGTAATAGCCAGCGCTATAGCCGCCGCTGAACACATGCGAGAAGTTGGTGCTGCGATAACGTGGCTGAATCTGGTGAATCAAGCCGATGGCACGCATCTGCTCTTCTTCAAAGGCATCAACGTCAAGATTATTGATTTCGTCGATGTCGGTGAGCTCGTGGTACTTCATGTCCAAGATTGAAGCCGCGATGAGTTCGGTGGTGTTGAAGCCCTGATTGAACAATGCGCTGTTTTCGAGCTTCTCGATGAGGCTGTCGGGCATCACCTCGCCAGTCTGGTAATGCTTGGCATACATCCTGATGACCTCAGGCTCGCCAGCCCAGTTTTCCATGATTTGCGAAGGCAGCTCCACATAGTCGTGAGGCACGCTGCCGCAGGTCCTGCTGTATTTTCCTTTTGAGAAGAAGGCGTGGAGGCTGTGTCCGAACTCATGCCACATCGTCTCTGTCTCGTCCCAGTTGAGCAGGGCAGGGGTGTCGCCCGATGCTGGAGTGAAGTTCATGACAAGCTGGATAAGAGCCGGATGCCACACCTCGTTGATGTCGTAGCCGCCTTCACGGAACCCGGTGCACCATGCGCCGCTGCTCTTGCTCTCACGAGGATAATAATCAAGATAAAGGAGTCCCAATGTTGAGCCGTCGAAGTCTTTCACCTCAAAGGTCTCAACGCCATCATAATAAACCGGAATGTCATTTCTCTTCTCGAATGTGACGCCATATAACTTATTGGCTGCCATAAACATACCGTTGCGTACGTTGCCCAGCGAGAGATATGGTCTCAAGGCATTTTCGTCAAAGTCGTATTTTGCCTTGCGGAGCTTCTCGGCGAAATACCACCAGTCAGAACGCTGAATCTCAACAGGTTCTGCGTGTACGTCATCGTCATGGCCTGCTAAATTCTGCATTTCATGACGCTCTTTCTTTGCAAGCTCATTGGCTGAATAGAAGATGTCGTCAAGGAATTTATCCACAGTCTTATCGTCTTTTGCCATATTTACTGCTAAAACATAGTTAGCATAGTTATTGTAGCCGAAAAGCTGTGCCTTCTGCAGTCTCAACGCAAGCATTTCCTTGATGATGGCCTTGTTGTCGTATTCGTTGTTGTTGTCGCAGCGGTTATAATAGGCGTTGTACATCTCACAGCGCAACCTTGAGTTATCGGCATATGTCAGGAACGGGATTAGGCTCGGCTTACTCAGCGTGAACACCCATTTGCCGTCCTCAGCTGCCGCGTCGATGCTGCTTTGTGGCAAGCCTGCGAGATCTTCCGCGTTGTCGATGATGAGCTTGTAGTTACTATTCTCCTTCAAAAGATTATTGCCAAACTGCAGACTCAATATGGAAAGTCTCTCGTTGATCTCGCGAAGCTTTGCCTGGTCTTCTTCGTTCAGACCTGCGCCGCTGCGGATGAAGTCGTTGTAGTATTTCTCAACCACACGGTTCTGCTGGTCATCAAGGTTCATCTCCGCACGATGGTCGTACACATATTTTATTCTTTCGAAAAGTGCAGGGTTCATGGAGATATCGTCGCCGTGTGCCGTCATGAGAGGCATCACTTCTTCGGCGATAGCCTGCATCTCGTCGTTGTTCATGCATTCCATCATATTGAAAAACACGCCCGACACCTTGTTGAGCAGCTCGCCCGATTTGTCAAAAGCCCAGATGGTGTTGTCGAAACTCGGAGTTTCGGTATTATTGCATATTGCCTCTATTTCGGCTTTCTGCTGTTTCATCCCCTCGATGAATGCCGGCATGTAATGCTCGTTTTTTATCTTGTCGAAAGCAGGTGCCTCAAGATATGTGCCGTAGTCGGATAAAAATGGATTTTTGTTGCAACTGTCTGAGTTACAAGATGTTAAGCCTATGACGCTCATAGCATAAATGATTAAATAGTGTTTAATTTTCATGTTAAATTTAGTTTTGTACAAACTGCAAAGATAGTAAAAAGTTCATAAAGTCCATAAAGATATTTAAGATTTTAAAGATTAAAAAATTGAGAAAAATTTCATTATTTTCTTGCAAATTCAAAAATCAATGCATATATTTGCGGATTGTAATTTGGGTAAAAATTTTATAAAAAATATGTCATACATCTCTTTCGACAAACGGCAGCTGGTAAATCTCGAGTTCGCGATGAACAAGGAGATACTGCGTTCCAACCGCCTTGGAGCTTTCTATAACACTACAATAATTGGCTGTAACACACGAAAATACCACGGATTGCTGGTGGTCCCACAGCCTCAGCTTGACAACAACGTGCATGTGCTGCTGTCGTCGATCGACGAGACGATAATAGCCAACAAAGAGGAGTTCCATCTCGGTGTCCACGAATACCAGGACGGCACCATCTATCCTCGCGGACATAAATATATGCGCGAGTTTACAGCAGTGCCGATACCGAAGATGAGATACCGCATCGGCAGTTCCATCCTCACGAAAGAGCTTATCTTCGGCGAGAAAGAGTCACGTGTGCTCATCCGCTACACCCTCGAGGAGGCTGCACAGCCTGTGACGCTGCGTCTCACGCCATTCCTGGCGTTCCGTAACGTCCACATGGTGACACACGAAAACCACGTCGCAAACCGCAAATACATACCTCTGAAAAACGGCGCGGCATGGCAGATGTATGAAAACTACGACCATTTGTGCTTCCAGCTCTCGAAAGCAAATGAATATACCCATTGCCCGGATTGGTATCGTAACGTGTTCTATATCAGGGAGTTTGAGCGTGGCTACGATGCCACCGAAGACCTCTATGTGCCAGGATTCTTCGAGCTGACGATGAAACCTGGTGAGAACGTCGTTGTCTCGGCAGGCCTCGAGGAACGTAATCCTGCCATCCTCAAGAAACACTTCGAAGACCAGATAGAACACCGCATCCCATGCGATAACTTTGAGCATTGCCTCCAGAACTCGGCACTGCAGTTTATAATTAGAGGTGACGAAGGTACTAGAATGTACGCTGGTTTCCCGTGGTTCGGCTCATGCAGCCGCGACACCTTCCTCTCGATGCCGGGCATCTGCCTCGCCAACGACGACGAGAAGACGTTCAAAGAGATGCTGAAATACTTCATCAAGAGGATGCACGGAGCCTTCTTCCCGCATAAATACTACCAGAAGAGCCTTTATTACACTGCCGTCGACTCGCCGCTGTGGTTCTTCATGAACCTTCAGAAATATGAGTCGATGCTGGGTAAGACAAGAGCCGCCATCTGGCGCGAATACGGCGAGGTGATAACCACTATCCTCGACAGCTTCATCAACGGCACCGACTACAACGTGAAGGCGCAGGACAACGGACTGCTGTACGCAGGCAACGAGAACCTAGCTCTTACATGGATGAACGTGTTCTGCAACGGCAAGCCGTGGACACCTAGAACGGGATATGCCATAGAGGTCAACGCATTGTGGTACAACGCCTTGCGTTATGGCGTGGAGCTACTGAGAGTCGCCGACAAGAAGAACCCACATCTCAAGGTGTGGCAGAAATATGCCAAGAAACTCGAGACATCGTTTGTCGAGACGTTCTACGACGAGCAGAACAATATGTTCTATGACTACGTCAACGAACACGAGAAAAACGAGATGGTGCGTCCTAACATGATGATAGCGGCGTCGTTACGTTACTCGCCATTAAACGACACTTTAAAGAAAAGAATACTTGATATAACACGCTCTGAGTTGCTGACCATCAGAGGGTTACGTTCGCTGTCGCCTCGCGACGTCAACTATCGTGGTGTGACCATCGGCAACCATCGTGAGCGTGAGCAGGCGTATCACATGGGAACTGTATTCCCTTGGCTGATAATGCCTTACACCGATCTGTGCGTGCGTCTATACAGAAAGACGGCCGTGCCTTACCTTGAAGATCTATATCAAGGCTTTGAGCAGTCTATCTTCGAGAATGGCATCGGCAGCATCTCCGAGATCTACGACGGCAACCCGCCTCATGAGGCACGTGGCTGCATCTCGCAGTCGACGAGCGTGGCGGCATTGCTGTATCTGAGATATGTCATCAACTGGCTGAAATTCAGTCCGGAAGAGGAGATGAAACGTTTCGACGTTGATAATTCAAGTATTTCCGAGAAGAAAACAAAAAATAAAAAGATATGAGAGTCTTGATGTTTGGTTGGGAGTTTCCGCCTCATATCACGGGCGGTCTCGGCACGGCCTGCTTCGGCATGACCAAGGGCCTCGCCAAGAACGGCGTCGATGTGCTGTTCGTGGTGCCTAAGGCTCATGGCGATGAGGACCAGACCAATGTGCGTCTGCTCAATGCCAGCGACGTCACCGTCGACATCGACCATGAGACGGAGCGAAGCTATTGGGACAGGGTGCAATACATGGAAATCGGCTCTAACATCATCCCTTACGTGGGCCCTGAGCAGTATGCGGAGATGGTGGAGGAGCAGCGTCATGCCACACGAGGCTTCCGAAGCTCGGTGTTCGCGCCACGATACGAGTTCTCTGGCAAATACGGCGCTAACCTCATGGAAGAGGTGGCACGTTACGCCCTCATCGGGTCTTCGCTCGCCACGAAATACGACTTCGACGTCATCCATGCACACGACTGGCTGACATATTCCGCAGGTATCGCTGCCAAAGAGACAACAGGGAAGCCGCTGGTGGTGCACATGCATGCCACGGAGTTCGACCGCTCGGGCGAGAACATCAACACCGACGTTTATGCCATTGAGAGAAGAGGCATGGAGGCGGCAGACCTCGTTATCACGGTGAGCGACTGGACACGTAACATCGTCATTGAGAAATACGGCATCAACCCGGATAAGGTGATTACCGTGCACAACGCGGTGGAGCCAAGCGACAAATCTCTCGATGAATACGAGCGCAGCGGCCTGAAAAACAAGGTCGTGACGTTCCTCGGACGTATCACATTCCAAAAAGGTCCGGAGTATTTCGTGGAGGCGGCATACAAGATCCTGCAGGTCGACCCCACAATACATTTCGTGATGGCAGGCACCGGCGACCTTCTGCAGAAGATGATAAAGCGTGTGGCACAGCTCAAGATAGGCTCGAACTTCCATTTCACTGGATTCTTGAAAGGCAACGACGTCGACCAGATGTTTGCGATGACAGACGTATTTGTAATGCCTTCAATATCAGAGCCTTTCGGCATAGTTCCGCTTGAGGCTATGCGTCTGAAGGTGCCGGTAGTCATCTCGAAGCAGTCGGGCGTCTCCGAAGTGGTGCAGCATGCCCTGAAAGTCGATTTTTGGGACATCAACGGACTCGCCGACGCCATTTACGGCATCTGCAAATACAAGGCTGTCAACGACATTTTCCGTAAGGAAGGAAAAGAGGAAGTCGACAACCTCAAATGGGAATACGCCGCCAAGAAAATCAAGGCGGTTTATGAACGTGCTATCGGCCTACAAAAATGAAAAGAAAAATAGTCATATTAACCCTTCTCCTAATCACGATGATGCCTGCGTTTGCGCAGATTGAGAATGAGATGCAGCAAACCAAGAAGGTGAAAATCGAGAACGGTAGGGCATATCTTCTCGAGAAATTCCTTGAACGCGACTATGAAAAGGTCAAGGAAATCAAGGATTATTTGAAAGGATTGGAGGATGACAACTATTGTGCTTTTTATCCTTGGGAGTTGTGGCAATTATTGTATTGGACAAGTGAATTTGATGCTTTATCGGTGGAATTCAGTGTAGATTCTACAGATTTCCACGCCTTGGACAATAAGGTGATGCCAACTAAGGATCAGCTAAATCAGCAACTTTATATACATTCTGTTGATGATGAGCACATATTGCGTTCAAATCTTCAGAATGCACAGCTATCAGCCGAAGACAATGAATTCTTTTCCATATTCTTGGATTGGAATTTAAAGCCAATAAGCAATGAGAATCAAAAAGTTGTCAATGAAGAACTTGATAAGTTCCTGGCTAAGTATCCGAATACAAGATATGAATGGGTTGCAAAAAACATCATACACATGTCTTATTATGAAGAATCTGATTGGGGGTATGGTGCTTATTTTGATTTATGTACTGGTTTTTCTACTGGTTCGATGTCTCGTCCAGTTATTGGTATTGGTCTATGTTTTGATATTTATTACAAGAGGTTGACCATGTATATGGGTTACGATTTGGTTGGAGCTAAAACAACAATTGACAGGATGATATCAGATGGAGAATTGTGTCCTAAAGGTACCAATGTTACATGGATATCATTGTATGCATCTTTGGGTTATGCCATCATTGATAACAATTCTATTAGATTAACACCTTCCCTTGGTGTCGGTGGCATTAGTGAGAGTTGTAAAAACCAACAGCATCCTGAATATGAGAAGCTTGATAAATGGTATTTTACTTATGATGGCAGCTTGACGCTGGATGTGAAATTTCACCGGCCATTGTTAGAAGGTGGCGGTATTAGAATACGCTATAATATGGGCGTTTGTAATATGGGAAATAATGAAATATCTACGATGCATATGATTTCTATTGGAATAGGAGGTGGTGCGCGAAGCACAAAAAAAGTTAATTGATTTGAGTATTAAAATTTAACAATATGAGATATTTATGTTTCTATTTCCAGGTGCACCAGCCGTACAGGCTCCGCACGTATCGTTTCTTCGATATCGGAAAACGTCATTTCTACTATGACGACTATAACAACCGCATCACCATGCAGCGCGTGGCGGAACGTTGCTATCTCCCCATGAATCAGCTGATGATGGAGAAGATATCAGAACTTGGAAACAAGATGAAGTTCGCTATATCGTTCTCGGGTCCTGCCATCGAGCAGATGGAGGTGTATGCCTCGTATGCGCTGGAGAGCTTTAAAAAGCTGGTGGCGACGGGCAACGTGGAGGTGCTGGCGGAGACATATTCGCACTCGGTGTCATCGCTGATGGATAAAGAGGCTTTCAAGATGGATGTCGCTGACCATAAACGACTTATGAAAGATGTGTTTAACGTCCGCCCGAAGACATTCCATAACACCGAACTCATTTATTCTAATGAGATAGGTGCCGACGTGGCGGAGATGGGATTTGACCTGATGCTCACCGAAGGAGCTAAGCACGTGCTCGGCTGGAAGAGTCCTAACTATCTGTATGTCAATGCGATAAACCCGAAAATGAAGGTGATGCTCCGTAATAATAAGATGAGCGACGAGATAGCTCTGAAGTTTGTGCATGAGACCTTCACCGTCGATAACTTCGTCAGCTGGCTCAACTCGCTGCCGAAAGAGGAGGAGCTGGTTAATATCTTCCTCGACTACGAGACCTTCGGCGAGGGCATCGACGCCTCGACAGGAATCTTTGACTTTATGAGATGCCTGCCGGATGCTGTGTTGAAAAATACTGATTTTCAATTTGTTACACCTCATCAGGTGGTCGACAAGCTGCAGCCTACGGGAGTGTTCGACGCCCCGATACCGCTCTCATGCCGCGATGAGGAACGCGACCTCTCCAACTGGATGGGCAACGATATGCAGGACGATGCCCTGGCGACACTTTACGGGTGCTTCAAGAAGGTGAAAGCCTCTAAAGATGAAGAGCTTATGCGCGACTGGCGTACTCTTCAGGCGGCTGAGAACTTCGCTGGAATGTGCACCAAACATCCAGGCACGCCGTACGACTACTACATCAATTACATGAATATTTTAACGGATTTTAAGAATAGGCTTTAATGAAAAAACCTGATTACTTATTTGAAACCAGTTGGGAAGTTTGCAACATGGTGGGCGGTATCTATACCGTCATCTCCACAAAGGCTGAGGAACTGAAGCAACTGCTTGATGATCATTATATTACCATCGGTCCGGACATCATTAAGGAAGCGCACGAGACCATGTATTTTATCGAAGACCCGTCGCTGTTTGCCGAATGGCGCGAGAAGGTGGCGGAGCAGTTGGGAGTGAAGGTGCGCGTCGGACGCTGGAAGATCTCAGCCAAGCCTATCGCTATCCTCATCGACTACACTTCGATGTATTCCATGAAAAATGACATACTGGCGCATCTATGGGAGCGCTACCAGCTCGACTCTATTCAGGGTCAGTGGGACTATATCGAGCCTGTGGTGTTCGGCTATGCCGCTGGAAAAGTCATCGAGAGTTTCGTGGAGTGGAACGTGGGTCCTGACGACAACGTGGTGGCACAGTTCCATGAGTGGATGACAGGCGCCGGAGTGCTTTACATCAAGGAGCATTGCCCATATATCTCAACGGTTTTCACGACACATGCGACATATCTCGGAAGGGCTATCAGTGGCAACGGACTGCCGCTTTATAGCCAGCTCAACACATACAATTGGCAAAACATGGCAAGCCGTTTCAACATCGTCTCGCAGCAGTCGATGGAGATGAAATCTGCCCAAAATGCTGATGTCTTCACCACCGTGAGCGAGATAACCGCACAGGAATGCGAGCAGTTTTTGGAGAGAAAACCCGATTTTATCACGATAAACGGCATAAATACCGATTTCAATACCGGTACAGACGATGTGCACATCGTCTCCAAAAAATCCCGTGAGAAAGTTTTCGAAATAATCGACGCCCTTTGCGGAAAAGAGGTGCCGAGAGACTCGATGCTGATAATCAACAGTGGTCGATATGAGTTCCATAATAAAGGTATCGACCTGTATATCAAGATGCTGGCGAAGCTGAACCACGACGAGAACCTGAAACGTGACATCGTAGCGGTGATAGCGGTGCCAGGCAATATAGCAGGTCCATCGAAGGATTTGCTGCATCGTCTTAACAGAGAGGTTGAGATTGTGGGTCATACAGACTTTCCATGCACACATCATATCCATGATTATCAATGGGATATGGTGCTTAACGCCTTACGCGAAAATGGACTGCAAAACAATGAGGGCGACCGCGTGAAGGTGATGTTTGTGCCGGCATATCTCAATGGCAACGATGGCATCTTCAACATAAAATACAACGACTTCCTGTATGCCTTCGACATCTCGGTGTTTCCGTCGTATTATGAACCATGGGGTTACACACCGCTTGAGAGCATCGCACACGGCATCCCGACCATCACCATGGACGTGTCTGGATTTGGTAGATATATCTTGAGCGAAAAGATTGATGGTGAAGCTGTTACGGTGATTCATCGTGATGAGAACAATAACGATGAGGTTATTAAAAAGATGGCAGAAGTCGTCGAGAAGATGACAGCCCATTCTGAAAAAGAAAATAAGGAAATTTCCGCAAAGGCATTGGAAATAGCATCGAAATTGATATGGAAGAAACTGATTGTCAATTATTTAAATGCGTACGACCTTGCTGTCAGGAAATCAGGAGGAAAAGAGTATATCAAACAGAGTAAAAAATATTCAGAAGTGTTAAGAAATTTTGACTATAAGAAACAAGACACGCCGACGTGGAAGAAGATTTTGATTGAGCCAGTGTATTCGGATGAGATGAAGAAACTGCAGGAACTTGCCAATAACCTGTGGTGGTGTTGGAACGTGGACGCCATTGAACTGTTCGAAAGTATTGACCCTGTTGCATTTGAGCGCCTCGAGCAGAACCCGATAGCTTTGATGAAGAGCCTCTCGAAGTCGCAGATCGACGACCTTGAACAGGATGAGAAATTCGTCGAGAAACTCAATAAGGTTTACGACAAGTTTAAGAAATATATGTCGGTGAAACCCGAAAACGACAATAAGATCGCCTATTTCAGTATGGAATACGGCTTGCTGAAGTCGTTGAAGATATATTCGGGTGGTCTCGGCATCTTGGCTGGCGATTACCTCAAACAGGCATCCGACTCGAATGCTAACTTATTGGCTATCGGTCTGTTATATCGTTATGGCTACTTCAACCAGGAGCTCTCGGTGTGGGGCGATCAGCTCTCGCAGTATATGCCGCAGAAGTTCTCGGAGCTGCCTCTTGAGCCTGTGCGTGACGACGAAGGCAACTGGGTGACAATCAGCATCGCGTTCCCGGGAAGAAGCGTTTACGCCAAAGCTTGGAAGGTGAGCGTGGGAAGAATTAGTCTGTATCTGCTTGACACCGACATCGAGCAGAACTCGCAGGAAGATAGGGCCATCACAGGACAGCTGTACGGCGGCGACAGCGAGATGCGTATCAAACAGGAGATGTTCCTAGGCATCGGCGGTATCAGAATGCTTAACGCATTGAATATCAAGCCTGCGATATACCACTGCAACGAAGGCCATGCGGCGTTCTGCGGTCTCGAGAGACTCAGCAACTACGTGGCAAAACATAACCTCGACTTCGACGTGGCTAAGGAACTCGTCAAGACTTCGACATTGTTTACGACACATACGCCAGTGCCGGCAGGCCATGACGCGTTTGGGGAAGATCTGATGAGGACATATCTGTCGCATTTCCCGCCAAGGGTGAATATCTCTTGGGAAGACTTCATGAATATGGGACGCATGCATCACGACCCGAACGAGAAGTTCTCGATGAGCGTGCTGGCCGTCAACCTCAGCCAGGAAGTCAACGGAGTGAGCCGCATCCATGGTAGGGTGAGCCGCGAGATGTTCCAGCAGATGTGGCCAGGCTATTTCGCCGAGGAGAACCACATCGGATACGTCACCAACGGCGTGCATCTCCCGACATGGGCCGACAAACACTGGCAGCGCATGTACAATAAGGTGCTTGGGGAGGATTATCTCGCTAACCAGTCGGACCCGACAGTATGGGAGAAGATACAAAATGTCCCTGACAAAGATTTCTGGGAGATTCGTAAAGAATTGAAACACAATCTGATAGAGTTTATAAAAGCAAAGATCACTGACGACATGCAGCGTCGTTCGGAGAGTCCGAAACTCATCATCGAGACGGTGGAGAAACTCAACGAAAACGCCTTGATTATCGGCTTTGCACGTCGTTTTGCGACATATAAACGTGCTCATCTGCTGTTTAGAAATCTTGAGCGTTTGGCGGAGATCGTCAACGACCCGAAACGTCCGGTCATATTCCTGTTTGCTGGCAAGGCGCACCCTAACGACAAGGCAGGTCAAGACCTGATTAAGAACATCATCGAGGTCGGAAGAAGGAAAGAGTTTATCGGTAAAGTGTTGTTTATCAATAACTACGACATGGAAATCGGCAAATTCCTGACTTCGAGTGTCGATGTTTGGATGAACACGCCTACACGTCCGTTGGAGGCTTCGGGCACATCGGGAGAAAAAGCTGCTATGAACGGCACGCTCAACTTCTCGGTGCTTGACGGCTGGTGGGCAGAGGGCTATCGTCCGAAGGCTGGCTGGGCTATCAAAGAGGAACGCACCTACAGCGACCAGAAATATCAGGATGAACTCGACGCCGAGACTATTTACAACACCTTTGAAAACGAGATTATCCCGTTATATTTCAAGAGAGACAAGGATGGAGTGCCTGCTGAGTGGATCCAGTGCATGAAGAACGACATGATGCAGATTGCGCCGAATTACACCATGAAACGTATGCTCGACGACTATTTTGCACAGTATTACAACAAACTCATCGAGCGTACCAACTGGATGCGCGCCAACAGATATGCCAAAGCGTTTGAGATAGTCGATTGGAAGCGTAACGTAGAGGCTAACTGGGATAAGATAGAGGTGGAATCCATCAAGGTGCCTGACCCAGACGTGCGTGCATTGACATTCGGTGAGGTCATTATCGCGGAGATTACGCTGAAGACGCCGGGTCTTAGGAAAGGTGATGTCGGAATTGAACTGATGATAGCCGACAAAGATAACGATGTCATTGACAAGCTCGTGCGTGTCGAGCCGTTGCAGCTCGTCGATGCAGGCGAAGGCTGGGCAAGGTATTATGTCAGCATGCCGATTGGCAGGGCGGGGGTGTTCAACTACACCTTCCGTATCTTCCCGACCAACGAGATGCTGCCAAACCGCCAGGATTTACCGCTGGTGAAGTGGATTTAATTAGTTAAAAGAGGATAGATAAAAGTTAAAGGAACGCGAAGCGGCGAAATCTAATCTCTTTTAACTATAATCTTTTAACTTTTAACAAAAGGAAATAATGAGTGATATGCGTAAGATAGTGTACATTCACGGTTTCGGAGGCTCGCCATTCAGTCAGACGGTGGGCTTCTTGAACCTATATTATCCCGAATATGAGTGGTGCGCTTTGGAAGTTGACCATCATGCCGGGGCTTCCATCAAGAAAATCAACGACTTCGCGAAGGAAAACGACGTCTTTGCGATGGCAGGAACGTCGTTGGGTGGTTTTTACGTCCTTTGCAGTGACTTCCAAGGTCCGAAACTGGTGATTAACCCCGTCATCGAGCCAATGAAGTCGCTGAAACCAGCTGTTGGGATGGTGCCTTACCACTCCAGACGCAGCGACGGAGCCACCTCGTTCAAGTTTACGATGCAGGACTTGTTTGAGTTCAAGAAATTCAAATTCGTTGTAAATGATAACGTTACGTGCCATCACACCGAGCACGACGAACTTCTTGGCGAGGACATCAAACGCGACTACGCCAAACTCTTTAAGAACAGGAAAATGTGCCCTAAAAAGACATTGCCGTCACATATCATCAGTGAGAGCTACGTAAAACACGAAATCGGGGAGTGGCTATCGTCAATTAACAGTTAAACACCTCCATTGCTATCATAGCGCAGGCTTCGGCGTCGGCGAGGGCGTTGTGGTGTTTCTTCTTTTTTGTGAAATCGTAGCCGCACTCGACGGCAACAGTCTGTAGTTTGTGGTTCTCTAGGTCTGGGAAGACTATCTCTGAGGCGCGTTTTGTGTCGTAGATTTTGAAGCGTTTTCTTCCCATTTTGTAATGCTCGAACAGCGAGTTCAGGCAGCGTTTCTCAAATTCATAGCCGTGTGCCACGAAAGGTAACCCCTTGAGTTTCTTCTCGATCTGGTTCCAGACTTGCGGAAAGATAGGGGCTTTATCGGTGTCTTTTTTCTTTAATCCGTGAATCTTGGTGGTATAGAAGTCGTAATGGTTCGGCACGGGCTTCACGAGACTGTAGAACTCCTCCACAATCTCGCGATCGCGCACGATGACGACTCCCATGCTGCACACGCTGGTGGTCTCGCCGTTGGCGGCCTCAAAGTCGATGGCGGCGAAGTCGGGGAGGTCGGGCAAAGTGTTATCTTCAGCCTTTGATTTCGCAGTAGTAGATGTCGATGCCATCGTCTTCGAACATTGCCTCACTCAAACAATACTGTCCCGGACGGTCGTCCTCCTGGAAGAGGTAGACCGACGCCTTGTGGAACGTGATAGGCTTTTGATTATCAGAGAGTTGCTTAACTTGTTCGTATGACAGTCCCTCAATCTTGCAGAGCTTCATCATCGCCGCTAGGTCGAGGTCGACGTTCAAAAAGATGTCTTTCTTTCCTTCTTTCCACGCAATGCTGATGATTCCCGTGGTGTAAAGCTCGAAATTCTTTATTTCTATCTTTTTCATATTATAAGATTTCTCCACTCCGCTTCGGTCGAAATGACGGAGGGGTTATATTTTCAATTTCTTCCAGTTGGCAAACTTAATATAAATTATTGATACTAAGGCGATTAAGCCTCCGTAGAGATATTCGCAAGTCCAGACCCATTCCACATGGGTAGTGATGTTGGTTAGCATCCAAATATAGACGATGTAAAGCGCAAGTATGCCGAATTCCAGCCACAATGCTGCGTGGGTGTTGCCTGTTCCCGACACCGACTCAAACGCGACTGCTCCCAACGCTTGGAAGATGATGGCACCGCAGATCACGTAAATGGAAGGGATTGCGGCGTTGGCGAGCGCCATGTCGTCAGTGTAGATGCTCATTACCGCTGTGGGGAAGAATACGCACACCATAATCAGTGGAATGCAGCAAATGATGCAGTTTAGGATGATTTTGAACACCGTTCGAAGTACCTCATCAGCGTGTCCAGCGCCGATGATACGGCTTGTCAGGGTGTTTGACGTGGCAAGGAAGCCGAAGACAGGGATGAACAGAATCATATACACGCTGCGCGCTATCGATGAGATACCGATGGCCTCTTCGCCCATTTTCTCAATTAAAATGAAGAAGATAAACCATGCGCTGAACGAAAACAGCTTCTGGAACATCGTAGGTGTTGCGATGCGTACTATGTTGACGGCCAATGCTTTATCAAATCCATGCGGCTTAAAGAGCTCGTATTCACGCTTGTGGAGTTTGATATAGGTGAACACGGTGAAGAATGTCGTGGCGGTGATTTCTGCTATCAGCGATGCCAACGCCGCGCCGCCTATGCCCATTTCGGGAAGT
This sequence comes from uncultured Bacteroidales bacterium, assembly GCA_905236635.1. GTDB lineage: Bacteria > Bacteroidota > Bacteroidia > Bacteroidales > F082 > Limimorpha. The sequence continues at coordinate 44,698 of CAJOCJ010000004.1, forward strand.
CCGCCTTTGCCGAAAATCAGGCAGTAGTCAAGGATGATATTCACTACAGCCATCAAAATTGTGGAGTATGTTATGACCTTAGTGTCGGACAATCCTGTGTAAAGCGCACGGTAGAGATAATTGAAACATACGAAAACGATGCCAAATTGACGAAATCCGATGTATTCCATCGCTCCGGCATAAATTCCCTCGGATTCGATGATAAAATCGAGCAGAGAGCCTGAAAATAGCCTCATTATCGAAAATAAAATCAGTCCGAATATAAAAATCGACGCCGCACCGTGCTGGAAGATGATGCCTATCTTGTCATATTCCTTGGCTCCGAAACGTCTGGCGATGATAATCTGGATGCCGATTGCCAAGCCCATCGCCATGGTAGTGAATACGAAATAATACATTCCCGCCATCATAGACGCGCCGAGGGCGACGACACCCAAATGGCCCAGAAATGCCGTATCCGTAAAGGTGATGAGCGTTTGTGCGAGGTTTCCGATCATAATCGGCACCGCGATACGCCAAATTTCCCGTGTCGAAATGCTAGTCTTCATTTTTCGGTGCAAAAATACAAAATTTTGTGATGCAATTTGCGTTATTTTATTATATTTGTAGTTTGAAAATTAGTTGCCAACAAATAGCATAAAATATATTAAAGTAAATTCTAGATGAAGTGCTTTAAAATACTAATAATCATTTTGTTGCTTTCTGTTGTTAAAACAGTAGCAGGGCAGGAGGAGAGGTCGGTTTTCGACAGCATAGCCGAGTATATCACGGCTGAGCAGATGAAATCCGATAACCCCTACAATATGATTATGGCTGCCGACAATGTTTTGAGCCATAACTGCACTTCATTTCAGAATTACAAAGAGGTATATCAGTTTCTTATAAGTGGATTTTCAGAGCTTGGCGCAAATAAGGTTGTCGATTATCTGGTGCGTATGCCTTATCTCGAATATATCGACACTACCGAAGAACAACGTGCTGAAATCCTAAGCATCGCAACTCAGTATGAGAGAGTTAAAATTGGTTTACAAGCGCCTGACATACAAATAAATACAATTAAAAAACTAGAATTTACTTTAAGTGAAATAAAAAGTAAAAATACTATCATTTTGTTCTGGTCGTACTCCTGTCCGCACTGCCGCGAGATGGTGAAAGAGCTGGGACAACTTGCCAAAAACGACAAAGACCTGGCGGTGGTTACCGTTTGTGTTTCAGGCAACTTAAAACAGATCAAAAGACTTTTGAAGCAGGCGCATCTAAAAAATGCTTATAACATATACGACGGAAAAGGCTGGGACTCGAAAATAGTTTCTGATTATGCCGTCGATATGACACCATCGCTGTTTTTACTTGATGAAAATAAGATAATAATTGCCAAACCATTTGATATTGAAGAAGTTACAAATCTGATTGGATTATGAGGAAGTTTTATTTTTCGATAATTGCATTGTTCTTATGTCTCTGCGTCAATGCGCAAACCGACGAGGACCGTTGGGTTGACTCAGTCTATAATTCGTTGACGCCACAACAGCGTGTGGGTCAGCTTATCAACGTGAGAGCCAACCTCCCAAACAAGCCGTATTTTACTGAGGTTCAGTCACTTATCGAAAGATACGACATTGGTGGCGTGACATTCTTCCGTACCGATGCAGAGCCTCTTCTTAAGCAGGTCAACGAATGGCAGGCGATGACACAAACACCTTTGATGGTCGGCATCGATGGAGAGTGGGGACTTGGTATGCGCCTCAACGACGGCATTGCCTATCCATATCAGATGACGCTTGGGGCCATTCAGAATCAACAACTTATAGGTGAGATGGGCGCTCAAATTGCCGAGCAATGCCGTCGTATCGGCATCAACATAGACTTCGCTCCCGACATTGACGTCAACAATGAACCAAAGAATCCGGTCATCGGAATGCGCAGCTTCGGCTCCGACCCAAGGGCCGTCGCCGAACGCGGAACCCAATATGCATTGGGACTTCAGAACAATGGCGTGCTGCCGACGATGAAACATTTTCCTGGTCATGGCGACACCAAAACCGACTCACATGAGACGCTGCCAAAGGTCGATAAAAAGCTCAAAGATCTGAAGGAAATAGAATTCTATCCCTTTGAATATCTGATAGATAAGGGCGTCGCAGGCGCTATGGTGGGACATCTTTATATGCCTGCTATCGAACCCGAGAAGAACCTGTCATCGTCGATATCTGAAAACGTGGTGACTGGACTTCTTAAGAATGAAATGGGCTTCGACGGTATAATCTTCAGTGATGCGATGGAGATGAAAGGCGCTTACCAAGGCATACATCCTGATAAAGTCGGACTAGAGGCGCTGCTGGCTGGCGTTGACGTGATTTTGATGCCTATAAACCCTGAAACGACTATCTTATACATTGTAAATCAATTAGATAACGAAAAGGTCGCAAAGAGGGTGGAGGAGAGTTGCAAGAAGGTTTTAAGGTATAAATATCGTCTCGGAATAGCAAATTATCAGCCTCAGCTGGAAACATCGGTGGATAACGACCTGCATCAGGCGAAGTATTATAATCTGAAGCAACGTCTTTATAATGAAGCAGTTACGATGCTCCGAAACGAACGTGAGATGCTGCCTCTCGACAAGTCACAGTCAATAGCAGTGGTGACATTCGGCAAGACCGACAACGTGACGGCAAAACTCAAAAAAGAAGGCTATGACGTGACTAATTTCCTTATTTCTGTGGATGCTAGTAAAGAGAAGAAGTCGCGGATTATCAATGAGTTAAAGAAGTATCAAAAGATAATCGTCAATATCCAAAACACATCGATATATGCCACTAAAAACTTTGGAATCACAGATAACACCTTCGATTTTGTTAAAGAAATAAGCAAAAACAATAATGTGGTCTTCAATTTGTTTGCCTGCCCTTATGCTCTAGACAAGTTCTCGTTTAAGAGGATGCCAGCTGCCATAATAGTGGGCTATGAAGACACGCCAGAAGCAGTAAATGCTGTGGTTGACGTAATGGTAGGCAAGCTCAATCCTACTGGAAAGCTGCCTGTCACGGTGAATAAGAAATACAGGCTTGGCGACGGCATCAGTCTGGGTGGCATGCTAACACCTGAATCACTGCCTATCTCGTTGATAGACAATGTGTTTATCGATAAAATCGACTCCATCGCCATGAATGGTATTGAGATAGGAGCTTATCCTGGATGTCAGATCTTCGCCATGAAAGACGGGAAAGTCATCTATGACAAGTGTTTTGGGCATTTTACCTATGATGGAAGCCATGAGGTGCAATGTGACGACGTCTATGACATCGCCTCACTGACAAAGGTCTTCGCAACGACTTTCGCCATCATGAAACTGTACGACGATGGCAAGATCAGCTTGGAAAGCACGCTCGGCGATTATTTCCCTTACCTAAGAAACACTGACAAAGGCGACATCAAACTGGTGGAAATCATGACGCATCAGACCGGTTTCACGGCTTGGGTGCCGATTTATCAGACTTTGTTGAAGAATGGCAAACCTGACCCCGATGTCTTCAGAAAGAACATTGACGAAGACCATACCGTGCGAGTGGCGAAAGATATGTACATCTCGAAGAATTTCCGTTTCGATATCTTTTCGACGGTTCAGGCCCTTCAGTTGGGCAATAAAAAGTACAAATACAGCGATATCGGCTTCTATTTCCTTCCGAAAATAGTGGAGATGGTGACGAATATGCCGTTTGAGCAATATCTTGACGAGAGTTTCTATAAGCCTCTAAATCTGAACCATATCTTTTATAAACCATTGAAACACATTGAGTTGGAAAAGATTGCTCCGACTGAAGACGACAATTATTTCAGGATGCAGCTTCTGCGCGGCGATGTCCACGACCAGACTGCGGCTTTGATGGGAGGTGTGGCAGGTCATGCGGGTCTGTTTGCCAATGCACGTGACCTCGCCGTGATGATGCAGCTGCTTCTTGACGATGGATATGCCAATCATCGCCAGTTTTTGTCGGGCTATACGATCAAGAAATTCACTACGGCACCGTTTAAAGACAATTTTAACCGTCGAGGCATAGGCTTCGACAAACCGGAGGTGGATCCCGCGGTGACGGCATACACCCCGTCGAAACAGTCATCGATGAAGAGCTTCGGACATACAGGATTTACAGGCACTTTCGCTTGGGCTGACCCTGAAAACAAACTTATCGTGATATTCTTGTCAAACCGTGTTTATCCCGACGCTTCCAACAACAAACTGGCACAAAACGACATTCGTACAAAAATTCACGAAATGTTCTACGAGGCTGTGAAATAATTTCATAATTTTGTGAAAAATTAATAACACAATGTCAAATCAGGCGAAATATGACTCATTGAGGGCGACTTTCGATTCGTTCTGCTACGAGGGCTTCCATTATTCTGTTGAAAACGGGGAGTTTAGCGCTGTTTTTGACTTTGTGTTGACTCCGAAAAACGTGGAGTTTCATCCATGTTTCCGCATTCCAGCTCGTTCATTCTATCACTGGGAAGAAATACCTAAGCCGTTGCTCGACAATATTATCTTCCATATTGGAATGATTGAGTTGATAAGCTACTGGAAGATTGCCTGTCCGAAAAAGGTCGTTGTCAAGCCGTATGCTCTCGACGAGGAACAGGTGAGATGGTGGAAGAAGTTGTATTTCAATGGGTTAGGGGAGTTCTTCTATGTCAATGGGATACAGGCGAGCATCGATGACTTTATGAAAATCGTTAATGACAATGAGATTTCTCCACTCCCTGTGGTTGGTCGAAATGACGGATTGTTGCATGAGCAAACATTAATCCCCGTTGGTGGCGGTAAGGATTCTGTTGTGACGCTAGAGCTTTTGAAAAACCGTGTGCCAGCTATCCCGTTGATAATCAATCCGAGAGGTGCCACCAACGCATGCGTGGCTGCCGCTGGATATACCGAAAACCAGACGGCCATCATCAAGCGTACCCTTGACCCTACGATGCTTAGGATGAACGCCGAAGGCTATCTCAACGGCCACACCCCGTTCTCGGCAATGCTCGCGTTTTACACCATTTTACTGGGTTTCGCAACAATATCAAAGTACATTGCGCTGTCTAACGAGTCGTCGGCCAACGAGCCCACGGTGCCTGATACCGAAATCAACCATCAGTACAGCAAGTCGGTGGCGTTTGAAAACGACTTCCGTCATTATGTCAAGAAATATATCGACGCTGATATTCAATACTTTAGCTTCCTGAGACCACTCAACGAGCTCCAGATCGCCAAGCTTTTCAGTCGTGCCAAAGACTACCATCACGTCTTCAAGAGCTGCAACGCCGGCTCGAAGACTGACTCCTGGTGTGGTAAATGCCCGAAATGCCTATTCACATGGCTTGCGTTGTCGCCGTTTATCTCAAGACAAGAGCTGACTGCTATTTTCGGCAAAGACTTGTTGAAAGACAACGACTTGCGTCATACATTAGACCAACTCGACGGCTCGGTGGAAGTGAAACCATTCGAATGCGTCGGCACCGTGGGCGAGGTGAGGGCATGCGTCAACGATATTTTGCAACACGATGATAATCTGAGAGATACGATACTCGATGGCGTCGCTAAGACAAACGACATGACCGTTGCCGATTACGTGGCGCAATTCGATGAAGGCAACAACCTGCCTGATTTGTTTAAGAACATCCTAAAGGAGGCACTCAATGGTTAACATGAACACCATATTCAAACGGCTTCGCGGCAAACGCGTCCTCATCCTCGGATTCGGACGTGAAGGCAAGTCGTCGCTGGCGTTCATAAAGAAATATCTGCCTCACGCTGAAGTGGGTATAGCCGACAAAAACGAGGCGGCATTCAAGGATTTGGTTGAAAATCCTGATGCTTCCAATAATCCCAAGCTTTATTTTGGCGACAATTACTTCGATGCCATCAACGACTATGACATAGTCCTGAAAACCCCTGGAATTTCCCTGTTAGGCAAAGATGTTGACATCTCAAAAATAACGTCTCAAACCGACTTGTTCCTCGAAGAGTTTCATGATCAGATAATCGGAATAACAGGCACCAAAGGCAAAAGCACAACCTCGACACTCATCTACCATCTACTGAAAGAGTCTGGAAAAGACGCCATTTTGGCAGGAAACATTGGCATTCCGATATTCGACATCATCGAACAGATAAACAATAAGTCGATAATAGTGTTTGAGCTTTCGGCACATCAGCTGCAGTTTATCCATCGCAGTCCGCATATCGGCATATTGCTCAACGTCTTTGAGGAGCATCTTGACCATTTCGGCACATTTGGTGCATATCGTGATGCTAAGTTAAACATTATCAGGAAGATGGACGAGAGAGACTGGGCTGTCACCAACACAGAGTTTTGCTATGAAGCCGACCTGATGATGGTTCATTCGCTCAACTATCAGTATTATGATTTTGATGTGAATTGGGATGAGATGCCGCTGAAAGGTGACCATAACCGCTTGAATGTCAAGGCGGCTCTGTGCGCCATCCATGCCTTTGGCATCCCTGTCGAAGAGGTCTTACCGTATCTTTATACCTTCCAGCCGCTTGAACACCGTCAGGAACTTGTGGGCACATTTAAAGGCGTCACATTCTACAACGACAGCATCTCTACCATCCCACAAGCCGCCATCGCAGCGCTGCAGACCATCAAGAATGTGACGTTTCTGCTTCTCGGTGGCTTTGACCGTGAGATTGACTATTCCCCTCTAATCGAATATCTTACCAAGAACCCTATAAAACATATCCTTTATACGGGTAAAGCGGGCCAGCGTATGTTCGAAATGCTGCAAAGTGCAGGTTATAAAGGGGATATAAAAAATTTCAAAGACCTCAATGAAGCCTTTGAAATTATTAAAAGTTTATCGAAACCCGGCGACGTATGCCTGCTTTCGCCTGCCGCCGCCAGTTATGATCAGTACCGTAACTTCGAGGAACGCGGACGGTTCTTCAAGAAGCTGGCAAAGGATCTCTCCTGATCTTCTTGGATGTAATACAGACACCACTCATCCCACTCGTTATGTGATGCGAATTTGCCGCAAACGACAGTCGGGTCAAGTTTGTTTCTATATACAGACAGTGTGTCGCCAAGTATTGTCACGAAATTAAAATTGTCTTCAAGATACTGACCCAACATGTATTCTACTGACGGCCTGATATACACATCTGCCTCGAAATACTGGTTGTTGTGGAAGAAGAAATCCATCTCGCCGCAGGCGTATGAGTATCCGTGTGGGCCGATGTATTGATATACCAAAATGGTATCCACAGTGCCAGTGTTTTTCGGATTGCCATGCAGCGTCCTGATTCTTCTAGGACTGCAACCAAATTCGAATGTTGGCTCAATGAAAAGATCAACATTAACATCGACGGTTTTGCTCTCATAGCCATTGTCCAATTTGACTTTTGCCGTGCCGACGTTTATACCATGTATTTTTCCGTCTTGCGAAACTGATATGACGGTGCCGTGTTCATTTATTGCTGTGTATGTGATATCATAATCTGATGACACATCGATTGTGTAGTCGAACTCGGTGCCATACACACTGCTAGGTCCTGATAAAGCCATTACAATGGGGTTGGAGTCATTGTAGTTCAATGCTTTAGACTTCTTGTTTTTTTTGCAGCCTGTAGCTAATACCATTAAAACTACAGCTAAAATTACTAATGTCTTTTTCATATCTTAAAATTTATGATGCAAAATTATAAAAAATTTTCGAAAATTGAATAAAAAAACTTAAATTTGCAAATTCTTGAAATTAATAACAAGTCAAAATATAAATCTATGATTAACAACAATTTCATTAAACGTCACAATGGCCCAACAGAAGCAGATGTTGAAAAAATGCTTAAAGTCATTGGCGTGAAATCGACCGAACAGCTCGTCGATGAGATTATTTCTCCGGATATCCGTCTGAAAAACGACCTCAATATCGGTCGCGGAATGAACGAATACGAATGCATCAGCCATCTCAAGGCGATTGGCGCAAAGAACAAACAGTTCCGCAGCTATATCGGAATGGGTTACTACAACGTGATCACTCCAGGCGTCATCACCCGCAATATCCTTGAGAATCCGGGTTGGTACACCTCATATACCCCTTATCAGGCTGAGGTTTCACAAGGCCGTCTCGAGGCTTTGCTTAACTTCCAGACCGTTATCAGCGACATGACCGCAATGCCTTTGGCAAACGCTTCATTGCTCGACGAGGCTACAGCAGCTGCTGAGACAATGCTCATGTTCTACCACGAGCGTTCACGCGCACAGGTGAAAGCCAATGTAAACAAGATTTTCGTGGCAAACGACATGTTCCCGCAGACTATCGAGGTCATCAAGACACGTGCTCATTTCCTTGGAATCGAAGTCGTTGTTGATGATATCAAGAATTTCAGCGCAGGCGAGGAGTACTTCGGTGTCATCGTCCAGAATCCTAACCAGTATGGTCTCGTCATCGACTACCGCGACCAGGTTAAGGCTTGGAAGGAAAAAGGCATGCAAGTCGGTGTCGCCGCTGACCTCATGAGCCTCGCTCTCATCACGCCTCCAGGTGAATGGGGCGCTGACGTGGTGTTCGGCAGCAACCAGCGTTTCGGTCTCCCGATGGCATTCGGCGGTCCACACGCGGGTTATTTCGCTACGACAGAGACATATAAACGCTCGATGCCAGGACGTATCATCGGTATCTCGAAAGACGCCCTCGGCAACCCAGCTTACCGTCTGGCATTGCAGACACGTGAGCAGCACATCAAACGTGAGAAAGCTACGTCAAACATCTGCACAGCACAGGCATTGCTCGCCATCATGTCGGGATTCTACGCAATCTACCATGGGCAGGATGGCATTAAAGAAATTGCACATCATATCAACTGCCTCGCCGGAAAACTCACCTCAGAGTTGGCAAAACTCGGCGTGAAGCAGCTTAACAAATACTTCTTCGACACATTGTTGTTTGAACTTCCTGAAGGCGGCTGCACATGCAAAGTTAAAGAAGTGGCTGAGAAACACGGAATGAACTTCCGTATCATCGACAAGCAGCACTTCGGCATCAGCATCGACGAGACCACAAGCCGCGAAGACCTCAACGAGATAGGCGAGGTGGTGGCTGAAGCCCTCGGCAAGAAACACGAGGAGCTCGTCTGCGACCCTAACTGCCAGAGCTTCTGCGGCATCCAGGAAGGCATGAGAAGAACCTCGGCTTACCTCACAGCCCCAGTGTTCTCGAAATATCGCAGCGAAACCGACATGATGCGTTATATGAAGAAACTTGAGGACCGTGACCTCAGCCTGAACCGCTCGATGATCCCGCTCGGCTCATGCACCATGAAGCTGAACCCTGCGACATCGATGTTCGCACTCAGCTGGCCAGAATTTGCAAATATCCACCCATTCGTGCCTGCAGAGCAGGCTGAAGGCTATCTCGAGATGATCAAAGAGATGGAGAAAGACCTCTGCGAGATCACAGGATTCAAGGGGATGTCGTTCATGCCTAACTCAGGCGCTAGCGGTGAATACGCAGGCTTGATGACAATCCGCCGCTATCAAGAGGCTAATGGTCAGGGTCAGCGCAACATCTGCTTGATTCCTGCATCAGCACACGGCACCAACCCTGCATCAGCAGCAATGGCAGGCCTTCAAGTCGTCGTAGTGAAATGCGACGATCACGGTAACATCGACCTCGCTGACGCAAAGGAGAAAGCCGAGCAGTACAAAGACACTCTCGCTGCTTTCATGGTGACATATCCATCAACACACGGTATCTATGAAGACGGCATCCGCACCCTCGTGAAGATCGTTCACGACAACGGCGGTCAGGTCTATATGGATGGTGCCAACATGAATGCACAGGTGGGCCTCACATGCCCAGGTTTCATTGGCGCTGACGTGTGCCACCTGAACCTGCACAAGACATTTGCCATCCCTCACGGCGGTGGCGGTCCAGGCGTTGGTCCTATCGGAGTGGCAGCACACCTCGTCCCGTTCCTCCCAAGTCACGTCTGCTTCAAGACTGGCGGCGAGAAACAGATGGGTGCAGTGTCAGCAGCACCATTCGGAAGTGCACAGATCCTCACAATCACCTACTGCTATCTCAAGATGTTGGGTGGCGAGGGATTGAAGAAAGCAACAATGGGCGCTATCCTCAATGCTAACTACCTGAAAGACAGACTCAAAGATTACTATCCAATCCTCTATACCGGCAACCACGGCCATGTTGCACACGAGATGATTCTCGACATCAACGGCATCAACAAGGCTACCGGCGTTGCGGCTATTGACATCGCTAAACGTCTGATGGACTACGGTTTCCACGCACCGACGGTGGCATTCCCGGTTCATGAGACGTTGATGGTTGAGCCTACCGAGAGCGAGCCGTTGGCAGAACTCGACAGATTTGTTGACGCTATGATCAAGATACGTCAGGAAATCAAAGACATCGAGGATGGCAAGGCACCTCAGGGCGACAACATCATCTCACACGCTCCATACACAGCAGAGATGCTGATGGCAAACGAATGGAACTTCCCATTCAGCCGTGAAGAGGCAGGCTTCCCACTCAAGAGCGACGTTCAGGACAAATACTTCCCACACGTCACCAGAATCGACGACGCCTTCGGCGATCGTAACCTGGTCTGCAGAGTGATGGAATAAGATTCACTTAAATGAAAAAAGGCCGCCATTCGGCGGCCTTTTTTGTTGTAAATCGCTAGGTCCTAGCGATTTACAACAACCTTAACACCTGTCATCTCCTTGCCATCGGCGATTCTTACGATGTAAACGCCGTCTGCTAGGTTATGACGGATGGTGCTGGAGCCTGTGGTGACGCTCTCTCTCAACACTGGCTGGCCGACGATGTTATATACCATCACGTCGAGCATCTTGCCGCTGTTGTTAGAAATCATCAGCTCGTTGACGTTGTTCCATACACTGACACTTGATGCGAGAGTCTCGTCAATGCCGTCAGCAAGGACTTCACCGCTTAAGGCTACCGATACTTCCAAGTAGTCTTCAATGGTGACGATACCTTCGTATGTGCCTACTGTTTCGCCATTCAACCTCACGTAAACCTGAGTCTGTTCAAGTGTTCCAACGACATCAGGAATTGTGATGGAGTAGCCCGTGTAAATCTCACCGTCGAGCGAGATTTCGAATCCGTTGTTGACAGTAATAGTCACGCTACCTGTCTCTGAACCTGGCGCTGGAGGCAGGTTTTCACCTGAGATGGTGAATGTCTGTGCCTCTGATGGGCCATTACCGACAATGTGTGAGAATCCGCTCAAGGCTGCAGTTGAAGCTACCAATACTGGATCTTGTGTCGGATGATAGAACTCGATATCGTCGGCGCTTGCTATACGCATCTGCGGGTTGTTGTAGCATCCGATGACACCGACGAATGTCACGATGTCGCCTTCGACAAGACCTTCAACGACTGGAATCTTATAGATGGTCATGTCGCTGCCGTTCTGTGAGATTGGGGTGCTGCCTGCTGTGTTGATAGCTCCGATGGTAGCTTCGACAATCTCAACACGTGTCGACTGTAACATGTTGTCAGCTGCAAAGTCTTCCAAGATTTCGGCTATTGTAACTGTCTCCAATGGGAGGTCGTTGCCGCTTGAGATGATGCTGAAATCGCTTGAAGAGCTGCCGTCGATGCCGCTAAGCTCGATGAGTCCGTTGTAAACGCTTCTCTTGCCGTATGCCTGCACGAGGTCGCCTGCTGCCAATTCTGCAGGAACAGTGTTGGCGTTGAGATAGAGGACGATACCTGCTGTCTCATCTTGTGCGTAAACGTTACGTCCGTCGACAAATGTGACGATGCCTTGTACCATTGCATACTCGTTGAGTTCCAATGCTTTAGCTTCTGCAATCGTGATAACTGTAGGCGGTTCTTCGATGGTATAAACAGCGGTTGCCACGCTGCTGTTCTCGTATCCTGCCTTGACAGCCATAGCCTTGATAGTTGTTGTCTCGCTGATGACTATTGGCTCTGTATAGACGTCGCTGCTTGTTGTAGGTGTCGTCTCATCGAGAGTGTAATAGATTGTCGCGTCTTCGGTGGCGCAGCTGATGGTCACGTTTTGTGCCTCGAAATATGTGCCTGCTGCCGGTGTGAATGTCGGCATCGCACAGTATTGCTGGCCACTGCCTGCTGTCGCAAACATGTCAAGGAAGAAGTTGTAGCCAGGGGCGTTGCTGCCACTCATGTTCGTCTTTGAATAAGCGCCAAAACTATGATAGGTATTGTTGAGGGCGAAGGCTCTGCCTGTGTTGTTTACGTTGGTTACTAAAAATGCGTCGTAGTCAGGAACCATTGAACCTTCATCGGATGTGCCTAATTCAATAGTCCATGCAGTGTTGTCACCGCCAGTGGTGAAGTTGGTGCCTGATGAATAACCTAACACACCACCTTCGTCGTTGGTGAATGTGAAGTTGGTGCCATCGGTGTTGACTGTCCAGTAATACAATTCCTCGTTGTCGGCTATTACGCTTGGAAGCGTCTCGTCGCCTGAGGTTGATGTGGTACTGGTAAACAATTCACCGTCAATCTTGTTGGCGATAGTGTTGGTCATTGCATAGTATTCATTGGCATTCTCGTTGAAACGGGCAGCGAAGATGACCTTAGCGCCGCTGACGAGTTGTGACACATCGGAAAGACGTGTATAGTCGCTTGGCTGTAATGGCTCAACGACCACACCGCTTAACTCGATGATGATGTCATCAAGTTGTGATGAAACATATATTTCCCCAAGATATGTGCCTATACTATGATCTGCTCCCAGTCTGACGTACACAGTCTGGTTGATGCTGCCTGCTACAGGTGTCAGCTCGATGGCCTCTATGCCGAATCCTGTACCTGGCGTGAGTGACATCTCGTATGCGTCAGTTGAAAGTATGACAAGAACTGGTTCGTTGAGGCCTGCGCCAGTGATGGTGAGCTCCTGCTCATCTGATGGACCTTCGCCTTCGGTGTATCTGAATCCTGTCAACGCTTCTGGTGTGGCTGTGAGCGTTGGAATAAGAGTGAAGGCAGCATTTATGGTGACATCAGCCGCTGGCATCACAAACTGCATGGTTTCTATGTCTATGTCATTGGTTATCTCGTCGTAGGTGTATGTCAACATTGTCAGCTCATAACCATCGGCTGGAGTGGCGGTCACGGTGATAGTGGCGCCTTCCATCGCTATCGTCGGGTCGGCAGCAACGGTACCGTTTGTGATGCCAGCGGCGATAGTGACGTTGTAGTAATACTCGATGGTATATACTGCCGTTGTGATACCGCTGTCAAGCATATCTTCTTTGGCGGCAAACGCCTTGACTGTCGTGGTCTCTTCTATACCGATAGGATTTGTGTAAACCTCGCTTTCCGATGTTGGATTGGAGCCATCTAAGGTGTAGTAAATAGTGGCACCTTCGGTGGCGCAGGCTATGGTTACAACCAGGGCTTCATTATATGTGCCTTCAGCAGGAGTGTATGTAGGAGCGGCCACTGTCGGAATCATGCTGAATGTGGCGTTCACTGTGACATCGGCAGCTGGCATGACAAACTCCATCGTGTTCTGGTCGATGTTGTTTGTTGTCTCATCATAGCTATATGTCAATGTCGCTAAGAAGTAGTTCTCATCAGGTGTTGCAATAACAGTAATGGTAGTGCCTGCTGTAGCTGTCTCTGGATCCACTTCGATAGTGCCGTTTTCGATGCCTCCTGCAACATTTACATTATAGAAATAGTCAATGGTGTAAACCGCTGTGGCGATTTCGCTGTCATTATAACCTTCTTTTACGCCGAAGGCTTTCACCGTTGTTGACTCGTCTATTGTGATAGCATAGGAGTAAACAGCGCTTGCAGTTGTCGGATCGGTGCCATCTACGGTGTAATAAATCGTAGCGCCTTCGGTCTCACATGCTATTGTCACATTGATTTCATCGTTATATGTTCCTTCTTCTGGCGAGAAGGTCGGTGTGGCGACAGTCTCTATTGGCTGTGGCTCCTGAATCTCAACGTCGCTTGCCAATGCCACGCGTAACTGAGGATTGTTGAAACATCCGATAACGCCTGTCACATTGACGATGTCACCTTCAACAAGATCTTCGACAGCAGGCATCTTGTAGATGTTGATTGAAAAACCATCTTGAGTGATAGGGGTGTTGCCGCTTGTGTTGATTGTACCAACGGTAGCTTCCACAATCTGAACGCGGGTTGACTGGAAGTCGTTGTCTGCACCGTAGTCCTCAAAAATATCAGCGATAGTCACGACCTCCAATGGGAGCGTATTACCGCTCGACAATACGCTGAAGAACGCATCGTTAGGGTTGATGTATGAAAGTTCAATCAAACCGTTGTATTCAGCTCTCTTGCCATAGGCTTGAACCTCATCGCCTAATGCCAAAGTGCTGACGGCACTGTTGAGATACAAACAGATACCTGCCGTTTCATCTTGAACGTAGACGTTTCTGCCATCTATGAAGGTGATGATGCCTTGCACCAAAGCGTACTCGTTGACCTCTAATGCTTTGGCTTCTTCAATGGTGATGAGAGTCGGAGGCGTCTCGATGGTATATGTAGCTGTTGCCACATTGCTGTTGTTGTAGCCATTTTTCGCACCCAAAGCCTTCACCGTTGTCGTTGCAGTGATTTCAATAGGAGAGGTGTAGACCGAGCTTGTTGTTGTCGGGGTTGTGCCATCTAAAGTGTAATAGATGGTTGCGCCTTCTGTTGAACATGCTATCTCGACTTCAACGGAATTGTAATATGTTCCGGAAGCAGGTGAGAATGTTGGTGTTGACACGTTTTGTTGACCACTTGACGAATAGGTGATGTCAAATGTGGCGATTCTTCTATGGCCACTCGTTCCTCCGATGGTAAATGTCACCGAAGTGGCCGAACCAGACCATGTTCCATTAGCGTATGTGCCAACATCTGTGGTGATTGCGTTGGTGCCTTCACCTGAAGCGAATGTCATCACAATCTCTGTGAGGTTGCCGCTGGCTGTGGTAACTGTGAAATAGTTACCGCCATAACACCTGATAGCTGCGCCCGTATTATAGTACTTCGGGGCGTTGTTGTTGGTGCCTTTGTAAAAAGCCGCAGAAACACTGGCGTCAAAAGTGACATCCTCAATGGTCTCACTATTTTCATAACCTTGTTCCGCAGCGACCCAGTTGATTTGAGTTCTCGTCTGTCCCCAGGCGATAGTTGTAATCATCAGCATTAAAGCCGTGATAATCAATGTAAATCTACGTTTCATCTCGTTGAATTTTATATTTATTAATCTTTATTTCCTAATTATTGACGATCTTTTACTACAAGTTTGTTAACCACATCGCCATTGTTCATCAGGACGGCAATAGTGTAAATACCTGAATCAAGACCGCTGAGATTTATCTCAATGCTCTCAGCACCGCCACACTCCTGTTTGATGACAAGTTGTCCCATTGTGTTGTAAACCTTGATGGTCTGCATTGCTGAACCTCTTAGATAAACCTTGTCTTGTGCAGGATTTGGATATAATGTCAGCGATGAGGCTGTGTCTTCTTCAACTCCTTCACAGCTGATGAGATGTGCCACTAGCTGGCAGTCTTGCGTAACCACGAAAGTATATGATGGCTCGTCCGAAACCACCGTTCCGTTCATAGTCCAGTTGTCGAAAACATAATATTGGTTTGGAGTCACTTCAACAGTTGCTGTCGCTCCATAAGTATAAGTGTTTCCGCCTGTCACTGTTCCTCCTGCGGCAGGGTCGGCGCTAACTGTTACTTGATATGTGTTGAGCGTGAAGTGGGCAACGTAACTGGCCGATTGGGTCACAGTGAAACTGTATGTCGGGTTGGTTGATACCTGAGTGCCGTTTTTCGTCCACTTGACAAACGAATATCCGGTGTTTGGCGATGCTGTCAGTGTGGCTGTTGTTCCATGTGTATAGGTGTTGGCACCGGTAACTGTTCCTCCTTCAGCAGGGTTGGCACTAACTGTGATCTCATATGTGTTGAGCGTGAAGTTGGCCACATAGGCGGCGTCTTCTGTCACTGTAAAGCTATATGTCGCATTCGTCGATACCTGAGTTCCGTTCTTAGTCCAGTTGGTGAAGGCATAGTCTGTGTTGGCTGTTGCCGTAATGGTACAGGATGCGCCTTGTGTATAGCTTCCACCTCCGCTTACCGTGCCACCACTTGACGGGTAAGCTGAAACAGTGATGTTGTAGTTAGGTGTGCCGCTGCTTTTCTGCAAGAAAACCTGGTTCTTCACAGAGAGAATAGTTCCAGAATAACTTGATGGGCTGATTGGGTTATAATTGGTGCCGTCGCTATAGACCCTGATGGCTTTGCTGGTAGCGTTGTATACGCGACATTTCATATGAGGCGCTTCTGACCATTGGCCGGTATTGTCGTCGGTAACTAATACAAGATTTGAAGAGCCGTCGTAATTAAACGGTGTGTCAAATGTGATGTTGTTCCAACTATTGGCATACATAGTGACACTGCCACTAAAAACCTTGTCGGAAGCCGACACGGCTACCCAATCTGTATTGCTGGAGAAAGAGCTCTTTGTGGTGCTCTTTAAATATAAATCAAAGGTACGAGTCTTTGTCTCACCCTCGTTATAGAATGCGATGCTGTTAATTGGTCCAGCTCCGCCAAGTTCAGATGCGGTGTATATCTGCTGGGTGAGTGAGTAACTGTAATATGAGTAGCTTGGTAGATATTCGTTGCTATTAGAGCTTTCATCTCCGATGTAGATATAACCGGCTGGTATGACAGTCACGCTGGCCGTCTCTGATTCTGCAGATTGCATTCCGTAAATGTCAACACTTTTCAGATAATAAGAGTTGGTTCCTAATAACACATCACTGTCGGTGTATGTCGTTCCGCTGATATTGCCAATGAATGACCCATTTCTGAAGATATTGTATGACTGGGCGTTTATAGCGGCATCCCATGACAGATTCACGATGCCATTGTTTTCCGTTGCCACGACATTTGTTGGCGGTAGGCAAATGGTGGAAGCCTCCCCGTATGAGAAGGATATAGTGTTTCCGCTTACTGATATGTCATAGATTCTGAAATCTTCATCTATAGTGCCACCGGTAAAGAAAGGATATGCACTGGTCGATGCACTGAATTCAGTTCTGCCGACGTCGGCGCTGAAATATGCTGACAGAATGCTGCCTGATGATGTCGTAGAACCTCCAGGTCGGAAGATGTATATCTCATCGTAAATGCCATTGCTTGGATCATAATCAGCATTGCCGTCAAAACGTGTGTCAATACGATAAATCAGAAGTCCGGAACCTGGTAACGCGGATTCATAATAGGTTGATGTTCTTCTATATTCCAATACATAAAACTGATTGGGATCAGATGATGCTATTTTGTATGCAATATTGGTTGGTGTTGCTGAATTGATAGGATTCAGTGAATATATGCCAGGTGAGGTTATTTCAGGGATCTCGTCAAGCCAATGGCCGTATTTCATCTTCATATATGCACCGCAATGTTGTGGAGGCGTTGATGTTGTTTCCATCAAATCCCAACATCCAACGGGCGAGGGGCCTGTGTAGGAATAATGGTAAAGGTCAGGTGCACTTAACGAATGGTTCATCTCGTGGCACATAACCGAGGTGTTGAAATAATCAGTTGCGTCAGCTAATTGGAAATTGAATGTCCAGACACGTTTCCCGTTGATATAAACGGATCTGTCATAGAGTGACCATTTGTGAGGCCACAGCAAATCATTCCAGTTGCCAACATTGCCTTTCACAATAAAACATACATTGTCAACATAACCATCGCTGTCATAGTCTATATCCAAACTCGTAGGGATAGGGTAGTTGGCATTGACATAATTAACTGCCCGCTGTAGGAGGGAGAATTCGCGATCTCTTCTCTGGCTGTCTCCACTATATCCGTTAGGATTTGTACTTGCGTTATATGGTTCGAAGTAGTTCTTCGGATAGGTGTCTTGATATGATATGATAGTCTCACCATTGTGTCCTGGGTAGAAATAAGTGGGGATTTCAATGTTGTTATATGATGCCTCTCTGAAATATGCTCTCAGTGAAGATGAATTTCCCGAAACATCATTGAACATATTGTCGATGGATGAATAGCTGTTGGTGAACTGTCCGTCGTCAGAAAAACGGATGAATATCGCAATGTTGTTTAGCGTGCCGTGGTTGGCGTCCTTGCCGGAACTCTTTGGACCACCAGCCTCAACAGGCACCTCCCAAGCTTTCCTTCTGGCCATCCATTCTTCCGGAGAAATCAGAGCATAAGGCTGTAATCCCTTGCTCGCCGGGTCTTGTCTGCCCGCTACTATCTCTGTAGCCACCAATTTGCCGTCGCGTTTCTCGGCATAAACATAATAACCCGTCTCAGGATGCTGAATTATTGTATATCCATTTGCATCATGCAGGTAATTGAAAAACTCGTCACCTGATGCAAAACATTCCAAAACGGTGCCGTCTGGCTGAGTTACTTTCGTCGGAATGTCTTTTAAATATGCCGCTTGTGCACTCATCAGGCATATTGTTGTTATCAGAAGTATAAACAATCTTTTCAAAGTCATTAAATTATATATTATATACTTATTTTCCTAAAAATCCCATCAATCCTAATAATCCTACAAAATTATAAAAAATAATTCATTCCTCCAACCAAATTAATAAAAAATTGTTGATAACTCGCTAAAATCTCAAAGTTATCAACAATTATCACTTCCAACCAATCCTAAAAATCCTACTAATCCTATCTCTAGTCCATCACTTCAACTCCAAAAAGTGCAAAATCATATTTCACGGGGTCGTCTTCATCAAACTCTCGAAGCTTACTCGTCAGCAGTTCTACTGTATGCCTGTCGTTGCTCTTGCGTTCGATGAGTCCCAAATCTCTCGAAACTCTTGCTACGTGTACGTCTAAAGGTATCATCAAGTCCTTTGGTTTCAGGCGTTTCCATACGCCGAGGTCCACAATGCCGTCGTCTCTCACCAACCATCTCAGTGCCATGTGAAGTCTTTTGCACGCACTTCCTTTCATCGGTGCCTCACAGCTTGGATTGGAGATGTGTTTGCTTGTACATCCGTTCGCCTCTGCCATAATATCTCTAAAATTCTGAATTCCCCTCCAAACATCATGGTTTCCGTCTTTTACAAAAATGTCTTCCAAACTATTGTTCCTACTAATCCCATCAATCCCACCAATCCTATAAATCCTATTTAATCCTCTACAATAATACTTCAGATCCCTGCCGAAGAACGTTCTGTGCACACACTTTGTGTCGTCCAGTTTTTCGTATCCGCCCGACATGACATAGTCGTATGGCGATTTCCCCATCATATCAAGCATTTTGTTTGCCGAATTCAATATCATTTTTCTATTGCCCCAGGCTATTGTGGCTACCAAAAACGACACGATCTCGATATCTCTCAAATCGCAATATCTATGAGGAAACTGCACGGGGTCGTCCTTGATAAACGCCTCCGTGTTATTTTTTTCGACTAGCTCGTCCAAATATTGTTTTGTATTAATCCTACTCATCTTAAAAATCCTACCAATCCTAAAAAACATAGAGACGCCATGTTATGACGTCTCTACGTTCAATTGTCAATTATCAATTGTCAATTACTTAACAACAACCTTCTGTGTCTGGTTGCCAGCATTCACGAAGTAAACACCTGGCTCGAGGCTGACGTTGAGTTCGTTAACATTGTCGTAGGTCTTGACAACCTGACCAACTGTGTTGTAGATAACGACGTCGCTTGTGTTGGTGAGTCTTACGTTGAATGAACCCTGTGCTGGGTTAGGATAAACGCTGATCATCTGAGCGATTGTTGCTGTGTGCTCTTCTTCACTATACAGGTCATCTAAGTAAACCTTAGCTGCATAGTAGAAGTTGTTGTCGCCAACAGCATCCTGGTTGTTGTCGCTTGACATCACGTATGCACCAGCTTCCAAGTCCATTTCGAATACGACCATGAAGTAGTCACCACCTGCATCGCTGTAGAGATAAGGAACAATGACAGGGTATGCCATCTCATCGTATGAATACTCGAAATCTGTGATGAGGGCTCTTGAGCCTTCCCATGTTGTACCGCCGTCGTATGAAACGTTAGCGAAGAGTCTCAGATAGTGCAATGCCTGGTCTGATGAATAACCAACGTTCTCTTCGTCACCGGCAATCATTGACCATGTTGCGCAGATTGTGTTAGATGTCTGGTCGTATAACATTGATGCGAAAGCAGCAGGACCGCAGTTGTATGAACCGTGATCACCTCTTGTGCTTAAGTCAATCCAATAACCTTCCTGTGCATCACGTGGAAGCACCTGGCCGTCTTCGTCAACGATTTCGAACTCGCCAATGTATTCCGGAAGTGGCTCATGTAATGCATCTGACCAGAACCATTCTGAATAGTAAAGGTCTCTGAAGATGTAAGCTGAGTCCATGATGAATGGCTGACCGACTTCACCGATACCGCCGATACACAGTTCGTTCTTTGGAAGAACCTCGCTCCAGTAGCCGATGCCACCGTAAGCAGGATAGTATGAACCTGAACCTGGATCGCCAGTTGAACCATTCCATTCATATACCAAGTGGATGTTGCCATCGCCATCATATTCGGCGCATGTCCAACGTGGATAGAGGAACACTGAGTCGCAACCATCGATGTTAGGATGCTGATAGTACACCTTTTCTGTCCAGTTCTGGCCATTGTCTTCTGAAATGACGACTTTACCATCTGACCATGCTGTATTCACCACGAAAGCTACAGTATTAGGTGTTTCTGGATTGTAACGCATGAAATAGATTGAGTTTGAACCCAAATCATGTGTGTGGTTTGTGTCGAGAGGCTCGAGAACAACGTTTGAAGCTGTCCATTCGCCACCTTCATAACGGAAGTAGAGCTGTGGCTCGTTGCAGTAATCTGGCTGGCCTTCTGTGCCGAATGAACCACCAAAATAGCAAGCAATGACATGGATGATGTCGAGGTTCTCGCCTGAACACTGTACTGCAGGGTGTGTTGGCTCGTATGTGTTGTCAACATAACCGAGTTTAACCCATTCACCACCGTTACGGAAGTCTTCATTTACCCAAATACCTAATTTGTTTGCTGTGTGGGCTGCGATGACAAGACCGTTTTCTTTGTAACGGGCGATTGAACCGAAACCTGTTTTCTCATCTTCAATACGGGCTTCTGTGAACTGCCATTCACCAACTGCTGGATCATAAACTGCGAGACCAGTACCACGATCTGAGAAAGATTGGTTTGTTGCCTGTGTGAATGCCACTACTGCATAACCGTCAGGCCATACTGCTGTGAAGTTTCTTGGACCTGAGTTTGACTGCCAGTCATAGAATGTCTGGCTTCCTTCGGTGATGTCAGGAGTCACCATAATGCTTCTTGTTGAAGGAGCATAATTCTCATTAAAGCGTTCAAAACCTTTGAAGCTCATTGTCTGAGCAGGTTCTGCTTTCACTGATTTGCGTGAAAGACCCTTTACCTGAGCGAAACTTGTAATAGCCACTGCCATTACGAGAACTAAAGTAAATACTTTTTTCATACGTTTAAATTTAGTTATTAAAATAATTAAGTTGTATTCTACATATAATACGTGACAAAATTACACATTTTTTTTAAACGAAGAGCAAAAAAAATCAAAAATCGAAAAATATTTTTAAAAAATTTCCCAACACCTATTATTAATATTAATCCTAAAAATCCCACTAATCCTATAAATCCTAAAATTCTTTAACCAATAAACAATAACCAATAAACTTTTTTTTTTATCTTTGCAAAAAAATTACATCAATGATAACTCTTAGCAACTATCCGTTCATGAAAGATCTGAAGAAAAACCGTTTTTTCCTCCTTGCCGGCCCATGTGTCATAGAGGATGAGGAATCGCCGTTTCAGATAGCCGAGCATCTTGTCAAAATCACGAAAAGCCTGGATATTCCTTTTGTTTTCAAGGGCTCATACCGTAAGGCTAACCGCTCGCGTCTCGATTCATTTCAAGGGATAGGCGATGAGAAGGCACTTAATGTGCTGAAAAATATTGCCAAGCAGTTCAACGTTCCTGTCGTTACCGATATCCACTCCTGTGAAGAGGCGGCGATGGCAGCCGAATACGTTGACATACTTCAGATTCCGGCATTTCTGTGCCGCCAGACTGATTTATTGGTAGCTGCTGCAAAAACGGGCAAGATTGTTAATATAAAGAAGGGACAGTTCCTCTCTGGCGAATCGATGCGCTTTGCTGTTGAGAAGGTGCAACAGTCTGGCAATCAGCGTGTTATGCTGACGGATAGAGGCAACTTCTTCGGCTATCAAGACCTCGTTGTCGATTATCGTAATATCTACGATATGCAGAAAAACAACGTACCTGTCATCATGGATGTAACTCATTCGCTGCAGCAGCCTAATCAGACTGCCGGTGTCACTGGTGGCAAGCCCGAACTGATAGAGCTTATCGCCAAGGCTGCCATCGCCGTGGGCGCCGACGGTCTCTTCATGGAGACGCATCCCAATCCGGCAAAGGCCAAATCCGACGGCGCCAACATGCTCCGTCTTGACTTGATGCAAGATCTTCTTGAAAAACTCGTAAGAATTAAGGAAGCCCTATAAAAATTCTCAATTGTCAATTCTCAATTGTCAATTTCCTAAGCTCCGCTGAACCGTCACCCCAGTTGCCGACGAGGCTCTCTTCGTTGACTAATGGTTTTAACAGTTTCAAGAACTCTTTCCTTGGGATCGGAGCGGCTCCCATACGTCTCATATGTGCCGTTTCCTGCTGAGCGTCAATGAGTTCAAACCCGTTTCTTGTTAAGAATTGGCACAGATTATACAACGCCACCTTCGAGGCGTCGGTCTTGGTGTGGAACATAGACTCGGCGCAAAACACCTTGCCGATGGCGACGCCGTAGAGTCCTCCCACCAGTTCGTTGTCCTGATAGACCTCCACTGAATGCGCAAAACCAAGGTCATGCAACTCGCAATATGCCGCTATCATGTCTTCGCTGATCCATGGGCTGGGCTCGTCGGTGTCGTCTTCCTCTTCGGCCTGGTCATCGGTGCGCGGCACAGTGGCACAAGCACGGATGACACCTTCGAAATCGGCATCAAATGAACAGGAATATCTATTCGACTCAATGGTCTTCCACAACGATTTGGTGACTTTCAAATCTGCCGGCTTCAGAACCATGCGTGGGTCGAGCGCCCACCATAATATCGGCTCACCTTCTTGATACCATGGGAAAATGCCTGACGAATAGGCGACGAGCAACCTCTCTGGCGACAAATCACCGCCAATTGCAAGTAAGCCGTCTTTTGTCGACTGGCCCACTGGCGGGAAATCCAATACCTCGTCCTTTAACATGTATATCGGCATAGTTTTACGATTTTTGAGGTTAAATTTCACCACAAAGGTAAAAATTATTTTTCAAATATGCAAGTTTTTTGTGCAATTTTTTTAATTTTGCAGTGCGAATTTTCGAAATGATTAGGTATTTCTTACATCTGGCGTACAACGGAAAAGCTTATCACGGTTGGCAAATCCAACCGGGCGATATCACCGTGCAGGAGACCCTCGAGAAATGTATCAGTCTGAAGCTGAAGCAGCAGGTCTCCGTCACTGGATGCGGCCGCACGGACACTGGTGTCAACGCTCGTAACTTCTATGCTCATTTCGAGTCGGAGCCTATCGAAGACTTGCAACAGTTTGTGTATCAATTGAATATCTTTCTGCCGGATGATATCGTAGTCTATCGCTGCTGGCAAGTCGACCCATACCTGCACGCACGTTTCGATGCCAAGTCGCGTACCTATCATTACTACATTACGCGCACCAAGAACCCATTCCACACCGACGACACCTTATATATATATGGTCCGCTCGATGTTGATAAGATGAATGAGGCAGCAAAGCTTCTTTTTGAATATCAAGACTTTACAAGCTTCTCAAAGCTTCATACCCAAGTCAAGACAAACAACTGCAAAATAATGGAGGCATATTGGTTCGAACAAAATGATTTGCTCGTTTTCCATATCAAAGCCGACAGATTCTTGAGAAATATGGTACGAGCCCTCGTTGGGACGCTGTTAGAAGTGGGGAAGGGGAAGATGACTCTCGAAGGGTTCCGTGCCGTCATCGAACAGAAAGACCGTTGCTCGGCAGGCACCTCCATGCCCGCCCATGCCTTGTTTCTGGAGGATGTAACGTATTAATTATCAAGACCATACGGAAAATCAGCTATGTAAGCGCTTGCGCTTGCCAGGAGTTGATTATTGTATGGTCTGGAATATCATCTCAAATAATTATTTCAATATGATTACTGCACCGCCGCCACTGGCAAGCTCTATCTTTAATCTATTATCTTTTATCTCTTTATCTATTATCTGATAATCCTCAGCATTTCTATTGGCATTCACCCCATCTTGATAAATCCTACTCATCCCATTAATCCTACCAATCATATTCAAATCAATCTCTATCGAACGTGCCTTCCAATTCGTTATCGCCCCAATATACCATGTGTCTCCTTTTCTCCTAGCAATCACTGCATATTCGCCAAGTTTTCCATCCAATGCCACCGTCTCATCCCATACCGTCGGTACGCTGGCGATGAAATCGACGCATTCCTGGTTCTGAATGTACTTCGTCGGACTGTCGCACATCATGTTGAATGGCGACTCAAATATTACATACTCAGCGAGTTGTCTGCATCTGGTACCTTGACTCATTGGGTTGGTGTAGATGGCTTTGAAGTGGTACTTCGTGGCGTTGTCCATGGCGCCCTGAGTGTAATCCAAGTTGCCCGCCACCATCCTGATATAAGGTATCATGCATTCGTAATCCACCTGATGAAGGTTGTCATCCCATTTCGACTGTTCCAAACCATAGACACCCTCGAAATTAAGCACGTTAGGGTAGGTGCGGCTCAGTCCCGTGGGCTTGTAAGCCCCATGAAAATCAACGAATAAATGGTATTTTGCCGCCATCGCCGCCATCCTGTAATAGAAGTCCACCACTTTCTGGTCGTCGCGGTCCATGAAATCCACCTTAAAGCCTTTGATTCCCATCTCGCTGTAGTGCTTGCACACATGCTCCATGTCTCTGTCGATGGCATAATAACCTGCCCAAAGCACCAATCCGACATTGCGTTCTTTGCCGTAAGCGACAAGTTCCTCCAAATCGATTTCGGGTACAATTTGGAACAAGTCTGCCTGTTTGTTGACAGCCCAGCCTTCGTCCAAAATCACATATTCTATGCCGTTTTTCGAAGCGAAATCAATGTAATACTTATAGGTGTCGTTATTGATGCCTGCCTTGAAATCGACCCCCCAGATGTTCCAGTTGTTCCACCAGTCCCAAGCCACCTTACCCGGCTTGATCCAACTTACATCCTTCACTCTCGACGGCGATGCCAGTTTATAAACCATGTCGCTGTTCATCAGCTCGGCGTCGTTCTCCGAAATCACTATCGCTCTCCACGGGAAATCCCTTGTGCCATTGGTCTTTGCGACGAAATCCTCTCTTTCTTTCACCACCATCTGCAGCATGTTGTGCCCGCCTTGTTCCTCCACCTTCGGATATGTCGACTGCACCGAAACGAGGCTGTTGCCTTCGCCTTTTCTAAAGAAAGTGCCAGGAAAATCTTCAAGATCCGACTCCACGATGACCGCTTTTTTGCCGTCTTTCAAACAGATTAATAAAGGTGTGAAAGCGATGCGCTCAACATCCATTTTTGAAATAGAATCGATTGTGTATTGACTCTCAAATGACGTAAAAAACTGCTGTGTCAGGAAGTCGCCGTCGCCTTTGCGTGCGTTAACGTAAGGTATATATGCCACATAATCATCATCAAAACAATAATTGACATTCTCCTTTTTGACAATAATAGGTTTTTTAAAACTCGTCGAAAATCTATAAGCCACCCCGTCGTCAAAAACTCTGAAAGTCAGTTTGTAATTACCTTTGAAATTGATAATCAACTCGTTATAATTATTTCTAACTTCATTTTTCTTATAAAAATCAGCGTGTATAGTCTCGTTCACCGTATTTCTTCCTACTTTCCCTACCACTCCTCCTAATCCTAATGTCTTATCCCCATTCAGTTCCATTGAAATCTCTGACTCATTGATAATCACTGTGTTATCATGCTTTACACTATACTTTACCTCATTACCGACATTTACCGTCACGCAAATCTTACCATCCGGCGACTTTACCTCATAATTATTCCCATAAATCCTACCAATCCCACCAATCTTAATAAATCCTAAAATGAATAATAGAGTCAATAATCTTTTCATAGTTCTAAATTTTAATCATACAAAATTAAGACAAATTATCATTCATATCAAAAAATTCCCTATTTTTGTACAAAATTTAAAAAATATCGACATGAGAAACTTACTTTTAATCAGCAATTCAACGAATTTTGGTGAGACATATCTGGCTTGGGCGATGACCCAGCTTGAACAGTTTTTTGACAAGAACAAACTTGGTGCCAAAAGCAAGGTGGCTTTCGTTCCTTTCGCGGGAGTCTTTATCGGCGGTAACCCATATCCGAAGAGCTATGACGCTTATACTGAGAAGGTTAGAAAAGTTTTTAACGAGAAACTTGGCGTGAAGAAATTCCTCTCGGTGCACGAAGTAGAGGATAAGGTAGGTCTTGTGAAGACTGCTGACTGTATCGTGGTAGGTGGCGGCAACACATTCCACCTCGTTGCCGAGCTTCATAAATTCGGTTTGATGCAGGCTATCGCCGAATGCGCTAACAACGGAACTCCTTATATTGGCTGGAGTGCTGGATCGAACATCGCATGTCCGACACTCTGTACCACTAACGACATGCCGATAGTGCAGCCAGCAAGCTTTAACACACTGAATCTCATACCGTTCCAAATCAATCCTCATTATCTCGACCCACATCCGGAGATTGACAAGATGATAAAACATGGCGGAGAGACACGTCAGGACCGTATCAACGAATACCTCGCGGTACGTCAGGAGATGAAGGTAGTCGGACTGCGTGAGGCGACGGCAATCTGGGTAGTTGGTGACAAATATTACCTCAAAGGCGGCAAGAAAATGATGATCTTCCAATACGGAAAAGAGCCTGTAGAACTTGAGCCGAACCAGGAAATCACCAAGTATGTGCTGTAGAAATGCGTTTTTTCTTGCATTGTATTGAAATAATATTTATATTTGCAAGTTTAAAATTGATTTAAAATTTGGTAAAAATCATTTAAAAGTATTGAATATGAAGAAGTTACTCTATTTTTTAATTGCTTTAATGTTCATTTCGGTTATACCGGAAATATCTTATGCTCAGTCGAACGACCCATTTGAGCAGCAGACACTCAAAGCTACCAACAGGTCTGGCAGAAGAGAGAAAAAGGTGAACCGCAGAAAAGTTGAGGAACAGCCAGTGCAACAAGTAGCTCCGGCACCTAAGCCAGAGCCAAAGCCGGAACCAAAACCGGTTGTCAAACCTTCGACAGTTAAAATCTCCAATCCTTGCGAAGAATGGCTCGACGTTGAGTTCGTTTCGTTGATCGGAAGCAGAGCATCACAGACGATATCGCTTACCCTCAAAGTCAACAACCACGGACTGAATAAAGAGATGAACATCGGTGGCGCTTTTGTCGGATATGACAGCGAAGGCGAGGAGCATACCAGAGGCTGGGCACCTGAGCATTATAAGACTTTGACCGACATCCCGTTCAAGACCTCATTCGAGATCCCCGGCAAAATCAACCCGTCGAAGACAACGGTAATGCCTATCATGAAATTCAACATCGGCGATTGCAGCGTCGAGATGAGAGATGTCCCGATTGACTGGAAATAATAGAATTCTAACAGAAAATAAATAGAAAGTATATGAAAGTTTTTATTAAAAGCTTAACTCAGATTCTCGTGCTGTTGCTTCTGACAAACACTGCGTTTGCCCAGAAAAACAACGAGAAACGCTCGGTCCTCGACCAACAGTATGAGGTTCAGTACATAGGCGTAGGCCAGGATGGAACCAAGGTGTTTACGGTGACCACAACAGTTAAAGACGCTAAAGAAGGCGTTGAGATGGCAAAACGTGACGCGGTGGCGGCATGCCTCTTCCGCGGAATCACAGCATCGGAGCAGACAGTGGCAACTCCTGCTATCGTGTCATACGCAGTGGCAGAGGAAAATATCAATTTCTTCGAGGGTTTCCTCGCATTGCCGACAAAGAAAACCCCTGGCGGAGCATATCACCGTTTCATCAATAAGACCGGACAACCCAGGTCGGTGAAAGAAGGCAGATCCTACAACGTATCCGTTGATGTCCAGGTGCTTTACGACGATCTTCTGAAGTATATGCAGGACAAAGGCTATGCCCAGGATGTGAAGAACACTGGCGCCGGAAAATATGCTAAACCAATCCTTATGGTGGTGCCTTCCGACGTGTATTGCAACGAGATGGGCTACGTACAGAAATGGACCGACGAAAACGGAATTCAGCGCTCGGTGTCGGACTACGACGTGTTTGACCGTGAAGACAGCCGTGACCTCCGCCTCGTCATATCTTCGCTCAACGAGATCTTCAACAAGAAGGGTTTTGAGGTGCAGAGCCTTGAGTTCCTTATGAGAAGCCTCAAACAGGAAGAGCAGGAGAACCAGTTCATCGGCAACGACTACGGCCTCGACGGCGACATCGTAGAATCACCAATCGACCGCATCAAACGTACAGCAAACGTTGACTTTATCGTTGACCTCGACTTCGAAATCTATGAGGTCGGAACACAACGTTATGTGTCGTTCAACATGAAAGCTGTCGACGTCAGCTCCAACGCAAGAGAGATAGCCCACGCCCATGGCGACGGTAAACCTTCTAACTCAGCATCAATCAACACGTTGCTGGAGGAGGCGGTGCTTAACCACATGGACTCATTCTGCAAGAAACTGCAAAATGAATATGACCGTATGTCGAAGAACGGCCGTCAGATCACCGTCAAGGTCAAGAGAACCGACAACTCCGACTACGACCTGCTTCGCACCACATTCGTATTCGAAGGCAAGCAGACTCCACTGGGCGACATCATCTATTATTGGCTGCAGGACAACACTGTCGACAACAACCCGACCAGATCTATCACACCTAACGTCATCACATTCAACCAGGTGATGATCCCGATTACAAAGGTCGGTCGCCGCGGTCAGATGCAACGCGTTGACACTCAGGAATATTTAATGGATTTACAAGCATATCTCAGAGACACCTATAACGTGGATGGCACCATCTACATGCGTGGTCCGAGCGAGGTATGGATAGTTTTATAATAAAAAATTGACAGACATGAAAAATATCAAATTCTTACTTCTGGCATTGCTTTTAGCATTCACTGGCATGCTTAAGGCTCAAGATGAGATGACACTCGATCAGATGATACCTGTTCGTGTGCTTATGCCAATCAACGATGACATCAAAGGCGACGCCCTCACGGTCCTTTACAACAGACTGAATCAGGCGGTAACACTCAACGGACTTGGTTCGACAACCAACGAGAGCCGTTTCCTTATCGTGAGTTCAGTGACAGTGCTCTCGAAAAACGTCACCACATCAATTCCTCCACAACATGTGGCTGAGGTAGAGGTTGCTCTTTATTTCGTGGATAACGTCAACAAAGTGATTCTGTCACAAGAGATTATCAACAAGAACGGAATGGCCGACAACGACGTAGCTGCATTGTCAAAGGCAATAAAATCCATACCAGCCCGCGACCGTAAGCTGAAGAAACTCATCACAGTGGGTAAGAAGAGAGCTATGGAGTATTATCAGGCTTTGGGTGAAACAGAAACCGAAGAAGGCAATGAGACACCTGATGTTTCCTGGATTTTTGAATAAAAATTTGGAATTATGAGAAAAATATTGATAATAGCACTCGCGATGATGCTTCCTCTCTGCACTATGGCGCAGAAGAAAGGTTATAAGCTCATCGAGAAAAGCGGCCCCAAACCGGAATGGGTAGGCAAGGGCAGCGTGAAAGGCTTCATCATTGTGCAGGCCGACAAACCCACTTTGGAGGAGGTTAAGAATGATGCCATGGCGAAAGTGCGCGCAGAGATCGCCTCGTCAGTTGCAACAAACGTGCAGCGTACCGTGAGCTCATATTCGATGAAAGAGATTGACGGCGACGACGTCCATCAAAATGTGTCAATGTCAATAGAATCGACATCGAAAATCGCTAAAATGCCAGCTATTCAGGGAGTTAGCATTACGAAAGCCGAGACATACCAAGAGCTTTACAGAAACAAGAAGACAGGTGATGAGTATTATAACCTCTATGTGAAATACCCATTCTCAAGTTTCGACTTGGTTGACCTGGTAACGGCATACGAAGAACATGAAGCTCAGATCAACAACCAGATCAAGTCGTATGAAAACGGTTTGGACGATATCAAATCGGTAGATCAGGTCGACAGCGCCATCACGGCACTTAGCGCTCTTGCGAAAGAAATCGGCGACGATGACAACAGATTCTTCAAGATTGAAGGTGTCATCAACAGATACATTGCGGTCTATGACAATATCACCATCAATGTGGTCAGCAATGTCCCTGGAAAACTGAGTCTGGAACTGCTTTACGACGGAAAGACAATCACTACATCGCAGAACCCGCGCATATCATCAAACTGCGCAGAACAGTTCAACGTGAAAAACCTCGGTGAAACCACAGTCATAACCTATGTCAATGAATATTGCTATTCGCAGGATGACAACTATATCGAGGTGCGTTACCGTTTCGGTTCGAAATATATCAAAGAACAAATATTTTTTAAATTGAAATAAACTTAATTATTAACTAAATTCTATTAATCATGAAAAAAATCAGCTTACTTTTAGGAATCGCATTGATTTCATTAGCAGTCGTTTCATGCGGCTCAAGCAAAGAAACTGCACAGCAGAAGCCAGTTCCACAGAATCAGCCGAAAAACATGCCATGTCCTGACTGCGTTGCTACACCAGGCGGAACATTCAAATATCTCGGCCAGACAGTGGCAGAAAGCGAATATGATGTGCAGAATGCAAGAATTTTTGCAGCACAGTCAGCCCGCGACGAACTCCAGGCTATGATTGAGTCAGTTGTTGAGAGAGCAGTCAAGAGCTTCAGCCAGCAACATCGCGAGAATTCTGAGTCAACAGCAATCGAGAAGAGAACGATTCAGGCATTGGACGTCATCAAAGCTAAGGTAAAGAATACTCCTGTAACATGCTGGGATGCTGCTCCAAGCAAACTTACACCTGGTAAGATTTCTGTCTATGTCTGCGTTGAAATGGACGCCAACTCAGTCTACAACGAGGTCGTTGAGACATTCGCTGCCGACAAGGAAATTAAGATTGACTTTAAAGAGCACCAGTTCAAAGAGGAGTTCGACAAAGCCATGGAAGATTACGAGGGCATTAGATAATGAAATATCAAGGGCTTAGTAAAGAACAAGTAGAACAAAGCCGTGCTATGCACGGCTTTAATATTCTCACCTCTCCGCAAAAGGAGTCGGTGTTTCATCAGTTTCTGGGCAAATTCAAAGACCCGTTGATCGAGATTCTTTTGGTTGCCCTCGCACTCTCAATCGGCGTGTCGATATACCAATATGTCACCACCGACGATGGGGTACATGTTTTGTTTGAGCCACTTGGAATTTTTGTGGCTATAATGTTGGCGACATGTGTTGGGTTTATCTTTGAGCTTAACGCCAACAAAAAATTCGATATCCTCAATCAAGTTAACGATGAGGAGAGTGTCAAGGTTATCCGCGACGGCAACGTCACCCTTGTGCAACGCAAGGAGATAGTGGTGGGCGACATCGTCATCATCGAGACAGGTGATGAGGTGCCTGCCGACGGCGTGCTGCTCGACGCCTTCTCGTTGCAAGTCAACGAGTCGGACCTCACAGGAGAACCGATGGCAAGAAAAACAATAGAAGAAAAAGATTTTAATGAAGAAGCTACATATTCGTCAAACTGGGTGATGCGTGGAAGCAAAATCATTGACGGTCATGGAGTTATGCAGGTCGAGAGGGTGGGTGACGCCACCGAATGGGGCAAGGTGTACAAGGGTTCACAAATTGATAACAACGTAAAGACACCTCTTAACATACAGCTCGACAGGCTCGGCAAGCTTATATGCTATGCCAGTTATATCGTGGCAGGCATA
This sequence comes from uncultured Bacteroidales bacterium, assembly GCA_905236635.1. Classification (GTDB taxonomy): domain Bacteria; phylum Bacteroidota; class Bacteroidia; order Bacteroidales; family F082; genus Limimorpha. Next base: position 76,886 of record CAJOCJ010000004.1, read on the forward strand.
ATCATCGTTGCCCGCTTCGCGATGTATTTCATTTTCGACGACCCCATCAGCGACGGCGTCGACTGGATGCGTTTTGCCCAGTATGCCCTGAATTCACTGATGATTGCCGTCACCCTCATCGTGGTGGCGGTGCCTGAAGGCCTCCCGATGAGCGTCACGCTGAGCCTTGCCTTGAGCATGCATAGGATGCTGAGTACCAATAACTTGGTGCGTAAGATGCATGCCTGCGAGACCATGGGAGCTGCCACGGTCATCTGCACCGACAAGACTGGCACCCTGACACAGAACCAGATGAGTGTCAGCGAGGTGCTGACTTATTGTAAATCAATAGATGTTCTTAAAGAGTGTATCTCGGTAAACACCACAGCATACCTCGATTGCTCAAATAAGGAAAAGATTAAGGCGATTGGCAACCCGACCGAGGGAGCGCTTCTGTTATGGCTTTATAATCAAGGAGTTAACTACTACGATTATAGGGAAGACATGAAGCTGTTGCAACAAGTGCCATTCTCCACGAAATATAAATTCATGGCCACCGTCGTCGATTCTAAGACGTTCGGAAAGCCGATGTTTTATGTCAAAGGCGCTCCGGAGATCATCCTGGCGCATTGTAATAAGATACTCACCGATAAGGGCGTCGGCGACATCGCTCCTTACCGCGCAGCCATTGAAGACCAGTTGCTGGAATATGGCAGCAGGGCGATGCGCACTCTCGCTTTGGCATATAAGGAAGCCGACGTCAACGAGCAGTCATTCGACAAGAAGACCGACAACCTCGTGGCCGAGAACCTCATCTTTGTGGCTGCTGTCGCCATTGCCGACCCAATACGTCCCGATGTCGCCGACGCCGTCGCCAAGTGCATGAAAGCCGGCATCGACGTGAAGATAGTGACCGGCGACACTCCTGGCACAGCCATAGAGATAGGCCGTCAGCTCGGGTTATGGAAAGACACCGACCAGAAGGACTTCAACCACATCTCAGGCAAGGACTTTGAGGCTCTCTCCGATGAAGAGGCGAAGCGTCGTATCCCGATGATAAAGATCATGTCGCGGGCGCGTCCGATGGATAAGGAACGCCTGGTGCGACTTCAGCAGGCTTGCGGCGAGGTCGTGGCTGTCACCGGCGACGGCACCAATGACGCGCCCGCTCTTAAGGCAGCTCAGGTGGGACTCTCCATGGGCGACGGCACCACGGTGGCAAAGGAAGCGTCGGACATCACCATCCTTGACAACTCGTTCCGAAGCATAGGCCGTGCCGTGATGTGGGGACGCTCGCTGTACCTCAACATCCAGCGTTTTCTGCTGTTCCAGATGACTATCAACGTGGCGGCATGCCTCGTGGTGATGATAGGCGCACTGCTCGGCACCGACGCCGTGCTCACTGTGACACAGATGCTGTGGGTGAACCTGATAATGGACACCTTCGCCGCTCTGGCATTGGCGTCACTGCCACCGTCAGAGAGCGTGATGAACGACAAACCGCGCCCGCGTAACGCCCATATCCTCACGAGAGAGATGACGAAGTCGCTGTTTACCGTAGGTTTGATATTTACAGTGATACTACTCGGCTTTGTGCAGTATTTTAAGCATATTGAGATAAACTCGCTGACGGAGTTCAACATCTTCGATTATTTCGATGCGTTCTTCAACTTCAACATCGCCGATGCCAAGAGTTACACCACCTACGAGCATTCACTGACATTTACGATATTCGTGTTCCTGCAGTTCTGGAACCTCTTCAACGCCAAGGCATATCATACTGGAAAGTCGGGATTATCCAATCCTACAAGGAGTTTCGGCGGCTTTGAGCTTGCCTTGACGATAATTCTCATCGGACAGGTGCTGATCATCAGCTTCGGCGGCGAGATGTTCAACGTGGAGCCTCTGAAATGGCAGGACTGGCTGATTATCGTAGTCGGTACAAGTCCGGTTTTGTGGATTGGCGAGATAATGCGTAGTATAAAAAGGAAAAAAGTCTGATTATGAAGATATTGGTATTAAACGGCCCTAATCTGAACCTTATCGGCAAAAGAGAGCCTGCAATTTATGGCGATCAGTCGCTTGACGATTATCTGAAATCGCTTAAAAAACGTTTTAATGATGTGAAAATAGATGCATTCCAGTCGAATCATGAAGGCGTTTTGATTGATAAGTTACAGGAGGCGATGAAGAAATATGATGGCGTGGTCTTCAACCCAGGCGGCTATGCACATACATCGATAGCGTTGGCGGATACCATACGTGCGATACAGATTCCTGTTGTGGAGGTGCATATCTCAAATATCTATGAAAGGGAGGAATACAGGCATCATTCGTTCACTGCAGAGGCTGCTGTGCATTCAATAGTGGGGCATGGCTTGGAGGGCTATGCCGAGGCTGTCGTTTTCTTGATAGGACGTTAAGAAAAATCCTTCTCGTTTAATTCGGTGTACAGTTTCTTCTTTCCCAAGAAGTGCTTGAACACTATGTTTTTCTGGTAAACCTGCGACACTCGTTTGTGTGGCAGCGCTCTTCTCTTTTTTCTTAAAACAGGAAGATGACGATAGAAGCTGAGGTGGGCTCTCGTCACTGCCCAGACGTCGGCGAAACAGCCGTCAAACAAGAATTTCATCCCTGCCACCCAGTCGAGTAATATACGGTAGGAGAGGGTGCCGAAGACGGTGCCGTCGGGGAGGTTCTTCATCAGCAGCGACAGGTTATTGCGAAAGTTGAGGTATGTCTTGCGCGCCGAGCTCTTCGGCAAGGTACCGCCACCAATGTGATACACTTTCGACTGAGGACAGTACATCACCTTGTAATCCTGGTTTTTCACGCGCCAGCAGAAGTCTATTTCCTCCATGTGTGCGAAGAAGCTGTCGTCCAGCCCGCCGAACTTATGATATACGTCAGATCTAACAAACATACAGGCCCCCGTTGCCCAGAACACCTCTCTGCTGTCGTCGTATTGTCCGTTGTCGTTCTCGAGATGCTGGAACACCCTGCCGCGGCAGAACGGATAGCCGTACTTGTCGATGAAACCGCCACCGGCGCCAGCATATTCGAACTTTGTCTTGTCTTGATACGACAATATCTTGGGTTGACAGGCGGCAATGCTTTCGTCGCTGTCCATGAGCTCTATCACCGGCTCAATCCAATGTGGTGTCACCTCAATGTCGGAATTCAACAGACAATAATATTTCGCCTCCACCTGACGTAGGGCGAGGTTGTAGCCCGTTGAGAAGCCGCCGTTGCTCTCGTTGAGTATTAGTCTTATATCCGGGAATGTCTTCTGCATGAAAGCCACGGAGTCATCGGTGGAGGCGTTGTCGGCAACAACGATGTCGGCAACCTCCGCGCTGTACTCAATCACAGTTGGAAGAAACTTCTCGAGGAATTTCTTTCCGTTGTAATTCAATATGACTACCGCTACTTTTTTCATTGCCGCAAAAATACAAAAAAAAACAATATAGCCATTATTTTTTCGTCATCCAAAAACGATAAGGGACTCGGAAAATCCAAGTCCCATTATCAAACAAAGTATGTGTGGTGTGGTATGTTTAAAAATTACTATTCGTTATTATCGTGGATTTTGGTAGTAATCCAAGGCTTTGTCGCCATATGAGTCTGGCTGTGCGTAGTCATCGACGCCGTAATCGAAGTAGGTGCCGTATGTTCTCTGATAGATCTCCGTGGTCCACCTGAAGTTGTTGATTTCGCCGATGGCGTCAGAGTGGATGAGCTGGAAATCGTTGGTCACCAGGTCGCGTGTCATGAACACGAACTTCTTGTTACGCTGTGTGCCGAGAGTGTAATAATGCCATATCTCGTAAGGGTAGGCGCCCGGCTCGTTGTAGCTCTGCACGATTCTGTCTGGAGCGCCATATTTCAGGAACACAATGCCTCTGTCGGTGTCGTAGCCTTTGGCGTTTACCGAGTTGAATGAGGCGTTGACTCTCCAAACCTGTGTGTGGTAGTCCTGCCATGCCTGCTCGGGGTTGAATCTGTCGCGGCTCGACCAGAAGGTGTAGAAATACTGCTGCATCGTCTTGATGTCGTCAGTTTTGATGAGCTCGCTGGCATAGTCTTTCTCAACCAAAGTCGAGATAGGGGACAGTGTCCTTATATATTCGCGGATCGAGTCGAGGTTGTCGATGCGGCCGCTGAAGACATTCTCAGGGTTGATGGAGGCAAGAAGCGAGTTGTCGATCTGATAATATGGGTTGCTTCTCTGGAAGAAGTAGCGGTTAAGACCGATGATCTCGTTGTTTCTGTTACGTGCCTCGAGGATGAGATAATAGTTGCCCGAGGGGAGGTTTGTGATGTCCATGCTGTTTATGATGACATCTATGTCCTTGGCAGTCATACGTTTAGTGACATAATAACTGCTCAATACCGTGTTGTTCTCGAATGCGCAAAGGTAGGTGTTGAGGAGGTATTTCTCGCCTTCGCCCAATGCTTTCTTTGCGTTGTATATCTCAGCGTAGAACGTGAGTTTGTTGACGTTTTCAGGATAATACGGCATTATCATCGGGATGAGTTCGTAGCCGTTTTTGGTATTGTTGCCTTCGCCGCTGGCTTTCGAGAAACTCTCCAGCCCCAGGATGCTCGAGAAACAGAACTTCTCCGGGAAGTCCATGATAAGCTGGTCTTGCACTTTGAATGGCCTATCGCTCTTGTTGTTCTGGTCTTCCAGTATCACCTCTAAATTATATGTGCCGTTGTCGAGGCTGTAACGCTGCACGTCCATGAAGAAACCCTGAATGCCTGTTGTGTCGGCTTCCGAAGGACTTGACAATGAATATTTTCCGAAGTTTTTGACACTCTCACCTTGTTTAAACATGATAGTCACGTCGATGGTGGCGTTGTACTGTCCGTTGGCGCCTTTCACGTAAACGAGACTGCTCTTGTCGAAGGTGATATAAGTCTCGACGTATGGAGTAGCGTCATCGCCAGGCATGTTAAACGTAGCGTAGGAGATATATGAGTTCAATGCCTTAGGCTGCTGGGCGCTGGCTGCTATCCCAAGCAGAAGCATTAAGCTGATGATCAAAGTTCTTTTCATGATACACACATAATTTTGTTTCGACAGCAAAATTACTATCGTGAAAATTGTTTGTCAAGTTGTTTTTTGTGGAAAAATATGGAAGAAAATCTTGTAACTTATTGTAATATAATAAATTACGCTATATAGATTTTAGTATTTAAAGCTGCTTAAAAAGCCTTGGATGAAGTGATTCATCTCCAACGGGGTGTTGAAAATGGTCTCTAGACGGTTTCCTCTTTTGTTGGTCGAGCTGTAAGTTTGTTTTAGGAGCACTGCAATCTCCGGGTCGGAGAAACCCATCAGACTGAGGATTATAAACCTGAAGTCGGCTTGTGTCAAATCGGGATAAGCTTCTGATAATGAGTGTGTTAAGTTAGGGAAAGACTCGTTGAAAGTTGTCGTGAGGGTTATCAGTTTGTTGCGTGTCAAGGCCAGACGAGGGTAGTCGCCGACGGTCTTGATAAGTATCTCCTTGCCTTCGAGCGATGCCTTGATTTCCTTGTAGATCTTGGTGTTTACAAAGACTTGATAATCCTCCTCGAATGAGCGTTTCGGTTGTTCTGGCACCGCGACGGTGATATCTTTTCTGCTGTTTTTAAGATAAAAATGAAGTATGATGATACCTATTATTAATAATACTATGATGCCTGACAGTATCCATATCCACTTGCCGTAATTGTCTGATTTTTTAGTGTTTTTCGGATTATTTTCATCAATGAAACTTTCATAAATCGTGTCGAGTTCCACCTTTATCGGGGTGAGACGAGCCTCTGCCGACTGTGCTTTTGCCTGATATTGGGCGTAGTATAGTTCTTTGTCATGGTCGTTGAGCGAAAAGTAAACGCTGGCAAGCATTTCCGCCGCTTCGACCTTCATTTTTGCGTTGCCTTCATCAAAACATTTCAGCAAATGGGGTAGTGCTTCTTCGAATTTGTTGCTGTTGTAAAAATGACACGCTGTAAAATAATGATATTCAATTGTTTGTGGCGGTTTTGTTGATAATCTTCCATATAGCGAATCGGCAGTTTCAGTGTCGAAAATGTCATATAAGGCTATACCTTTCTTAATTTGGATGAGGTTGTATTGATCCTCGGTGAGGTTTTTCTTTTCTTCGGCAATCTCGTAGTTCAGAAGTGCGATGTTCGAGATGTGGTTTTGCTGATAAAGGTCGCCAATTTTTAATAAAATGTCTATCACCTCATGCTGGCGGCTGGCGTTCTCGAATTGTGTGAGTGCCTGGTCGTAGAAATACGATGCCGGTTTGAGGCTGTTGACGTCGGAATACACGTCGGCGATGTTTTCAAGTATCTGTCCGAGGTAGTGACGGTCGTCGTTGTCGGCTTCTTTCTTCAGAGATATCAGGTTTTTCTGGGATTTATACGACTCGATGAACGATTTTGCGGCGTTCAGGTAATCGGCGTTTTTATGCTCGTTTCGACCTTTTTGGAAGAATATTTGTGCTTTTTTTTCTAAAAAAACGTGGTCGTTGGCGTAAAATCGGGTGCAGCTGTCGGCAATTCTCGCCAGTTCCTCGAGATGGTCGCTGGAGTTTTCATAGTTGTTTTTAAACTCCAACATCTCGTTCGGAATCGAGCGGCTGTTACATGCTGCAAAACCTAACGCTATGATTAGCAATGCGATAAAAGCAATATGTCGATAAAAAATATTCATAATCGGGAACAAAGATAAGGAATTTTTGGTGAAATTTTAAAAAATTTTCTAAAAAAATGCTGTCGCATTAAAAACTTTTGTATTTTTGCAGCGGAGATATGGCAGAGCGGTCGATCGCGGCGGTCTTGAAAACCGTTATACAGAAATGTATCGGGGGTTCGAATCCCTCACAAGGGTTGCTTTTTATTTGTTAAAAGGTTGGGGAGAGATGCCAGAGTGGTCGAATGGGGCGGTCTCGAAAACCGTTGAACGCTTTTGCGTTCCAAGGGTTCGAATCCCTTTCTCTCCGCAAAAAAATCGGGATAGCTTGATGAGTCATGTTATCCCGATTTTGTTTTTTCTGTAAGTTCGTTTCAAGGGAAAATTGTAAAAATATTTTTAGATTTCTTGCAAAATCCTGCAATTTATGTTAAAAATGCAGATGAAACGTCATTTTGTGAGGTTTCGATGAGGCTCGTTTGAATTTCTGTTTTTAAGTTTGCAGAGTATAAAATTTAAAAATATGAAAGGAAAAATTATCAAAAACGAGCAGATCGAAGATAAGATTATCGAACTGCGTGGAGTCAGGGTGATTCTGGACGCCGATGTGGCTGCATTGTACGAGGTAGAAACAAAAGAAGTGAATCAAGCAGTAAAAAATAATCCGAGGAAATTTCCGAAAGGATATGTTTTTACTATTGATGACAAAGAAAAAGAGGAGGTCAAAAATTTTGACCACCTCGCTAAAAGCAAGTTTTCTAATGTTAATCCCAAGGCTTTTACCGAAAAGGGATTATATATGTTGGCTACCATATTAAAAGGTGATAAGGCGTCTGATACAACAATTGCCATTATCGAGGCCTTTGCAAAACTGAGGGAATTGTCAAGAACGGTCACTGAACTTTCAAAAACCAAAGATCAAGAAGAACAGAAGAGCCTCATGAAGAAGGGAGGAGGACTCATTGCTGATATCATCGGCGATAACCTTGAGACGAGCGAAACTGAGTCGGAGTTTGAGTTGAATCTGGCTCTAGTCAAGCTTCGTCATAAGATTAAAAGAAAGTCGAAATGACAGCAGCGGTGTCAAATTGTCGCCATTTCTGCCAAATTGTCCATCTTAATCCTCTGGCACATAATTTGATTTATTTCCAAGCGAACGCTGAAGCGAAAGCCGAGGCGGTCAAACAAAAAGATTGTTTAACAAATTATGGAGGTATAAAATTATGTTACCAGTATTTAAAAACAGTTGGTTCCCAACAGTATTTGACGAATTCTTCGACAATGATTTGATGCCTCGTGCCAACACAACAGCACCGGCAGTCAATGTGAAAGAGGACGACAAGGCCTACACAATGGAGCTCGCAGCCCCAGGCATCAGAAAAGAGTTTTGCCGCGTAAACATCAACGAGGACGGTAATCTTAACATCGCCATCGAAAACAAGACAGAACATAAAGACGAAGACCGCAAGCACCACTACCTGCGCCGCGAGTTCTCGTACGCCAACTATGAACAGAACTACACGCTGCCTGATGACGTGGAAACCGATAAGATCTCCGCAAAGGTCGAACATGGCATCCTGACCGTGGTCCTGCCAAAGAAGACGAAACAAGAAATGAAGATTTCGAAGAACATTGATGTTCTTTAGTTAAAAGTTGAGAGTTAAAAGAGCGCGAAGCGACCAAAGGCCGCTTCGCGTTTTTATTTGTCAATTATCAATTATCAATTATCAATTATCTAAAATCCTATAAGAAGTCCCGCGATTCCTACTGCCAATCCCAACACAATTTTAATGCCCTTGGATAGGACGAAGGCCCTGCGCGACTCGGCAAGCAACGGCAACGCCCCATGTCCGTCCTGGACTATCGAACTGGCCAGCAAGATGCTTAATGGCAAGGTGCCGTTGGCAAACAACAACACGAAAATCAAATGCGGCCCCGACTGCGGGATGATTCCAATTAAAATCGCAACTAATAGGACGATATATGGGTTTTTAGTCACAACACCTTGAATATCAACGAAATAGTTGATGACGGTCAGGGCTATCATGACTCCTAAAGTCCAGAGGAAGACCTTCGGGAGGTGCACCTTAATGACGTGCTCCCAGATGTGTTCTTCGAGGAAATGCTCCTTGGCGACAATGACAATCACAAGGATTATAGAGAACATCGCGATGAGCGTGTAACGGATCCAGTCGGCTTCGCCCTCGTGGTCGTGATGATGTCCTTCATGATGATGCTCGTCACATTCAAAATGCTCATGGTCATGATAATCAACCACTTCGTGATGGTGGCCGCCCTCAAACGACTCTATTGCCATCTCTTCACTTTGTCCGCCCATGAGTATGTTGAGCTGGTGCTCTCCGTTGATGACGCCGCTCAAAATTAGTCCTAAAACCATGACACACATGGCGATAAGCAGGGCTCTCACGAAGGTGATGTTCTTGAAATTCTTTCTAACCGTGTGCTCGTGGTGGTGATGATGGCATTCTGGTTCATCGTGAAGAGGGAACGACATCTCCGATAGTCCGATGAATTTGTTTTTCATCGTCAGCTGGAGGATGCCGCCTATGACTATTGCCGCAACGAACAATATGACGGTGATTTTCAACGCATCGCCAGGGAATAGCGAGAACATGAAAAACGCCTCGTCGCCAGCCGTAGCTATCAAAGCCGCTATCAGAGCAGGGAAGTTCACGACACGATGGACATACAGCGACACTATGGTGTAAGTGCCCAGACATCCCGGGATAACACCCATAAGAGCACCTATTAATATCTGCACCCACGGCGACGCCTGCAGCCGTTTTGACCACAATCCGTCGGTTTTCACGTTGATGTACTCGATGATAATCATCAGGCCAATGACGAATGCGGCAATGATAAGTGTCTGTTGCAGAATAAGATACAACGTATGTAATGTCATGTTTTTTTAAAATTTACAGCATGCAAAGATAACTTAAAAATGCTTATCTTTGCAAAAAATAAAATTATGACAAAAAACGACTGCTTTTTCTTCGGTAAGATTACGAAAACACACGGTTTGAAAGGCGAACTGACAGTCAAACTCGATGTGGCCAATCCTAGCGATTTCAAGGATCTCAGATATCTTTTGATTGAAGAAAAAGGAAATCTGATTCCATATTTTATCGATTATCAAAAGATTAGCGGTGACAAAATGTTTGTCCAGCTTCAGGATGTGAAGAAGATGGATATGGCTATCACTTTTATCGGAAAAGCGGTGTTTCTGCCCAACGAGCTGATGCCGGAGTTAGACGAGGATGAGTTTTATTATGATGAAATAAAAGGCTATAAGCTTATCGACAAGACGAAAGGCGAAATAGGGGACATCTCCGACGTGTTGGAATACCCGACGCAGGCTGTCATACAGGTGATGTGCGACGGAAAAGAGATCCTCATCCCGATTCACGACGACATTATCGAAAAGGTGGATAAGAAAGCTAAAACATTGACAGTCAACGCTCCAGAGGGGCTTATCGACATGTATCTCAATTTGTAAAGATGGATTCCCGCCCGTTTTTCTTCAAGAAATTTGCGTTGTTTCACCATCGCTCGACCATGAAGATCGGGACGGATGCCATCTTGCTTGCCCGTTGGGTGGAGGTGTCGCCCGATGATGAGGTTCTCGACATCGGGACGGGCTGCGGTCTCATCCCGCTCATGCTTGCCCAGAAGGGCATAAAAAGTGCCGACGCAGTGGAAATCGACAATGATTCATACGAAGAGGCGGCGCAAAATTTCAGCAATTCGGCGTGGAAATCGCAACTTTTTGCCGTAAATGACGACGTAAAACACTATTCCGAGGTGTGTACGAAAAAGTATGATCTGATAGTGTCAAACCCACCGTTTTTCTTTGGTGACAACATCCCGGAGAAGGCTAAAAAAGGTCTTGCAAGACATACTAACACATTGAGTTACAATGATTTGCTTGTGTCTGTAAAGAAATTGTTAAAACCCGACGGACGCTTTTCCTTGGTGCTTCCTGCACGCGAATCGAAGACATTTTTGAAAGATGCTGAAAATCAAGGATTTTATTTAAAAAAAGAGATGAAAATTGTGCCCATTGAAGGCAAAGAACCGAATAGAATAAATATGCAACTCGTTGTAAATCAAGTGGATAAGACTGAAAGTGAGGTTTTTGTTTTGAGGAATCAAGACCATTCATTTACAAAAGATTACAAAGAGTTTTTAAAAGATTATTATTTGGATTGAAAAATTACGTAATTTTGCAAAAATTTTGAAATGTTCAAACTGATAATAACAGCGATAATTCAATCGGCCTTCCTAGCCGTCGCCCAATACTTCATGAAGGTTGGCATGGAAAGGGTGGTAGAGTACAGCATGTCGTGGGCTTTTTACAGGAGTTTCCTGAACTGGCAGCTCGGCTTGTCGTTGCTTCTGTATATCATTGCGATGATTATCTATATGTTTATGCTGAAGAGCTATTCGTTGTCGCTGGTTTATCCGTTGACAAGTATTAGTTATATATTCACAATTCTTCTGGCGATGTTCCTCTTGGGTGAGACGGTCCCGGTCGTCAGATGGGTCGGCGTCCTTTTCGTGATGCTCGGCGTCGGATTGATAGCAAGATAGTTTAATAGATATGAAAAAAGTATTGTTATTCAGTGCTTTGGCACTTTCTTTTGTGATGATTTCATGCACCAACCCGCTGGTGGGAACATGGGTGCAGCCAAGTACAGTCTATACCCAGGAGCAGGGCTTCGTCTTGGAGAAAGACGGTACAGCATCCGACATCAACATGGATTATGTGGCTTTCACATCATGGGAGAAAAAAGGTGATATGTTAATTTTAAACGGTGAGAATGTCGGTTCGGCTCCAAGCGAATTTTCCGACACTCTGATCATCGAAAACGTGACTGAAGATGAATTGACTCTTTCACAATCAGGCTATTCGGTCACATATAAAAAGAAAAAATAGTTTTTATCATGGGTAAATTAGTTGTTGTAGCTCTTGGCGGAAACGCTTTGTTGAGGAGCAACCAAAAAGGTACTTACAAAGAACAGATTGAGAACGTCACCGAGACATGTGAGGCTTTGATGAGCTTCATCAAAAACGGCGACAATTTGATTATCGGTCACGGCAACGGCCCTCAGGTGGGCAACGTGATGCTTCAGCACGAGGCGGGCGCCAAGATGTTTGAAGTGCAGGCGATGCCAATGGATTTCTGCGTCTCCGAGACACAGGGTTCTATCGGTTATATGATTGAGACTGGTTTCCGTAAAGTGTTGTCACAGCACGGATATAAGCATAACATCGTCACATTGGTGACACGCGTGTTGGTCGACGCCAACGACCCGATGTTTAAGAATCCTACCAAGCCTGTCGGTCCTTATTATGATAAGGAAGAGGCTGAGGATTATGCCGCCGCCACCGGGGCCATCTTCAAGGAGGACCCGAAGGGCAGGGGCTGGCGTAAGGTCGTGGCTTCACCTAAGCCATTGGAGATAAATAACATCGAACTCGTCGAGTTGCTCGCACGTCAAGGTAATATCGTTGTCACAGCGGGTGGCGGCGGCATTCCAGTGGTAGAAAAAGACGGCTACTATGTTGGCGTTGAGGCAGTCATCGACAAGGATCTCGCTTCGTCGCTGGCAGCGGTGCAGGTGAAAGCCGATGAGTTCTACATTCTCACCGACGTCCCTCAGGCTTACATCAACTTCCGCAAGGAGAACGAGAAGGCTCTGGGAAGAATTACCGTGGCTGAAGCCAAGAAATACCTTGAAGAAGGACAGTTTACAGAAGGCTCGATGGCACCTAAGATGCGCGCTGCCGTCAAGTTTGTCGAAGAGACAGGCCACGACGCCGTCATCACCGACGCTACAAGCCTTGGTAACCCTAACGCAGGAACGAGAATAGTTAAAAGATAAGAGTTAAAAGATAAAAGAGAAGGAGGGGCTGTCATTTATTTGATGGCTCCTCCTTTAACTTTCCTCCTTTAACTTTTAACTAAAATGGCAGTGAACTATCTCCGGTGTCGTCGTTCATTCGAGAGCCGACTCTTCGCTCATTAGGGGCGTTGAAGTTGGCGTTCGGAGCCATCTGTGCCGGTTGGTCGTTGTTGCTGCCGGCATTATTATCATCACTCTTGGCGTAATCCAGTTCAATGTCTTCGAAACGTGCATATTTTCCGACGAAACGCAACTCCACATCGCCGAGTTTGCCGTTACGGTGTTTTGCAATATTAATGATTGCCTTGCCCTGTGTTGATTTGTTGTTCTCATCTTCGTTAAGTCCATAATACTCGGGACGATAGATGAATACAACCATATCTGCGTCTTGTTCGATAGCGCCCGATTCACGTAAGTCGGATAGGATAGGCTTCTTTGAACCTGGACGCGATTCCACGTTACGCGACAACTGTGATAGCGCCAAAACAGGGACGTTCAACTCTTTAGCCAAGCTCTTCAGCGAACGTGAGATGGTACTGATTTCCTGTTCGCGGTTGCCGTTTTTCTCGGTCTTTGCCGTCATAAGTTGCAGATAATCAATAAAAATCATCTGTATGTCGTACTGCTGTTTCATTCGGCGGCATTTGGCACGAAGGTCGAACACCGAGAGCTGTGGGGTGTCGTCGATATACAGCTTGGCGTTTGTGAGCGGCGTGACTTTGGTGTTGAGTTGTTGCCACTCGTATTCGGCGAGCTGTCCGGAACGAAGTTTCTCGGCAGGCAGTGAGGTCTCCGAAGCAATCAGACGGGTAACAAGCTGCACCGATGACATCTCGAGTGAGAAGAATGCTATCGGTTTGTTGAAGTCAACAGCGGCGTTGCGTGCCATGTTGAGTGCGAATGCCGTCTTACCCATACTCGGACGTGCCGCGAGGATGATGAGGTCTGATTTCTGCCATCCTTGTGTGATGCGGTCGAGTTGTGTATAGCCCGAAGGTACGCCACGAAGTGTGGAACCGGCATTTTTGGCTTTTTCGATGTCGTCGATAGCGAGTTTCACGAGGTCCGGCATTTGTTCGCTGTTGCGGCGCAGGTTGTTCTCGCTGATCTGGAACAGCTTGTTTTCAGCGGTGTCCAGAAGGTCGAACACGTCGGTGGAGTCCTCGTAAGCGTCTTTTATCGTCTCCGAAGAAATCTTAATCAGCTGACGCTGGATATATTTCTGCAGGATGATGCGTGTGTGATACTCGATATTTGCCGAGGAAACCACACGGTTGGTCAGCTGCGAGATGTAATACGGACCGCCTATGGCTTCGAGGTCGCCTGTTGACTTTAGATGGTTAGTAACCGTAAGAATATCAATGGGTTCTGACTTTGTGAACAGGTCTTTGATGGCTGCGAAAATTATCTGATGCGCCTCCTTGTAAAACACCTCTGGCGACAGTATGTCGATCACGGCGTTCACGGCCTCTTTTTCGAGCATGAGCGCACCCAGGACCACCTCTTCCAAATCTACCGCTTGTGGCGGTATTCTCCCTTGACTATTAAGCACATCCACACTCTGAGTGGCGGATTGTGACCTAACAAAACTCGATTTTTTTATGCTTTCATTATTCATGTGACAAAATTATGAATAATGACTATTTGATTTTTATATGTTGATAACTTTTTTGAAAATCTCACGCAAGGCTTTGTTCTCTTGTTCTAAGTCGTTGGTTATCAAACTGCGTTCCATGATGTTGTCGGATAACGCGTTTAAGATTATGCGGCTATGCTCGAAAAGGATCTTGTCGGGGAAGACACTTTCGTAAACATTTTTCAATGAGAAGTCAGATTTGACTTTTTCGTGACAAAAGACTGATTGCTGTAATACCTCTCTGAAATTCAAGATTTTATAATTTAAATTCTTGGATGTCAACGAGTTATATTTCTGTAAGGATGCTGAGATGTTTTGCGGGGCAAAGCATATGACACGCTCAAAACCGGCCAGCCGTTCTTGTAAGATGTCGAGGCTTTCTTTCCATTTCGAGAGGTCATCGAGACAGTTCCAGTCGTAGATGTCATCGCATTGGCCGTTGTTTGAGAGTATTGAAAATCCTATGATAAACTCTGTATATGGCTTGTCGCCGTCGAATAATGGAACGGCTGGCCGGTAAAACAACAAGTTAAGGAAAGCTGTGGTCTGGTTTTTATCGCCGATGAGTTCGTAAAGTGTCTTGTAATCAATGGAATACGGCTTGTCGGCATCGTTTGGGACGTCTTTCCAGCAATGACCGTGAAACTCGCAACGGTATGGGTTTTCGCATTGGTCGCCTATAGCGATCTTTGGCGAATGAGGCTGCTTTATGATGTCCTTGAAATGGGCGATGTTTTTGGCTATTATATCCTGATACTGCTCGGCGTAGTCTTTAACGGATTGAAACACAAACAGTTGCGACAAGTCTAAATCGCCATGTCTTATATAATCGGCATTTATGTACATCAGTTGGATGTCGGAGAGAGGCACTTCGCAGCCCTTGAGGACATAGTACTGCAAGGCGGCGTCTTTCATGTAGGTCTGACTGATGCCGAGCGAGCTTTTCACTTCTATGGCGCGCCATTTGTCGCCGTCGCGTACGAGGATGTCGAGCATGATGAGGGTGTCGTCGTATTTGAACACTGCCTCGTACATCACGTTGACGTCCGGATTTGTCAGGTTTTGCTGGGTCTCCGCTGCTTTTTTGTCGAACTGCGATGGGGAGCTGGGCGTCATGTTGATGCCACCTGGAAACAGCTGCTGGGCTAAGATTCCAACGTCGGTGCCGCGTTTGAATTTGGCACGTTGCTCCATGCTCAGCTTGTCACGCAAAAACGGCCTGTTTTTAAAAAGATACAAAGCTTTTTCGCATTGCTCGCCTTTGATATATGTCGATTTGGATAAAATATGCATCTTATTGATTATTAGGAAGTTGTAGTATATTTTTCTTCGCAAAAAAGGTCATGGAGATGCCTCTTGCGAGCATGAAGCTGAGGAATGCGATCCAGAGTCCGTGGTTGCCGTATATTGGCATCAGGAAGTACCACATCGGCAGGAAGACCAGGATTGACGAGATAATCATGGTGTTGCGGATGGCTTTTGAGGCCGTCGCCCCGATGTAGATGCCGTCCCACAGGAAGGCGGCGAAGGTGATGATCGGAATCAACACCATATATATATAATAAGGTTGTATCTGTTCGATGATGACAGGCTGGTCGGAAATGAGTTTCACGAAAGGGGTGGGGAAGAGGGCGTAGAGTATGGCGAAAGGCACGCATATGTAGGCACCCCATTTGAAGAGATGCATTACCACACTGCGGAGGTTTTTCTCGTCTCTCGCTCCCACAAACTTGCCTACAAGGGCCTCTCCCGCGTAAGCGAAGCCGTCGGTGAAATATGAGAAGATATAGAAGAACTGCAGGAGTATCATGTTGATACTCAGCACGTTATCGCCAAGTCTTGCCGATTGGTTAGTAAAGAAGGCTATTGTCAAGACCAGGAGGATGCTTCTTATCATCAGGTCGGTGTTGACAACGAAAAACTTCTTTAATTTCTTGATATCCAATAATATACGTGTATTGATCTTTATGATATATCTCTTGTATTTTGTAAAAATGAAGATGATGGCTGTGGCTAGTCCGCAATACTGAGCGATGACGGTACCGAGGGCGACGCCGGTGACGTCTTGATGCATCACCACCACGAAGAAGATGCTGAAGACTATGTTTAACACATTGATAATGATGGCAATGGCCATTGGAATCTTGGTGTTTTGCATCCCTATAAACCAGCCGTTGAGGCAGTAAAGCAGCATATTTGCCGGTGCTGCCCATATTCTGACAAAGAAATATGTGATAGCCAGGTCCTTCACCTCATCGCTTCCATCGAGCAGTATCAGGCTGAGGTTGGCGATGGGTTTTTGCATACATAATATTAATAGGAATGCTATTATTGCAATTATAGTCGAGCGGTAGAGCGAGTAGCTGACTTCGGAGATGTCGTTGGCACCGTAGGATTGGGCGGTAAAACCGGTCGTTCCTGCACGCAGGAAGCTGAAGAAGGAATATAGCACGCTGAAGATCGTTCCGCCAAGCGCGATAGCTCCGATATAAACCGGCGAACTGAGGTGTCCCATCAATATCATATCCACCAAACCCAGCAGCGGAATGGTTATGTTGCTGATAATGTTTGGTATTGCGAGTTTGAGTATTGACCGATTCACGAAATAAATTTTATGCAAAAATAAAAAATATTGTACAATGTATTAAAAAAATCCGTACATTTGCGCTGTAAAATCTTGAGTGTGTGGATTTTTGTGGAACAATTCCACACTTTTCCACACTTTGAGATTGTGGAAACGAAAAAAGTAGAAAATTATAAAATATTGATTATCAACAAATTAAAAAATTAAATTAACAAAAACGATAGTTTGGCACGATTTTGGCACAAACTACATTCGTTAGCATCGACTAATCTTAAATTATAACAACAATGAAAAAAGTATTTACAATTTTGTCAGTCGCATTAGTAGCTTTAGTATTAAGCTCATGCGTTGAAAGTTCAAAGAAGTATCAGGCATTATTAGCTGAAAAGGAAGCTCTTGCAGTTGAAAACCAGAACTTGGAGAATGAGTACAATACCACAATCGGTATTATCAACGAAGTTGAGAACAACCTTCAGGCTATCCGTGATGCAGAGGGTATGTTAACAGTCCAGCAGGAAGGCAGCGAAAGAGACCAGATCGTTTCTGAACTCCTCCAGATCAAAGAAAAGATGGCTGAGAACCGTGCTCGTTTGGATTCACTGAACGATGTGCTCGCAAAATCCAACAGAAACAATGGCAACCTCCGCGCTCAGATCAAGAAGCTCCAGGATCAGATTGCTGAAAAAGAAGAGATGATTGCTGGCTTGCAGGCTCAGATCGTTGAAAAAGACGGTAAGATCGCTGACCTTAACACACAGGTTGAAACCCTCAACACAGATTTGAACAATGCTAACACAGAGATCGAGAATCTCAGCAACCAGAACTTGGCTCAGACCGACGAGATGAACACAGTTTACTATGTCGGTGGCAAGCTCAAAGAGTTGAAAGAGAAAGGCGTTATCCTCAGCGCAAAGAAAGTGCTCCAGGGCGATGTCCCAACAGAGCAGTTCACAAAAGCTGACAAGCGCGAACTCAACACAATCGTCTTCAATACAAAGAAGGCTGTTGTCCTCTCAACACACCCAGTTGAGTCATACACACTCACAAAAGGTAAAGATGCAGAAGGCAACAAGATCGTGACCCTTGAAATTACAAATCCAGAGATGTTCTGGAAAGTAACAAGATATTTGGTTGTTCTAACCAAGTAATTTTTCTGCTCGTTTTCAATATTTACGGAAATCCGGTGCCGCCTGGCGCCGGATTTCTTTTTTTTGACATTTTTTTGCGCAGATAAAAAGAAAATGTATAATTTTGCAAGACGAGCAGAATGATTATTATGTCAAAGAAGATTTTGATAGTTGACGACGATGTCGCCTTCGGCGTGATGATAAAGACATGGCTCCAGAAAAACAGCTGGGAGACCGACCTCGTGGCATCTCTGGATAGGGCCTTGCAAGCCGCCAAGACATCGCGTTATGATTTGATACTCAGCGATTTACGTCTGCCAGACGGCGACGGAATCATGTTTTTAACATACCTCCGCGAGAAGAAAATCATGACACCGTTTATCATAATGACAGGCTATGCCGACGTGCAGACCGCCGTCAACGCGATAAAACTCGGTGCCTTCGACTATCTGCAGAAACCTATTGTCCCCGAGATACTTCAGCAGAAGATAGAGCTGGCGATGAGTCAGGACGACGCTGCCGCTCCCAAGGAGAGAAAAACTGCTCGCAAAGAAGACTACTCCGATATGGTGAAGGGTAAGAGTCCCGTGATACAAAGAGTTTACACGCATATCGGATTGGTGGCACCCACCAAGATGTCGGTGCTTGTGCTTGGCGAGAGCGGCACAGGCAAGGAATATATCGCACGTATGATCCACGAGCAGAGCGGACGTAAGAACAACCCGTTTATCGCCGTCGACTGCGGCAGTCTATCTATGGAACTGGCACCTTCGGAGCTATTCGGACATAAGAAAGGCTCGTTTACCTCGGCCATCGCCGATAAGAAAGGCGTCTTCGAAGAGGCAAAAGGCGGCACGGTGTTCCTCGATGAGGTGGGTAACCTGCCTTATGAGGTGCAGAAACAGCTGCTGAGAGCCTTGCAGGAGCAGAAGGTGCGCCCGGTGGGCTCGGCACAGGATGTGGATGTCGACGTCAGGATCATAGCAGCAACCAACGTGGACTTGGAGAAAGCCATTGAAGACGGCAGCTTCCGCCAGGACCTGTATCATAGAATCAACGAGTTCTCGTTGGAGGTGCCGCCGTTACGCGAGCGCCTGGAAGACCTCGAGGAGTTTGCGTATCATTTCCTGGCACAGGCCAACGAAGAGCTGGGCAAGGACGTGAAATCGATATCGGCCGAGGCAATAGAGAAACTCAAACAACACAAGTGGGACGGCAACCTCCGCGAGCTGAGAAACGTGATACGTCGCGCAACATTATTCGCTGAAAATCAAGAGATCACGCTTGACAATCTTCCCATGCTGGGCGCTCGCGTACAGAAGACACAGGAGGTCGACGACATGGCATTACAGCCTGGCGACGAGAAGGAGCAGATACTCGCGGCATTGAATAAGGCGAGGGGTAATAAGACCGTGGCGGCGAAACTGCTTCAGATCGACCGTAAGACCTTATACAACAAGATGCATCTCTACGGGATGGATCTTACTTAAACTCAGGATATAATTCGTAAAACTTGTTCTCGAACGTTCGGACACGGTTCAATGACTTGCGTGTCCAGTCGAGGCGTAACTCTTGCTTCTCTTCTTCGGAGAGATGCCAGTCGATGTCGCTTTTATGGAGGCGCTGTGTCAGCGTGTACATCAGCAAAGCCGCGGAGACACTGATGTTGAAACTCTCCGTGAAGCCATGCATCGGAATCTGGACGTACATGTCGGAATGCTCGAGGGCATAGTCGGTGAGGCCCGTCTTCTCGGTGCCGAACACCACTGCTATCGGTTGGTCGAGAGGCAGCGTGTCGGGCGTGTAGTCGTTCTGATGAGGACAGGTGGCGACGATCTTATAGCCTTTGCTGTGCAGATAGTCGAAAGTCTCGGGCGTGTTGAACTCTCCTACGTTGTATTTATGCAGGTCGAGCCATTTGACGCTGCCAACCACGATGTCAGGATTGATATCGTAAACCCATTTGTTTTCGATGATGTGGATGTCTTGGACGCCGGTCAGGTCGCAGGAACGTAAGACGGCGCTGGCATTGTGCGACTGATAGATGTCTTCAAGCACTATGGTGAGGTGACGGGTGCGATATTGAAGCACCTGCTCGAAGCGCCGTTTTCTCTCGTCGGTGATATAGTTCGAAAGAAACTCGTATAATTTTTGTTCTTTTGCGTTCAAAATGAATGAGTTACGTGTTTTATGCCTTTATTTGAAAATTTTTACAAATATATTAAAAAATTTGTTCAAACATAAACAAAAAAAGCGTATTTTTGCAGTTCGAAAAAAATTGTTTTTAGATATGGCAAAAGAAAATGTAAAGAAAGACGAGGAACGTCTCGAACAGATTGAGTCAACATTAGGTAAAACTGAAATGTTTGTTGAAAATAACAAGAAGACGATCACCATCGCTGTCATCGCTGTTGTGGTTGTCGTTTTGGCTATTTTCGGAATAAAGAAATTCGTCATGGAGCCACGTGAAGAGGCTGCAGAAAAGGCTATGTTCCATGCAGAACAGCTTTTCAGAGCAGACGATTATGCTACAGCTCTTAATGGTGACGGTAATTTCGATGGTTTCCTTGAGGTTATCAATGAATATGGCGGTACAAAATCAGGCAATTTGGCAAAATGCTATGCTGGTTTGTGCTATCTCAATATGGGTGAGTTTGAAAATGCCATCAAGTATTTGAAAGAGTTCAAAGGCAAAGACCAGTTCATGAAGCCATTGGCAATGGGCGCTATGGGCGATGCTTATTTGGAGCTTGACAATGTCGCTGAGGCAGCTTCATGCTATGAGAAGGCAGCAAAGGACACAAAGAACATCACAACTGCTCCTATGTTCCTGATGAAAGCCGGCTATACATACGAAATGCTTGAAAACTATAACAAGGCGTTGGAAATGTACACCATCATTAGAGATGAGTATCCTACAAGCACTGAAGGTTTCCACGTTTTGAAGAACATCGCCTACGTAGAGGCAAAACTCGCAGAATAGGTTATTGGTTATAGGTTATATAGATGCCTGATTCTTGAGGGAGTCAGGCATTTTTAATAAGTGTAAAAATGAAGATTGTTTATTTCGGAACACCTGAATTCGCTGCATCTCAGCTTGAGGCTATCTTGGCTGCCGGCTATGAGGTGCCAGCCGTTGTCACCACCCCCGACAAGCCTGCGGGACGTGGCAAGCAGATGCATTCGTCGGAGGTGAAGGAATGCGCCTTGAGGCATGGATTACCTGTCTTGCAGCCAGAGAAGCTTAAAGACGAGGCTTTCGTGAAGCGGCTGCGTTCGTTCAACGCCGACCTGTTTGTCGTGGTGGCATTCAGGATGCTTCCCGAGGTTATCTGGAGCATGCCTCCGAAAGGGACCATCAACCTTCATGCCTCGCTGCTGCCGCAGTACAGAGGCGCAGCGCCCATCAACCACGCAATCATCAACGGGGAGACTGAGACGGGCTTGACGACCTTCATCCTCGATAAGGAGATCGACACCGGCGCCATGATTATGCAGGAGAAGCTGGCGATAGGAGAGACCATGACAGCAGGTGAGCTGCACGACGCATTGATGACCCTTGGCAACGATGTCATCGTCAAGACTATAAAGAAGATTGAAAACGGTGAGGTCAAAGCACTGAGCCAGACATCGGTCATAGAGAAGGAGAAATTGACGCTGAAACCGGCGCCTAAGATCTTTAAGGAGGACTGTTACATCGACTGGCACAAGTCGGGAAAAGAGATTTATGACTTCGTGAGAGGCCTCTCACCGTATCCTGCGGCACACGCCAAGATACAGAATCCTAACGGCGAGATTTTGGATTTGAAGATTTTTAAGACGGAATTGGCGTCGAAAGACGGCGTAAAAAATGAGGTTTTCAGCCTTAAAACCGACGAAAAAACGTATCTGGAGGTCGTTTTGGGCGATTCATGCATAAAAATTATCGAAATACAGCAGGCGGGGAAGAAAGCGATGCAAATTGCGGAATTCCTAAGAGGGGCGCGGCTTTCCGAAGATTGGAAGATAGTTTTGTGAGCCGTTTTCAAAAAATTTTCAAAAAAAATTAAAATTTTTTCAAAAAAACTTTGTAAGTAATTGATTATTGATTATATTTGCAATGTCAAATATTACAAACTTATTAAAACTTACAAAATGAATAAGGCAGAATTAGTAAATGTGATGGCAGAAAAAGCTGGCCTCACAAAAGTGGACGCAAAGAAAGCATTAGACGCTTTCCTTACAGCAGCAAAAGGTGCAATCCGTAAAGGTGAAAGAATCTCATTAGTCGGATTTGGTACATTATCAACAACCAAACGCCCAGCTCGTAAAGGTCGTAACCCACAAACTGGCAAAGAAATCACAATCCCTGCAAAGAAGGTCGTGAAATTCAAAGCTAGTGCAGACTTAGTAAAATAATAGGTTTTGCTATTGACACTTAGGGCCGCATTCAAGCGGCCTTTTTTGTTTTAGAACAGTGTCCACTGGCGGCCTTTCTCCTTGAGGTTGCCGTTCTCGTCCTGTTCGATGACGCCGCTGTCAAGCATCCAGCGCACCGTCTCGAGGACCTTCTCTTCCATGTAGTTTTTGGCTATCGACGGCGTCTCGTAGAGTGGCACCACGCGTTTCTTCAACTCTTCGAGTATGAGCTCGCTGATGTTCTTGAACTCTTCGTCGTTGATATTCATCTGGTTACGAATGCTGCAGACGTCACATTTGCCGCAGCGTGATTTGATCTTTTCTCCGAAATACCGTAGCAACTGCACGCTGCGGCATTCCGCGTCGTTGTTTACGAAGTCGATGACCGCCTGTACACGCTTTGTGGCATCTTCCTTGCGGTCTTTATACACCTCGTCGGAAAGCGCGAAGTGGCGGGTGTCCTGACGCTCTGTGAGGAATAGTATCTGAGGCCTGTCGCTGCGTTGGATATATGTGAGGAAGTTGAAACTCTCCAGCTTCTTCAGTGTCTGCTCGACTTTCTCGATGTCGATGCCGAGTTTATGGCTTATCTGTTCCTCCTTGATCTTGACGAAGTCGGAGAGTATGCCCGGGTAGTTGCGCAACAGATATTTTATCATGACGTCGAAGTCGGGGTATTCCACCTGGAAGCGGTAGAGGTCTTCGCGGCTCGCCTTGATGAAGATCTGCGATGGCGTGTCCATGGCCTCCGAGAGCGAGAAGAAACCTTCTCTCTCCATGAGTTTCAATGAGTTAAACACCTCGAGCAACTGGAATCCGTAGCTCTGGGCGAACTCGTTCATGTCGAATGGGTAGCTCTGTCCGTTGCCAGCGCCCACTGGTATCTGCAGGTAGTTGCCGAGTGCTTCATATATCGTCTTGATGCGGTCGAGTTCGGGATACGACTGCTGCAGGTTGTCCTTGAGCTGTTTGATGTCGGTGTCGGCGACGAGGAGGAATGCCTCTGAAGGCTTAAGGTCACGTCCGGCACGGCCTGCCTCCTGGAAATAAGCCTCGAGGCTGTCGGGGAGGTCCATGTGCACCACGACGCGTACGTCAGGCTTGTCGATGCCCATGCCGAACGCATTAGTCGCCACGATGACCTTGATCTTGCCGTCCATCCACATCTTCTGGCGTTCGTCGCGTGTCTTGGCGTCGATGCCGGCGTGATAGAACGTGGCGCTAATGCCCGCCGACTGTAGCCAGTCGGCGATGACCTTAGTGCGCTTGCGGCTGCGGACATACACTATGCCGCTGCCTGTGGTCATCTTGCTGAAGAGACGAAACATCACCCCATATTTGTCGGGCACCTTGATGACGTTGTAGGTGACGTTCTTACGCTCGTAGCTCGTCTGAAACACGTTGCGTTCCTTGAAACCAAGGCGATACTGTATGTCCTCGACCACGTTGGGTGTGGCCGTCGCGGTGAGCGCCAGCACCGGCGTGGTGGGGATATAAGGCCGTATCTCCGCTATCTTTAAATAAGGAGGACGGAAGTCATAGCCCCATTGCGAGATACAGTGCGACTCGTCGATGGCGAGGAGGCATACCTTCATCTTCTTAATCGCCTCGATGAAGGCGTCGGTCATCAGACGCTCGGGGGAGACATATAGAAACTTAAGGCCGCCGAAGACAGCTTTGTTGTAAGCTATCTCGACCTCGCTGGGATGAAGCCCTGAGTAGATGGCAGCAGCCGGGATGTTGATGTTCCTCAGATGCTGCACCTGGTCTTTCATCAGCGAGATGAGGGGAGTGACGACGATGCAGACGCCTTCCATCGCCATGGCAGGCACCTGGAAACATATCGACTTGCCGCCGCCAGTAGGCAAGAGGGCAAGGGTGTCGCGTCCGTCAATGACGGAATCGACGATGTCTTCCTGCATTGGACGAAACGAGGGATAACCCCAATATTTCACCAAAACCGATCGTGTCAACTCACTCATCGAACTTTTTTTTGCAAAGATAAAAATATTTCGTAAAAAATTCGTATTTTTGCGCCCGATTTTTCAAAAAAATAAGAAAATGACAAGTATTCGTAATGTTGCAATCATCGCTCACGTTGACCACGGAAAGACCACCTTGGTGGACCGTATCCTGTATCAATCAAAGCTTTTCAGAGAGGATAAAGATAATGGGGATTTGATTTTGGATAACAACGACCTGGAGCGTGAACGAGGTATCACCATCTTGTCGAAGAACGTCTCAGTGCGTTATAAAGATGTGAAAATCAACATTATAGATACTCCTGGCCACAGCGATTTCGGTGGCGAGGTGGAACGTGTTCTTAACATGGCAGACGGCGTGCTGCTGCTCGTCGACGCCTTCGAAGGTCCTATGCCGCAGACTCGTTTTGTGCTCGAAAAAGCCATCCAACTCGGATTGAAGCCTATCGTCGTCGTCAACAAGGTCGACAAGCCTAACTGCACGCCTGAAGAGACTCAGGAAGCCGTGTTCGACCTGATGTACAACCTCGGCGCTACCGACGACCAGCTTGACTTCCCGACAGTGTTCGGCTCGTCGAAACAAGGCTGGATGTCGGATCACTGGACACATGTCACCAACGACGTCTCATATCTTTTGGATGTCATAATCAACACCATTCCGGAGGCGAAATACGAAGAGGGAACACCTCAGATGCTTATCACCTCACTCGACTACAGCTCGTATGTGGGCCGTATCGCCGTGGGTCGTCTGAAACGCGGTATCCTCCAGGCAGGTATGAACGTCTCATTGGTGAAGCGCGACGGCTCTATCGAGAAGAATCAGATTAAAGAATTATACACTTTCGAAGGCCTTGGCAAGGAAAGAACAAAGAAGCCTGTTATGGCAGGTGATATCGTGGCGTTGATGGGCCTTGAGAACTTCGAGATTGGTGACACCGTCGCCGACTTCGAGAACCCTGAGGCATTGCCTCCAATCCATGTTGACGAGCCTACGATGAGCATGCTGTTCACCATCAACAACTCGCCGTTCTTCGGAAGAGAAGGTAAATTCGTCACCTCACGCCATCTGCGTGACCGTCTTTACAGAGAGACCGAGAAGAACCTCGCTTTGCGTGTGGAAGACACCGATTCGCCTGATTCTCTTATGGTTTACGGACGTGGTATCCTTCACCTCAGCATCCTCGTTGAGACGATGCGTCGTGAGGGTTATGAGTTCCAGATCGGTCAGCCTAAGGTTCTCTTGAAAGAGATCGACGGAAAGAAATGCGAGCCTATCGAGGTGATGAACGTGCAGGTGCCTGAGAACTTCGCAGGCCGTGTTATTGAGCTGGCGTCACAGCACAAAGGCGAGATGACCAACATGACACCTAAAGGCGATCGTATGAACCTCGACTTCGACATCCCGGCGAGAGGTCTCATCGGCTTGCGTAGCGCCATGCTTACTGCGACAGAAGGCGAGGCTGTGATGTCGCACCGTTTCAAAGACTACGAGCCATGGAAAGGGGAGATGGACACTCATGAGGTGGGCGCTCTCATCGCTATGGAGACAGGTACAGCGGTGCCTTATGCTTTATGGAAACTTCAGGATCGTGGTAAGTTCTTCGTCCAGCCTAATGAAGACGTCTATATGGGCGAGGTCATCGGCGAGAACACCCGCGCAAACGACATAGTGCTGAATATCAACAAGACCAAGCACCTTACCAACGTGCGTGCTTCGGGTTCCGACGATAAGATTGTGCTTATCCCGCCGGTTAGGATGTCGCTTGAAGAATACATGGAATATATCCGTGACGACGAGTATCTCGAGGTCACTCCGAAGAGCTTGCGTCTACGTAAGATAATCCTCGACGAGATCGAGCGTAAGCGCAGCGGCAGAAGAAGCGAGGAAGTCAGCGACTAGTCGCAGATATCATATTTATCGGCTAACAGAGCCAAGAGGGCGTCGGCTTGATTCATGAAGTCGATGCCTTTTTGTTCCCAGTCGGGGAGTGGAGTGGCATCAGGTCCGCGACGGTTGTCCACATCGACGAGGTAATCCGCCGATTTCTGTTCCAGCTGGATGAACATCGGGCGCATCTTATGGCATACAGCCTGAGCCTTTGCGAAGTCATGCTCGGTGATGGCGTCGTTGAGAACCACGAGGTTGTCAGTGGTTGACTGCACGAAGGTCATCAGGATCTCGTGGATGGCGCTGCTGTCGTTGTCAAACATCTCGCAAAGCATCGGGAAGTCGGAGGCATATTCGCAGCTCTGACG
Source organism: uncultured Bacteroidales bacterium (assembly GCA_905236635.1). GTDB lineage: Bacteria > Bacteroidota > Bacteroidia > Bacteroidales > F082 > Limimorpha. The sequence continues at coordinate 103,470 of CAJOCJ010000004.1, forward strand.
TTCCTCTTCGGTCCATTTGACGTTGAGTAATGTCGCCAAGTCCTTGATGCTGAATGGCTTTTTGAGATATCCGTTGAAGCCCTCGTTGGCGGCGAACTTCTCGGTGTATTCGTCGCTGGCGGTCATCAGGATAACGACCTTGTCTTTGTCGACATTCTTTATAGTCTTCATGATGTCGTTGCCGGAGAATGTGCCCATTTCACGGTCAGTGATGACCACATCGTATCTGTCGAGTTCCTTGATGTATTTGTTGAACTCGATGTAGGAACGGCAGATGTCGGAGTTGTGCCCGAGCTTGTCGAGCATTGATTTGATAACAGCAAGTAGGCTGTTGTCGTCGTCGATGAGAAGTATATTCATTTTTTCCTTAGTATTTGCTAATATATTAGTAGGTTTTTTCTGTTCCTTAGTTTGAGGCTTGTCGACAATCTTTATAGGGATTGAGATTTCGAAATGACTACCTTTTTCAAGCTCAGACATCACTTTGATGTTGCCTCCGAGAATCTCGAGCATGCCTTTCACCACGAAGAGTCCGAAGCCGTTACCCTCGGCGAGACCTGGGTTGTTGTCGGCCTTACTGAATGGCTTGAACATCTCTTCAATCTTCTCGTTAGGGATGCCGATGCCATTGTCTATCACGTTGAAAATCAATTTGTTTTTGACGATATAGACACCGAAATGGACCTCGCCTTCGATGGTGTATTTGATAGCGTTGGATATGATGTTGCTAACCACTTGCTTGATCTTCAGAGCATCGGAGTTGATGTAAATGTTGTCGGCAATGTTTTTATGATAGAAGAACTTGAGTTGTTTGTTTTCCGCTATAGGCTTGAACATCGTGGCGAGCTGGTCGCTGAGTTCTGACACGTTGAAGTCGGCACGACGGATAAACTGCTTGCCTTGTTCGAGGCTCGAGAAGTCCAGCAGATTCGACAGGAGCGAGAGGATGTGCTGCGATGAGTATTTCATCGAGTTGAGACGCTTCATGTCTTCGTCGCTGTGTTTCTCCATCTGCATCAACTCGATGTAACCAATGACAGAAGAGAGAGGCGCTTTGATGTCGTGTGACACCGAGAGAAGCAGCTTGTGACGGCTCTCCATAATCTCTTCGGTACGGCGCTGGGCTTCCTCCATGGCGCGTCGAGCTCGCGAGACGCGCTGTATATCTCTGGAAATCAAGAGGATAAACAATAAAATACTGCATAGCGCCACAGTGCCGCCGTAAATCGAATAATCAAGGCTTCGTTGGATGATCTCCTCGCTCTTTTGGATGGCTATCATCACCGATGTCAGCGTCTGTTTGTGTAGAACGATAAGCAGGTCTGAGATCTCTTCAGAAATCTCCTGGTCTGACTTAATAAAGCTTTGATATTGATTTTCAATGGTTTGCAGTCTTTTGATGTACTCCTGCTTGCCTTTGTCGGTATAAATCTTAATACCCGCCATAAGGTCGACCTTGTTCTCCGGAGTCTCTTCAGTGATGGTGTCGTAAGTGGTGGTCGTTACCACAATGATGCTGTCGCGAGGCGTCTCGGAGTTAAAGACACGCTGGAAGAAACTTTGGCGTTCGCCTTGTATGATAATGGTGTCTTGATGAGTTCTAGCGATGATTCTTGTCGTTTTCTCCCTCGGCTTGTATTGCGATAGCAGTTTGTAAATCTCATCATAGGGGTTAAAGACATCATATTGATGCGTTATATCCTTGATAATGCTTTCCTTACGATTCAAGAGATCAACGATGTCGTTGAGCAGCTGCTGGTTTTTAATGTCGTCTTCCGAATATAAGATTATGGAATCCTTGATGGCAGAAGTGAGCTGTAGATTCTCGCTGAATTTCAACAGATGCTCGGCATTTCCAGAGATTGTATAAAGCTGGGCGTGCGACTGCGCCTCATTCACATTTTGAATCAATTCATTTGTGAAATTGAGCACTTTTTCATTTTTATCTATCGCAACGCGTTGATTAAGAATGGTTTTCTTAAGGTTTGAGATGTAATAAATCATAAAGGCGCACATTATGGTGATAAGGATATAAATCACTATCGTCTCCCAGCGGATACGACCTTCATAATGTTTCCTTATGGATTTGACTTTACTCATCGTGACAAAATTACTAAAAAAATGAATAATATCAGAAATAATTTATAATTTTGCATAATAAGTTTAAAAATATGAAGAAAGTTTTGCTTATAGCGCTTTGCGCAATGGTTATAATCGGTTGTACAACGAAAAATGAGGTTAATCTTATGAATATCAATGATTTCAACGCTGAAGTAGATGGCAAAAAAGTGTCATTGTACACTTTGAAAAACGGGTTTCTTACCATGCAGGTGACGAATTACGGCGGACGTGTCGTGTCGTTATGGATGCCAGATAATAAAGGCAAATCCGACAATATTGTTCTTGGCTACGACAATATCGACAAGTATATTAATAATAAAGGTGAGAGATATCTGGGCGCTGTCGTCGGCCGTTATGCCAACCGCATCGGACATGGCGAATTCATGCTTGACGGCAAAAAATATGAGCTTTATAAAAATGACCATGGCAACACTCTTCATGGCGGCGAGTTCGGCGTTGACCGCGTAGTCTGGGATGTTGATTCGGTTACCGACAACGCCATAGTGCTGCATGTTGTTCTGCCTGATGGCTTGGACGGCTTCCCGGGCAACCTCGACATCACCATGACCTATACCTTGACTCCCGATAACGAATTCCGTGTCGATTACCTCGCTAAAACGGATGCTCCGACCGTCTGCAACCTCTCACATCACTCATTCTTCAACATGAGAGGCGAGGGCAACGGCACCGTCCTTGACCATGAGCTGATGATAAACAGCGCCAGTATAACACCTGTTGACGAAAAGCTTATTCCCACAGGGGAATTCTTAAGTGTCAAAGGCACTCCGATGGATTTTACAGAGGCTAAACCTATTGGTCGTGACATCGAAAAAGACCATCCTCAGATGAAATATGGCGGTGGCTATGACTTTAACTGGGTCTTGAATAAGCCGATGGGTGAGATGGGACAGGCAGCAAGTGTCTGTGAGCCGGCATCAGGCCGAGTGATGGAGGTATTCACCGACCAACCGGGAATGCAGTTCTACAGTGGTAATTTCTTTGAAGAGAAATATTGTTCGTTTGCCCTTGAAACACAGCTGTTTCCGGACTCTCCAAACCAGCCTGATTTCCCAAGTGCGGTGTTAAGGCCTGGCGAGGAATATCATCATACTTGTATCTACAAGTTCAGCGTTAAATAGACTTATCTATCTTCCAGGCGAACGCTCTCAGGCCTAACTCTGGCGTCTGTTGGTCGTGTTCGTGCAGCATGTTCATTATCGTCTCGACTTTCTCGTCATCGACGAAGGTGAGCATGGCGTCGTTGAACGTAGGCCAGGTGTGTGTGCCATAATGCGGCTCGCCTGTCTCTGAGCCTCTTCCTGTTATCTCGTTCCAACGGGTGAATCCGCGAACTCCCTGTTTTTCAAGGAGTTCGGAGATCTCTTCGTAATAGGCTTGATTATATGCTATGAATATTGCTGTCATTTTTCTTCATTTTTAGTTAGCCATTGCAAGTCTTGCTGCTTTTCTTTCCTGACGTCTTCTTCTTCTCGAGATGAAGATGGCGTAGAGGGTAGGGATGAGCACGAGGGTGATGAGGGTGGAGAAGGTAAGTCCCCACGACACCACCACGCCGAGGCCGTTCCACATCTCAGCGCCTTCGCCTGTTCCGATAGCCATAGGCACCATACCGAGCACGGTGGTGAGTGTTGTCATCAAGATAGGACGCAGACGTTGGCGCGAGGCGGTGACGACCGATTCGTTGACGCCCATGCCGCGCTCGAGGCACAACCTGGTGTAGTCGATGAGCACGATGCCGTTTTTCACCACGATACCCATCAGGATCATGACGCCGATGAGCGCCATCACGCCGAGCGCCATACCGTTGACTCTCAAGCCGATAAGCACGCCAGTGATAGCGAACGGCACGGAGAACATGATGACGAACGGGTCGAGCAACGACTCAAACTGTGACGCCATAACCACGTAAACAAGGATGACGATGAGGATGATGAGTGTGAACATGTCCTTGAATGCATCCTGCTGGTCTTCGTAGTCACCGGCAATCTTCACCATGAACTCGGCAGGTATCTCGACCTTGTCGATACATCTCTCTGATGCTGCCACACCGTCGCTCAAGGCATAGCCTTTTGCCACGATGCCTGTGATGGTGACGATACGCTCACGGTCTTTACGTTCGATGGTAGGAGGGGTGCGGCCTTCCACAATCTTTGCCACCTCGCTGAGGCGCACTGCGTTGCCTGACGCTCCGTAGAGCACTATGTTTTCGATGTTTTCTACGCCTGTGCGGAACTCAGGAGCGTAACGTACGCGGATGTTATATTCGTCGCCGTCTTCGCGGAAATATGTCATTACCGAGCCGTTTATGCGGTTTCTCACATATTGTGACGCTGTGGTGATGTTGATGCCGTTGAGCATCAGCTTCTCGCGGTCGAAGTCGACATGCATCTCAGGGGTGTATTCGTCGCGGCTGATGAGCACCTGCGAAATCTCAGGGCAGTCACGTAACTCGGCAGCCAGGTCGTTGGCGATGCGGTCGGAAACGTTGAAGTCATAGCCGTAGATCTCGAGTTTCACGCTCGCTGTCGAACCCATGCCCATGCCTTCCGACACGTTGTATTTCTTGATGACAGCGTTCTCACGCAGGTTTTTACGGATGTATTCCGCTATCTCCTGTGAGCTTCTATTACGCGTCTCCTTGCTTCCGAGGTTGAAGTTCATCGCGAGGATGTGTGTGCCGTTGCTCTGCATGGATGCGAAGGCGTTCTCCTCATCGGCCACGCCGTAACGGTAGTTCATAACCTTGATCTCAGGGATCTCGCGCATATATTTCTCAGCTAACTCGGCGCCAAGCTGGCCTGTAATGTCTTCTTGGGTACCTACAGGCAGCTCGATATTAGCTGTCAGACGCCCTTGGTCCATGCTTGGCAGGTATTCTGTCTTCATGCCCGGCATTGTGGTGACGATGGTCACCACAAAGATGACCACTGCTATGATGAGGGTGAGGGCGCGGTGTGTCACTGCCCAGTTGATGAGACGGCCGTAGCCGCGGCTGAGGGCGTCGAGACCTTTGTTAATAGGTGTGAACACTATCTTATGCCACGCGTGTGAGCGCGGGTTCCTCTTGAGCATCCTGGAACACATCATCGGGACCAGCGTCAGAGCGGCCGAGGTTGACACAATCATGATGATACTCACGATCCAACCGAGCTGGTGGAAGAACACGCCGACTGCGCCGCTGACCATGGTGAGAGGCAGGAACACCGCCAACATGGTGAGGGTAGAGGCGATAACAGAGATTGACACCTCTTGAGTGGCATGTACTGCCGCTTCCTTTGGCTTGGCGCCTCGGTCGATATGTGAGGTGATGTTCTCCAACACCACGATAGCGTCGTCGACGACCATACCGATGGCGATGGTCAAAGCACTCATTGATATGATATTCAATGTGTTACCCGTCGCGAAGAGGTACACCACCGATGCCACCAACGAGATTGGGATTGAGAGCACGATGATGATGGTGGCTCTCCATCTGCCGAGGAAGATGAACACCACCAACATAACCACCATGAAGGTGATGAAGATGGTCTCTTTCAACGAATCGATAGTGTTTACGATGCTTTCGCTGGTATCGTTGATCAGGTTGATTTGGATATCCGACGGCAGAGTCTTCTTAATCTTCACCAATTCTTTATGAATACCTTGACAGACCTTGACGGAGTTGGCGTCGGTCTGTTTCTGGATTGTCACCATGGCGCCTTGGATTCCGTTGGAGAACACCTTCTGCAGACGTTCCTGCTCGCCGTCGTTGACGCGTGCCACGTCTTTCAGATAGATAGGAGTGCCTTGGAATGTGCCGACCACCACGTCGAGCATCTCTTTTGCCGACTTGAACTCTTTCTCCACGCGCACAGCATAGGTGTTGGAGCCTATGTCGATGTTGCCGGCAGGAGTGTTGCGGTTTTCGTATGCCAACGCCTGTGAAATCTGCTCCACAGTGAGGTTATATGCCTCGAGTTTGTTAGGGTCAACATACACCTGGATCTCACGTTTCGGAGCACCTGCGACAGACACTGTACCCACGCCAGCCACACGTGCCAACGGTGTCGTCAGCTTGTCGTCGAGGATCTTGTCGAGACCCGAGAGGCTCTCTTCTGCCGTGACGGAGAGGAACATGACTGGGATGTCCTCCATGCTGAACTTGAAGATGGTAGGGTTACCTGCCCCGTCGGGGAGGTACTGCCGTACCATATCTAGCTTGTCGCGCACGTTGTTGGTTGCCTCCTCTATGTCAATACCATATTCAAACTGCAGCGTGATGACGCACACATTCTCCTTCGAAGATGATGAGAGGTGCTTCAGGTCACTCACGCCGTTCAGAGTGTTTTCAAGTGTTTTGGTGATATTCGTCTCAATATCTTCCGCGCTCGCACCCGAATAGGACGTCATCACCATGATGGCGTTGGTTCCCATGTCAGGGAAGAGGTTGATCGACAGCTTCGTGAGCGCGAAGACACCCAGAATCGCTACCGTGATGAAGACCAGCGATACCGTTACCGGGTGGTTGACTGATGTTCTATATAAACTCATGATACTCTTTGATTTACAACATTATTTCACCACTTCGACTGCGATGCCGTTCTTCAACTTGGTCTGACCTGTCATGACGACTGTCGCGTTGTCGTCCAGTCCACTGATGACCTCGTATTTGTTGCCCATCCTGCGGCCTAGTTCAACGACGGTGTATGTCACGGTGCCGTCATCATTGAGGACGTAGACATACTGTTCGCCCGAGCCGACCTGCTTCAGCACTGCCCTGTCAGGGACGACAACGCGGAAGTTATCGCCGTAGTTGACAGTGACGCGTGCAAACATACCCGGACGAAGTGCCATGTCTTTGTTGGCATATTTCACCTCGACAGGGAAAGTATGCGTCATCGAGTTGATGGTAGGGTAGATGAGGTCCACAGTGCCTTTGAAAACCTGGTCCCCGTAGGCGTCGGTAGTGATATCGACCTCCATGCCTTTCTTTATCTGCGAATATTTGCTTTCCGAGATGTTGATGAGCATCTTTACCGGGTTGATCTTCTGGATCACGAACAACGGCTGTGCCATGGCGTACATATCGCCTTCGTCGTAGTTACGGGCTGTCACGATGCCGCTGATAGGGCTTTTCAACACTGTGTTTTCCAGAAGGTTTTTATAGGTCTTCTTTGAGACATCGTATTTCAATGTCATAGCCTCGTAATCCGACTGTGACGTGGCTCCTATCTCATGAAGCTGTTTGATACGGCCGAACTCGATAGAGTCGTTGACGAGCTGGAGACGTGCCTTCTCGAGGTTCACGGCGTCCATCTTTGCGAGTGTCTGTCCTGCATTGACCTTGTCGCCAATCTCCACGTAAATCTTGCTGATACGTGCTGAAGCCTGTGGCGCGATGTTGTTCACGATGTCGGCCTCGATGGTGGTGGGATATACCTGAAGCTGCGAGACGTTCTCGGCGTTGACAGTGGCAACGGTCACTTTCGGGTTCTCTGTCACGACCTGTTGCGTGTTCTGATTCTGCTCACCGCACGACATCATGAAGAGGGCGGCTGTAGCGATTAATAATGTGTTAAACCTTTTCATTGTATGTGTATTTATTCTTCTTTTCCTGCTAATTCATCCATTGCGGCCTTCGTCACCATAAAATTGTAAACCGCTTGGCTCATAGTGAGCTGTGCCTGTACCAATGCCAGCTGGGCGTCGTTGAGCTCCAGGAGCGTGGCTTTACCTAACTGATACATCTTTTCGGCTATGTCGTAGCTTCTTTGAGCCATCTCGAGCGTAGACTCTGCCGCTGAATAGTTCTTCATGCACGTCGCAATCTGGTTTTCGTAGTTCTTAAAGGCAATCTGAAGATTACGCTCTGTGTCTTCAAGATTGAGCTCCATAATGTCTTGGGTGGCCTCGTACTGACGGATGCTGTTGTGTTTTGAGAATCCATTGAACAGCGGGATGTTAAGCGTCAGGCCTGCCACCGAATACGGATACCATTTGAAGTTGAAGTCGTCACCCATCGCCAGGTAATTATATGAGAATGAGGCTGATAGGGTAGGTATATACTGGTATTTCGTCATCTTGATGGTGCGCTCAATCTGTTGCTGTTGCAGCTTGAACTGTACGATGGAGCTGTTGTTTTCGAGGTCTGTGTCCTCGGCCATCAGGTTATATGCCAGCAAATCGTCTTTGTATTGGTCTATCTCGCCTTGCACGCCTATTTTCTCGTTAAGGTCAACACCCATCACGGCTTTGAGCTGCCAGATGGCGAGGTCTATTGCCAGCAGCGAGCTGTACACGTTGGGTTCGGTGTTTTTCACGTTGACTTGAGCCCTGAGATACTCATATTCAGAGGTCTTGCCTGCGTTGTAGTTCTGCTCGGTGCGTTCGAGGTTGCTGGCGGCGTTCTCGTAAACGTCTTTATAAACCTCATACACCTGCTGAGCTAGCAACACCGCATAGAAACTCTGTTTTACCTTCGAAACCATCGCTATCTTCGACGAGCGTGCCTGTTCCACGGCGAGTTCCACGTCAAGGGCCGACAGCTTCAGCGACTGCCACAGTTGTGCGTTGATGAGTGGCATGGATGCACTGATGCCGGCATTTACGTTGTTCCATTTACCAACCTCGATCTCCATTGCCTGGCCACCGAAATCCATAGCCATGATCTGCTTTTTGATGGTGCGCTGGTAGCTTCCCGATGCGGCGATGTTAGGATATAAAGCGGCGTAGCTGCCTTTTTTAGCATACCCCGACTTCTTGATGGTGAGGTCGGCGATTTTTATGCTGTTGCTCTCCTCCAAGGCTATCTCGATGGCCTGGTCAAGGGTGATGATGAGCGAATCCTGAACTTGCTGCGCATTCAAGATGCTGCCCGACATCATCAGAAAGAGGCTTAAAATCAATAAAAATAAACGTTTTTGCCTATACATTTTATCTTAATTTTTTTCTTTTTTACCTATTTAATATAAACTTGCAAAAATACTAATTTTATCGAAACGTGACTTAGAAAATTTCAGATTTTGACGATGATTTTAAAAAAAGATTTGTTTGTATTTAAAAAATATATATTTTTGCGAGCAAGAGATTTGTAAAAATAGATGAAAGCGAAGATCTACGGTGTCTTTATTCTTGTCGAGGCGTTCTTTATGTTGGTAGCTTCGATGGTGGCGTTGCATTATAATATGGTATGTGGCGAGAAAGACGTGGTGTCGCTGCTTGCCTCCACGATGATTACTGGAATCTTCGGATTCATCCTGCTCTCCGCAGGCCGCGAAAGGGCGAGGAAAGGAGGCGGTCGTGTGCAGAAGTTCGAAAGCCTCACAATGAAAGACTCTTTCGTGCTCGTCACGGTGGCATGGGTGCTCTTTGCAGTGTTCGGCATGCTACCGTTCATCTTCACAGGCGCCATCGACAATGTCACCGATGCCTTCTTTGAGTCGATGTCAGGATTCACCACCACTGGCGCGACAATCATGAATAACATTGATTCTCAACCACATGGAATACTGTTCTGGCGTAGCATGACGCAGTGGCTCGGCGGCTTGGGTATCATCGTGTTGTTCCTTGCCATCATCCCTGCGTTGAATAAAAACTCTAACAAAACGACACTGTATGCGGCGGAGATGTCTGGCTTGAGCGTCAAGAAGTTACACCCGAAGATGGCTGTCACGGCACGTCATCTCTACATAATCTACATGTTTCTGACCGTGGTTTGCGCTTTGGTTTATTGGGCTGGTCCGATGAACCTATACGACGCTGTGTGTCATGCACTTACGACAATGTCGAGCGGCGGATTCAGCACACATCAGGCAAGCATAGGATACTTCAACTCGAGCTATGTCGAGTATTTCTGCTCCTTGTTTATGATAATGTCGGGTATCAACTTTTCCCTTTATTATTTCCTTTCGAGAGGCGATGTGAAGTATTTCTTGAAAAACGAGGAATTACGCTGGTTCTTCGGTGTCATCGTGATAATGGTGGCCGTTATGACGGCCTTGTTCTACTATGCTCCGACGGTTGAGACTATCACCACCGACACCTCGGCATATCCTGAACCTACGTTTGAGTCGAGGTTCCGCGCCGCCTTATTCCACGTGGTGACAATTGTATCATCGACAGGATACCAGGGCTCGTATTACGATTACACGCTTTGGGGTGGAATGTTCCTCTTCCCGACACTGCTGCTGATGCTCAGCGGTTCTTGCGCTGGATCAACATCGGGAGGTATCAAAATCATCCGCTGGATGGTGTGCCTCAAGTCTATCCGCATAACTATCAAGCAGTTCCTGCATCCAAGCGCAGTTTTCTCGGTAAAAGTGTCGAAAGAGGTGGTGTCTAACGAAATTCTTCTTAGAACCTTGAATTTCCTGTTCTTCTACGTCATAATATGCATCGTCAGCGTCATCGTGCTGTCAATCAGCGGGTGCGAGTTCGAAGAGAGCGTGTTTAATGTCGTTACAGCCCTAAGTAACATGGGACCTGGCTACAAGTCGACAGGCCCGGCCACGACATTCTCCGATCTCACCGTCACAGCGAAATGGGTGATGTCGTTCTTGATGCTCATCGGTCGTCTGGAAATCTACACAGTGCTGCTGATTTTCACCCCGACGTTCTGGAACAAAAAATAATCTAACTATTTGTCACTCATCATGTTAATCGAGTACGACGAAGGTCTCTGATAGACTTTCAGGTCGAACTGGTTCACCACTGCATATACGTGGTCGAAGATGTCGTTCTGTATTGCCTCATACGACAGCCAGTCGGTCTTTGCGCTGAAGCAGTAGATCTGCATCGGGACACCGAATTCTGTCGGGTCTTTCTGGCGAACCAGCATCGTCAGATTGTGGTTCAGGTTAGGATTTTGCTTGATATAAGCAGTCAGATAAGCCCTGAAGATACCGAGGTTGGTCTGACGGCGTCCGTTGACGAGGTTGCTGGTATCTATATTGTTTTGCTTGTTGAATTTCTCTATTTCCTTTTCTTTAGTGTCGATATAATCCTTGACAAGTTGGAATTTCCTATATTTCTCTAACATTTCCGGGGTGCAGAACTTCACCGTGTCTAGGTCGATGATGATAGAACGTGAGATACGACGGCCTCCAGCCTCGCTCATGCCACGCCAGTTGATGAACGGATCGGTGATCATCGAATATGTCGGGATGGTGGAGATGGTGTTGTCCCAGTTCTGTACCTTAACGGTGGTAAGACCTATGTCTATGACGTTACCGTCGGCGTCGCCTTTCACAATCCAGTCGCCGATACGCACCATGTCGTTGGAAGTCAATTGGATACCTCCCACAAAGCCGAGGATAGGGTCTTTGAAAACAAGCATCAGCACCGCGGAGAGAGTACCTAGTCCGATGAAGATGTCGCTCATGTCTTTGTGTATCAGGACTCCAATGACTAACAGGATGCAAATCATTATTGAGATGATCTTCGCGACCTGCATGAAGCCTTTCATTGGCTTGTTCTTTGAGACGTCAAACGAGTTGTAAACGTCTGATATTGAGTCGGTTATGGAAATGATAATGCCAGTGTATGTCGTTATTTCGCATATTCTGGTTACCACCATGATGAAGGAGTTGAGAGAATCCAGATCAGGGGCGACAGTGTATAGTAAATACTTTATCATGTAAACCGGCACAAGGAATGCCAGTCGTCTCTCAAGCTTGCGGCCGAGGAAGAAGTCGTCGTATTTGAATGAGGTCTTTCTGATGAGCCCGCCGACGTATTTCTTCAAGATCCATTTCACTAGGAAAAACAGGCCGAAAGATACCACCAATAACGAGATAATCCCGATTCCTTGTGCAAAGTCTTTCGCTAATTCTTCGCTGAGATGCATGCTGAGGAATAGTCTCTCTAAAATATCTAAATACTTGGTAATCATATTATTATAAATTGTATTATTTGTTTTTATTATGAGATTTCTCCACTACACTTCGTTTCGGTCGAAATGACGAAGAAACATTGATAATCATTTTAAGGTGTTGGTAATAATATATTTAATGACAAAGGATTGATTTGCACTTCGATGTCCTTGGTCATCATAATAGGTTCTCCGTCGATATTTGCGTAGTCTTCTTTATTGCGTATCACCTTGATATTCTGTGCTTTATGAATGTCAACAAAACGTGTTTTGTCGATACGCTTGGTCATCAGTCGTTCGGCGACAAACGGCATAACCAAGAGATTGGGCTTCTTGAAGATGCATACGTCGAGCAGACCGTCGTTGAGCGAGGCGTGAGGGGAGACGGCAGCGTTGAAGCCAAACTGGTTGCTGTTAGCAAAGGAGATGAACAGAGGCTCACAGTCGAGTTCCTCTTTGTCGTCAAGAATCAGGTGATATTTCTCTGGTTTGAACTTGAAATACTTTTCTGTGACGAGTTTTACGTATGTTTTGAACCCGCGATTCGGGTCTCTGGCAAAATAATCTGCTATGATGGCGTCGAAGCCCACACCAGCAATGCTTACATAAGGCACTCCGTTCACTGTGGCGGTGTCGATCTTTGACTTCACGCCTTTGTTTATCACCTCGGTTATGACTTTCTTAGGTTTTAAAGGCAGATGCAGATGGCGCGCGAGTCCGTTGCCGGAACCGTAAGGCACGATGGCGAAGGTCTGTGACGCTCCAATCATGTTGGTGGCCACCTCGTTTATGGTGCCGTCGCCACCGACAGCCACGATGATATCATATTGATCCTCAATGGCTTGCTTGGTCAACTCAGCAGCATGCCCGCCATATTCTGTCAGCGTGATGGTGTAGTCGTATTTGTCCTTGTCAATAAGCTTCTCGACAATCGATGGGAATTTCGACTTGTCGTGATGGCCCGAGATGGGGTTGACAATAAACAATATCTTCTCTTTCATTGTATGTATAACTTATTGTTAATCATTCTGTTGTTGTATTGCTGCAGGCGCATCTTAAACTTGCCGTCAAGCTCTGTCCAAGGTTCGACGTCGCCTTCATTGTAGAGATTGTGCTCTAACGTCGGGTCGTTTTCTATGTCGAAGACGGAGGTGATGTTTTGACCATCTGACTGCAGCATATATCTGCCATCGGAATACTCGTAAATGTTGTTGAGATAGCTAGCAAAACAAGGCTCTTGCAGGCTGTCGAACACGTTACGTCCGAAGGTGAAGACGGTGTCGTTGTATCCCAATGCCGCCAGCAAGCTGATGCCGAGGTCGGTCTGCTGTGCTAAGATATTGGTTTTCAAAGGTTTGATGACGCTCGGGGCATAGAAAGCAGTCACTATCTGATACTGTCCGTAGCCGTTGAGGTAGTTGTCGAAGCAATGTTCGGGGTTCACGTGGTCGCCCACCAGGACGAAGATGGTGCTGTCGAACCAGCTGTAGCTGCTCATGGTTTCGAAGAAATGGCGCATGGCGTCATCGGTGTAACGCATGCTGCGTTCGAAGTCGGTTTTATAGTCGCCTTCGGGCAGCTCGTAGCCCTTAGGGAGCTTGAACGGGTGGTGCGACGAGAGCGTGAAGACACCAGCAGCGAAAGGCTTTTTCATGGCATCAAGCTTGCTGGCGGTGTATTGCAGGAACGGCATGTCGGAGATGCCCCAGGTGCCGTCGTAATCGTCATCGTTGCCGTATTCATTGCGTCCATAATAGCTGTCGAACCCGGCGGCAATAGAGGAAGCGTCGAAGTTCATGGTGCCGTTGTTGCCGCCGTGGAAGAACGCGGTAGAATAGCCGTGTTTCTTTAAAATACTGCCGATTCCGTCGAGTCTGTTGACCGCATAGCGTGACTCGACATAGTCTTTCGACATCAGCGATGGCAGGCCAGAGAGGATGGAAGTGAGCGCCTCTATCGACTGTCTGCCGTTGGCCATCCCATTGAAACTCAAGCTGTTGGCTAGTAATGAGTCGAGGAACGGGGTGATGGTCGTCTCACGTTGCTCATTATAAAACCTCACCATTTCCTGGCCGTGGCTCTCCAAGATGATGATCAAGACATTGTAGCCTTGGGCGTTGCCATCGAGGAAACGGTTGACTGTCAAGTCGTTACGGATAGGAGAGTAGAGGCTTTCGAGTTCGTCGTCGTCGTAGAAGTCGAGTCTTTTCAGCACGTCGCCAGAAGAGCCACGGCCGATTGTAAACGGCGTGTTCAGTACCAGCGGAATGTTCTGTGTTTTCGTATAGTTTGCGGCCGTTATGATGCTTATCGGCTTGTTTTGCAGTCCGCCCCTGAGTCCTATTATCGAGGCAGCCACCAGACCTAAGAATATCAGCGAACGCGTGAAATACCAATACTTTCGGTTTGTTATGACGGCCGGCTTAACTCTCGTCTTCCTTGTTAAGATGATTATCGCGAGTAGAAACACAGCAAATATCACCACCATAAACCAGAAATCAACAAGGAATTGGAGCATCAGACCGCCTTGGTTGTCGTCGGTATGTTGGGCGAAACCGAGCAGCTCGGAGGTCATTCTCTTGTCGATATAGCGGTAATAAATGACGTCAATAAGATTTAAAGTAATACTTGAAATATTCGTTATAACAAAAAGAATATCAACGACTTTGCAATAGTATTTGTTGTATTTGAATTCTAACGGGATGCCGTAAAAAATGAGGAATGGCAGGTTGGCTATGATGAGTGTCCAGATGTCGAACCTCATGCCTATGAAGAAGAGTCGGAGCTGCCCGCCTCGGCCAAGGCCGGGGAAGTTGCCGACATTGAAAAGGAACAGCAGCCAACGGCTTAATGCAAGCAACAAAAGCATCACGCCGAGGCGGGCAATGAACACTTTCCAGAGCGGCAATTCCTTGTTTTTGAACATATTTTTATTTTTCGCAAAAATAATAAAAATCTTTTAACTTTTAACCTTTATCTTTTAACAAAAATTATTATCTTTGTACATCAAATTTATTGAAGATGAGAGTAAAACTTTGTGTTGCTTTATTATTGATTGTCAATGTTTTAAATGCTCAAAACAAGTCAAAATACCCGCAGTATCCCGATCCCGTGAAGTTTCCGATATATCTTTCGGCAAATTTCGGTGAGCTTCGCAACAACACGTTTCATGCCGGCGTGGATATAAAAACAAATGGTGAGACTGGCAAGAAGGTGTATGCTGTCGCTGACGGCTATGTTAGCCGCATCGGAGTGTCGCCTTGGGGTTATGGCAACGTGGTGTATGTCACTCATAATGATGGATATATGTCGGTTTATGCCCATCTGGAAAGCTTCAATAAAAAGATTGGCGCTTATGTCCGCAACAAACAGCTTAAAAGCAAGTCGTTCAAACAGAGTCTGTTTTTGGAAAAAGACGAGATTCCTGTGAAAGCAGGCGAGATGCTTGGACTTAGCGGTAACAGCGGTAGTTCGGGAGGTCCTCATCTGCATTATGAGCTTCGCGACGCCAACCAACATCCGGTGAATCCATTTTATTTTGGATTCAAAATAGCCGACAATATCAAGCCTACAATCGATGGAATAGCAGTATATCCTGGGGAAAAGTCATCGGTGAACGGCTCTGATAAAGTTGCATTTCTTGAACTTATTAATGAAAATGGCGATTATTCTGTCAAAAATGGCGACATCAAAGTCAACGGGACAATCAATTTCGGTATCTCGCTCTATGACAAGGCCGATGATTCGCATAACAAATGCGGCGTTTATTCAATCGAGCTTTTTGCTGATAACAGATTGATATACAAGGTTTTATTTGACTCATATTCATATGATGAGACACGTTATGTCAATAGTTTGATTGATTATGCAAAATTTATAAAAAGCAATACGAAATATATTAGGACTGAAGTTGACGAGTATAATATCCTAAGTTTATATGATGAAAAAACCAGCGGAATCACTGTAAATGAAGGGGATAAGGTGGAGATGAAATATGTCGTCAAGGATTATTTCGGCAACACTTCCACCGTTAATTTTACTTTAATTGGCGACAAGCCGTTGACGGAATTCTCTGAAAATCAATATGGTAGGGCTTATTATCGTGTCGATGGCAAGACGGAGACAGAGATTAACCTTGATGGCTTCACTGCCAAGATTCCTGAAAAGGCGTTTTATAAGTTTGAATATATCTTGGCACGCCAAATTGACTCTATTGAGAATATCGCCTCGGATTATGCGTATGTGCTTGGTACTGAAGATATTCCGGTTCAGAAAAATATCGAAATCAAGATCCGTCCTGCCAAAGAATATGCCAATTCCGATAAGTTGTATGTCGTCAAGGTGGCAAAAAACGGCAACTTCAGTGCGGTGGGAGGCAAGATGGTCGATGGCATGATGACGGCTAATGTACGTAATTGCGGCACTTATGCTTTGGCTGTTGACAATACTGCGCCGACAATAACACCTGACAACTTCAAAAACAACAGCAAGGTTATCAAGTGTAAACGCTTGAAAGCCAAGATCTCTGATAAGGGTTCGGGTATCGACAAATATGATATTTACCTTAACGGGAAATGGGTTATTGGCGCTTACGATGGCAAAAACGCCTTGTTGTATTACGATGTCGATGACTACCTGAAGATGGGTAATAATAAGATGGAAATCGTTGTCACTGATGTGGTTGGCAACAAAAGGACCAGCACATACAACATCATCAGGGAAGCTCCAAAGAAATAACTATCGTCCTTGCGGCACAAACTGATATGCTCCGGCATCCGGGCGGTCGCCTCTGTCGACGCCATCCAAGTCGAACCTCAGATCGCCGATGCAATAGCACGGATTGCCAATGCCTATTGCAGGTGACAAGGTGTCGAGGTGGAAATCGAACTCATCAGTATTCTTGAATTTTGGACTTTTATTGAACATGCACTGCTCGTAAAGCTGCGACAGCTGCGGTCTCATCGTGCGAATGAGGCTGTTTTTGAACTTGTACAAGGTGTCGTTGGAAGGGTAGAAGTCGGTGCCGAACTCGTTCTCCCTGTTGCCGTACACTATGCTGTTGATGATGTTACATTCAAACGGCACATGATATGTCAGTCCGTCGCTTGGATTGGTGTATAAGTTATTGAAAAACAACGTTTCAGTCGTTCTTGTGGAGCCTGTCCAGTAGTTGGCGATGGTGCTGTGGGTGAACATATAGCTGCCGCCGCCGGTGAGTGCCATGCAGTAGTTTCCGCAGTTGTTAATTACGGTATTATATGCGTTGATGGTGTAACAGTTGGCATACAGGCCCATTCCGGTGTGGTTTTCGATGATGGTGTTGGTGATGTATGCCGGTTCCATGTTATCTGTCAGCATCCGCTGAATCTGTAGTCCTATAAAGCCATTTCTGATGATGGCGTGGTCGATGGTATGAGGATGGCCTTCGCGCGCCTCCATGAGCCATATTCTGTCCCATTGTCCCGGCTGGTTGTCGTAGTAATGCTCGAGCCTGTCGCCTTGAAACACAACGGGGTTCTCGGCTGTTCCGTTGACGACGAGCTGTCCCTCGCTCCATGCCCACAAGCCTGATCCTCCATGGAAATACACGTGTGTTCCTGGTTCTATGGTCAGGGTGCCGTCGGAGTCGATAAGTGCCACATTATAAATGACATACGGTTTCTCTGCTGTCCAGTGGACGTCCTTCAACGTGTCGTTGGTCAAAGGGTAGTAATAGTTGGTGTAATGCCCGTTTTGGTCGGGGAATATGCCAATGCGGCCTATGATATAGTTCGCGTTTTGGCCGTAAGCCGTAAGGTGGACGACCTTCTCGTTGCCGTTGGTGTTGAAAATAAGGCGGTCCTGGACGAAGAACGGGTTGTTGTCGTCATTCGGGTTGATCGTGACCTTGATAAACACGTAGAGGCTGTCTTTTGCGTAAATTTCGGTATTGTTGAATGACGTTCCCGACTCGCCGTCGACATTGATGCTGTACGGCGACGAGCTGCCACCCTCGAGACGGATGGAGTTGATTTTGAGGTTCTCGGAGTTGTCATTGTATATCATCAACACTCTCGTCGAGGAGCCCACAGTGGTGAACACGGTGTCGAATGCGATGGTGTCGGTCGACAGGCTGATGTTCATCGACGGCGAGTCGGAGAACACCTGTTTTTTGCGACAAGAAATCGCTAAAACGACCATTGATAATAATATGACAATCAAATATTTACGCATTGTTACTTAATGTAATCCTTGAATGGTTGTTTTAGATAGGCATCGGAGCCGATATACTTCATTATTGGCATGAAATCGCTGACTTCGAGGTAGCCTGATACAGGTGTTATGAGCTGGCTTTTCTCGTTCATGAAGACGTAGGTCGGATACGACATCTTGCCTTGAAGCAAAGCTGCCGCAAGCTGGTGGGTGCCTCTGCGTCCGTTCATCCCGCCCTCATTTACGAAGGTATAGCCTGCAAATTCGATGGTGTCGTTGCACTCGGCGTTGAATTTCACGGCATAATAGTGTTCGTTCATATAGGCGGCCACATCAGGGTTTTTGAATGTGGTCTGGTCCATTTTCTTGCACCACCCGCACCAGTCGGTAAACACGTCGATGAAGATCTTCTTGGGTGCTGTCTTGTTCAGCTCCACAGCCTCCTGAAACGTCATCCAGTTGATTTTCTGGGCGTTACAGAATATCGGCAATGCTAGAACTATCGTTAATGCCAATAATAATTTTTTCATTTATCTGTCATTTCGAGCTTGTCGAGAAATCCTTATTATTCAATAGTCTTTTGAAAAAGAAGATTTCTCCACTTCACTCCATTTCATTACGTTTCGGTCGAAATGACGACCTTTTTAATATTCTCTAATTTCTTTTTTAGAATCCTTCTCCTTCAAGCTGTCGCGTTTATCGTAGAAATGCTTGCCTTTTGCCAACGCTATCTCCATTTTCGCCAAACCGCGGTCATTGACAAACATCTCTATAGGAACAATGGTGAAGCCTTTCTCCGAGCTCTTGGCCTTGAGTTTGCGCAGCTCCTTCATGGTGAGCAGGAGTTTGCGGTCGCGTTTCGGCACGTGGTTGTTATACGTCCCGAAGCGGTATTCCGCTATGTGCATGCCCACGACGAACAACTCGTCCTTGATAAAGGTACAGTAAGAGTCGGCGAGACTTGCCTTGCCTTCACGTATGCTCTTGATCTCCGTGCCTGTCAGGACGATACCGGCGGTGTATCTGTCGATGAGGAAATATTCGAAAGAAGCCCGCTGGTTCTTGATGCTTATTCTGACCTGTTTGACCTTATTTGCCATTACTTGATGTCTCCTAATATCAACGGCATTCCGTCTTTGCTATTGCCCACGATGACGATTTTCGAATTTGGCGACTCGGCGAGTTTCAGTGTGGCGTCGATGCCTTTCTCACGCAAAATCTTATCGTTGATACTGGCACTCACGATGTTGTTGGCTCTGGCTTTACCTTCTGCCTCAACACGTTGACGCTCAGCCTCTTGCGATGCTTTCTCGAGCTTAAACTCATACTCCAAAGCTTCCTGTTCCTGTTTCAACTTGCTCTCGATAGCCGACTTGATGGTCGGAGGGAGGGTGACGGAACGGATGAGCACCTGGTTGAGCTGTATATGCTTGCCGTCCAAGAGGTTCTTCGTCTCAATGAAGATCTCTTCCTGGATGGCGTCACGCTTAGTCGAGTAGATTTGCTCAGGGGTGTAACGTCCCAAAACGCTTCTTGCCGCTGAACGCATGGCTGGATATACCGCTCTGGTGAGGTATTGTGTGCCTATGGTAGCGTGCAGCTGGCCTAATTCCTGCCACATCGGCTGATACCAGGTTGAGAATTCTATCTTTATCTCCAAGCCGTTCGACGAGAGAGCGCTCATCTCCTCATCGGCGACCTGTTGACGTGTCTCATAAAGCGTCATGCTGTTCCAAGGAGCAATGAAATGGAAACCTTCCTCGTAGGTCCTGGAAGTGTCAATACCGCCTCCAAACAAACGATAAAGCACTCCACCGTGACCTGCCGGGATGGTGACCGTGATGCGGCTCCAGAAAACTATGAGCAACACGATGATTATTCCAAGCAGTATGAATGGACCGTATTTTTTGCCATTAGATGGCTTATTCTGATGATAATCATTAGTTTGTGTGTATTCCATATCCTAAAATTTTTAATTTATTAATTTTTGCAAAGATAATAAAAAAAACGATAATTTTGCAATCATATTATTGGAATTATTAATTAAAAATAAAAATAATGAAGAAAATTGTTATGATTCTAGGATTTGCAGGGCTTTTAACTGCTTGTGTATCATGCGAAAAGAAAGCTCAAAATGGAGAATTCAAGTATCTCGTCGACGAGTTTGCCGACCTTAAGGTTATGCGTTATCAGATCCCTAATTGGGACGAGCTGACGCTGCAACAGAAAGAATATGTGTATTACCTCGGAGAGGCTGCAAAATGCGGTCGCGACATCCTTGCCGACCAGAATTTCAAGTATAACCTGACGGTTCGTAAGACCCTTGAGGCTATCCTTAACTCTTACAAAGGCGATACGAAATGCGCTGACTATCAGAACTTTGTGGTCTACGCAAAACGCGTGTTCTTCAGTAACGGCATCCATCACCACTATGCCGAAGATAAGATGTTCCCGGAGATTTCTCAGGAATATTTCGCACAATTGGTGAAAAACTCGGATAAGAATCTCCTTCCATTGGCTGAAGGCGAGACTGTCGATGCGTTTTTGGATTTCATCACTCCGGTCATCTTTGACAAAGACCTGTATAAGATGCGCCGCAGTGGGGAAGAGGACATCATCCAAAACTCATGTGTCAATTTCTATGAAGGCACAATAAACAAAGGCGAAGTCGAGGCATTTTACGATGCACAGCGCGTCCCGAACGACCCTACACCGATTTCATACGGTCTGAATTCAAAACTTGTCAAGGAAAACGGCAAGCTTCGTGAAGAGGTCTATAAGGTTGACGGCCTTTACGGAAAAGCCATTGAGCAGATTATCTATTGGCTCAAGAAGGCTAACGAGGTGGCAGAAAACGACAGCCAACGTAACTACACCAATTTGCTAATCGATTATTACACAACGGGTGACCTCAAGACTTGGGACGAATACAACATCGCCTGGGTTGAGGATTCAATCTCGAATATCGACTTTGTGAACGGCTTCATAGAGGACTACAACGACCCGATGGGCATGAAAGCCACCTGGGAGGCCATTGTCGACTATAAAGACATGGAAGCCACAAAACGCTCTGAGATCATCAGCGCCAACGCACAGTGGTTCGAGGACAACTCACCTGTTGATGAGCGTTTCAAGAAGAAAGAATGCAAGGGCGTGAGCGCAAAGGGCATCATCGTAACCACCTTGGCTGGCGACTGCTTCCCGGCACCTCCGATTGGCATCAACCTGCCGAACGCCGACTGGATTCGCAAGGAACACGGCTCTAAGTCAGTGACTATCACCAACTTGATGGATGCTTACGACAAAGCCGCCAACGAGTCACCAAAGAGTGTCTTGGCTGAGTTTGCTTACTCACAGGAAGAGATTGACCTCTGCAAGCAGTGGAGCAGTCTCGCCGATGTTCTTCACACCGACTTACACGAATGCCTCGGCCACGGCTCGGGACAGCTGCTTCCGACGACACCTCAGAATGCTCTGAAAGAATACAGCTCAGCGCTCGAAGAGGCACGTGCCGACCTGTTTGGCCTGTACTACTGCGCCGATCCTAAGATGGTGGAACTCGGCATCCTTCCAAATATGGAATGCTACAAGGCACAATATGCCGACTTCATCCGCAACGGCCTTATGAGCCAGCTCGCAAGAATAGAGTTGGGCAAGGACATCACCGAGGCTCACATGCAGGACCGCGCCCTCATCAGCTGGTGGTGCTATGAGAAAGGCTTGAACGACAACGTGATTGAAAAGGTCGTCCGCGACGGCAAGACATACTTCGTCATCAACGACTACGAGAAACTCCGTGGCCTGTTTGGTGAGCTCCTCGCTGAGATACAGCGTGTCAAGTCGGAAGGCGACTACGAGGAAGGCAAGCGTCTCATCGAGACCTACGCTGTGAAGATCGACCCAGAGCTTCATAAAGAGGTCAAGGCTCGTTACGAAGCCCTCGGACTGAAGCCTTACGGCGGATTCATCAACCCCGACATCGTTCCTGTCGTTAAGAACGGCGAAGTCGTTGACTATCAAGTCAATTACCCAACCGACTTCCTGCAGCAGCACCTCGATTATGGCAAGAACTACAGCTTCGTAGAGGAGAATCACGAGGCCCCGACACATCTCGTTGTTGATATGCTTTATGACTTCATTGATGGCACACTGGCTTGCGGCAATGCTGAAAACGCTGTGCATGAGGTCGTGAAATACATCAACGCTCACCCTGAGCAGCGTGTCATCTACATCACCGATTATCATCCGGCAAACCACAGCTCATTCGCCGATTACGGTGGCATCTGGCCTGTTCACTGCGTGCAGGGTACACGCGGCGGCGCTATCCATGAGGCGTTCTACAACGACGTCATCAACCCGGCAAACCGTCCAGATCCTGATAAGAACATCTTCCGCAAAGGCGAGAAAGTCGATGAGGAGCAGTATTCAGGTTTTGAGTCAGTTGGTCCTGACGGCAGAATGCTTTCGGAATGTGTCGGAAAAGACCTGATTATCAGTGGTATAGCTACCGAATACTGCGTAAAGAACACCTTGATGGAGTTCCTCAACGCAGGTCATAACATCGAGCTTCTTGTCCCAGGACTCGGCTATGTCACATACGACGGCCATGTCGAGACAATGAAAGAACTCGACAAACTGGTGACAGTTATTGAATAATGAATAACAAGACGTCTGGAAATATCAGAGTTTTGTGGCTCATCGCGATGGTCATGTATGTCCCGGCTGTCGCGATGTGCCTTAATTTTGACGTGTTTGTGCCACGTATCATCCCGATTTTGCTTACATGGATGATACTACTTCTGCTGCCGTATGTGCTGTTTCAGAAAAGATGGCTCTACAGCGTCGCGGCTACGCTGTTGTTTTTAGACGGCTTCATCAACCTTTTCCATTGGATAATCCTCAAATGCCCACTTAACGCTTCCTCTATCTTCGTTTTCATGAATACCAATTTCAGCGAAGCGTCGGAGTTTATGACCATTAAGATGACTCCGCTATTGCTCCTGCTGATACCACATATCTTGTTGTTTGTCATGACATTAAGACGTGTGCCGAGTCTCTCATTAAATACGAAGACTGAGATAATAGTCTGGGCGGTATTGTGGATCTATATGGCTGCATTCTTAGCCGACAACATTATCAACAACCGCTTTGTGCGTCTTGCCGTGCCCGACGTGGAACGTGCCTTTGTCTCGTTTTTCAATGAGTCTAATGCATATAAGGCATTGAAACACAGGCCATTATATGATTTGGACGCGGAAATCCAGACCAACGATTCGACACTTGTTGTGATGATAATAGGGGAGTCGTGCAACAGAAACCACATGTCGCTGTATGGCTATGAGCGAGAGACGTCGCCGCTGTTGTCGAAAAGAAACGATATCCAGGCATTTGACAATGTAATCAGCTGTAACTCAAGCACTTTGAACTCGGTGATGTATTTCCTGACGGAAAGAAATGTCGAGAATCAGATTTCTATCGACACCTGCATCCATATCTTCGATGTGTTCCATTCCACGCCATATAAGACATACTGGCTGTCGAACCAGTCGCCGATTGGGTTGTGGGATAACGGTGTTACGAGCCTGGCGCAAAACGCCGACAATCAGGTGTTTGTCAATCTTATGGCGAGTTCGTCGATGGAGAGTACCCAGATGGCGTCGTATGATGGAAACCTTTTTGAACCTTTCGTGAACGCCTTGTCGGATGAGGCGAAAAACCGTCTTATTTTGATACATCTCATTGGCAGTCATACTCAATATAGCAAGCGTTATCCGTCTGATTATGAGAAGTTTACTGGTGCTGAAGAGTATGAGCAGAAGATTATCGACACTTATGATAACTCGGTTTTATACAACGATTTTGTTATAGATCATTTCTTTTCGCTTTTAGATTCGTATAGCGAAACTCATCCTGACATTCGCATTTCCGCCTTGTATATCTCGGATCATGGTGAAAATGTGTATGATGAAGGCGCCTATGCCGGTCATGACTATTCGGGCACAATCCCGCATGCAAACGTCGATATACCGTTTGTTTTCTGGTTTTCGCACGATTCTCTTGAGATGGACCTACACACGCCTTATATGATAGATGACTTGTTCCACACAATCATCGATATGGCGGATATTAAGACTGACTGTTTTGATGATACCAGAAGCTTCGTAAATCCCAATTACGACGCATCAAGACAGAGGGTTTTGGAAAACAGACAATTGTATTAGTTCCTGTTGTTTCTTCTTTCTTCACGAGCTTGACGTCTTTCGGCTCTTCTTCTTTCTCTTTCCAATGCTTTGTTATGGAATTTCGGATTATCGCCTGTGTAGCGGTATTCCTCGCGTTGAAGTTCTTCAGGTTTCTCGTTGAAGACGTATGTCAGGCGGAATGTGAAGAGGTTGTTGTATTGTTTGAAGGTGCCTAGCGACTGTCCCTCTATGTTGAAATACTCGCGTGTTCTGATGGGGTTTAGAGAATAGGAATACCTGAATCCCAACTTCCATCTCTTATAGACGCGTATCTTCACGTCGGCGAGGATGTTGAACTCGTTTTGGTTGAATTCGCCACTTGTTGCTGTTACTGGAGTTCTCACGCCATGTTCAAATTCCTTGAGACCCATCAGTCGTGCGTATGAGATGCCGACGCCCGCCGAGACGACGTGTTTGTCGGTGAAATAGATCATGATAGGGACCTCGCCGTATCTCAGGCTGAGGTTATATTCGCCTGTTATCTCCACGCCTGTGATGGAGTCTATTTTGCCGTCGAAATATTTCCTGCCTTGCTTAGCACCTTTCGTGTTATAGACGACTTCCATGGAAAGTTCTAGGCTGAATTTGTTGTATTTCCAGACAGGTGCTATGACGCCAACGCCAGCGTTGATGCCAGGTTTGAAGAAGCCCATAATCTGGTCGCCGTCAACTTGGCAGATGTTGTATCCGACGAATGCTTCTCCAAGGAATATCTGAGCTTTCGCAGTGTTTGTGAATGCTGCGAAGATGATGAATAGTCCGATTAGAAAGTACTTTTTCATGCTTTTACAACGTGAAAAACGTCAAAATATTTTATTTCATGCTCAAACTGATGCGTTTTCTCGGGATGTCGACGTCGGTGACGGTCACTTTCACCTTCTGGTTGAGTTTCACCACCTGGTTAGGGTCGCTGATGTAGCTGTTCGACATCTGGCTTATGTGTACCAGTCCGTCCTGATGCACTCCGATGTCGACGAAGCAGCCGAATGCTGTGATGTTGGTGACTATTCCGACGAGCTGCATGCCTTGTCGCAGGTCGTTGATGGTGCGTATGTTCTTGTCGAACTCGAACACCTCGAATGTCTTTCTCGGGTCGCGGCCAGGTTTCTTCAGCTCGTCGATGATGTCGTTGACGGTCTCGATGCCGAAGTCTTTCTCGATATATTCTTTAGGGTTGAGCTTGTTTATCAGTTCTTCATTGCCAATGAGTTCCTCTACTTTCACGCCGAGTTTCTTGGCCATCTTCTCTACGATATGATAGCTCTCGGGGTGCACTGCGCTGGCGTCGAGTGGCTGTTTTGCCCCGTGAATCCTGAGGAATCCGGCACATTGCTCGAAGGCTTTGTTGCCGAGACGGGGCACCTCAAGGAGCTGTTTGCGACTAGTGAAGCCTCCGTTTTCGTTACGGTATTTCACTATGGAGCTCGCCAGCTGCGGTCCGACGCCGCTGACATATGACAGCAGCTGCTCGCTGGCGGAGTTGAGTTCCACGCCGACAGCGTTGACACAGCTCTCCACCACGGTGTTGAGCTCGTCGCCTAGCATCTTTTGGTTGACGTCGTGCTGGTATTGTCCCACGCCAATGGACTTGGGGTCTATCTTAACCAACTCCGCCAGCGGGTCCATCAGCCTTCGGCCGATGCTGACCGCGCCGCGCACCGTGATGTCGTAGTCGGGAAACTCTTCCCGCGCGACCTTGCTAGCGGAATATATGGAGGCACCGCTCTCGTTGACCATCACAGCGGTGATGTCGCGGTCGAAGCGTATGCTCTTGATGAAGTCTTCCGTCTCGCGTCCCGCGGTGCCGTTGCCTATGGCGATGACGTCGATCTTATATGCCTGCACCAGATGTGCTATCTTCGCGGCTGCCTTGCCATGCTCGTTCTGTGGTGGGTGAGGGTATATGGTCTCGTTATGTAACAACGCTCCTAACTCGTTCAATATCACTACCTTACAGCCTGTCCTAAACCCTGGGTCAAGAGCTAGCACACGTTTCTTCCCGAGGGGCGCGGCGAGCAGCAGCTGTCGTAGGTTTTCGGCAAACACCTTCACCGCCACCTCGTCGGCTTTCTCTTTATACAACGCCCTCATCTCGGTCTCAAGCGACGGCTCCAGCAGACGTTTCCAGGCGTCGTCGATGGAGTCTTGCACCAGGTCTGTCGATGCGTTGTCGTTCTTCAGGAAGATGCCGTCGAGGACTCTGCATGCGTCGTCGGCGTTGATGCTGAGCTTCACCTTCAGCATGCCTTCCTCTTCGGCACGAAAAAGCGCCAGGATACGGTGCGACGGTGCCTTCGCGATGGGCTCCTGAAAGTCGAAGTATTGTTTGTATGTCTGCGCCTCGGCTTCTTTGCTCTTCACCAAGGTCGATGAGATGATGCCCTCTCTATGGTATATCTTGCGTATTCTGTTGCGCCCATTTATGTTTTCGGATATCCACTCCGCCATGATGTCGCAGGCGCCTTTCAAGGCTTCTTCCTCGTTCTTGACGTCTTTCTCTTTGTTGACGAAGCGTTTGGCGAGACCGTTGACGTCGTCGCTGTTCTGTGCCATGATGAGCTTCGCCAGCGGCTCCAGACCTTTCTGACGTGCTATCTCGGCCTTGGTGCGACGTTTCGGTTTGTAGGGGAGGTAGAGGTCTTCGACATCCTGAAGTGTCTCGGCGCTAATTATCTGTCTCTCTAGCTCGGGCGTCAGCTTCTCTTGTTCGGCAATGGATTTCAGCACAAATTCCTTGCGTTTCTCTAGTTCTTCGAGTTGTTCGAGGCGTTTCTTGATGTCGGCCACCGTCTCCTCGTTCATGGTGTCGGTCATCTCCTTGCGGTAACGCGCGATGAAAGGCACTGTGGCGCCTTCTCCGAGCAGCTTTATCACGTTCTCCGCAACCCTTGAAGTGACTCCAAACTCTTGAACTATAGCCCTTACATTATCCATTGTCTTTTATCCGTTATCTTTTATCTTTTATCTTTTATCTTTTATCTTTTATCCCATATCTTCCAGGCTGCCTCGGCTTGTAATGTCAACATTTTCAGACCGTTATATGCCTTGGCGCCATATTTTTTCGCTTCTCTCATAAACATAGTCTCCTCCGGATTGTATATCAGATCGATGAAGACATTGGTGGCATTCGCCGTAGCGTAAGGTAGGTCCAGCAGATCCTCCGATTTCGGGAACATCCCGACAGGTGTGGCGTTGATGATCAATTCGTTATCGTGGAAACCATGTTTTTTCAGATCTTGATATGAATCGTTTTTACGTGACAGCACTTCAAAAGCGATATTCTCTTGACGCAACACGAATTTCACGGCTTCCGACGCGCCACCTGTACCGCAGACGTATGCTTTTTTGATGTCTTTACCTGTGATGGCTTCTTTCAAAAGTCCTTTAAAACCTATGTAATCGGTGTTATAGCCGTGGAGTTTCTTGTCGGCATCGACTTTCACCACATTCACCGCGCCGATTTGTCTTGCATTCTCATCGACGAAAGAAAGATAGTTGAAAATCTCTTTTTTATATGGATGAGTTATCGTAAATCCTTGTAAATCAGGATATTGAGCGATGATATCCCTTATGCTCTCAAGCTTTTCGATGTCAAAATTAATAAAAAAACAGTCCAGCTCTTCATTTTTAAACTTATTATTAAAATAAGCCATTGAAAATGAATGACTTAGAGGATGTCCGATGAGTCCGTAGTTACGCATAATATTAACTGATTCCAAAAACTGCTCCAAATCCCAGGGTGCACACCACGCCGACGATAATGCTTGCCAGCACTACGCCACCGATGACGGCGATGACGCTTTTCTTAAAGCCCATGTCCAGGAAGCTTGCTGCTAACGTGCCTGTCCATGCGCCTGTGCCTGGCAGCGGTATTCCGACAAACAACAACAGCGCCCAGTAGAGACCGCGACCTGCCTTGGCCTGCAGCTTCTGGCCGCCTTTTTCGCCTTTTCGGAGGCACCATGTGAAAAATCTTCCGATATATTTCTTGTCTTTGCCCCATTCCAACACTCTTCTTGCAAAGAGGTAGATGAATGGCACCGGCAGTATGTTGCCGACGGCGATGATGACGTAGCTCCAAAGCAGGCTGAAGTCGGGGTCGGAGGCGTTGATGGCGTATGCCACCGGTATCGCGCCACGCAGCTCGATGAGCGGCACCATTGCTATCAGAAATATGTAGATATAGTTTTTCATTCTTTGTTGTGTTTCTGTCGGTATTCTTCAATAAGATCCATGATGTTCGGGTTGCTCGTGAGGTTCTCGGCGTCGAAATTCAGGAACTCCATATGTCCGTCATAGTCGGCGTTGAGTGCCATCTCGAGTGTGAGCAGTCCCGATTCCTCTTTCTCCTGCGCGAAATACAGGAATGCCTTACGATACAGCAAGGCCGCGTTATTTGGGAGGATGAGCAGGCCTCTCTCGAGCGACTCCATGGCACGTTCGGCGTCGTCTTTCATCACATAACACTCCATCATCGAGATATAAACGTTCTCGTCGTAAGGATTCAGGTCGAGAATCTCGTTGACGAACTTCAGGGCGTTGTCGTATTGTTCGAGTTTGTTGTATTCCTCGACGATCACGTACATATAGTCTGTGTTGTAAGGCGACAGGATGTGGGCGTGACGCAGGAACTTGATAGCCGACTCCGCGTTGCCTTCGTCGCTGAGCACGAAGCCGATGCCGGCGTAAGCCTCGGGGAGCTTGTCGTCCATCTTCATGGCTTCCTGGTATATCTTCAGCGCCTTCGCGTTGTCGCCGAGCTTGGCATGAGCCTCGCCATACAGACAGAGCAGCAACGCGGAGTCGGCGTTGTAACGCATGGCTTCATCAACGATGTCGATGGTTTCCTTAAACCTGTTCAGCTCGTTGTATGCTGTCGCGATGTCGATATATCCTTTTTTGTAATGCGGGTCGATGGAGATGGCATATTCGAACTGCTCGACGGCGTCTTTGAGGTTCCCCATACGCACATAGCAATTGCCGAGAGCCATCCAGGCCGGCACGCTGTATGGGTTTTTGTCTATTTCCTTGCGGAAAAACACCAGGGCGTCTTCAATCCTATGCAGCAGCGAATAGCAGTTCCTGATCTCAAAATATTGATTGTCGATATCTTCTGCCTTGTCTATGCCTAACACGAAAAACTTCAGCGCGTTCTCCAGGTCGCCAAGACCTTCGTATTCCACCGCTATGAAGTTGTAGATATCTTCGCAGTCTTTGAATTCGAACTCCTTCGCGGCTTTCATATAGGCGTTGATGGCTTTCTGATGCTCGCCGAGATCGGAGTAACAGGCCGCCAGCGTCAGCAGATAATCGGCATCGTTACGGTCAAGGTCGGCATTTTTCAATGTCGAGAGGGCTTCTTTGGCGTGCGAATTGGCCAGAAGCTGTTTTGCCTTGATGATGTTGATGATCGGGTTATTGGGATGGTATTTTACGGCGATATCCGCGGCGAGATTGGCCTTTTTGATGTTGTTTTGCTGGAGATAATGCTCCAAAATGACGTTCAACTCATCGACGTCGAAATAGCATGACTGATGCAGCTTGACCATCTTTTCAAAGCGGTCAACGAGATCTCTCACGTCCATGTCGTCGTCCAAAAAATTGTCGTCGTCGAACATCCTTAAAATTTTCTGCAAAGATACGAAATTTAGTTGGAAGTTTGATAGCTTAATAGCTTAATAGTTAAAAAAAATAAGTTTAGTTATAAAACCTAAGAACTTTTTCTTATCTTTGCAAAAATAAAATTTTTAATTATGCCATTGATTAAATCAATTTCCGGATTTCGCGGCACCATTGGTGGCAGACCGGACGACGGGTTGACCCCGATAGATATTGTGAAGTTGACGTCAGCTTTTATTTGTTTGATCAGACGCGGCGGCATCAAGCGCCCGCGCATCGTGGTAGGCCGTGACGGCCGCCTTTCTGGAACCATGGTAAACCAGTTGGTCTGCGGTAACCTGCAGGCTATGGGTGCCGATGTCATCGACATTGGTCTGAGCACCACCCCGACGACAGAGATCGCTGTCACAGAGTTGAAGGCCGACGGCGGCGTCATCCTCCTCGCACAACCCGAAGGAATGGAATGCTCTCAAGCTCCTCGATAACAAAGGAGAGTTCATCGACGCCGCCGACGGAAAATGGCTCTTGGAGAAGGCAGCGAAAGACGAATACGAGTTCTCGCCAATCGACGAGATAGGCACATATACCTTGGCAGAAGGCTGGATCGAACGTCATGCCGACATGGTATGCAAGCTTCCTCTGGTGAAGAAAGAACTCATCGAGAAAGCCAACCTGAAAGTGGTCGTCGATGGCGTCAACTCCACGGGTGGTATAGCTATCCCGCTGTTACTCAAGAAGTTAGGCGTTAAAAATGTGATAGAACTCAACTGCGAGGTGACGGGTGAGTTCGCACACAACCCGGAGCCGTTGGCAGTGAACCTCGTGGATACCTGCGCCAAGGTGAAGGAATGCGGCGCTGACCTCGGCATCGTTGTTGACCCTGACGTGGACCGTCTGGCGTTTATCAATGAGAAAGGGGAGATGTACGGCGAAGAATACACCCTCGTGACGGTGGCATCGTACATCCTTGAACATAAGAAAGGCAACACGGTGTCGAACCTCTCATCGACACGTGCCTTACGTGACGTCACCAACGCTGCTGGCGGCAAATACTCAGCGGCAGCCGTCGGCGAAGTCAACGTGGTGGCTAAGATGAAAGAGGTTGGCGCTGTCATCGGCGGTGAAGGCAACGGCGGCGTCATCTATCCTGAGATACACTACGGCCGCGACGCCCTCGTCGGCGTGGGACTGTTCCTGACGTATCTCGTTGAGAATCACTGCACTGTGTCGGAGCTTAAGAAGAAATTCCCTCTGTATTATATGTCGAAAAACAAGATCCAGCTGACGCCACAGACCGACGTCGACGGCATCTTGGCGAAGCTCGCCGACAAGTTCAAAAACGAACAGGTGACGACAATAGACGGCGTGAAGATCGACTTCGCCGACGGCTGGGTGCATCTCCGTAAGTCGAATACAGAGCCTATCATCCGCGTATATTCCGAAGGCAAGTCTGAAGCAGAGGCCGACCGCCTGGCTCAGATGCTGCTCGACGAAGCGAAGAAAATGATGTAATTATGAAGAAACATCACCATAGAAACTACAAGTACCACGCGATAACATTCAAGTTGTCGCAAGGACAGTACAAATCGCTCAAAAACTACTGCAAGGCGCGTCGTACCACGCCTATCAAGCTGATTAAGAGGAGTATAGAACGATTCATCTCGCACTACGAATACGGAGTGCCAGAGGAACTGACAGTTCTGGAAAACCAACTTGATCTGTTTAAGGATTCCGAAATCGCTAATGATTAAACGGTACGCGGTTCTTTATTGAGCGTCCTAAGGTCACCTCGTCGGCAAACTCCAAAGCGTCGCCGACGGCGATGCCTTTCGCTATGGTGCTCACCTGACCTTCGAAATGCTTTAACATCTTGAAAATGTAAAAGTTAGTGGTGTCGCCCTCGATGGTGGCTGGCAACGCTAATATTATCTCTTTGAAGTTTTCTTGGATGCTTCTGTCGACCAACTCCTTGATTCTCAAATCATTAGGAGATATTCCGTTTATCGGGTCGATGACACCGCCAAGCACGTGATAGATGCCGTTGAAGGAGCCTGTCCTTTCAATAGCCATCACATCGCGCATGTCGGCGACGACACATAGCAACTCGTTGTCTCTCTTGGGATTAGAGCAGATGGAGCAGTGTTCGCTGTCGCTTATGTTGAAGCAGCGTTTGCATAAGACTATGTTGTTACGCATGTCGAGCAATGACTGCGACAGTGATTCCGTCGTCGTCTGTTCCTCGCTCAGTAAATGTAACGCAAGCCTCAGAGCGGTTTTCCGTCCGATCCCGGGCAGCTTGGATAGCTCGTCAACGGCTTTCTCAAGTAATATGGATGAATACTCTGCCATTCTATTCGTAGTTGTCGCAGTGTCTCAGATAGTCCTCCATGTTGGGACGCCCATATTTTTCGGCAAGTTTGAAATAATAGCATGCCATGGCATAGTCGTTGCGGCGTCTGTACATCAGGCCTATGTTGAAATACGGGTCGGCATAGTCTTCTTTGATTTCGATGGCCTTGTTCCAGTCGCGGAAAGCCAAGTCGTGCTTGAAGTTGTTGCTAAAGGCGCAGCCACGATAGTAGTATGCCTCGTAATTGTCTTCGTCATATTTCAATGCCTTGTCGAAACATTCTATCGACTCGTCAATTTGTGATCTGTACAGATAATCGATGCCCTTGTCGAGGTAAATCCTTGATTTCTCTGGGTCCTTGCCACAACTTGCCAACAATAACAAGGCAGCGATGCTTGCTAAAAATATCTTTCTCATGATGTTCCTACATTTTGCTTTTAACTATCTCTGTCACTGTATCGACTATTTCCTTCAGTTTCTTCTCGTCTTTTGCTTCGCACAGGAATCGCAGGTACGGCTCGGTGTTTGACGGACGGATGTTGAGCCACCAGTCGTTGTAGTCGAGACGATAGCCGTCGAAGTCGAGGAAACGCTCAGGTTTTTCGAGGTTCATAAAGTGGTCGCGCACGGCGTCCATAGCCTCTTTCTTCTTTTCGATTGTGAAGTTTATCTCGCCTGAGTTGTGATATCCTGATATCTCTTTGACAATCATCGACATAGACTTGCCTTGGGCCTTGAATTGTGCCAAGAGTCGGAGCACCAGCAATGCTGCCATGATGCCTGAGTCGGAGTAGTAGAAGTCGCGGAAGTAGTAATGTCCCGCGAGCTCTCCGCCGAAGCAGCCGTCGAGCTCGCGTAGCTTCAGGGCGGCGTAGGCACGTCCGACACGCCATGTCTCGACCTTGGCATCATACAGTTTTCCAAGGTATTCCTGTATGGCTCGTGACGACCTGATGTCTTGGAGCACTATGCCTTTCTGTTTCTTCTCGCCGAGGAAATAGTTGCCCAGGAAGGCGATGATGAGGTCTGGAGAGATGAACTGGCCTTTCTCGTCGATGAAGGTGATGCGGTCGGCGTCGCCGTCGAACAGCAGTCCGATGTCGCATTTGTTCTGCTTCACCAGTTCTTTTATCTGCTCCTGGTTCTCAGCCTCCAGCGGGTTCGGCTCGTGGCCAGGGAAGCGTCCGTCGAGAGTGTCATTAATATAATAAGGAGTGTCGCCGAGCAGCCGTTTTATGAAGATGTTCGACGCTCCATTGCTGCAGTCGACGGCGACTCTCAGGTTGTCGATGTTACCGCGGAACTGGCTCTGGAACTCCACATATTCCGAATAGAGGTTGATCTCGCTGATGGCGCCGCGTTTCTCCACTGGCTGTGGCTTGATGTCAGATTCCACGAGCTTCTCGAGCTTGTTGAGTCCGGTGTCGTAGCCCACTGGCTTGGCGTCTTTGGCGCTGATCTTCATACCGTTATGATTCGACGGGTTGTGTGAGGCGGTGATCATCACCGAGGCCTCATAGCCATATTTCGCTGTAGCCCAGTATATCATAGGGGTGGTGGAGAGGCCCACGCTTTCCACGTTGACGCCGCGGTCACGTAGTCCGTTGGCGAGGTTCAAAAACACGGTGTCTGATGAGAGACGCATGTCACGTCCCACGAGATATGTCTTGGCAGGCAGCACCTCGGGCAGGAAATACCCGATGCGGTATGCTATCTCTTCGTTGAGGTCGGTGCCCCAAACGCCTCTGATGTCGTATGCTTTAAATGCTTTCATCTGTATATTCTGTTTCTGTTTAATGCTCTTCTGTATCTGTCCGCGTTGCGGTTGTGTTCGTTGATATTCTTAGCAAACACATGGTATCCCGAGAGGTCATCCTTGGCGCAGAAATAGAAATATTTATGGTTTTCTGCGTTAAGCACCGCATCTATCGCCGCTATCGACGGGATGCATATCGGTCCTGGCGGGAGTCCCGCGTATTTGTAAGTGTTATAAGGCGAATCGATATTCTTATGAACGTCGAGCACGCGCCGTATATTGTAGTCGCCGAGGGCAAAAATCAAGGTCGGGTCGGCCTGCAACGGCCAGCGTTTCTTAAGTCTGTTGATGTAAACGCCAGCAATCGTCGGCATCTCCGACGTCTTGGTCGTCTCTTTGTCTATGATAGAAGCCAAGATGCTCACTTCTCTCGGCGTCATGTTCAAAGCCTGGGCTTTCTGCCGTCTTGTCTCGTTCCAGAACCGCGCGTGCTCGACGGCCATCTTCCCGATGAAGTCGTCGGCATCGGTGTTCCAGTAGAACTCGTAAGTGTTTGGTATAAAAGTGGTTGCGTCAACGCTGTCGTTGGCGTAGATGGCATCGATGATGGAGATGGAGTCCGCCTCGATCTGCTCGCTGATACGTCCAGCCAGCTGCTCCACGGTGCGCATGTTGTTGAACACCACCTTCACCGGCGTCTGATATCCCATGCGTAACATATTGACAAGTTGCTGGTTGGTCATGCCATCGACCAAGACATAACGGCCAGGGTGGACGTTCTCGTCGTAGTTGGTCTTCCTCGCCAGCCAGTCGAACGCCTTCTTGCTTTTCAGCACGTTCATCGAAACGATCTCGTTCTTTACATATTTGTAGTCAGCGCCCGTAGGGATATACAACGATACGCTCTTGCCGTCTGCAGTTTGTATTATGGGTTTCGAGATATATGAGTAGTTGTTTAAGAAGATGAATCCAATGACGCACATCACGACGAAGAACAACGCAATCATTATCAGCATCCTGCGTCTGTTTCTCTGTCTTTTCTGTTGGAACGATGACCTGTATGTACTCATTTTCTAATATATTGATATTCAATCTGATCCATAAAACCATCGGGCGTCCTATACCACTGTTTTTTCTCGCCGCATTTCTTGAAGCCGATAGACTCAAACAGCTTGCTACTATTGGTATTCGATTTCAGAACCAAAGCATATATCTGATTGAGCATCAATGTGTTGAAACAATAGTCCAATAGTAAGACTATTGCGTTTTTGGCATAACTCTTCTTACGATACTTCTTGTCGATGAGGATGCCAAAGCCCGCACGTGAGTTGAGTTCGTCATAGTCGTATATGTCGATACAGCCCACGGCGTCTCCGTTTTTCGTGTCTTCGATGATGAGACGAAGCTGTTTCTCGCTTATTAAGTCGTTGTTACTCAATAAAAAACGCTCAATCTGATGCATGGAATAGGGGACACGTGTCTCGCTGTCACGCCATACCTGCATGTCGTTCTCCCAGCGGTAAATCAGCTCGGCGTCGTTAGGCTCGGCCACCCGCAGTGCTACTATGTCGTTTTTTATGAACATTATTTTGCAAAGATATAAAATCCGTCGAAAACATGCATCGCCGGACCCGATAAAACAACGTTTTTAAATGAATTTCCCTCTTTTTTGAATCTCACGTTGAGTGTAGCGAGGGTGGTCCTTATGTCGATGTTGTCGCCACCATACCACAATGCCGCTGCTACTGCCGAGGCTGTCACACCGGTGCCGCACGCCAGCGTCTCGTCTTCCACGCCACGTTCGAAAGTCCTGATATGATATTGATTGTGAATGATTTCCATGAAATCGACGTTGATGCCGTCTTTGGAGATACGCTTGTCGTTTCTGATCTCAGCACCGTGTTTTCTCACGTCGAATGTCTTGAGATTCTGCACTCTCATGACGTAATGAGGCGAGCCTGTGTTGACGATGAGGCGTTCGTCGTTCAGGTCATAATCATCGATGTCGCGCATAGTCACCGACACCATATATTCATTGTCGGAATTCTTCGTGACAAGAGCCTTATGCACTCCGTCAATCGCTTCATATTCAAGGTGTTGCGGTGCCAGTCGTTCTTCCACGGCGAAGGCAGCTATGCATCGTCCGCCATTACCGCAGAAGGTGCTTTCATGACCGTCGCAGTTGTAGTATTTCATTCTGAAATCGTATTTTTCGGATGGCAAAACCATAATCAGACCATCCGCACCGACACCTGTTCTTCGGTCACAAATCTCCTTGACCTCCTCATCGGTGAGAACGACTTGTGTATTTATCGCATTTATCATGACAAAATCGTTTCCGGCGCCATGAAATTTGCTAAATTTAATTCCTTGATAATCAATATCTTGCATAATATCTTTAAAATATTTTACCAAAAATGACAGTTTGGCAAGAAATTTGTTGTAAAAATAGTAAATAATTTGGTTGAAAAAGTAAAAAAAAATAAGAATATTCAAAAGTTAACGTTAATCTGGATATTTAATAATTGTAAAAAATGAAAAAGGCATTAGTATTATTAAGCATTATGATTGTGGCTTGCACAGGACGGGCTGCAGTGGAAGATTTCTCGGAAGCGGCTGAAAAGACTGTAAATGCCGTGGTTCATATTCGGACAGAGATTGTCAGATCATATAATGGTTTTTATGATCCGTTTGAGGCACTGATAGAGCAGCTTTATGGCGGAAGGGTTATAGTCCCGGACAACATTTCCGTAGGTTTCGGCTCGGGCGTGGTGATTTCTGCTGACGGATATATAGTGACCAACAATCATGTGGTTGCAGGTGCGAGGAAAATCGAGGTGACGTTCAACGACAAACGAAAAAGGACCGCAACCGTCATCGGAAAAGATCCTACCACCGATATCGCATTGATTAAAGTGGACGCCCAGAATCTGGATTATATCACCTTTGGTGATTCGGACAAGGTGCGTCTGGGAGAATGGGTGCTAGCAGTCGGTAATCCGTTCAACCTGACATCGACAGTGACGGCGGGCATTGTCAGCGCCAAGGCGAGAAACATAAATATATTAGGTGACGGCACCATCGAGTCGTTTATCCAGACTGATGCGGCTGTTAATCCAGGCAACAGCGGTGGCGCGTTGGTGAACACAAAGGGCGAACTGATAGGTATAAATGCGGCAATCTCAACGCATACAGGCACTTTCGAGGGTTATTCGTTTGCGGTTCCGTCGAATATTGCCAGAAAGGTCGTTGAAGACTTTATGGAATATGGTTGTCTGCAGCGTGCATACCTGGGGTTTGTGCCCGAAGAAGTGACAGAAGATCTGGCCCGTAAGGTGGGCATGGATTACGTATCGGGAGTATGGGTCGCCAAAGTGTATGAAAAAGGCGGCGCATATAAAGCCGGAATCCGTAGTGGCGATGTGGTGTTGAGTATCAATGATATACCAGTAGAGACAAAATCGCAACTGATAGGAACAATAGCAACTTTCCGTCCGGGGGACGTGATAAATGTTAAGTATCTGCATGGAGGTGTGGAGAAGGCCGTTAAGGTAACGCTGACAAATGCCAACGGCACGACAGAGATTGTCAGAGAGTAAAAACATTAAAAACAAAAAACAATGAGACAGTTAAAGATTTCAAAATCAATTACAAACCGCGAGCAGGGCGCACTCGACAAGTACCTCGCCGATATAGCGAAGGAGCCGATGATAACCCCTGACGAAGAGGTGGAACTCGCCCAGAGAATTAAGATGGGCGACCAGATTGCCCTCGACCGTTTGGTCAGAGCCAACCTCCGCTTTGTGGTTTCGGTTGCAAAACAATATCAAAATCAAGGACTTAGCCTTGCTGACCTTATCAACGAAGGCAACGTCGGACTTATCAAAGCAGCACAGCGTTTCGACGAGACGAAAGGCTTCAAGTTCATCTCGTATGCGGTGTGGTGGATACGTCAGGCGATACTGCAGGCGGTGGCCGAACAGTCGCGTATGGTGCGTCTGCCGCTCAACCAGGTTGGAATGTTGAGCCGCGTGAAGAAGACAGCATCGTCACTCGAGCAGCTCTACCAGCGTAAGCCGACGATCAAAGAGATTGCCGACGAGCTCGACATGCCCGAAGACAAGGTGGAAGCGATACTGAAGATTAACTCCAAGGAGGTCTCGATGGACGCTCCGGTGAGCGATGACGACGATCTGTTATTCATCGACACCCTCGTGCCGGATAATAACAACGATGCCGACAAGGAGATCGTTACGGAGACCGAGTCAGCGGCGATAAGACGTTCATTGTCAGTGCTTAACGACAAAGAGCGTAAGGTGATAACCAAGTATTTCGGACTCGACGACGACCGTCATCAATATACCCTTGAGGAGATTGGATACATGATGGACATGACACGTGAACGCGTGCGTCAGGTAAAAGACAAGGCATTGAAGAAGCTCAGGACACGCTCGAAAAAAAGTTTGCTCCGCGTGTTGAACGATGACTAAATTTTTGTAATTTTGCGCCCTATTATCGAAAAAAGGTTTTATGAATAAAAACTCACTTATTGGAATTATCCTCATAGTTGGAATATTGGTAGGATGGTCGATTTGGATGACACCATCGAAGGAAGAGGTAGCACGTCAGAGACATATTCAGGACTCGATTTATCAGGCGCAGAGAGAGCGTTTTATAGAAGACTCCATACGTTTTGTCACAGAACAGCAGGAGGCCGAAAAGCCTGCGTATCAGCTGGATGGCAGCGCTGAGCCGACAGATGCCGTGATGCGCGACAAATACGGAGTGTTCACAACGACAGCGACAGGCGAGGAGAAGGTCTATACCATTGAGAACGACGTCATGACGATGACAATGACATCGAAAGGCGCCTACGTGAAGACGATGGAACTGAAGGATTACAAGACCTGGGACTCGCTTCCGCTGATCGGTTTCGACGAGAACACCACGAAGTTCAACATGTCGTTCTTCGCCTCAAACCGCAACATCAATACTATTGATTTGTTCTTCACTCCATATTTGAATAATGAGAAATATGAAGGCGATGAGAATATAAAAGTCGGAGATAACCCGTTGACTATCAGCTTTAAAGCCTTTACCGACAACCTCTCTGATGAGCTGAACGAAAATCAATATATTGAATTCGTATATACCATCACGAAGGACGAATACATGATTGATTTCGACGTCAAGACCGTCAACATGAAGGATGTGATTGCGTCGAACACCAACTTCGTCACCATCGACTGGTATGCCGACCTCTTGAAGCAGGAGAAGGCGGTGGATCGTTACAACGGCTCTGATGTCTATTACAAATTTGTCAGCGACGATGTGGAGTCGATTAGCGGCAGCCGTGGCGGTGACAAAGACGGCGAGAAAGACCTCCGTTCCAACTTGAAATGGATATCGTTCAAGCAGCGTTTCTTCAGCTATTCGCTGATAGCAAAAGAGAGTTTCAGCTCGGCCGTGATAGGCATGAAGACCGACCTGCGCCAGCAGAACCCGCGTTATCTGAAGACAATGTACGCCTCCATCGACGTGCCGTTCGACGCGTTCCAGGAGAACAACACCCTGCCGATGCAGTTCTACTTCGGTCCGAACAGCCTGAAAGTCATGGACAAATACGACATCGGACTCGACAAGCAGATACCGCTCGGCGGTAAGCTCGTGGGCTGGATTAACAGATATATCGTCGTCAACGTGTTCGACTGGCTCGGCAGTTACGGCTGGAACTATGGTATCGTGATCCTCGTGCTGACCATCATCATCAAGCTGTGTCTGATGCCGTTTGCATACAAGTCGTATCAGTCAACGGCTAAGATGCGTGTGCTGAAGCCTGAAATCGATGAGATCAACGCGAGATATCCTGACGAGAAGGACAACATGAAGAAACAGCAGGCGGTGATGGACCTCTATAAGAAAGCAGGTGCCAGCCCGACATCAGGATGCTTGCCGATGTTGCTGCAGCTGCCTATCTTGTGGGCTGTGTTCCGTTTCTTCCCGTCAAGTATCGAGCTTCGCCAGCAGCCGTTCCTCTGGGCTGACGACCTCTCGACATACGACAGCATCCTCGACCTTGGCTTCAACATCCCGTTCTACGGCGACCACGTGAGTTTGTTCACCTTGTTGATGACAGTGACGACGATTCTTTACACCTATATCAACAACAAACAGATGGCGGCCACCAACCAGCAGGGTATGAAGGGAATGAAGGTGATGATGTACCTCATGCCGATCATGTTCCTGGGATTGTTTAACAGCTATTCCGCCGGTTTGAGCTACTATTACATGTTGGTGAATATCATCACATTCCTGCAGATGTATCTGTTCAGAGTGTTCACCAACGAAGAGAAGCTGCGTAAGAAGATTGAGTTGGCGAAACAGAAGCCAGTGAAGAAGTCGAGATTCCAGAAACGTCTCGAGGAGATGCAGAAACAGCAGCAGCAAATGCAACGCAGGCGCTAATGCTACCAGACAGGATCTATATCATCGGCTACATGTGTTCCGGGAAGTCGTCGATTTCGCGGAAAGTGGCGGCGCGACTGGGTTACGAGCCATACGATACCGATGACTTGTTCGAGGAGAGATACCACATCTGTGTACAGGATTTCTTCGACAAATACGGCGAGGATTATTTCCGTAAATTTGAGTCAGAGATATTGAAAAAGACAGGCGAGATGCACAAAGTCGTTGTTTCGACGGGTGGCGGAACGCCTTGTTTTTTTGACAACATGCAGTGGATGAAGGAGAACGGCTCGACAATCTTTGTGAAAGTCAGTCCCATCACGGCTTTTCATCGTATCATGAATGCCAAGAGGAAACGCCCGCTGGTGTATGGGAAGTCGGAGGACGAGCTACGCCAATATGTTGAAAACCATTTCAACTCGCGCTTGCCGTTTTATGAGCAGGCCGATTTCACTGTGAAAGGCGAGGATTTCGATATCGAAGAGGTCTTGAACTACCTATCGCAGCTCTAGGAGCACCACGTTCTCGACATGCTGGGTGTGCGGGAACATATCGACAGGCTGCACCGCTTTTACCGCATACATATCATCAAGTAGCTGAAGGTCACGTGCTTGCGTGGCGGGGTTACAGCTCACATAGACAATCTTCTTAGCCTGAATCTTCTTGAGTTGTTCGATGACTTTGTCGGCCATGCCTGCGCGTGGCGGGTCGGTGACGATGAAGTCAGGCTTGCCGTGTTCGGCTATGAACTCGTCGGTGAGCACCTTTGCCATGTCGCCGGCGAAGAAACTCGTATTGGTGATGTTGTTGAACTGCTCGTTGATCTTGGCGTCGACGATGGCTTCCTCGACGTATTCTATGCCGACTACCTGTCTCACGAAACGCGCGAAATACAAAGCTATGGTGCCTGTACCGGTGTAGAGGTCATACATCAGCTCGTCGCCCCGTACGTTAGCGAGGTCGAAGGCCGCTTTGTATAGTCTTTCCGCCTGATACACGTTGGTCTGGAAGAAAGAGACAGGTCCCACGCGGAACTTTAGGTTGTCGAAGCCCGGGCGTGGCGATTTCATCGTCTCCACCAGATACGGCTCGCCTTTGAGACATTCGAACGGCAGGTCGGAGATGGTGTCGTTGAACTTGCTGTTGATGACGAGCATCAGCGATATTATCTGTGGGAACTCGGCCGACAGGGCAGGGATGAGTTCGTTACGGACTATGTCGTTCTCCTCGTTTATCACTATGATGACCATGAATTCGCCTTTGCCGTTGCAACGTATGATGACGTTACGCATGGTGCCTTGGTGTGCTCTCAC
The DNA here is from genome assembly GCA_905236635.1 of uncultured Bacteroidales bacterium. GTDB lineage: Bacteria > Bacteroidota > Bacteroidia > Bacteroidales > F082 > Limimorpha. The sequence goes on from CAJOCJ010000004.1 coordinate 145,396, forward strand.
GTTATGATAGGAGAGATGGCGTTTTATCGTGAAGTCCTTGATAAACAAACGTATGGCGTTTGACGGGTCGGCTTGCAGGTAGCAGTGTTCGATGTCGATGACGCGGTCGAACAGTCCTGACAGGTGGTAGCCGAAGCCTTTGCAGTCTTCCTCTGTGTAGGTGCCTGCCGGTGCGCCGTCGGTGAGCCATTTGCGGTTTGAGAAGCTGTATTCGAGCTTGTTACGGTAGTAGAACTGTTTCTCGCAGCCCAGGATAGGTCTCATCTCGGGGTATTCGATCTTGCCGATACGGTCGAAGTTGTCTTTTATCTGTTTCTGTTTATAATACAGTTGCCATTGATAGTCAAGGTGTTGCCATTTGCAGCCGCCGCAGAGGCCGAAGTGTTGGCATATTGGTGTGACGCGTTTGTCGGATGCGTGTTTGATGTTGATGATCTTGCCGTCGAAGCAGTTCGATTTCTTTTTAAACACTTGGATATCGACGATGTCGCCTGGTGCTCCGAAGGGGATGAACACCACTTTCTCGTCGGGTTTGGCAATGCTCATGCCTTCCGAGCCCGCGTCGATTATCTCGACGTCTTCGATGTATTGCGGTTGACGAATTTTTTTCATGGCTGCAAAGGTACGGAATTTTTTTTTATAATTTTGGGTTGCTCGTTTGAAAATTTGTAGTATCTTTGCAGCGTGAAATCAAACTGATTTCTGTGAAAAAACGTGTAGATCGGCTTATGCAAGGATTAACTACACGCTTTTTTTATGTATTCTAGGCTGTATTGAACATGTTTTCCATCTTGTTTCTTGCCAATTACTATTTCAATTGTAAAATTCATATAGTCATGTACTTTGCTATTGAAAGTATATCTTAGTTTGATGAGTTCTACATATCGATTCTTGGTCTGATTTCCTTCTTTAATATTATATGATCTATAATTTTCGTCAAAAGGTTTGGCATTTTTAATTATTTCAGGCAATTTGAGAACAGCGAATGTGGTTTGCCATTGCCTTGTGGCATTATTTGATGCTTTTTGAAAGCTTTCTTTCCAAATTATATAGATGTTTTCATTAAGAAAATCATTTTTAATGTAGTTTTTGCCTTTTAGTTTTGACAACAGTAGTTTGTAAGCGATTTTTATGATGTTTCTCCTTTCGCCTCTAAGTTTTTTATCAGGATTTGTTGGGATTTTGAAATTGAATCTTGTTCCTAATAGATGTGATTCAATGTATTCCGGCAAATTGTTGTTGTTTATTTCCATGATTTTTAAAAATTAAAAGGTTTCAAAAATAATGTTGAATTCCTCGTTGCAAAAATATAGCGAAAATTATTGTCTGTCAAGGAATTAATTGTAAAATTATTTTTACAAATAAGTCTATTAAGCTACTAAACTATTAAACTAAAAAATGTAATTTTTTTTAAAACCGGTTGCTCGTTTGAAAATTTGTTGTATCTTTGCAGTGTCAAGGAAGCTTCTATGGTTCCAAGCACTAACCTCAGGCTGGCCGCATAATGGTCTTAGGTGTTTAAGGAAACGGACGGCGGCAATCCGTTTAAAGAGTGTGCTACTTTTTCCATAGAAGTTTCCTTTTTATTATGTCCTCGGTTTTTCGTGGTTCTGCTGTTTTCACTTCCCAATGGTCGCCAGCAAGGCACAGGTCAATTCCATATCGGCACATTTTCTATTGATTTGTCGTGCAATTGTCATTTTTAGACGACCAACTTTAATCTGATTATTATCATTTTTCATAAATTTTAATCTTTAGAAACCTCGTTGCAAAAATATAACGAAAAATCGTTGCATTTGCGGTTTTTACACTTTTTAACACAATATTCATTTTTCTGCAAGAAATCTAAAAATTTCTTTACAAAACAGACTGATTTTAGTGTGTTCTACCTTCTATTAAACTACTAAGCTGATTTGTTGTTCAGTCTGGCTTTTGCTGTTTCCAATGATTTTTGGACATGATTCTTCAAGACCTCGCGAGATGGTAACTCAGTCATATATTGTGCCACTTTAATACCTGCTTTGTCCAATTGCAATAGTTCAATTTGTTCGTCGCCACCTTCGGTGCAGAGTATCCTCCAAACTTCTTTCGTTGTACATGCCCTTGAGTCCAGTAAACTCCAGAAAATAAGGGCTTTTGAAAACCAAATCTGGACTCATAACATCATCATTGCGTAATGAGGCCAGTTCTTTTTTGATTAGTTCATCTGGTTTGCTTGCAATGGCGGTGCGTTCGAAAAGCATGCTGTCAATCTTTTCTTTTAGTGTTCGTTTACTCCATCGTTCTGAAGCGGCCATTGTTAGATAAAACTCTCGTTTTAGATCATCTTTTAGAGGCATTACCATAAGAAAATGAGACCATGACAATTGTGACACCAGTGGTGACAAAATTTGCTCATCAGGAAAAATCGAAGCGAATTGCATCATCCTACGTATGTTTCTTTCTTCAAATCCCTTAGAACCGTACTCTTCTTGTAATTGTTGCACTATTGGTACGACAATTTGCTTTCCATACTCAGCACGTTGATTACCAAGTACTTCCCGGTTAATTCGTTCGCCAATGTGCCAATACATCATAGTCATTGTATAATTGGCAGTAGTTGCAACCCGACCTCGTGCCTGATCAATAATATAACGCAGGTCATTCATTAGGTTTTTTGTGTGTGTCGCAGTAATAATCTGTTTCATAAATAACAAACAATTAGTTGATAATTATTTAATGATTCTTTAGTTTCATAAAACAAGTTTTTGAGTTTCATTCAGTAACGTTGCAAAAATATAACGAAAAATCGTTGCATTTGCGGTTTTTACACTTTTTAACACAATATTCATTTTTTTTGCAAGAAATCTAAAAATTTCTTTACAAAACAGACCGATTTTAGTGTGTTCTACAGTCTATGAAACTTCTAAGCTATTAAGCTAATAAGCTAAAAGCGGAAATGTTAAAAAATTTTTACAAAAAGTGCCTTGTAATGCGGTTTGTTCCTTTTCCCTTGATGGAAAATGAACCGAAAAGATCAAGGCCCGAATTATCGGCCCCCGCTGCAGCCGTCCTAAGGCGGTGATCCTCATGGCGGGGAGTGCTTTCTGCTGAAAGCAAACGACTGGGCGCCCCGCCTTGAGTATCATCCGCTTAGTTCGGCTTTTGGCCCTCGCTTCCCCGCAATCGGGCCGGGCCCCCGCGCCGCGAAGCGAAGTGGGGGCGAAGCCGAGATGCAAGGGACGCTAATTGTTACAACAATTACAAAATAGAAAGAATTATCTCTTTCTTAGCTTTTCTGACCAAATCTGAGATGAAGTTATAAGCATCAAATATTTGTCCATCATGGAAAATGCCTTCTACTGGTGGTAGCGAGGTTTTAACAAAGAAATCTATTTTCTCTTCGGTTTTGCTAACTCGTTGTTCCAATCGTTCAAAACGTTGATTGACTGAATAGTCGTGTAGTATATGGTTTTTAATAACTGGAAGAGCCCATTTACGGAAATCAGTGCCACGTTGTGATTTTACTCTATATCCCACAGAAATAATGGCATCTAAATTATAATACAAAACATGATAATTTTTCCCATCTGTAGCAGTTGTCAAGAAATCCTTGACAACTGAATCTCGTACCAATTCACCTTCCTTAAACGCGTTATTAATGTGAAGGCTGATATTCTGTTTGGTTGTTTCAAATAGAATTGTCATTTGATTTTGAGTCAACCA